>NZ_AUTC01000169.1 GCF_001461695.1 Sinorhizobium fredii USDA 205 | reverse complement strand
CCTGCGACATTTCGATTCACCCAGGCCGTTCCCCGGACAGCCCTGCCACAAGGGGGAGGGGCTTCCCCTGCCGCGCCCCCGGCGTGACACAAATCGTCACCGCATGTGGAAACGTTGAATTGGCGCAGGCGGCGGACGCCTGCGAGCCCCTCCCCCTTGTGGGGAGGGGTTGGGGAGGGGCATTTCGCCAAGTCCAACGCACCAAAGAAAAAGGGCCGGCAGAGCCGACCCTTAAAACTTCACCCGCAGACGAAAACGCTTATGCGCTTTCCTTCGGCGTCAGGACCTGACGGCCGCGGTACATGCCGGTCTTCAGATCGATGTGGTGCGGACGGCGCAGTTCGCCGGAATTCTTGTCTTCGACGTAGGTCGGAGCCTTGAGGGCGTCAGCGGAACGGCGCATGCCACGCTTGGACGGGCTCGTTTTTCTTTTGGGTACAGCCATTTCATTCTCCACTTATCGGGCAAAACACTGTTCAGCAGCCGAAAATGGCCGGGTCAAACAGATGTCGATCTCGGAATTTCGCGCGCTTATACATGCCCGACCGCGGTTTGACCAGTCCCCGCGCGCAAATTTTCGAATCGGCCAGCAAGCGCAAGCGCCCGCTCCCTTGGGAACGTCAGGCCTCGTCCTCGGGTACGATCCACGGTTCTGCCCTTGCCGCTTCCTCCCATTTGCGGAAGGCCGGATGCGCCTTGACGGCCTCCATATAGGCAAGCGTTGCCGGATCGGTCGTGAGCTCGTAGACCTCCAGACGGTTGACGACCGGGGCGAACATCGCGTCGGCGGCAGTGAAGCGGCCAAAGAGGAACGGTCCGCCGGAGCGGGCGATCGCCTCGTGCCAGATCGCTTCGATCCGCGCGACGTCGTCGATCACTCCATCGGGAAGGGCAATCGCCTTCACCGGCCGGCGGATGTTCATCGGGCAGGCGCCGCGCAGCGCGCGGAAGCCGGCGAGCATCTCCATCGAATAGCTGCGCGCGCGGGCCCGATCCTCGCGGTTCTCGGGCCAGATACCGGCTTCCGGGAAAAGCTCCGCGACGTATTCGATGATGGCCAGCGATTCCCAGACGCGCGTTTCGCCATGGTGGAGCACCGGCACGCGTCCGGTCGGGGAGATTTCACGAAACTTCGGGTTTCCCGCCGGAAAGTCGAAGGGGATGACGACGTCTTCGAACGTTATGCCGCAGCCTTCGAGCGCCAGCCACGGCCGGAGGGACCAGGACGAATAATTCTTGTTGCCGACATAAAGAACGAGTTTGGCCATGGCTCTGTCTCCGCTTGGTTTTTCGGGAGGCAGCCTTGCCACATCACCGGAGACAAGACCAATGAATTGCCTTCATCTCAATCATAAAGACATGTGATGTAGCCGCCCGAGCGGCCGGCGCGACGCTCGATCACCGAGGCGAGGCGCCTCAGGCCACGTCCGGGCTTGCCGGCATTGCGGTCGATCGGATTGGGCAGGGCGACGGCAAGCAGAGCGGCCTGGCGGCGCGAGAGCTTCGCGGCGGAAACGCCGAAGTGATGCCGTGCGGCGGCTTCGATGCCGTAGATGCCGTCGCCCCACTCGGCGACGTTCAGGTAGATTTCCATCATGCGCCGCTTGCTCCAGACGAGATCGGCGACGACGGCAAGCGGCAGTTCCATTCCCTTGCGAATGAAGGAGCGCCCGTTCCAGAGATAGAGGTTCTTGACCGTCTGCATCGGGATGGTGCTCGCGCCGCGCGTCTGTTCGCCATCGAGCGCGTCCTCGACGACACCGCGCATCTGCATCCAGTCGACCCCGTTATGGGCGCAGAACTGGCCGTCCTCGGACATCATCACCGACTGGACGAGGACCGGGGCGATATCGTCGAACGCCACCCATTCCCGGTCGTAGCCGCGCAGCAGCACGAGGTCGCGCAGCATCAAAGTCGATACCGGATGGATGAAGCCGACGAGATAGACGAAGATCAGCAGATAGGGGAGCAGGAGAATGGAAAGTGCCGCGAGAACGAGACGCTGGCGCCGCGTTCGCCAGGTTCGACGCAGGGCAGACCAGCGGCCGGCGGGCAACTCGCCCTCCTCGCGTTCTTCCGGAACGATGTCCACGGCCTGGCTGTCCACCCCTCTGTCCATTCCCCACTCTTATTTCATGGATCGCGAAAGTTGAACGGCCTTTCTCTGAGAAAGACAAGGGCGCCTGCGCACTCATCCCGTACAAAACGCGCGGGCTGCGACGCGAAAGTCCGTTGAAAGCCGCTCTCCCTCGTGCCAAAGAGCCTCATATGCAAGACGAGACACCACTTTTTCAGGAACGCCTCAAGGCCGCGGCGCTGGCGGTGGAGAGCCTGCTTTCGACCCTGCTCGGGCCTGGCGCCCAAGCGGACGAGATCGCCCGGCCGGCACGGCTGCTCGACGCCATGCGCCATGGCGTCCTCAACGGCGGCAAGCGGCTGCGCCCCTTCCTCGTCGCCGAAAGTACCGCCCTGCTCGGCGGCAGCGCCAATGCGGCGCTCCGGATCGGCGCGGCGCTCGAATGCGTGCATTGCTATTCGCTCGTCCATGACGACCTGCCGGCGATGGACGACGACGACCTCCGACGCGGCCAGCCGACCGTGCATATCGCCTTCGATGAAGCGACCGCCATCCTCGCCGGCGACAGCCTCTTGACCTTCGCCTTCGACATCATCGCCGCGCCGGAAACGCCGCTCTCCGACGGCCAGAAGGCCGCACTTGTGCTGGCGCTGGCCCGCGCGGCCGGCCTTGGCGGCATGGCTGGCGGACAGGCGCTCGATCTCGCCGCCGAAAAGTCCGCGCCGGACGAAGCGGGCATCGTCACGCTGCAGGCGATGAAGACCGGCGCCCTCATCCGCTTCGCCTGCGAGGCGGGCGCAATCATCGCCGACGCGGAGCCTGACGACCGCCGGCGGCTGCGCGCCTTCGGCGAAAAATCGGCCTTGCCTTCCAGCTTGCCGACGATCTTCTCGACCTCACCGCCGACGCCGAGGCCATGGGCAAGGCCACCGGCAAGGATGCGGCCCGCGGCAAGGGCACGCTCGTTGCCCTTCACGGCCAGGCCTGGGCCGAGCGCCAGCTCGAAGGGCTGGTGGCCGAGGCCAAGGAGCTGCTTCAGCCCTACGGCGCCCGGTCCGCCATTCTTGTCGAAGCCGCCCGCTTCATCGCCAATCGCAGGAACTGAGTTCATGAGCAAATTCTGGTCGCCGATCGTTTCCACGCTGAAACCCTATGTTCCGGGCGAACAGCCGCGTATCGCGAATCTCGTCAAGCTCAACACCAATGAAAGCCCCTACGGACCCTCCGAGCAGGCGCTCGAAGCCGTCCGGGCGGCGGCAGGCGCCGATCTCCGGCTCTATCCGGACCCGGTCGCGTTGGGCTTGAGGGAAGCGATCGCCGCGCGATATGGCGTCTCGACCGGGGAGGTCTTCGTCGGCAATGGTTCCGACGAGGTGCTCGCCCATGCCTTCGCCGCACTGCTGAAGCACGACGAGCCGCTGCTCTATCCGGATATTTCCTACAGCTTCTATCCGACCTATGCGGGCCTTTTCGGCATCGAGGCGATCGAAGTGCCGCTCAACGCGGCATTCCGCATCGACATTGCCGACTACCGCCGACCCTGCGGCGCGATCATCCTGCCCAATCCCAATGCGCCGACCGGCATCGGCCTGCCGCTGGCGGAGATCGAGACGCTGGTTGCCGAGCATCCGGACCGGCCTGTGGTGATCGACGAGGCCTATATCGACTTCGGCGGTGAATCAGCGACCGCGCTCGTGCCGAAATACGACAACCTGCTGGTCGTCCAGACCTTCTCCAAGTCCCGCGCGCTGGCCGGCCTGCGCGTCGGTTTCGCGATCGGCCAGCGGGCGCTGATCGAGGCGCTGGAGCGGGTCAAGGACAGTTTCAATTCCTACCCGCTCGGCCGTGCGGCCCAGGCCGGCGCGACCGCCGCGATCAAAGACGACACATGGTTCGAGGCGACGCGCGGCAAGATTATCGCCACGCGTGCGAGGTTGACGAGCGAACTGGAAGAACGTGGTTTCGAGGTCCTGCCCTCCCAGGCGAACTTCGTCTTCGCCCGGCATCCGGCCCAGGCCGGTCAGGATCTCGCGGCCAAGCTGCGCGAGCGCGCCGTGATCGTCCGCCATTTCGCCAAGCCGCGGATTTCGGATTTCCTGCGCATCACCATCGGCACCGACGAGGAATGCGCCAGGCTGGTTGCGGCGCTCGACGAAATTCTTTGAGGCTTGAGTTATTCGGCCGCCGCCTGGCCGCGGCCGAAGCGTTTTTCGATATAGTCGGCGACGAGAAGCTGGAATTCCTCGGCGATCTTCGGGCCGCGGAGCGTCATTGCCTTCTGGCCGTCGATGAAGACGGGGGCGGCCGGCATTTCCCCGGTGCCCGGGAGCGAAATGCCGATATCGGCATGCTTGCTCTCGCCGGGGCCATTGACGATGCAGCCCATCACGGCGACCTTGAGCGCCTCGACGCCCGGATATTTCTCGCGCCAGATCGGCATGCTGGCGCGGATGTCCTCCTGGATCTTCTGGGCGAGTTCCTGGAAGACCGTGGAGGTGGTGCGGCCGCAACCGGGACAGGCGGCGACGACCGGAATGAACTGGCGGAAGCCCATGACCTGCAAGAGCTCCTGCGCCACCTGCACCTCGCGGGTGCGGTCGCCGCCGGGCTCCGGCGTCAGCGAGATGCGGATCGTATCGCCGATGCCCTGCTGCATCAGGATGCCGAGCGAGGCGGAGGAGGCGACGATGCCCTTCGTCCCCATGCCCGCCTCGGTAAGCCCGAGATGCAGCGCATGGTCGGACCGGGCGGCCAGCATCGCATAGACGGCGATCAGGTCCTGCACGCCCGAAACCTTGGCGGAAAGGATGATGCGATTGCGCGCCAGGCCGAGTTCCTCGGCAAGCTCCGCCGAGAGCAGCGCCGACTGGACGATCGTCTCGCGCGTCACCTCTTGCGCCGTCAACGGTGAGCCCGCGGCCTGGTTCTCGTCCATCAGTCGCGTCAGCAGCTCCTGGTCGAGTGACCCCCAATTCACCCCGATCCGCACCGGCTTGTCGTAGCGGATCGCCATCTCGATGATCTCGGCGAACTGCTTGTCCTTCTTGTCCTTGAAGCCGACATTGCCCGGATTGATGCGGTATTTCGCGAGCGCCTCGGCGCAGGCCGGGTGATCGGCCAAGAGCTTATGGCCGATATAGTGGAAGTCGCCGACGAGCGGCACGTCCAGGCCGAGCTGCAGCAGCCGCTCGCGGATCTTCGGCACGGCGGCGGCACTTTCGTCGCGGTCGACGGTAATCCGCACCAGCTCGGAACCCGCCTTGTGGAGCGCCGCCACTTGCGCGACGGTCGCATCGACATCGGCCGTGTCCGTATTCGTCATCGACTGGACGACGACCGGCGCGGCACCGCCGACGATGACGCCGCCGACATCGACGGCCACCGAGGCGCGGCGCGGCTTTGGCTCGAAATCGAAGGCAGAAGACATGAAGGCCTCTCGTGGTCCCTTTGCAGCGCCGTGCGCCTTACCGGGCGCACAAAGGTCGATGCAACGCTTTGGAGCTGCGGGGCACGCATCGGCGTCCCGCTTTCGCCTTTCAGGTGGCGAAGGAAAGCGTGCTTGTCAACGGCAACATCATGCGCTGACGGCGAATTGATGGCAGCCCGCCGTCAATGTCTTTTGCCATGATCCGCATGGACGGCGTGGTGCGACAGGAGAAGCACGACGACGAAGAGAACGGGGATGGAGGCAAAGATGACCGCGAAGCCGCTATGCTCGGCAATGAAGCCGATCAGCGACGGCGCGAACAGCATGCCGGAATAGCCCATCGTTGTCGCAACCGCGAGGCCGATCCCCGGCTGCAGGCCCGGCATGTTGCCGCCGGCCGAAAAGGCGATCGGCACCATGTTCGAGATGCCGATGCCGGCCACGGCAAAACCGAGGATCGCGAGGTATGCGTTCGGCGCGAGCCCCGCGGCGACAAGGCCGACAAGCGCCGTGACCGTGCAGATCCGCAACGTCTTCGTCGCACCGCAACGATCGCGCACATGATCGCCGGCAAAACGCATCGCCGCCATGGTTGCCGAGAAGGCGGCAAAGCCGAATCCCGAGAGCTCGACCGAGGCACCGAGTTCGTTGCGCAGATAGAGCGCCCCCCAGTCGAGCACGGCCCCTTCCGGCACCATTGAGAACAGCGCCATCAGGCCGATCAGCCAGGGTAGCGGTGTCATCGGCAGGCGCAACTTCTCTTTCGCGGCCGCCGGGTGCGGCTGATCGGCGAGGATCAACGGCCAGGCCGCCGCAAGGATCGCTACGCAGAGGCCGGTCACGAGGATCGCATGCGGGAGCACGCCGACGCGGGCCATCAGGAAGCCGCCGATGCCGGCGCCGATCAGCCCGCCGAGGCTCCAATAGGCGTGGCAGGAGGACATGATGGCGCGGCGCATCGATTTCTCGACCTCGACGGCATTGGCATTCATTGCCACGTCCATGGCGCCGACGAAGCCGCCGAGCAGGAACATGCCGATCGCCGCCGTCCAGACGTTCAGCACCAGCGTCAGGACGAGGAGCAGGGGCGAGAGGATGATCGCCGTGGCCTTGGCCACCTTTTCAGAGCCGATGCGGGCAATGTAGCCGCCGGCGATCGGCATCAGCACCAACGAGCCGACGCCGAACACCAGGATCAAGAGCCCGAGCACGCTCTCGCCGATGCCGAGGCGGTCCTTGAATTCGGGAATTTTCGGCGCCCAGCTTCCGGTGACGAAGCCGTTCATGAGGAACAGGAGCGAGACGGCGAGACGGTTCTTCGACATATAACCCTGCCGGACTGCCGCCTTCGGGGCGGTCTCTGTGCGTTGATCCATTTTGATCTTCCTGCTTGCCGGTCCCGGCTCAAATGGTGATTTCGATAAGATTGCCGTCGGGGTCGCGGATCACGGCTTCGTAGAGACCATCCCCCGTCCATCTGGCTCCCGATACGAGCAGGCCCCGCTGCTCGGCCCGAGCGGCCATGTCGTCCACCGCCTTGCCACTCCCGAGGGAGAGAGCGACATGCGCGTAGCCGGCGCGCTCCACGGTCGCACCGTCATGCGGCTCCAGCCACGGCCCCTCCATGACCTCGATCGACGGTCCGGCGCCGACGGTCAGGAAGCGCGAACGGAAACCTGGACGGCGCCGACTTTCATAGACCGCGCCCGCGTCGGCGCCGAAGAATTCGACCCAGAAGGCCGCAATCCGCTCGATATCCCTGGTCCAGAGGGCGACATGTGCGATGCTCATCCTTGTTCCCTCGCAAGAACGACGCGCGCCCCTTGCGCGGTGAACGCGGCGATCTGGGCCTCTGGCGCATTCGCCTCGAGGACGAGCGTCGAAGCGGCGTCGATGTCGATGACCGCGTGCGGAGCGGCGGTGCCGAGCTTGTCGCTCGTGATGGCGGCGAGCACCGAACGGCTGCGCGAGGCGATCAGTCGCTTGAATTCCGCATCCTCAAAGTGGAAGGCAGTGAGCCCCGCTTCAGCGTCGGCGCCGCACGACCCTAGGAGGCAGAGGTCAGGCCTCAGCAGCTCGGCGTCGCGCTGTGCCCTGGCCCCGATCGCCGCGCCGACGGCGCGGTCGAGTGGGCCGCCGATCAGGATGAGATCAAGACCCGGCTTTTCCATCAGGGCGGTGGCGATCAGCGGCGTGTTGGTGACGATCGTTGCCGACAGATCCGGGGCTATCGCCTGGGCGATTGCCAGATTGGTCGAGCCCGCATCGAGAAATACCGTCATACCGCGCTCTATGAAGCCGACCGAGGCCCGCGCCAGCGCTGCCTTACGTTCCGGGACAAGCGCGGCCCGCGCGCTCAGCGAACCGGCATCCGGAGCGATCGGCAGGGCGCCGCCATAGACCCGCTCGCAGAGGCCGGCGGCGGCCATCTCGCGCAGGTCCCGCCGGATCGTGTCCTCGGAAACATTCAGTTCGCGCGCCAGGTCGACCGCGAGAACGCGGCCATTTGTCCCCAGGCGGTCCTGGATGAGGGATTTTCTTTCGCGCAGCAGCAAGTCGCTCGCCATAATTAGAAACCGTGCATAAACGTGCATGAATCGATGAAAACGTGAATACCACTCTCGTCGCGCGATTTCAACCTTCGATCGTTCGGAACAGGCAAGCCGCTTGGAGGCTTTTACGGCGGCCATTCCGATAGGGCCCGGCTTGCTTGAGAAAATATTCTATCGAAACAGCCGAGAATTGGTCTTTTATGTGCTCAGACGCTTCCGAATTTGTGCGAGTCTCGCGGCAATCCGGTGACGGGCCGGAGAACAGAAAGATGGAAACAAGACAATGAAACTCCTTCCGACACTTTTCGCTGCCGCCCTCCTGCAACTTGCCGCCTTTGCGCCGGCCGAAGCGGGGTCGAACCTTGATGAGGTCAAGTCGGCCGGCGTGCTGAAGATCGGCACCGAGGGCACCTACGCCCCCTTCACCTATCATGATGCGAACGGCACGCTCGTCGGCTTCGACGTGGAGATCGGCCAGGCAGTCGCCGAGCGCCTCGGCGTCAAGGCCGAGTTCCTGGAAGGCAAGTGGGACGGGCTGATCGCCGGTCTCGACGCCAACCGCTACGACACCGTCATCAACCAGGTCGGCATCACCGAGGAACGCAAGAAGAAGTACGATTTCTCCGAGCCCTACATCGCCTCCAAGGCCGTGCTGATCGTCAAGGGCGACAACGAGGAGATCAAGGACTTCGCAGACTTGAAGGGCAAGAAGTCGGCCCAGTCGCTGACCAGCAACTTCGGCAAGCTTGCCGAAGCCTCCGGCGCCGAACTCGTCGGCACCGACGGCTTCGACCAGTCGATCCAGCTCGTCCTGACCGGCCGTGCCGATGCGACGATCAACGACAGCCTGTCCTTCCTCGACTTCAAGAAGCAGAAGCCCGACGCAAACGTGAGGATCGCCGCCGAAAAGCCGGACGCCGACTATTCCGGCATCATCCTGCGCAAGGACGAGCCGGAACTGCTTGAAGCGATCAACAAGGCGCTGGCCGAGATCAAGGCCGACGGCACCTACGAGAAGATCTCGCAGAAATATTTCGGCGCCGACGTCTCGAAATAGCGTCTTTGGAGCGGCCGGCGACTGACCCCTCCCAACCCTCCCCACAAGGGGGAGGGCCTTAACCTGCCGCGGCGCCGAGCTCTACACGAAGCCTCTGCATCCTGCACAAGGTTCAGTCGCCGAAGGCAGGCGCGACAGGCAAAGCACCGAAAGAGGGGCGCAAAGGATTCGGAGCCTCCCATCCCTCCCCCTTGTGGGGAGGGTGGCCCGCAGGGTCGGGGGGGGTCTTAGGCACAGTTATACGGATGCGGCCTCACCGCTTTCCCGATCCCACCCCATGAATTACGATCCGCTCCACCCTCGGAGCGGATCGCGCGTTTTCGAAAGGCTGTCCCTTGCCAAACTGGTTGAACCTCATGGCGGAATCGCTGCCGACCCTGCTTTGGGCCGGCTTGATCTTCACGGTGCCATTGACTCTGCTGTCCTTCATCCTCGGTCTGCTGCTCGGCCTCGTCACCGCCATTGTCAGGCTTTTCGCGCCGGCACCCTTCGTCGCCGTGGCGCGCTTCTATGTCTGGGTGATCCGCGGCACGCCGCTGCTCGTACAGCTCTTCGTGATCTTCTACGGGCTGCCGAGCATGGGCATTTTGCTGGATGCCTTCCCGGCCGCGCTGATCGGCTTCACGCTGAATATCGGCGCCTATACGTCGGAGATCATCCGCGCCGTCATCTCCTCGGTGCCTCGCGGCCAATGGGAAGCGGCCTATTCGATCGGCATGAGCTGGAGCCAGGCGATGCGCCGCACCATCCTGCCGCAGGCGGGCCGCGTCGCCGTGCCGCCGCTGTCGAACACCTTCATCTCGCTGGTGAAAGACACCTCGCTCGCCGCGGCGATCACCGTGCCGGAACTCTTCCAGACGGCGCAGCGCATCGTCGCCACCACCTATGAGCCCCTGATCCTCTACATCGAGGCGGCGCTGATCTATCTTGCCATGAGCTCGGTGCTTTCTGCCCTGCAGGTCAAGCTCGAGAAACGCTTCGCCCGCTATGGCGGCTTCCTGGAGGCGCGCGCATGATCGAGCTCTCGCATATCGTCAAGCGCTTCGGCACCAACACGGTCCTGAACGACATCAGCGTCACGCTGGCGGAAGGCACCGTGACGGCCCTCGTCGGCCCCTCCGGCGGTGGCAAGAGCACGCTGCTGCGCTGCGTCAACCTGCTGGAAGTCCCGACCAGCGGCGCAATCCGCCTCGGCGACGAGCGGCTGGACTTTGCCCCCGGCCGCAAGGTCGGCTGGCAGGCGATCCAGAGGCTGCGCCGCCAGACCGGCATGGTGTTCCAGAACTTCCAGCTTTTCCCGCACCAGACGGCGCTCGGCAATGTCATGGAAGGCCTTACCACCGTTCTCAAATGGCCGACCGACCGGGCCCGCGCCCGGGCGCTCGAACTCCTGGAGAAGGTCGGCATGGCGCACAAGACCGACGCCTGGCCGTCGACGCTTTCCGGCGGCCAACAGCAGCGCGTCGCGATCGCCCGGGCCCTGGCCCCCTCGCCGCGCGTGCTCCTCTGCGACGAGCCGACCTCGGCCCTCGATCCGGAACTCGCCGAGGAAGTCGTAGAGGTCCTCAGCCGGCTCGCCCGCGAAGGCACGACGATGATCATGGCGACCCATGACCTGCGCCTCGCCTCACGCGTCGCCGATCACGTCGTCTTCCTCGACGCCGGCGTCGTCGTCGAAAGCGGCCCGCCGCGCAAGATTTTTTCGACGCCGGAGCGCGAGCGGACGAAGAAGTTCATCGCCTCGCTCAGCGCACCGATGAGCTATGATATTTGAGTGACGTTCGGGCGCGCACACGGATTTCCCGATCATAAACGGCGCGTCTAGGGAATCCCCCTCCGCCGTCATCCTAGGGCTTGACCCAAGGATCCACGCACAAGGGTGCCTCTCCGCGGCGCTGTCATTTGTATGATGCGTTTGTGTCTCGGACCCAGCTGCAGGTTGTGAACAAACGGCCGGATCTCTCCAGCCGTTTGCATTTGAAGGTTCCGCCCCTCAGCCAAACACGATCAGCAGATCCTTGGCGTCGATCTGGTCGCCGGCGCGGACCAGCACCTCGGCGATGGTGCCGTCCTTCTCGGCGTGCAGCGCCGTCTCCATCTTCATCGCCTCGATCGACAACAGCACGTCGCCGGCCTTGACCGGCTGGCCGGGATGGACGGCGACCGTCGAGATGACGCCCGGCATCGGCGCGCCGAGCTGGGCGGCGTTACCCGCCTCGGCCTTGCGGCGGATGGCGGTCGAGGCGCCGCGGTTGCGGTCCGGCACCTTGATCGAGCGCGGCTGGCCGTTCAGCTCGAAGAACATCTTGACCATGCCCTTCTCGTCGATCTCGCCCTGCGCCTGGTTGAGGATCACCAGCGTCTTGCCCTTCTCGATGTCGGCGAACAGCTCCTCGCCCGGGCCCATGCCGTAGAAATAGGCCGGCGTCGGCAGCACCGAAACCGGACCGTAGGTCTCGGCGGCCAGCGCATAGTCGGTGAACACCTTCGGATACATCAGGTAGGAGGCAAATTCGAAGTCGTCGACATCACGCTCGAGCTTGTCCTCGATGGCTTTGCGCTCGGCGTCGAGATCGGCCGGCGGCAGCAGCGAGCCCGGCACGGCCGTATAGGGCGCTTCGCCCTTCAGCGCCTTCTTCTGCAGCGCTTGCGGCCAGCCGCCCGGCGGTTGGCCGAGATCGCCCTTCAGCATCGACACGACCGAGTCCGGGAAGGCGATGTCCTTCGCCGGGTTCTCGACGTCGGCGACCGTCAGGTCCTGGGAGACCATCATCAGGGCCATGTCGCCGACCACCTTCGAGGACGGCGTCACCTTGACGATGTCGCCGAACATCCGGTTGGCGTCGGCATAGGCCTGCGCCACCTCGTGCCAGCGGGTCTCGAGCCCGAGCGAGCGGGCCTGTTCCTTCAAATTGGTGAACTGGCCGCCCGGCATCTCGTGCAGGTAGACTTCCGAGGCCGGTCCCTTGAGGTCGCTCTCGAAGGCCGCATATTGATGGCGCACCGCCTCCCAGTAGAACGAGATGCGGCGGATCCATTCCGGGTTCAGGCCGGGGTCGCGCTCCGTGCCGGACAGCGCCTCGACGATCGAGCCGAGGCAGGGCTGCGAGGTGTTGCCGGACAGCGCGTCCATCGCCGCGTCGACGATGTCGGCGCCGGATTCGACCGCGGCCAGCACCGTCGCCGCCGCAATGCCCGACGTGTCGTGGGTGTGGAAATGGATCGGCAGGTCGGTCGCGTCCTTGAGTGCCTTGAACAGCACCCGCGCCGCGGCCGGCTTCAACAGCCCGGCCATGTCCTTGACGGCGATGATGTGGGCGCCGGCCTTCTCCAGTTCGGCTGCCAGCGCCGTATAGTATTTGAGGTCGTATTTCGGCCGGGCGGAATTGAGGATGTCGCCGGTATAGCAGATCGCCGCCTCGCAGATCCGGTTCTCCTCGCCGACCGCATCCATCGACACCCGCATGTTGTCGACCCAGTTCAGGCAGTCGAAGACGCGAAACACGTCGATGCCGCCCTTGGCCGCCTGGCGGACGAAGTATTTGACGACATTGTCGGGATAGTTCTTGTAGCCGACGCCGTTGGCACCGCGCAGCAGCATCTGCAGCAGCAGGTTCGGCGCGCCCTCGCGTACCATCGCCAGCCGCTCCCACGGATCCTCGGTCAGGAAGCGCATCGACACGTCGAAGGTGGCGCCGCCCCAGCATTCGAGCGAAAACAGGTTCGGCAGCGCCCGCGCATAGGTGCCGGCAATGCGGGCGATGTCATAGGTGCGCATGCGGGTGGCGAGCAGCGACTGGTGGCCGTCGCGCATCGTCGTGTCGGTGAGCAGCACCTGCGGCTGCGCCTTGACCCATTCGGCGAATTTCTTCGGCCCAAGCTCATCGAGCTTCTGCTTGGTGCCGGGCTTGGCTTCGCCATTGATGAACGGCACGACCGGAGCGGCGATATCGTCATTCGGCCTCGGCCGGCCCTTCGCCTCCGGATGGCCGTTGACGGTAACGTCGGCGAGATAGGTCAACAGCTTGGTGGCGCGGTCCTGGCGCTTGACCTGCTGGAACAGTTCCGGCGTCGTGTCGATGAAGCGCGTCGTGTAGCTGTTGTCGTGG
The DNA here is from genome assembly GCF_001461695.1 of Sinorhizobium fredii USDA 205. Lineage (GTDB taxonomy): Bacteria > Pseudomonadota > Alphaproteobacteria > Rhizobiales > Rhizobiaceae > Sinorhizobium > Sinorhizobium fredii. The sequence goes on along the minus strand of NZ_AUTC01000169.1, from coordinate 22,467 downwards.
AACTTCGCGTGGCTGATGATCGCCTCGAGGAAGGTCAGGTTGGTGGCGACGCCGCGGATGCGGAATTCCCTGAGCGCCCGGATCATCCGCTGGATTGCTTCCTGCGGGTTCGGTGCCCAGGCGGTGACCTTCTCGAGCAGCGGATCGTAGTAGCGGGTGATCACCGCGCCGGAATAGGCGGTGCCGCCGTCGAGCCGGATCCCGAAGCCGGTGGCGCCGCGATAGGCGGTGATGCGGCCATAGTCGGGAATGAAGTTCTGCTCCGGGTCCTCGGTGGTGATGCGGCACTGCAGCGCATGGCCGTTGAGGCGGATGTCTTCCTGCTTCGGCACGCCCGATTCCGGCGAGCCGATGGCAAAGCCGTCGAGGATGTGGATCTGCGCCTTGACGATGTCGATGCCGGTGACCACCTCGGTCACCGTGTGCTCGACCTGGATGCGCGGATTGACCTCGATGAAGTAGAACTTGCCGGTGTCGGCATCCATCAGATACTCGACCGTGCCGGCGCCGATATAGTTGGTCGCCTCGGCGATCTTCAGCGAATAGGCGGCGAGTTCGGCGCGCTGCGCTTCGTTGAGATAGGGCGCCGGGGCCCGCTCGACGACCTTCTGGTTGCGCCGCTGGATCGAGCAGTCGCGCTCGAACAGATGCACGACATTGCCGTGCGTGTCGCCGAGAATCTGGCTTTCGACGTGGCGGGCCCGCTCGACGAGCTTTTCCAGATAGACCTCGTCCTTGCCGAAGGCGGCCTTCGCCTCGCGCTTCGCCTCGGTCACCTCGCGGATCAGGTCCTTCTGGTCGCGGATCGCCCGCATGCCGCGGCCGCCACCGCCCCAGGAGGCCTTCAGCATCACCGGATAGCCGATCTCGTCGGCGAGTCTTGCGATCTCGGCCGGGTCGTCCGGCAGCGGCTCGGTCGCCGGCACGACCGGCACGCCGATCGAGATCGCCAGGTTGCGGGCCGCCACCTTGTTGCCGAGCTGGCGCATCGTCTCCGGCTTCGGGCCGATGAAGGTGATGCCGTTTTCGGCACAGGCCTCGGCGAATTCCGGGCTTTCCGACAGGAGGCCATAGCCCGGATGGATCGCATCGGCCCCGGACAGCTTGGCGACGCGAATCACCTCGTCGATCGACAGATAGCTCTCGATCGGCCCGAGGTCGCGGGCAAGATGCGGGCCGCGGCCGACCTGGTAGCTCTCGTCCGCCTTGAAGCGGTGCAGCGCCAGCTTGTCCTCCTCTGCCCAGATCGCGACCGTTTTAAGCCCCAGCTCATTGGCCGCGCGGAAGACGCGGATGGCGATTTCGGATCGGTTGGCAACAAGGATCTTTGAGATGGACAAGTCGGACTCCTCAAATAGACTTGAAAACGCGGGAATGCTGCACCCGCGAAGAGAACTATTAGCGAGTCATGGAATGAAGTGCAATTTCAGATGCGACACGAAGCCTAACCCATTGGGTCAGGACGACCCTTAATGCATGCCCGCCGGACAGTGTGCAGCGGCTTCGGGACAACGGCATGCATAAAAAAAACTAACGCGCGTTGCAGGGCTCCATAAAAATGCGACGCACTTTACGAAATCAATCCGAGGCGGAAGGCAATGGCGACGGCATGATGCCGGTTCTTCGCCTTCAGCTTTTCCTGGATACCGTTCATGTACCAGTCGACCGTGTGGCTCGAAATGTCGAGCACCTTGCCGATATCGTTGGAGGTCATGCCGTCGGCGAGATAGTTCAGCGCCTCCATTTCGCGCCGCGTCATCTGCACTTCGACGCGTGAGACGAGCTCCGCCATGATTTCCGGATCGGTGAGCTCGAGCAGCTTCCAGAACAGCCGTTTGGCGATCGCATCGAAGAGGCTCAGTTCCACCGGGCTCAAATCGACCACCCGGCCGCCGACGGTCAAGTTGCCCATCAGCCCGCGCCGGCCGTGCACCGGAAAGATGTAGCCGTCGAAAAGCCCGTGATTGCGCGCCTCGACCATCATGCTTTCCATACGCTTGCGATGCGGGTCCGAGCGGAAGGCGACCAGCGTGTCGCGCCAGCGGAAGCCGCGCTGGGCGTGGCCGAGATAGCGGATCGTCGGATCGATGACGACGTATTTCTTGCGGATGTAGATCTGCGGCCAACTCTCGGGCCAACGCCCGGCGAGCAGCAGCCTTAGCGGGTTCTCGTGCGGTTTGGGCTGGCGCACCACGCCGTAGAAATCGAAACCGCAGCGATCGAGCAGTCGTTCGAACTCCGGCAGGATCTCCTCGCGTGTCTTCATCTCCTCCAGAAGGGCCAGAAACTGTACGAGCAACGTTATATTCATGGAACACCTTGAGCTCAGAACGGACAGCGAGCGCTTGCGAATTCTCCATGAACGCGCCGTTCAGAAGCCATTCATGTTGCAACCGCGATAATTCTTCTTATCACGCCCGGTCCTGTACGGAACCTGCAAAAAATCGGAGTCGTGGCAAGAGATTGCGAACGATGGATCGTCCACCAAATCCTCCCTTGGACCCGGATGATCAAGCCGTCTGACTTGCCCGCTTCGCGTTTTCCGCAGGTTTTTCTCAGGGTCGTCTCGCGCGGCTTTGTCGATCCAGCAGGGCAATCCTGCGTTGATCGCCAAAGGCGCAACGCACTGCCGCATTGCTGTTGCGGCGGAAAATCCGATGCCCAGAAGGGGTGAGACAGTGTCTTTATTCCAGGTGTATGCAAGAGCGCTTCAGTATCTTGCTGTCCACAAATACCGTGTCGGGGCGATCGTCATCGCCAATATCGTCCTGGCCGTCATCACGATCGCCGAGCCTATCCTCTTCGGCCGTATCATCGACGCGATCTCGACGCAAAAGGACGTCGCGCCGATGCTGCTCCTTTGGGCCGGCTTCGGTGTCTTCAACACGATCGCCTTCGTCCTCGTCTCCCGCGAGGCCGACCGCCTTGCGCATGGCCGCCGGGCGACGCTCCTGACCGAAGCCTTCGGCCGGATCGTCTCCATGCCGCTCTCCTGGCATAGCCAGCGCGGCACCTCGAACGCACTGCATACGCTGCTGCGCGCCTGCGAGACCCTCTTCGGCCTGTGGCTCGAATTCATGCGGCAGCACCTCGCGACCGCCGTGGCGCTCGTCCTGCTGGTGCCGACCGCCTTCGTGATGGACTTCCGCCTGTCCATGGTCCTCGTCGTGCTCGGCGCCGCCTATATACTGATCAGCAAGGCCGTGATGAACCGGACGAAGGACGGCCAGGCCTCGGTCGAGAACCACTACCACACGGTCTTCTCGCACGTCTCCGACGCGATCAGCAACGTCTCGGTGGTTCACAGCTACAACCGTATCGAAGCGGAAACGCGCGAACTGAAGAAGTTCGCCGAACGGCTGCTCTCCGCCCAGTATCCGGTGCTCGACTGGTGGGCGCTCGCCAGCGCGCTCAACCGCATCGCCTCGACCATTTCGATGATGACGATCCTCGTCATTGGCACCATCCTGGTGCAGCGCGGCGAGCTCGGCGTCGGCGAGGTGATCGCCTTCATCGGCTTCGCCAATCTCCTGATCGGCCGTCTCGACCAGATGAAGGCCTTCGTGACGCAGATCTTCGAGGCGCGCGCCAAGCTCCAGGACTTCTACCAGCTCGAGGATTCGGTGCGCGAACGCGAGGAGCCGGCCGGCGCCAAGGACCTCACCGGCGTCGTCGGCGAAGTCGAGTTCCGCGACGTCTCCTTCGACTTCGCCAATTCCGCCCAGGGCGTGCGCAACGTCTCGTTCACGGCCAAGGCCGGCCAGACGATCGCCATCGTCGGCCCGACCGGTGCCGGCAAGACGACGCTCGTCAACTTGCTTCAGCGGGTCCATGAGCCGAAGCACGGCCAGATCCTGATCGATGGCGTCGACATTTCGGCCGTGACGCGCAAGTCGCTGCGCCGGTCGATCGCCACCGTCTTCCAGGATGCCGGCCTGATGAACCGCTCGATCGGCGACAACATCCGGCTCGGCCGCGAGGACGCCTCGCTGGAAGAGATTATGGGCGCCGCCGAAGCGGCCGCCGCAAGCGACTTCATCGAAGGCCGCCTCAACGGCTACGACACGGTGGTCGGCGAACGCGGCAACCGGCTCTCGGGCGGCGAACGCCAGCGGATCGCCATTGCCCGCGCCATCCTCAAGAACGCGCCGATTCTGGTACTCGACGAGGCGACCAGCGCCCTCGACGTGGAAACCGAGGCGCGTGTCAAGGATGCCATCGATGCGCTGCGCAAGGATCGCACCACCTTCATCATCGCCCACCGGCTGTCGACGGTGCGCGAGGCCGACCTGGTGATCTTCATGGATCACGGCCGGGTCGTCGAGATGGGCGGCTTCAACGAGCTCAGCCACAGCAACGGCCGCTTCGCCGCGCTGCTGCGCGCCAGCGGTATCCTGACGGACGAGGATGTCCGCAAGAGCCATACGGCGGCGTGAGTTCTCCGATCGGAGGATCAGAGCGCGAGCACCGGCAGCCACGAAAACGAAGCCACCCACAAGAACGTGGGTGGCTTTTTCCTTATTGGGACCTTTTCGACACGCCTGTGCAAGCTTGTCATTCCCGAAAATCTTGGTAGACGAGAATTCCGGCTTCAATTCCAAGGGAATCAACATGCCGGATTTCTCCACCCTCATCCTTTTCGCCGCCGCGTCTTTGGTGCTCACCGCAACCCCCGGCCCCGATATGCTGCTCATCGCCTCGCGCAGCATAAGCCAGGGGCGCGCGGCCGGGTTCCTCACCTATGCCGGCATCGGGCTCGGAACCTATTGCCATGCGCTCGCAGCCGCGCTCGGCCTCTCCCGGCTCTTCATGACCATGCCGATCGCCTATGAGATCGTGCGTTGGGCGGGCTGCGCCTATCTTCTCTACTTGGCCTATAAGACAGTCCGCTCGGACGTATCGAGCTTTTCCCCGACGTCGGCGTTGAAGCGACTTTCAAGTAAGCGGATTTTCGGCGAGGGCCTTATGACAAACCTCCTCAATCCGAAGATGGCTCTCTTTGTCCTGGCTCTGTTTCCGCAGTTCGTGCATCCCCATGGCGGATCGATGGTCCTGCAGATGCTTCTCCTCGCTACAGTACTGAACGGCATCGGCTTTCTCGTGAATGGCTCGGTCATCCTCCTCGGCAGCCATGTCCGCACTCGACTTTCCGGGCTCCGCCGCTTCCCGAAGCTGCCGCAATATCTTCTCGCGAGCGTTTTCACGGGACTGGCGTGCCGTCTTGCCCTGGGCGCCAGGAATTAATTCAGACCAAGATACCGGCCACACCGGCCGGCGTCCCTCAGGCCCTGAGCGGCTTCGCGCCGGCCATTTCCCGCAGCCAGTCGAGGTAATAGGCATAGACGAAGTGTAGGCCGATGCCGGCAACGACGAAAAGCGAGCCGATCACCGGGTTGCGGCCGGTGACGAAAAGCAGCACCTGGCCCGCCATCGCGAGGATCGTGCCGAAGATGAACACCGCCAGCGAATGTCGCCCGACCATCACCAGCGGATGGTTGGCATCGAGCCGCGTCAGCCGGCTGACGAGGGGCGTGATCGCCAGCAGATAGGCAAGCGCCAGCACGTGGAGGAGCCGCGTCAGCGACAGGAACGTCTTGTCGAAGCCGGTCAGCACCGCCGGCAGGCCGAAGGAGAAGTCGATGCTCCACCAGGAGAACAGCACCCAGGCGCCCGAGACCAGCAGATAGGCTGCGGAAGGCACGATGAGCCACCAGCTTCGCGGCAGGCGACCGCCGCGGCGCACATGGCCCATTGCGAGGATGCCGATCACGAAAAGGAACTGCCAGGACCACGGATTGAGGAACCAGTAGCCTTCGTCGAGGAAGTTCGAGGGGACGAGCTTGAAGCAGCCGGCGGAAAGCCAGAGGGCGGCCGAAAGGAGGAAGAGCAGCCATGGACGCCACGCATTCAGCCAGAGGATGCCGGGCAGCATCAGGAAGAGCACCGCATACATCGACAGGATGTTGTTGTAGCCGAGCTGGTGGCCGAGGAGCACCATGGCGACGATGCCCTGCTCGGCCTGATCGACGATCGGGCGGATGTTGATTTCGCCGATCAGATCCTGGCGGCCGAAATAGAGGGCGCCGCCGGCGAAGATCGCCAGCGTCACCACGCTCGTCATGATATGCGCGATGTAGAGCGTCAGGGCGCGCCGCCAGACCTTGAGGGTCAGCGCCAGCCGCGCGCCGGCCACGAACCTGCCGCCATAGGCGACGCCGACCGACAGGCCGGAAATCAGCACGAAGGCCTCGGCCGAGTCGGAAAAGCCGATGTTCTTGTGCGTGAGATATTCGAGATACTGGCCCGGGACGTGGTTGACGAAGATCGTCAGCAGGCAGAGCGCCCGGAAGACGTCGAGGCGTGTATCGCGTCCTGTCGTGACCGGGGCGGTTCCGATCCGGTCTCTGCCGCCCCAAGAAGTCTTTTGCAGCATGCGGTCCTAATCCGGGATTTGGCGCCCCGCCCCACCCCCTGTTGAAACCGGACGCCGCCGCCCACAGGGCCTTTCGGCATCGATGAAACCGCAACCCGCAATGGGGTCGCGATACCAGAACTGACGGCAAAGAAAAACCGGCCTCGCACGTTCGGTACAAAGCCGGTTCCTCTCCGATTCACTTCCGGCGCTTACAGCAAAATGCCTTCATGCGCGTTTTTTGTGACACTATTATTGACGCTGACGATCAGCTCACCGGTTTTTTTGTCGCGGCTGACGGAAATCCGGTGCGTGGCGCCGTTCAGGCGGACCTCGGCCGAATAGCCGTCCCAGACTTCCGGCAGCACCGGCTGGATCGCCAGCTTCTCGCCCCGCTGGCGAATGCCGAGGATCCCCTCGACGCCGGCGCGGTAGAGCCATCCCGCCGAGCCGGTATACCAGGTCCAGCCGCCGCGGCCGGCAAGCGCGCCCTCGCCATAGATATCGGCCGCCACGACATAGGGCTCGACGCGGTAATGTTCCGCATCGTCGCGACTGCGTGCATGCGAGATCGGGTTCAGCATCTGGAATGCCCGCCAGGCTTCCTCCGCCCGCCCCTGGGCGGCGAAGGCCAGCACGACCCAGGTGGCAGCGTGGGTATATTGGCCGCCATTCTCGCGAACGCCCGGCGGGTACGACTTGATATAGCCGGGATCCTGCTTGGTCTTTTCGAGCGGCGGCGTGAACAGCCGGACGATGCGCTTTTCCGGATCGACCAGTTCCGCCATCACTGCATCCATGGCGCGCCGGGAGCGCTCCGCGTCGCCCTCGCCCGAAAGCGTGCTCCACGACTGCGCGATCGAATCGATCCGGCACTCGTTGCTTTCCGCCGAGCCGAGCGGCGTCCCGTCGTCAAAATAGCCGCGACGATAGTAGTCGCCGTCCCAGCCGGCCTCATCGAGCCCCCGCTTGACGATATCGAGATGCGATTCCCAGAGGGTTACGCGCGGCTCGTCCTTGCGCTCGCGTGCATAGGGCAGGAAGGCGCGCAAGGCGCCTGCCAGGAACCAGCCGAGCCAGACGCTCGTTCCCTCACCGGCCTCGCCGACGCGGTTCATGCCGTCGTTCCAGTCGCCGCCGAGGATCAGCGGCAGGCCGTTGGCACCGGTGCGTTTGATGGCGAGATCGAGCGCACGAGCGCAATGCTCGTAGATGTCGGCAACCTCGTCGGAGATCTCCGGCGTGTAGAAGCTGTCGTGCTGTCCCTCCTCGAGCGCCGGCCCGACGATGAAGGGCAGTTTCTCGTCGAGAACGTCCTTCGTACCGGTGACGGCGCAATAGTGCGCGACCGCATAGGCAAGCCAGACGACGTCGTCGGAAATCATCGTCCGGACCCCGGCGCCCGAACCCGGCAGCCACCAATGCTGCACGTCGCCTTCGACGAACTGCCGGGAGGCGGCGTTCAGCACCTGCGCCCGCGCCAGTTCCGGCCGGTGCGTCAGGAAGGCGAGCGTGTCCTGCAACTGATCGCGGAAGCCGAAGGCACCGCTCGCCTGATAGAAGGCGGAGCGCGCCATGATCCGGCAGCCGAGGCTCTGGTAGGGAAGCCAATGGTTGACCATGTGGTTGAAGGCCCGGTCGGGCGTCTCGACCTTCACGACACCGGTGAACTCGCTCCAGAAGGTCCTTGAAGTCTCCAGCACCTTGTCGAAGGACCCGTCACGCAATTCCCCGAGAATTCCCTCTACCCGGTCGCTGCTGTCGGCATCGCCGAGGAAGAAGGTGATCTGCCGCTCGGCGCCTGGCTCAATGGTGAGATCCGTCGCCAGCGCCGCGCAGGGATCGCCGTCCACTTCGGTCGACATGGAAAGCTCGGCGCCCGCGAGGACGGCCTCAGGGGCGAGGATCGCCCCGTTCCAGCCGAGGAACTCCCGACGGCTTGCCGTAAAGCTCGCCGCCGCCTCGCCATCGAGGGCGAAGAATGCCGTACGGCCGGCATAGTCGATGCTGTAGGGATTGGTCGCAAGAAGCGCCTTGGAAGCCTCCTGCCATTCGCTGAGCACGAAGGGCGCCGTGCGGCTGCGGTTGTTGCCGAGGACCCACTCGGCATAGCCGTAGACGCGCAGCTTGCGGACGGCCGAACCGCGGTTGCGGATCGACAGCCGGACGAGCTTGGCCGGCAGCGACCGGTGCACCGTGTGGGCCGCCTCGATCTCTAGGTCGTCCTGCCTGCTTCGGAACAGCGAATAGCCGAGGCCATGCCGCGCTTCGAAAAGCGCCGACTTGCGTCGCGAAAGGGCGGCGTAGGGCGTCAGTACCGCACCATTGGCCATGTCGCGGATGAAGATCGCCTCGCCGGGACGGTTGACCACGACGTCGTTGGTCCAGGGGGTCAGCTGGTAGTCGCGCGAATTGCGGCTCCAGGAGAAACCTGCCCCTTCGGCCGACACGTGGAACCCGAAGCCCTCGTTGGAAATGACGTTGATCCACGGCTGAGGCGTCGCCTCGCCGCCGCGCAACCGCACGACATATTCGCGACCCTCCTCCGCAAAGCCGCCAAAACCGTTCCAGAATTCGAGGTCGTCGCCGGAGACGACCGCAGCGGCCCGGCCGGACCTGTCCTCGAGGACCGGCAGCAGCATCCGCGTGCTCTCCTCCGCCTTTTCCGCAGGCTTTGCGTAAAGGGCGGCGGCCCGGGCGATCTGGTCGGTGATCGTGCCGTTGCGGGCGTGGAAGACGGCGCGCGACGCCGAGATCAGCGTCGACCAGGTCTCCGGCTCCATCAGGTCGCGCCGCACCGCGAAGATGTGCTGGCGCGGGCCGTCCGAGAGGCCACGCAGCCGCAGGTTCTCGCACATCGAATCCAGCGTGTGCTGCAGGTCCTGCGCATAGGACGAGGCGCGCTCGTTGATCACCACCAGATCGGCGGTGATGCCGCGGGCCCTGAGATACTCCTGCGCGCGCAGGGCCTCGCGGGCGATGCCGAGATCGCCGTCGTCGTTGATCCTCAGGCAGAAGATCGGGAAGTCGCCGGAGATCGCCAGCGGCCACAGCGCCGCCTGGGAGGCGAGGCCGGCCTTGACGCTTGCCGTGTCGGCGCGAAGGTGCATGTCCGGATAGACCAGGTAGCGGCCGAGCATCTGGAAGCTTGCCGCTTCCTTGGAGCTGATGCCGACATGGCGCATCTGCACCTGGCTGCGGGTCCAGGCATGGATGAGCTCGTGATTGAACGTTTCCGGGTGGCGGTAGCGGTCGATCGCCCGATCGACGCCTTCACGATCCGGGGCGGCGATGGTCCAGAAGATGACGCTGACCTTCTTGCCGGCCGGAACCCGCACGACGCGCCGGAGCGCCATGATCGGATCGAGCGTGTAGCCGTCCGTGCCCGAGAGGCTGGCGCCCGGGTCGAAGGCGGCGGCCTCCGACAGCGTCCGGCCCTGGCCGAGGAAGCGGCGGCGGTCGGTTTCCGCCTGGGTGTGGCGATCGCTGCCGGCATTGTCGGTGACGAGATGCGCGACTTCGATATCCGGATCGCCGGGGCCGCGCTTGTTGCGCGACACCCGGATGACATCGCCCTGCCGGCTGATCTCCGTTCGGATGAACATCTTCGAGAAGGCCGGATGCGAACTGTCGGCGTCGTCGAACGCCAGCACCGGCTCGGCATAGGAAGTGACCTCGATGAACCGGTCTTCCGTGCCCGTATTGAGCAGGATCACCCGGCGGCCCTCGGCGTCGTGTTCGGTGGCGACGATGCATTCCACTTCGCTCGTCAGATCGCCGACGGTCTTGACGAATTCGGCCTTGTCGTCGCCGAAGCGCGTCAGCGTCTTCTCGCCTTCGACGCGGCGCGGCTCGGCGGTCGCCGACCACCAGTCGCCGCTCACGGTGTCGCGCAGGAAGATGAACGTTCCCGTCCTGTCTTCCACCGGATCCGGCTTCCAACGGGTGACCGACTGGCCGTTCCAACGCCCATAGCCGGTCCCGGTCGCCGTCAGCATGATCGAATAGTGGCCGTTCGACAGGAACACCGTCTCGCGGTCCTGCGACAGCGGGTCCTCGATGACCCGGACCTCCGGGCGCAGCAGGTCGGCCTGGCCCTTGCCGAGCGATTCCGGCTCGCGCTTGGCGGCCATCAACGGAATGTCGCGCGGCGCCTTCTCCTGCAGCAGCAGCTCCGCCGCCTCGATCACCGGATCGGCATGGAACCATTCGCGCAGCTGCCCGGTGAAGACGACGTTTGCCACGGCCGCGATCGACATGCCGTGGTGGTGGGCATAGTAGTTGCGCACCACGGCGCATTTCTGCCCTTCGGGCACGCGGGTCGGCGTGAAATCCACGGCATCATGATAGCCATAGGCCCCGAGGGCGCCGACCTCCCTGAGCCGCTCCAGGTTGGCGAGCGCCGACTTCGGATCGTACATGCAGGCAAGGATCGACGCATAGGGGGCGATCACCGCATTCTGCCCGAGGCCGCGTTTGAGGCCCAGCGTCGGCACGCCGAAATTGGTGTACTGGTAGGTGAGTTCGTGGTCGCGGGCGTTGAACGCCGCCTCGGAGATGCCCCAGGGGGTTCCGAGACGCCGGCCGTGGTTGATCTGCTCCTGCACCACCAGATTGTTCGTCTGGTTCAGGATGCCGCCCTGCCGCTCCTGCATGACGAGCGGCGGCATCAGATATTCGAACATCGAGCCGGACCAGGAGACGAGCGCACCGCGCGCGCCGACCGGCACGATCGGGCGCCCGAGCTTGTACCAATGCTCGGTCGGCAGGTCCCCCTTGGCGATCGCAAAGAGGCTTGTCAGCCGCGCTTCCGAAGCCAAAAGGTCATAGCAGGCTTCGTCGAGTTCGTTGGCATTCACCCGATAGCCGATCGACAGCAGCCGCCGCTCCGGCCGGAACAGGAAGCTGAAATCCATCGAGAAGGCGATGTCGCGGGCCCGGTCTTTCAGCACCAGCAAGCGCTGGCGTAGCGCGTCGATCGCACCGAGATCGAAGACGCCGTCGGCAATGTGCGCCTCGCAGGTCGCCACCAGCGAGCTGGCCCATTTTGCCACCTCGCCGCTTTGGGCGGTGCGCACTTCATGGTCGAGATTGAGGGTAAGCTTGTGCATGTCGCGGGCAAGCACCGCCAGGTTGATGACCCGGATCGAGGCGAACTCGCGTTCCCGTTTGACCGCGGCGAGCGCGTTCTGGAAGCCGGCGATGCGCTCTTCGATCAGCCGCCGCAGAGGGCGCACGGTCTTGCGGTCGTCCGGCAGCTCGTCCAACACCTCGGCGAGAATCGCCGCGACATCGCCGATGCCGTCGAGACTGCCCTGGACATGGGCAGAAGGCGCCTCGGCCCATTCCCGGCACATGGACGAGACCGAGATCAGGTGGCCGGCGAGATTGCCGCTATCGACCGACGAAATATAGCGCGGCTCCATCGTTTCGAGGCCCCGCGTGCGGTACCAGTTGAACAGATGACCTCGATATTTCGGCATGCGGTCGATCGTCGCGATCGTCTGTTCGAGCCGGGTGATCGTCTCCTCGAAACCGATCCAGCCGAAGGAGCGCGCCGACATCACCGACAGGAGATAGACGCCGATATTCGTGGGCGAGGTGCGTTCCGCCAGCACCGGTTGCGGCGTTTCCTGGAAATTGTCCGGCGGCAGGAAGTTCTGCTCGGCGGTGACGAAGCTCTCGAAGTAGCGCCATGTCCGCCGGGCGATCTTGCGCATGTCGTCGATCGCCTCGTCGGAGACGACGAGCTGGTCTTCGGTTTCCGCCGACTGGCTGACGAACCATGCGACCGCCGGCGACGCCGCCCAGAGGAGGGCGAAGGGGATGCCGATGAAGGGAAGCCCGGTATCGGAGATCGCCGCGAGTGCCAGCGAGACGACGGAGAGAGCCGGCGCCGTCCACATGGCGCGGAAGTAATCGCCGATCGAGCCGTGACCGGCGCTCTGCACCTGTGCGGCCGTGCGCCATTCGAGCATCAGCTTGCGGCTGACGAAGGTGCGGTAGAGCGACCGGACGATCGCGTCCGCCATCATCGCCGCATTGTGGGCGATGAAGACGATCCGCAAGGCGACCTGGGCATTGGCGGCGCGGATGTCGGAAAGCACCGTGTGGATATGGGCTCTCGCGACGATATCGTTGCGCCGCGGCATGATTCCGGAGATGAGCGACAGGGTCGGCGCGACGAAAAGGCTGAAGATCAGCACGATCTGCCAGATCAGCGCATCCGTAGGCTCCATGTAATACCAGCCCATGACGGAGGCGGCGAGCCAGGCGAGGGGGATCAGCGAGCGACGCAGGTTGTCGTACATCTTCCAGCGACCGAGCATGGAGAGCCCGTTCGTCAGGCTGAAGATGTAGGGCAGGAGCTGCCAATCGCCGCGCGCCCAGCGGTGCTGGCGCGACATCTCGACCTCGTAGCGGGTCGGAAAGTCCTCGACGAGTTCGATATCGGTCACCAGTGCGCAACGCGCGTAGGAACCCTCGAGCAGGTCGTGGCTGAGCACCGCATTTTCCTCGATGCGGCCCTTGAGCGCGGCCTCGAAGGCATCGACGTGGTAGAGGCCCTTGCCGGTGAAGCTGCCTTCACCGGTGATGTCCTGATAGACGTCGGAGACCGTGAAGATATAGGGGTCGATGCCGCGGTTGATCGAGAAGATGCGCTGGAAGGCGGAAGCCTCGTTGCCCGTCGTCAGCGACGGCGTGACGCGCGGCTGCAGCAGGCTGTAGCCGGCGACGACGTTCTGCGTGCGGGGGTTCACGACCGGCCGGTTGATCGGGTGATAGAGCTTGCCGACCAGCTTCGTCACCGCGTCGCGCATCAGGCGCGTGTCGGAATCGAGCGTCATGACATATTGCACGCCGTCCGGCACCATATTGGCGCCCTGCAGGAACGAGGTGTCGCGATCGCCGCGCAGCAAGAGGTTCAACTCGTGCAGCTTGCCGCGCTTGCGCTCCCAGCCCATCCAGACGCCTTCGGCCTCGTTGAAAAGCCGGCGGCGATGCAGGAGGAAGAAGCGGGTCTTGCCGTCATAGGCGTAGCGGGCCGTGAGCGCCGCCACCTCGCGCTTGGCATATTCGAGCACGTCCGAATCGGCAGGCGTTTCCTCGAACTTGCTGTCGGCCCAGTCGCTCAAAAGCGCGAAATAGATTTCGCCGCGCGGATTGGCGAGATAGTGAACCTCGAGATTGCGCACCAGCTCGTCGACATGGTCGCGCTTGGCGATCAGGCAGGGCACCACGACGAGCGTGCGGGCGTCCTCGGGGATGCCGTCGAGAAATTCGTAGCCGACGAGCCGCGACGGTTTCACGAACAGCGTGACGAGCGTATTGAACAGGCCCATCGCGCCTTCGGACGCCGGCAGCGCGAAAAGCAGCAGCATAATCAGCTTGGCGCCGCTCGGAATGTCCATCGGGTTGACGAACACGAAGACGGCGATCATCGCCAGGATGGTCAGCAGGATGTTCGGTCCGGCGATCGCAAACCAGTCCAGCTTGCGCACCAGCCGGATCATCCGCTGCAGCACCGACGGCGAATAGCCGATCCTTCTCTCGAGGTTTTTCCGCTGCTTGCCGACCAGGAAGGCGCCGACATTCGGTTCCTGCAGCGGCGCCTCGACCGCGGCGGCGGCCTTCGCCTCGCCGACCATCTCGATCGCGGTTTCGGTGACCTCGTGCTCGCTGTAGCCGGACCGGCGGGCGAGTTTTTCGATCGTATCGCGATACTTGTTGCGCGAGCCGAAATCGAGCGCCGCATAGTCGGAGCCTTCGCGCAGCGTCGCATCGATCTTGCTGACGCTCTCGAACCAGACGGCCCAGTCCGTGTCGTCGATCTCGCGCAGACTGCGAACGATGTTGCTCATCGTCGCATTGCCCGACGACAGGCGGTTCTGCTCCGCGACCAGCGCCTCCTCGACGTCGGTGCCGCGCCGTTCCAGCCTTTCCTCGATCCAGGCGATGACCGCGCCGGAGGTCTGCGACCCGTCGCGCATGCGGTAGAGAAGCTGGGCAATGAATGTATTGTCGGCGGCGAGCGCCTCGGAGTCCGCCAGCAGCGCCCGGCATCGTTCCGGGTCGCTCACGCGGATGATCTGGTCGGCGACCTCGTTCGCCTTGCGCCGCATGCCGCGCGACCGCTCGACGCGGATCGCGATGCGGCGTAGGTTTTCGATCAGCACGAAGCGCAGGATCGACGGCAACGCCCACAACTCGCCGATCTTGAAAGTCTCATGTTCCTGGAAGCCTTGCACCATCGCGGTGATGGTCTCGCGCGAGACGGTGCTGTGCGTATGGGCCACATAGAGCCAGGCAAGCGCCATGCTGCGCGGGATGGTCGTTCCGGAAACCGACAGCGTCGGCAGCTGGCGGTAGAATCTGCGCGGGAAATCGCGCCGGACCTCCTGGATCGCTTCCTCGACGACGTGGTGGTTGTCGAGCAGCCACTCGGCGGCCGGGGTGATCGAGGCACCGGCTTCGACATCGGCCGCCGTCGCCCGGTAGACGCGGAAGATTTCCTTCTCGTTTTCCCGATGCCTGGGGCGGAACTCGAAGGAAAAGAACCCCGGAAGGAACGAAACGCCGCTTAACGCGAGCTCGGCACCGCATGCCCTGAGATCGTCGGTCGAAAAATAGGTCGAGCGGATCGAATCGTTGTAGTCGATCTGCTTCGCTTCCGGTTCGCGCGGTGTATTGGACGACGTCGTATGTTGCAGCATGGGTATGGATTCTGGTTCCAACCGGGGTTGATCGGCCCGGTTCTCGTTGATCTGCCGAAGTGGCTGCGGCCCTGAAGATCCAGGCGTCGCCGGCGCGTTTCTAGACACGGTCATGTGTCCCCCCATCCGCCGTCGTCATCCCGGAGCAGGAAACCCGCGGAAGCAGGCGCCGGCCGGGACTTGGGGCTTAGAGATCGCAAAGCCGACGGCGCGTTGGATGTCACGGCCGCGTGATGCATGAAAGTGGCATTTTTTAGCCGTAGTGCCGGCGGCTTGCAAGGATTGCGAGCACCGCTTCGGACGATTTGCGCGGGACTGCCGTGGCTGCAATGCGGCGCGGCGGCACCCTGCCGCTGGCTCGATGAATGCTTCTCTCAAAGTCCGGCCCCTTCCTGGTATGCGGCAGCTTGGCGATCTTAAAGAGGATCGCCCGGAAAGCCGCCTCCACCCTCCCCGGCAGCGTCGGTTTCAGTCGACCTGCTCGCTGATCCATTCGCGGAAGGCGCGGCTGATCGGGTTTTCCAGTTTACCTTCCGGTACGACGAGATAATAACTGTTTTCCGTCTGCATCGGTCGGTCGAGTACGATCCGCAGCGTGCCTGCGGTGAGTTCCTGTTCGATCAGATAGCGGGGCAAAAGGGCAAAACCGAGACCTGCGGTCGCCGCTTCGATCACCATCGAGAATTGATCGAACCGGTTGCCCCGATAGGCGCCGTGATTGTCGACGCCGTTCGCGTCGAACCATTGCGCCCAGAGCTTTGCTCTCGTCGCAAGGTGAAGCAGTGGTCCGCCGCCGATGTCCTCGGGCACCTCGACCGAATTTGCGGCAAGAAGCGCCGGGCTTGCGACCGGCACGATGATCTCGCTGCACAGATAGCTGCAGGTGGCGCGCGCCCAGACCGGCTGGCCGTAGTGGATCGCCAGGTCGAAATTCTGTTCGTCGAAATCGAACGGCGCGGAGCGCGACGCGAGGTTCAAGACCGTGCCGGGATAGCGCCTCAGGAAATCGGGCAGGCGCGGCACCAGCCAGCGGCTGCCGAAGGTCGGCAGTGACGCGATGGAAAGGCTTGAATCCGCCCGTGCCGAGGCCATGGCGCGCACCATCAGTTCCTCCGTCTGGTGCAGCAGGCGGCGGACCTCCGGCAGGAATTTCTGACCCGCATCCGAAAGGATGACCCGCTGGCGGACCCGCTCGAACAGCAGCACGCCCAATTGGGTTTCGAGGTCCTTGATCTGCCGGCTGACGGCGCTTTGAGTGAGATTGAGCTCGGCGGCGGCCTGCGTGAAGCTGCCGTGGCGCGCCGCGCATTCGAAAGCCTGCAGCGTCGTCACGTCGGGAACCAGTCGGCGGCTTAACTTCATTCCGGCCTCGCATCAACATAGTCAGAAGCAACGCGATCCAAGCCCGCCACCTTCCGATATGATCAGAATTAAGAATGATCTTGTCCGTCACCCTTAGCGCGAGGCGAGCCCCAGTGAAAGAGAATAGTTTCGTATCGGCCGATGATATTCGCTCGGCCTTTTCCGCCGCGATGTCGATGATGTACCGCGACGAGGTTCCGGCCTACGGCACGCTGATGGAGCTCGTGGCGAAGGTCAATGCCGACACGCTGGCAGCGGACGCAACCCTGAAGGAACGCCTCGAGGCGACGGATACGCTCGAGCGGATCTCCGAGGAGCGGCACGGCGCGATCCGCCTCGGCACCCCGGCAGAGCTTTCGATGATGCGCCGCGTCTTCGCGGTCATGGGCATGTATCCGGTCGGTTACTATGATCTTTCGACGGCCGGCGTGCCGGTGCATTCCACGGCCTTCCGCCCGGTCAGCGAGACGTCGCTGAAGCGCAATCCCTTCCGCGTCTTCACGTCGCTGCTCAGGCTCGATCTGATCGCCGACGAGACGCTGCGGGCCGAGGCGGAAGCAATTCTCAAAGAGCGCCGGATTTTCACTCCGGGCGCGATCGAGCTTATAGAAAAAGCCGAGCGCGACGGCGGGCTCGACAGAGCCGACGCCGAACGCCTCGTCGCCGAGGTGCTGGAAACCTTCCGCTGGCACGACAAGGCCAATGTGAGCGCCGACATGTACAAGCGCCTGCATGACGCCCACCGGCTGATCGCTGATGTCGTCTCCTTCAAGGGGCCGCACATCAACCACCTGACGCCGCGCACCCTCGACATCGACCGCGTCCAGGCGCTGATGCCCGAATATAACATCGCCCCGAAGGCGGTCGTCGAAGGGCCGCCGACCCGCAAGTGCCCGATCCTGCTCCGCCAGACCTCCTTCAAGGCGCTCGAGGAAGCGGTTTCCTTCCGCGACGCCGACGGCGGCTGGAAGGCCGGCTCGCATACAGCCCGCTTCGGCGAGATCGAGCAGCGCGGCAACGCCCTGACGCCGAAGGGCCGCGGCCTTTACGACCGTCTGCTGGAGGATTCGCGCAAGATCGTGCGGCCCGCCGCCGACGGATCCAACGCCAGGGCGTATGAGGCGGCGCTTGCCGAGGCCTTCAAGGGCTTCCCGGACAGCTGGGCCGAAATTCGCGAGGCAGGCCTCGGCTATTTCAGCTATTCTCTGACCGACAAAGGCCGGCAGACGAAGCTTCCCGGCCGCCGCGATCTCGAATCGTTGATCGCCGACGGCTTGGTTCAGTTCGATCCGATCGTCTACGAGGACTTCCTTCCGGTCAGCGCCGCCGGTATCTTCCAGTCGAACCTCGGCGACGGTGGGCAGCAGGAATTCGTCGCGAGCCCGAACCAGAAGCGCTTCGAAACGGATCTCGGCGCCGCCGTCCTCGATGAATTCGCGCATTATGCCGGCATCGAAAAGGCATCGATCGAGAGCTGCCTCAAGGCCTTGACCACCGCTGTAGCCGCGGAATGATACGCCGACGATGATTGACGAACACCATATCGACGCGCTTACGAAGCTCCTTGGCGACAAGGGCATCGTCACGCGTCCGGAAGACATGGAAGCCTACGAGACGGGAGCGCGCTACGACCGCGGCCGCGCCGCCGCCGTGCTGCGTCCGGCAACGACGGCGGAGGCCT
The DNA here is from genome assembly GCF_001461695.1 of Sinorhizobium fredii USDA 205. Taxonomy (GTDB): domain Bacteria; phylum Pseudomonadota; class Alphaproteobacteria; order Rhizobiales; family Rhizobiaceae; genus Sinorhizobium; species Sinorhizobium fredii. The sequence goes on along the minus strand of NZ_AUTC01000169.1, from coordinate 4,298 downwards.
CCGCCGCGGTTTCCTATTGCGTGCGCAACGGCATCGCCCTGATCCCGCAGGCCGGCAATACCGGCCTCGTTTCGGGCTCGACGCCCGATGGTTCCGGCAGCGAAGCGGTGCTCAGCCTTGACCGGTTGACCCGGCGCTTCGAGCTCGACCTCGACAACCGCTCGGTTCGTGTCGATGCGGGCTTCCGCCTGTCGGACCTCAACCGGAAGCTCGAGGAGCACGACCTGTTCTTCCCGATCGACCTCGGTGCAGACCCGAGGCTCGGCGGCATGATCGCCACCAATACGGGCGGCTCACGCTTCCTGAAATATGGCGACGTGCGTCGCAACACCCTGGGGCTGAAGGTGGTGCTCGCCGACGCGGCGGGCACGGTGCTCGACCTCGATTGCGACCTCAGGAAAAACAATACCGGTGTCGACTGGAAGCAGATCTTCATCGGCACGTCCGGCGTCTTCGGCATCGTCACCGAATGCGTCCTCAATCTCGAGCGACTTCCGAAGCAGGTGGCGACCGCCTTCCTGGTGCCGGCAAGTGGCGCACAGGTGCTGCCGCTGCTCAACGCCATGGAAGAGCGGCTCGGCGCCTATCTCTCCGCCTTCGAGGGCATGTCGAAGAACGCCATCGCCGCCGCCTTCGCCCATGTGCCGTCGCTGAAGAACCCGTTCCAGGGCGGTAATATCCCCGACTATGTGATCCTTGCGGAAATCGCCCGCACCTGGGCGCCACGCGAGGAAGAGCAGCCGCTCGATGCGGTTCTCGAAACCGTGCTGGCGGAGATCTGGGAGCTTCAGGAAGCGCTGCTCGCCGACGCATTCGTCGGCCCGCCGCACGAGACCTGGGCACTGCGCCACGCGCTTTCCGAGGGCGTCAAACACCTCGGCAAGCTGGTCGCCTTCGATCTGTCCTTCCGCAGGGGTGACATCATGGCCTTCTGCGACCATATGAAGGCGGAAATGCCGGAGACGTTCCCTGGCGTCACCGTCTGCGACTTCGGCCATATCGGTGACGGCGGCGTCCACTTCAACCTGGTCGTCGCGAAGGATAGCCCGCTATTGACCGACCCGAGCTTCGAGCAGCGCCTGCGCGAATGGGTCTTCACTGTCGCGGTCGAGCAATATCGCGGCAGCTTCAGTGCGGAGCATGCGATCGGCCGCCGCAACCAGGCCTATTACGATTTCTATACACCGGAAAAACTCAAGGAGATGGCCGCCGGCCTGAAGACGTTCACCTCGCCGGGCAAGCTCGGCAGCGTGCGTTTTGGCTAAGTCGTCCAAGCAACACGGGAGTCAGATCAGATGAACATTGCAGCCAAGAAGATCGACGTCGCCAAGGAGGCAGCCGCCCTCCTCGACAAGTTGGGCGTCGCCAAGGAACTCTATACGGGCGGCGACATGCCGTCCTTCAGCCCGGTCACCGGCGAGCAGATCGCCAGCCTCAGGACCGTGTCTGCGGCCGAAGCCGCCAAGCAGATCGAAAAAGCTGACGAAGCCTTCCGCGCCTGGCGGCTGGTGCCGGCGCCGAAGCGCGGCGAGCTCGTCCGCCTGCTCGGCGAAGAGCTGCGCGCCTTCAAGGCCGATCTGGGCCGCTTGGTCTCGCTCGAAGCCGGCAAGATTCCGTCGGAAGGTCTCGGCGAAGTACAGGAGATGATCGACATCTGCGATTTCGCCGTCGGCCTGTCCCGCCAGCTCTACGGCCTGACGATCGCCACCGAGCGCCCCGGCCATCGCATGATGGAAACCTGGCACCCGCTTGGCGTCGTCGGCATCATCTCGGCCTTCAACTTCCCGGTCGCCGTCTGGTCGTGGAACGCAGCACTTGCGCTCGTCTGCGGCAACGCCGTCGTCTGGAAGCCGTCGGAAAAGACGCCGCTCACCGCGCTTGCATGCGAGGCGATCCTCGAGCGCGCCCTCGCCCGCTTCGGCGATGCGCCGGAAGGCCTGTCGCAGGTGCTGATCGGCGACCGCTCGATCGGCGAGGTGCTCGTCGACCATCCGAAGGTTCCGCTCGTCTCGGCGACCGGCTCGACCCGCATGGGTCGCGAGGTCGGTCCGCGGCTTGCCAAGCGCTTCGCCCGCTCGATCCTCGAGCTCGGCGGCAACAACGCCGGCATCGTCTGCCCCTCGGCCGATCTCGACATGGCGCTCCGCGCCATCGCCTTCGGTGCCATGGGCACGGCCGGCCAGCGCTGCACGACGCTGCGCCGCCTCTTCGTCCATGAAAGCGTCTATGACCAGCTCGTGCCGCGCCTGAAGAAGGCCTATGCTTCCGTCTCCGTCGGCAATCCGCTGGAATCGACCGCCCTCGTCGGCCCGCTCGTCGACAAGGCCGCCTTCGACAACATGCAGAAGGCGATCTCCGAAGCCAAGGCAGAGGGCGGCGCGGTAACCGGCGGCGAACGCGTCGAGCTCGGCTACGACAACGGCTACTACGTCAAGCCGGCGCTCGTCGAAATGCCGAAGCAGGCTGGCCCGGTTCTCGAAGAAACCTTCGCGCCGATCCTCTATGTCATCAAGTACAGCGACTTCGACGCCGTGCTTGCCGAGCACAATGCCGTCGCGGCCGGGCTTTCCTCGTCGATCTTCACCCGCGACATGCAGGAATCCGAGCGCTTCCTCGCGGCCGACGGCTCGGACTGCGGCATTGCCAACGTCAATATCGGCACGTCCGGTGCGGAAATCGGCGGCGCCTTCGGCGGCGAGAAGGAAACCGGCGGCGGCCGTGAATCCGGCTCCGACGCCTGGAGGGCCTATATGCGCCGCGCCACCAACACGATCAACTATTCGAAGGCTCTGCCGCTGGCGCAGGGCGTCTCGTTCGACATCGAATAATTGGCGACATCGAATAGGATCGACCATGACCATCAATGCAACGGTCAAGGAGGCGGGCTTTCTGCCCGCCTCGCGGATCGCCTCGATCGGCGTTTCCGAAATCCTCAAGATCGGCGCACGCGCCAGCGCCATGAAGCGCGACGGCAAGCCGGTCATCATCCTCGGCGCCGGCGAGCCGGACTTCGACACCCCGGATCATGTCAAGCAGGCGGCCTCAGAGGCGATCCAGCGCGGCGAGACGAAATATACGGCGCTCGACGGTTCGCCGGAACTAAAGAAGGCGATCCGCGAAAAATTCCGGCGCGAGAACGACCTCGCCTATGCGCTGGACGAAATCACGGTCGCGACCGGCGCCAAGCAGATCCTCTTCAACGCCATGATGGCGTCGATCAACCCCGGCGACGAGGTGATCATCCCGACGCCCTACTGGACCTCCTATTCGGACATCGTCCAGATCTGCGAAGGCAGACCGGTGTTGATCGCATGCGATGCATCGTCCGGTTTCCGCCTGACGTCGGAAAAGCTCGAAGCGGCGATCACGCCGAAGACGCGCTGGGTGCTGCTCAACTCGCCGTCGAACCCGTCGGGTTCCGCCTACAGCGCCGCCGACTACCGGCCGCTGCTCGACGTGCTGCTGAAGCACCCGCATGTCTGGCTGCTCGTCGACGACATGTACGAGCACATCGTCTATGACGCCTTCCGCTTCGTCACCCCGGCCCAGCTCGAACCCCGCCTCAAGGAGCGGACGTTGACCGTCAACGGCGTCTCCAAGGCCTATGCGATGACCGGCTGGCGGATCGGCTATGCCGGCGGCCCGCGTGCGCTTATCAAGGCGATGGCCGTTGTCCAGAGCCAGGCGACTTCCTGCCCGTCATCCGTGAGCCAGGCGGCCTCGGTCGCCGCGCTCAACGGCCCCCAGGATTTTCTGAAGGAGCGCACCGCCAGCTTCCAGCGCCGCCGCGATCTCGTCGTCAACGGCCTGAACGCCATCGACGGCCTCGATTGCCGCGTCCCGGAAGGCGCCTTCTACACCTTCTCCGGCTGCGCCGGCATGCTCGGCAAGGTCACGCCCGCCGGCAAGACGATCGAGACGGACACCGACTTCTGCGCCTATCTGCTCGACGACGCCCATGTCGCCGTCGTCCCGGGCTCGGCCTTCGGCCTTTCGCCGTTCTTCCGGATTTCCTATGCGACGTCGGAGGCGGAGCTTACGGAAGCGCTGCAGCGCATCGCAGCCGCCTGCGCGCGGCTTTCTTGAGTGAGTTGAAAGAGGCGCGGACAAGGCCCTCCCCAACCCCTCCCCACAGGTGGGAGGGGCTTGGGTGCCTGCTGCGTCCGACTGCCATTTTCCAATGTCGACTCCCGCTGGAACGGTTCAAAAGAGGCGGAGCGGGAGCGGCGGGTTAAGCCCCTCCCACCTGTGGGGCTATGGCATTCACACATCGTTGTTGAAGCCCATTTGAATGTCTG
>NZ_AUTC01000168.1 GCF_001461695.1 Sinorhizobium fredii USDA 205 | reverse complement strand
CCCCAGGCGTCGCAGACGTTGTGTGAATCCGATAGCCCTTGTGGGGAGGGGTTGGGGAGGGGTCTTGCTCTTCGCGGCGCTCGCTCCCGGCAAACGTCGGCGTGGTCCCTCCATCCACCTGTGTATATTCATGCTGGACTCTCATCGGCGATCCGATGAGAGTATAAGGAGATCGCGATTTGAGGCTTTCGCGCCGGAAAATCGATGATAAACTTATACCAATTGGTAAAAAAATGTCGGCACGGTCTTGGGGCAGGGACCGAAGCGGGCAAATAGGGGATCGCAGGCCAATATGGACAATATTGCCATCGAATTGCGCGGGATCGACAAGAGCTTCGGTCTGGTCCACGCCAACAAGGACATCAATCTCAAGGTTCGCAAAGGCACGATACACGGCATCATCGGTGAAAATGGCGCCGGTAAATCGACGCTGATGTCGATCCTCTACGGCTTCTACCAGGCCGACAGCGGCGAGATCTTCGTCGACGGCAAGCCGGTCTCCATTCGCGATCCGAACACGGCGATCTCCGTCGGCATCGGCATGGTCCACCAGCATTTCATGCTGGTCGAAAATTTCACCGTGCTCGAAAACGTCATGCTGGGCGCGGAAGACAGCCAGATCCTCAACAAGGGCATCGCCAAGGCGCGCCAGGAACTGAAACGGCTCGAAAAGGAATACGCCCTCGAGGTCAATCCCGATGCGCTGATCGAGGAGCTGCCGGTCGGTCTCCAGCAGCGGGTGGAAATCTTGAAAGCCCTCTATCGCCGGGCCGATATCCTCATCCTCGACGAGCCGACCGGCGTACTGACGCCGGCCGAGGCCGACCATCTCTTCCGCATTCTCGGCCAGCTAAAGGCGCAGGGGAAGACGATCATCCTGATCACCCACAAGCTGCGCGAGATCATGGCGATCACCGACGAGGTTTCCGTGATGCGCCGCGGCGAGATGGTTGCGACCCGCACGACGCGCGAGACCTCGGTCGAGGAGCTTGCCGAGCTGATGGTCGGCCGCCGCGTACTGCTGCGTGTCGAGAAGGGCGAGGCGAGCCCAGGCGACGTGAAGCTTGCCGTGCAGGGGCTGACGGTCAAGGACAGCCGCGGCGTGACGATGGTCGACGACGTCTCCTTCGAGGTTCGGGCCGGCGAGATCGTCGGCATTGCCGGTGTCGCCGGCAACGGCCAGTCGGAACTGCTGGAGGCGATCGCCGGCATCCGCAAGGCGACCTCCGGAGACGTGCTTTTGAACGGCAAGTCCGTCGATGTGACGGGCCATAGGGATCCCGCCGAGCTCAGGGCTCGCGGGCTGGCGCACGTCCCGGAAGACAGGCATCACGTCGGTCTCGTCCTCAAATTCGAGGAAAGCGAGAATGCCATTCTCGGATACCACAACGACCCGCGCTATCTGAAAGGCGTCTTTCTCGACATCGACGCGATCCGCAGGGATGCCGAGGAGAAGATCGCCAAATACGACATCCGCCCGCCGAATGCGCGGCTGAAGACCGCTAATTTCTCCGGCGGCAACCAGCAGAAGATCGTCCTAGCCCGCGAGATGGAGCGCAGTCCGGATGTGCTGATCATCGGCCAGCCGACCCGCGGCGTCGACGTCGGCGCGATCGAGTTCATCCACAAGCGGATCATCGAGATGCGCGACCAGGGCAAGGCCGTGCTGCTGGTCTCCGTCGAGCTCGACGAGATCCGCTCGCTTTCCGACCGCATCCTCGTGATGTTCGCCGGCCGCGTCGTCGGCGAGCGCAACCCGGAGGCGACCGAGGGCGAACTCGGTCTCCTGATGGCCGGCGTCGAAGGCCGCAAGGAGGCCGCAGAATGAGCACACCTTACGCGAAGCTTCCGGGCTGGGTCGAATATGGCCTCGTCCCGCTGGTCAACCTTGCCGTTGCCTTCCTTGTCGCCGGTCTCGTCGTGCTGCTCGTCGGCGAGAATCCGTTCGAGGCGGCTTACCACCTGATCAACGGCGCCTTCGGTCGCGGCGAGTATATCGGCTTCACGCTCTACTACGCGACGACCTTCATCTTCACCGGCCTTGCCGTCGCCGTCGCCTTCCATGCCGGGCTGTTCAACATCGGCGGCGAGGGACAGGCCTATGTCGGCGGCATCGGCGTGGCGCTCGCCTGCCTGTGGCTCGACCAAGTGATGCCCTGGTACGTGGTCTTCCCGCTCGCCATTCTCGGCTCGGCCTTCTTCGGCGCGCTCTGGGCCTTCCTGCCCGGCTGGCTGCAGGCGAAGCGCGGCAGCCACATCGTCATCACCACCATCATGTTCAACTTCATCGCCTCGAGCCTGATGGTCTACCTGTTGACGCGCGTCCTGAAGCCGCTCGGATCGATGGCGCCGCAGACGCGGACCTTTGCGGAGGGTGGCCAGTTGCCGAAGCTCGACTGGCTCTTGTCGATCTTCGGCCTCAATGTCGGCACGGCGCCCTTCAACATCTCCTTCCTGCTGGCGCTCGCCGCCGCCTTCGGCGTCTGGCTGCTGATCTGGCGCACCAAGCTCGGCTACGAGATGCGCACCATGGGCCATAGCCCCTCGGCGGCGCGCTATGCCGGCATTCGCGAGAGCCGCATCACCGTCATCGCCATGATGATCTCCGGAGGTCTTGCCGGGATGATGGCGCTGAACCCGATCATGGGCGAGCAGTTCCGCATGCAACTCGATTTCGTGCAGGGCGCCGGCTTCGTCGGCATCGCCGTCGCGCTGATGGGCCGTTCGCATCCGGGCGGCATTATCCCCGCGGCGATCCTCTTCGGCGTCCTCTACCAGGGCGGCGCCGAGATCGCCTTCGAGATGCCGTCGATCTCGCGCGACATGATCGTCATCATCCAGGGCCTCGTCATCCTCTTTGCCGGCGCACTCGAAAACATGTTCCGGCCGGCGATAACCCGCGCCTTCGCGGTGCGTGGCCAGCGTGCGGCCGCCGTCGTCCAGACCAAGGGAGCCTGAAGCCATGGATTTCTTCCACGTCCTCGTGGTGCTCCTCGAATCGACAATCCGCGTCTCCGTGCCGCTGGTCTTCGCCGCGCTTGCCGGGCTTTTCACCGAGCGGGCCGGCGTTTTCGACATCGGCCTCGAGGGTAAGATGCTCGGCGCCGCCTTCGCGGCCGGTGCCGTCGCCGCCGTCACCCAGTCGGTCTGGATGGGCCTCCTCGCCGCTATTCTCATCTCTATCGTGTTGTCGCTGGTGCATGGCTATGCCTCGATCACCCAACGCGGCAATCAGATCGTCTCGGGTGTGGCGATCAATTTCATCGTCGCCGGCTCGACGGTGATTCTCGGCGAAGCCTGGTTCCGCCAGGGTGGCCGCACGCCGGCGCTCGGCGAAGGCGCCAGATTCCAGACGATCAACCTTCCCGGCGCCGACGCGATCCGCGACGTACCGATCCTCGGGCCGATCTACTCGGATCTCCTCTCCGGCCATTTCCTGCTCACCTACCTCGCCTTTGCCATGGTGCCGGCAACCTGGTGGATCCTCTACCGCACCCGGTTCGGACTCCGGCTCCGGGCGGTCGGTGAAAACCCTGGCGCGGTCGACACGGCCGGCATCTCGGTGATCTGGCTCAGGTATCGTGCGGTCATTTGCTGCGGCATTCTGTGTGGTTTTGCCGGCGCCTATCTGTCGCTGGCGATGACCGCCGGTTTCGTCAAAGGCATGACGGCAGGCAAGGGCTATATCGCGCTCGCGGCGCTGATCTTCGCCAAATGGCGACCGAAGAACGTCATGTTCGCCTGCCTGCTCTTCGGCTTCCTCGATGCGCTCGCCATCCGCCTGCAGGGCACGCCCTTGCCGTTCGTCGGCCAGGTGCCGGTACAATTGATGCAGGCGCTGCCCTATATCCTCACCGTCATCTGCTCGCCGGCTTCATCGGCAAGGCCATCCCGCCCAAGGCCGGCGGCGTACCTTATGTGAAGGAGCGCTAATGCATGTCGCCCAAAAGTGCGCAGCGGTTTTGGGATAACGACATGCACAACAATAAGGACAGACCTATGCCGAAGAACGAACTCTTCGTCGCGGCGCGTGAAGCCATGGCAAAGGCGCATGCCCCCTATTCGAAGTTTCCGGTGGGGGCGGCGATCCGCGCCGAGGATGGCAACATCTACACGGGCGCCAACATCGAGAACCTGTCCTTTCCGGAAGGCTGGTGCGCCGAGACGACGGCGATCAGCCACATGGTGATGGCCGGGCAACGCAAGATCATGGAGGTGGCCGTCATCGCCGAGAAGCTGGCGCTTTGCCCTCCCTGCGGCGGCTGCCGGCAGCGGCTGGCGGAATTCTCCGGCGCCAGCACCCGCATCTATCTCTGCGACGAGACGGGCATCAAGAAAAGCCTGGCGCTCTCCGACCTGCTGCCGCACAGCTTCGAGACCGAGATTCTTGGATGACCGACGCAGCTGAATTCCTGGGCGACAAACTCGGCGGGCTATCGCCGCGATACGGCATCGTGCTCGGCTCCGGGCTCGGCTCGCTCGTCGAGGCGGTGACGGAGCCGGTCCGCATTTCCTATGCGGACATACCGGGCTTCCCGGTCAGCAGCGTTTCCGGCCACGCGGGCGAGCTCGTCCTCGGCCGGCTCGGCAATGTTCCCGTCGTCATGCTTTCCGGCCGGGTCCACTACTACGAGCGCGGCGATGCCAATGCGATGCGCGTGCCGATCGAAACGCTGAAGCGGATCGGCGTCGAAAACCTGATCCTCACGAATTCGGCCGGATCGCTGCGCGAGGACATGCCGCCCGGCTCGGTGATGCGGATCGCCGATCACATCGCCTTTTCCGGCGCCAATCCGCTGATCGGCGTCGAAAGCGACGATCGCTTCGTCGGCATGACCAATGCCTATGACGCGGCGCTTGCCGTCGGGATGGAGGAGGCCGCCGAGCGACTCGGCATCCCGCTGGCGCGTGGCGTCTATATGTGGTTCTCCGGCCCGAGCTTCGAAACGCCCGCGGAAATCCGCATGGCCCGCATCCTGGGTGCGGATGCGGTCGGCATGTCCACCGTGCCCGAGGTCATTCTCGCCCGGTTCTTCGGTTTGAGGGTGGCGGCCGCCTCGGTCATCACCAATTTCGGCGCTGGCATGACCGGAGGGGAACTCAGCCATCAAGAGACGAAGGAGATGGCGCCGTTCGGCGGCCAGCGGCTGGCAGCGATCCTCAAAGACATGATCGCGACAGAAGCCTGAGCCCATCGACAATGCTCCCACAGGAAGTAATCCGGAAGAAGAGAAACGGCGGCCGGCTCGAGGTGGCGGAGATCGCCGCTTTCATCGAAGGCATAACCGACGCTTCGATCTCGGAAGGGCAGGTTGCCGCCTTCGCCATGGCCGTTTGGTTCACGGGCATGAGCCGCGACGAATGCGTGGCGCTGACGCTGGCGATGCGCGATTCCGGCGAAACGCTCGACTGGAGCGCGCTCGGGCGGCCAATCGTCGACAAGCATTCGACCGGCGGTGTCGGCGACAATGTCTCGCTGATGCTGGCACCGATCGTGGCCGCCTGCGGCGCCGCCGTGCCGATGATCTCGGGCCGGGGGCTCGGCCATACCGGCGGCACGCTCGACAAGCTCGAGTCCATTCCGGGTTACAATATCCAGCCCTCCCCAGCGCTCTTCCATAAGGTGATCGACGAGGTCGGTTGCGCCATCATCGGCCAGACCGCCAATCTGGCGCCGGCCGACAAGCGCCTCTATGCGATCCGCGACGTGACGGCGACGGTCGATTCAGTGCCGCTGATCACCGCGTCGATCCTCTCGAAGAAGCTCGCGGCCGGGCTTCAGTCGCTGGTGCTGGACGTCAAGCTCGGCAACGGGTCCTTCCTGACCGACCCCTCGGAAACCGAAATCCTCGCGCGATCACTCGTTGACGTCGCCAACGGGGCGGGGGTGCGCACCTCGGCGCTGATCACCGACATGAACGAGCCGCTGGCGGACGCGGCCGGCAACGTGCTCGAAATCGAGAACTGTCTTGCCTATCTGCGCGGCGAGAAGGCGGGGACGCGGCTCGATCGGGTGGTGATGGCCTTCGCGGCGGAAATGCTCGTCGCAGCGGGCGTGGTGGCGGACGAGGTGCAAGCCGAGGCGCTGGCAGGGAACGCTCTTGCGAGCGGTGCCGCGATGGAGCGCTTCGGCCGCATGGTGCATCTGCTTGGTGGACCGGCGGATTTCGTCGACCGGCCGGATGCTTATCTCGACAAGGCGCCGGTCGTGCTGCCTGTGCCTGCCAATCGCGACGGCTATCTGAGTGCCTGCGAGACCCGCGAACTGGGGATGGCTGTCATTGCGCTCGGTGGCGGGCGTATCCGCCCGGATGAGAGCATCGACCATCGCGTCGGACTCGCGGACCTGAGGCCACTCGGAACGCAAGTGCAAGAGGGCGAACCAATCGCTTTCGTGCATGCCGCCGATCGGCAGCGGGCCGAAATGGTAAGAGGCAGGGTCCCGGCGCTCTATGCGATCGCCGACGAGCGGCCTGTGCCACGCCCCGTCGTCGTTTCAAGAATCACCTGACGAGGTGGAGCGCGCCGTCCTCGACCCGATAGGACGATAGCCGGCTCAGGAAGGACATGCCGACGAGCATGCCCGAAAGTGCCTTGTCGGGCAGCACCATGGCCTCGACGTTCCGGAGTGTAATGCCGCCGATCTCGACCCGGTCGAGGCTGATATGGGCCGCCTCGACGATGCCGTTGGCGGTTTGCGCTCGCGTATCGAAGGACAGGCTGCCGACGGCGATGCCGAACCGCCGGGCTGCAGACGCGTTGATGGCGATCGTGCTCGCACCGGTGTCGACCAGCCCACTTTCCGACCGCCCGTTGATCCGGAACGTTCCGGTGAAATGGCCGGAGCGATCGGCTTCGAGCACCACGGCCTTGCCCGCCGCGTAGCTGGCGGTTGTCGGCGTGGGGCTCGCGGCGGCTTGCTGCGACGATTTGGTGTCGGGGCGATCGAGATAGCTGGAGACGAGGTCCGGCACGACGAGGGCAATGGCGGCGAGTCCGCCGGCAAAGGCAATGAGACGTGTCAACATTCTTGGCTCCGGGGATCGGCTGGCGCGTTCGCCGATCTGACCAGAAGATTGCTAATACCGCGCAAAAAAGCCGCCGGAAAACCGGCGGCGCCTCATTTGCTTCGTCAATTGGTTAAGAAAGACCTATTTGGTGCCGTACATGCGATCGCCCGCGTCGCCGAGACCGGGCACGATATAGCCCTTCTCGTTCAGATGGCTGTCGATCGCGGCGGTGAAGATCGGCACGTCCGGATGCGCTCCGTTGAAGTTGCGGATGCCTTCCGGTGCGGCAAGCAGGCAGAGGAAGCGGATGTTCCTGGCGCCGCGCTCCTTCAGTTTTTCGACCGCTGCAATCGAGGAATTGCCGGTCGCAAGCATCGGGTCGACGACGATGACGAGCCGTTCGTTGAGGTTCTCCGGCGCCTTGAAGTAATATTCGACCGGCTGCAGCGTCTCGTGGTCGCGATAGACGCCGATATGCGCGACGCGGGCCGAGGGGACGAGCTCGAGCATGCCCTCCAGCAGGCCGTTGCCGGCGCGCAGGATCGAGGCGAAGACGAGCTTCTTGCCCTCGAGAACGGGAGAGTCCGTCTCCTGCAACGGCGTTTCGATCCGCTCCATGGTGAGTTCCAGATCGCGCGTCACCTCGTAGCAGAGCAGCGTCGAGATCTCCCGCAGCAGCCGGCGGAAGCCTGCGGTCGAAGTCTCCTTCTTGCGCATGATGGTCAGCTTGTGCTGCACCAGCGGATGATCGATCACTGTCACGCCGTCCATGGCTTCACCTTCCCCGAGATCTTGGCATATCCGCCCTCTTTTCCATGGAAAGATCGGAGGCCGCAAGGGCATTGGCGTGCTTCCGATGATTATCGCGACTACATATGCAGCGCCGCCAGCAGTTCCTGTCTGGTGGGCTCGTCGACGAAGGCGGCTTCGATCGCGGTTTTCGTCATCCGGTCGATTTCGCCGTCTCCAAAGCCCATCACATGCGAGGCGATCTCGTATTCCTGCGCGAGCGAGGTATGGAAGAAGGGCGGATCGTCGGAGTTGAGCGTCACGCGGACGCCGGCCTCGTAAAGCGGCCTGAGCGGGTGCGAGGCGAAATCCGGAAACACCTGGAGCGAAATGTTGGAACCCGGGCAGACCTCGAGCACTACGCCCTCGTCGGCAAGGCGCTTGACCAGATCCGCGTCCTCGATCGCCCGCACGCCATGACTGATGCGCGACGGGCGCACATGGTCGAGCGCGTCGCGGACGCTGAAGGCGCCGGAAAGCTCGCCGGCGTGGATGGTCAGCCCGAGGCCGGCGTCGCGGACGATGTCGAAGGCGCGGGCGAACTCGGAGACGCTGTGCATCCGCTCCTCGCCCGCCAGGTTGAAGCCGGTCACCAACGGATGGCGGCGCATGGCCGCATATTCGGCGGTCTTGGCGACCGATTCCGGCCCGAGATGGCGGATGCCGGTGATCAGCATACGCGATTCGATCCCGGTTTTCGCCTTGGCCGCCTCCATGCCCGCAGCAAGCCCCTCGAGATAGGCGTCGGCACCGAGACCGATTGTGTTGCCGTGGTCCGGCGAGACGATGATCTCGCTGTAGATCGTCCCGGCCTCGGCGAGCTCGGTCAGGTAGGTCTCGGCAAGCAGCGCATAGTCGCCCTCGGTGCGGAACAGCGAGGCGACGCTGTCGTAGCATTTCACGAAGCTGGTGAAATCCTCCCAGACGTAGGCCTTGTCGCCGATGATGGCGCTCGTGTCGACGCCGTATTTGCGGGCCTGCCGCAGCGCCAGTTCCGGCGACGTGGCGCCTTCGATGTGGCAATGCAGCTCGGCTTTCTTCAGATGCGCGGTCAAATGAGGCTTCTCCCATGTGGGCCCGGCGCGATGCCGAGATGTCGGGCAGCTGTCTCGCCGATATGGGTGAAACTGTTGGCTATGCCGAAGGACCGGCTCCTGAGCGACGGACCGAACATCAAGACCGGCACGCGCTCGCGCGTATGGTCGGTGCCACGCCAGGTGGGGTCGCAGCCGTGGTCGGCGGTCAGGATGACCATGTCTCCGGGCCGGAGCCGCCGGTCGAGATCGGGGAGCCGCGCATCGAAGGCTTCGAGCGCCGCCGCATAGCCCGGCACGTCGCGGCGGTGGCCGTAGAGCATGTCGAAATCGACGAAATTGGTGAAGACGAGGTCGCCCTCCTCCGCCTCCTCGACCGCCGTAAGACTCGCGTCGAAGAGCTCCATGTTGCCGTTCGCCTTGGTGAGCCTGGTCACGCCCTGGTGCGCGAAGATGTCGCCGATCTTGCCGATCGCGTGCACCGTTCGTCCGGCCTCCTCGAGCCGGTCGAGGATCGTCGGCTCCGGCGGCAGGACGGAATAGTCGCGGCGGTGGCCGGTGCGGGTGAAATTGCCCGGATTGTCGCCGACGAACGGCCGGGCGATGACGCGGCCGATATTGTAATCGTCGACGAGCCGGCGGACGACCTGGCAGAGTTCCAGCAGCCGCTCGAGCCCGAAGGTCTGCTCATGCGCCGCGATCTGGAAGACCGAATCGGACGAGGTGTAGCAGATCGGCTTGCCGCTCCGCATGTGCTCTTCGCCGTGACGCGCGATGATGTCGGTGCCGGAGGCATGGCAATTGCCGAGAATGCCCGGAATGTCGCCGTCGCGGCAGATCGCCTCGATGAGTTCCGGCGGAAAGGCATCGCCCTCGGAGGGGAAATAGCCCCAGTCGAACCGCACCGGCGTGCCGGCGATCTCCCAGTGGCCGGACGGCGTGTCCTTGCCACGCGAAACCTCGCTGGCCGCACCGTAGACGCCGTAGACGCGCTCCGGCAGCGGCATGCCGGCAGGAACCCGTCCGGTTGCCAGTCGCGCCGCATGGACGAGCCCGAGCGCCGACATGTTGGGGAGTTGCAGCGGCCCTTCGCGCAAACCGGCGCGGTCGCCGGCGCCGGACGCGCAGAATTCGGCGATGTGGCCGAGCGTGTCGGCGCCGAGATCGCCGAATGCCTCGGCGTCGGGCGCCCCGCCGATGCCGAAGGAATCGAGGACGAAGAGAAAGACACGCGCCATGGAACACCCGCCGAACCGGAGCGCGGCTGCGGTCCGGTTGCTATTGAACAGTGCGGGAGCGATCCCGCGCAATCTCGCAGGAATAGCGCGGCGCCAAATTCAATGCAATTGAGCGGATCTAAGCGCGTCGCATTCAGATGTATTCACGCGGCGCGCTTTGGGTTCTTGTTTTTATGCATGTCGTTGTTCCAGAACCGCTTCGCACTTTGCGACATGCATTGGTCCTCAGCAGCCCGTGCAATCGATCTTCGTGCCAGAGCGCTGGCGATAATAGGAGGTCTTGGAGAGGTCGATTGCGTTGACGCTGCTCGAAAGGTCCGGCGAAAGGAGCAGCAGTTCGTGCGGGAGGACGAGTTCGGTGCGCACGATGAAGGCGTTTATCGCCTCGAGTTCGGAGGGCACCGTGGTCGTGGAATTGGCCGGGTAGGGCGTGCCGCCGTCCTGGTCGCGCGACCACAGCACCGTGCCGGTCGTGGTGCCGGTGACCTGGATGCCGGTGATCTTCAGCGTGTAGTCCGTGCCGGCGTAGGGGGCCAGGATGCTTTCCGCGACGTTGTTCAGGCCATCCAGGAAGTCCGTATCGACGCTCGGCTCCTGGCTGACGAGGTCGGCGACGGCACTCGAGGCACGGGCGACCTTGCGCAGCACGTTCAAGCCGACGGAAAGCTCGAAAGCGCCGATATAGGCCATGATCAAGATCGGTGCGACGATGGCGAACTCCACGCCGCCGACGCCGCGACGGTCCCGCGACAGGCGCGACAAGGGTCCGAACGCACGCCGGACAAGGGTCATTCCATCCGAGCGCCCCATGGTATCCTCAATAGTCCTCGTTGCGGAACGTTGCGGTCGCGACCATCAGATAGTCGCGCGGCATGCTGCTGCCGGCCGGCCGGAGATTGGTGACATACGGGCGCACAAGATCGGTGATCACCTGCCACCGGTAATAGGCGCGCACCATGGTGAACTCCTTGCCGGCCCCCGGCGCGAACTGAAAGCCGCTCGTGTCCAGATCCGAGGCGTCGGTCGGCCCGACCCGCGGCACCGCCGCCGGAAACTGCGACGGATCGGCGACTTGGCGGACATCGAGATAGAGCTTTTCCGGCGTGGTCACCTCGGTCGCGGAGCAGGTCAACAGGATGGCGATCTCGTCGCAGAAGGCCTGGCGGAACTCTGCTTCACTCACGTTCTTCGTGATCTCGCCGGTGCGGATCTTGCGCGCCAGGGTGTCGGTCGCATTGGCGAGCAGCTGCTCGCCGGCGAAGGCGACGAATGTCTCGATCGAGGCAAAGACGACGATAAAGAATGGCAAAGCGAGGATGGCGAACTCGATCGCCGTCGCGCCCCTCCTATCTCCGAGCAGGCGGCGAAAGAGCTGGCGCGATCCGCGCCGGCTTGCCGGGGATGTTTTCGTGTTTGTCGCCATTGCGCCGTTCCGTCATGTCACGTCGTGAGCGGGATGCGGAAAATGCATGCGATTTCGCCTGCGTCCCGTTTTTGCAATTGGCGCTAGAATAAGCTGAGACTGTTGAAAATTCGTTTTCCAAGACCCGGAGAATTTTAGTGGTCTCGGAAAGATCTCAATTGCTGCCCGACGTCGTGGCCTTGCGTTCGGCGTGACGCTCGCAATTCGGCGAGCAGGAGAAGACGGTGCGCGTCGTCTGCTTGTAAACGCGCAGGGTGTTGCCTTCGTCGATCGACACGAGGATGCGCTCGTCGACGATGGCATTGCCGTCCTGGTCGAGGATGACGAGGTTCGTCGTGCCGAAATTGCGGCCGGTCAGCACGATCGTCTTCGAATCGGCGACGGTCGCGTCCGCGACGTCCGAATTGCCGATAATCACCTTGCTCACCGGCCGGTCGAGTTTCAGCACCCGTGCATGGTCCATATAGACGCGCATCATCTGCTCCGCCGCGTCCGTTCTCCCGGCAGCGAAAAAGCCGAAAAGCGTAGCTGCAAGAAAGGCAAGCGTGGCGACCTGCTTGGTCGCAAGGGGCGTGTTCATGGCGCGTCCTGATGGCGAATGGCTGCCCGCATCTTGGCCTGTTTTGGTGAATGAAAGGTTACATTAGTGGTGCGCAATTTACTGCTTCTCTTCCCGGGACATTTACCCAAGAAAGAGCGATGGCCCGTTTACTTCACGCTAACCGGTTTCCTTAAGCCGATGGCAATTCGCCCCCGATAATTTCAGGGTATCCGATCAACGGCAAACAGTTGGCGGACGTGCTGAACAACAACGTGAAGTAGGAGAAACTCCATGAAGACCATTTTCGCCCGCCTGATGAAGGACGAATCCGGTGCGACGGCCATCGAATACGGCCTGATCGCGGCCCTGATCTCCGTAGCGCTCATCACCGGCGCAACGGCGCTCGGCGACCAGCTCGACCTGCTGTTCACCGGCCTCAAGGACGAGATGAAGACTGCCGCTGACAACATGTAAGCTGTCGCGTGTTTTGTTGAACTGTGGAGAGGGTCGTTTCAGTCTTGAAGCGACCCTTTCTTTACTGCCTGTATCGCGCGGTTGTCGCGCGCGTCTGTTCCTTAGGCGGAATGCGCCTCGGAGAGTGAGATGACCATAGCTGCCGCCTTCGTCGTCTTTCCGTTTTGCCTGGCTTTCGCGGCCATCTCGGATCTGCTGACGATGACGATTCCAAACCGGGTGTCGGCCATCCTGCTCGGCGCATTTTTCGTCATCGCGCCGTTTGCTGGCCTCGGCCTTGGAGAGATCGGGCTCCACGTGGCGGCCGCCGCCCTGGTCTTTGCCGTCTGCTTCTGCCTCTTCGCGGTCAATATCATGGGTGGCGGCGATGCCAAGCTTCTGACCGCCTGCGCCATCTGGTTCGGCCTCGACGCGTCGCTCGTGGCCTTTCTGGTGTATGTCTCGATTTGCGGTGGGGTTTTGACCCTGGCCGTACTTCTCTTGAGGAGACAGGAGAACGCGATCCTGGCGAGCGGCATTCCGGTACCGCGGTTGCTACTGACGGCGAAGAAAATACCCTATGGCATCGCGATCGCGCTCGGCGGCTTTGCCGCTTATGCCTCATCGCCGCTGATGGAAGCCGCTTTCGCGCAACTTTGGTGACCACGGCATAGTTGTGAAATCGCTGATTACTTCTCGTTAACCGCGTTCATAAGCGATCCGTTAACTATAATTACACCAATTCCTGATCAATCTGTCCCCGGGGTATTTCAGGGGCTTAGAGATCATGAAACCGGTGCGCATCATCATTCTGGCGGTGGCCGTGGGTTCCGCGGCAATGGCTGGGCTATTGGCGATGAAGCTCACCCGTGCTCCCGCGCAAAGGACGGCGGAACCGCTCGTCGAGCAGGCGCCGAGTATCAATGTCCTCGTCGCAAGCAAGAGCCTGCCGGTGGGTTCCCGGCTCGGCGGCGATTCGATCCACTGGATGGCCTGGCCGAAAGACGGCGTGGCCGACGGTATGATCACCGAGGAAAACCGTCCCGCGGCAATCGACGATCTATCCGGCGCGGTCGTCCGCCTGCCGCTCTTCGACGGCGAGCCCCTCCGCCAGGAAAAGATCGCCGATCCCTCCAACCGCATCATGTCGTCGCTGCTGCCGGCCGGGAAGCGGGCCGTCGCCACGGAAATCACCGTCGCGACCGGTGCTGGCGGCTTCATCCTGCCCAACGACAGGGTCGACGTCATCATGGTCCGCAAGTCCGACGGCGACGTCTATCTGACCGAAACCGTGCTCAGCAATGTCCGGGTGCTGGCGATCGACCAGCAGGTCGAGGAGAAGGATGACGGCTCGAAATCCGTCATCGGCACCACGGCGACCCTCGAGCTCACGCCCGACCAATCGAAAGTGATGACGGTCGCGCAGCAGATGGCCGAGCGCATTTCGCTGGCGCTACGCAGCGTCGCGGATGCTCAGGAAGCCGATACGGAAGCGGCCGACTACCTTTTGAGCGGCGACGGCCAGCCGAGCATTCAGGTCATCAAATCCGGTTCCATCGTCAAGAACGATGGCACCACCACCACAACGCAGAACCAGCAGTAAGATCGGACGGGGCGCAACGTGAAGCGGAGCGGAAACACATTTCGGACCTGTCTCGCAGCCGGTCTGTCATTCTCACTGACATTCTCCGGCATGATACTGCCTTCGGTCCCGACCGCGGAAGCCGCCGCCTCGTCGGTGGTCCGGATCGTCGAGAGTGGTCCGGGCGTCAAGAAAAAGGTCAATCTCGGCCTCAACAAGGCCGTGGTCGTCGATCTCCCCACAGACGCCCACGATATCCTCGTTGCCGATCCGGCGCTTGCCGATGCCGTCACGCGCACATCGCGCCGCATCTACCTGTTCGGCAAGGCGGTCGGTCAGACGAACATCTTCGTTTTCGGCCCGAACGGCGAGGAGATCGTCAGCCTCGATGTTGCCGTCGAGCGCGATGTGGCCGGCCTCGAAGCCAATCTGCGCCGCTTCATTCCCGACGCGGACATAAATGTCGAGATCGTCTCCGACAACGTGGTTCTGACCGGATCCGTGCGCACCCCGCTTGATTCGACCAAGGCCGTCGACCTTGCCCGCGCCTTCCTGAAGGGCGGCGAGGCGACCACCCGCAACATCACCGCCCAGGGCACCAATGGCGATGCCGACATTTTCGCCGAGGCTCGCCAGACCTCCCAGATCGTCAATCTGCTGACGGTCGAGGGCGAGGATCAGGTGACCCTGAAAGTCACCGTTGCCGAAGTCAGTCGGCAGGTGCTGAAGCAACTCGGCTTCAATGGTCGTGTATCGGATGGCGAGAGTGGTATCAGTTTCCGAAATCCGGCCAATCTCGGCGACGCAATCAGTCTTGGCACCAACGCGATCATAAGAGGCTCGATCGGCGGCACGACGATCTCGAGCTACATCAACGCGATGGAGCAGGCAGGCGTCATGCGTACGCTGGCTGAGCCCAGCCTGACGGCCATCTCGGGCCAGGAGGCGAAGTTCTACGTCGGGGGAGAATTCCGGCTTTCCGGCACGCAGGAAGTTGGCACGGACGAAGCTACGGGTGGAACGACAGTAACGCGCGAAGTGAACGATGTCGAATATGGTATTCGACTGAATTTCAAGCCCGTCGTTCTCGGTCCCGGCCGCATTAGCCTGCAGATCGAAACGGATGTTTCGGAGCCGACCTATGAAGGTTCGGTCGTAACGGGCAACGGCTCGGTGAACGTCCCCGGTAACACCTTCCTCGGCATCCGCCGACGCGAGGCCTCAACGAATGTCGAACTGCCCTCCGGTGGCTCGATCGTCATTGCCGGTCTGGTGCAGGACAACATCCGCCAGGCGATGTCGGGCCTGCCCGGCGCCTCGAAGATACCGATCCTCGGCACGCTGTTCCGCAGCAAGGACTTCCAGCGCAATGAATCGGAACTCGTGATCATCGCGACGCCCTATCTGGTGCGGCCGGTCGCCCGCAGTGCGCTGTCGCGACCGGACGACAATTTCAATCCGGCCAACGATCTCGAAAGCTTCTTCGTCGGCCGCGTCAACCGCATTTACGGACGTCCCGAGGCGGCACTCCCCGTCGGCCGCTATCACGGCAATGTCGGCTTCATCTACAAATAGGTCGGGTCATGCACAACCGAAACGCAGTTCACAAAAGACTTGAAAGGCCGGCCCCGATGTCGCTGACCCGCACCTCCGCCCGGATGGCCGCATTGGCGATCGTCGCCAGCCTGCTCGCAGGCTGCGGCAGCAAGGACAATCTGTCGACCGGCTCGATCCCGGACGACTATCGCGCCCGCCATCCGATCGTCATTGCCGAAGGAGAGCGGGTGATCGACATTCCGGTCGCCTCCGGTGACAGGCGGTTGACCTCTGGCACACGCGACGTCATCCGCGGCTTTGCCACCGAATACCGCAGTGCATCGAGCGGCGTCATTCAGATCATGCTGCCGCGCGGCTCCGCCAACAGCCACGCCGCGCAGATCGTCCGCAAGGAAATCCGTCGACTGCTGGCTTCAACCGGCGTGCCTCCGAAGAGAATGATCGAGACCAGCTACGAAGCGCTTGCGCCGGGCGACGCCGCGCCGATCCGCTTGAGCTATGTCGCGATCACCGCCCAGACCGCGCCCTGCGGTGAGTGGCCGGAGGACCTCACGCTGACGATGGAGAACCGCAATTACTACAATTTCGGCTGCGCTTCGCAGTCCAACCTCGCCGCCCAGATCGCCAATCCGACGGACCTGATCGGCCCGCGCCAGATGTCGCCTGTCGACGCCGAGCAGCGCGGCGCGGTGATCGACGCCTGGCGCGATGCGGCCTCGGACGACTGAGCGACGGTTGGGTGATGCAGGATTTTGAGGGACCAAGATGAGCGCGATTGAATACAGCATCGACCCCGGCGGAGCCGAGTTTGCGGCGGAGGTGTCGCGCCCCGGTGACCTCGATCAGCTTCGGCCTTTGCCGCGCATTTCGATCCATGGCTTCTGCGAGAGCGAGGCAATGCAGCGCCTCATGGAGCGCTGCGGGCAGGACCGCCGCATGGCGAAGGTGAGCCTTCGCATCACCGGCGGCAGCATCGCCGCCGCCGCCAACATGTTCGCGAGCGTCTCGACGCCCAACCTGATCATCCTCGAGACCGCCACGGAGCCGCGCTCCCTGCTTGCGGAACTGGCGCCGCTCGCCGCGGTCTGCGACCCGAGTACCAAGGTCGTCATCATCGGCCGCCACAACGATATCGCGCTCTATCGCGAACTGATCCGCAACGGCATCTCCGAATATATGGTCGCGCCGGTGGCAATGGCGGATCTCCTGGGGGCGATTGCGGCGATCTTTGTCGATCCCGAAGCCGAGCCGGTCGGGCGAAGCCTCGCCTTCATTGGCGCCAAGGGGGGCTGCGGCTCGTCCGTCATCGCCCACAACTGCGCCTGGGGCATTTCCAACCTCTTTTCGACGGAAACCATCCTCGCCGATCTCGATCTGCCCTACGGCACGGCGAATATCGATTTCGACCAGGACCCGCCGCAGGGGATTTCCGAGGCAGTCTCGGCGCCGGACCGGCTGGACGAGGTCTTTCTCGATCGGCTTCTCACCAAGTGCTCCGAGCACCTGTCGCTGCTCGCCGCTCCCTCGATGCTCGACCGCGCCTATGATTTCGAGGCGGGCGCCTTCCAGCCGATCCTCGAAATCCTGCAGCGCAGCGCCCCCGTTTCGGTCCTCGATATTCCGCATGGCTGGTCGGACTGGACCCGTTCGGTCCTCGGCGAGGCCGACGAGGTGGTGATCACCGCCATTCCGGATCTGGCGAGCCTCAGGAACACCAAGAATCTCCTCGACGCCCTGAAGAAGCTTCGGCCGAACGACAGGGCGCCGCATCTGGTCCTCAACCAGGTCGGCATGCCGAAGCGGCCGGAAATCGCCCCCAACGAATTCTGCGAGTCCTTGGAAATCGAGGCTGCCGCGATCATCCCCTTCGATGCCGTGCTCTTCGGAAACGCCGCCAACAGCGGGCGGATGATCGGCGAGATCGACAGGAAATCCCCGGCCGCCGAGACGTTCTCGCAGCTTGCCCATCTCTTGACCGGACGCACGGCGATCAAGAAGGCGCGTAGGGGCGGCCTCGGCAAGGTTCTGGCAAAGCTCGGCAGGCGATAGGCATCGCGCGACGGAAGCGGTTTCGGTGCCCGTCGTGTACAAAAACCGAAGGATCGATGCAGCAAGCGGAATGAAGTGATGTTTGGCAAACGCGGAAATGAAGGTTTTGGCAAGACTGGCGCGCAATCGCCCGTGATGCCACCATCCATGCCGGTCGGGCCGTCGACGGTGATGGAGCGTGCCGCCGCGCCGATTCTCGCCGAACCGGCAGCTGCCGCGCCCCGTCCGCAACCAGCGGCCGCCCCGGCGCGTCGTCGCACGCCGCGGGCGGAGGACTATTACGATACGAAGTCGCAGGTCTTCTCCGCGCTGATCGACACGATCGATCTGTCGCAACTGGCCAAGCTCGATACCGAGAGCGCGCGCGAGGAAATCCGCGACATCGTCAACGACATCATCACCATCAAGAACTTCGCGATGTCGATCGCCGAGCAGGAGGAACTGCTCGACGACATCTGCAACGACGTGCTCGGCTATGGGCCGCTCGAGCCGCTCTTGGCGCGCGACGACATCGCCGACATCATGGTCAATGGTGCCGGCCAGACCTTCATCGAAGTCGGCGGCAAGGTCGAGGAGTCGGACGTCCGCTTTCGCGACAATGCCCAGCTCCTGTCGATCTGCCAGCGCATCGTCAGCCAGGTGGGTCGGCGCGTCGACGAATCGAGCCCCATCTGCGACGCGCGCCTGCCGGACGGCTCGCGCGTCAACGTCATCGCTCCGCCGCTGGCGATCGACGGAACGGCGCTGACGATCCGCAAGTTCAAGAAAGACAAGCTGACGCTGGAGCAGCTCGTGCGCTTCGGCTCGATCACGCCGGCAGGTGCCACTCTGCTGCAGATCATCGGCCGCGTCCGCTGCAACATCGTCATTTCCGGCGGCACCGGCTCCGGCAAGACGACGCTGTTGAACTGCCTGACGCGCTATATCGACATCGACGAGCGGATCATCACCTGCGAAGACTCCGCCGAATTGCAACTGCAGCAGCCGCATGTGGTTCGTCTCGAAACCCGCCCGCCGAACATCGAGGGCGAGGGCCAGATCACCATGCGCGACCTGATCAAGAACTGCCTGCGCATGCGCCCGGAACGCATCATCGTCGGCGAAGTGCGCGGCCCGGAGGTCTTCGACCTGCTGCAGGCGATGAACACCGGCCATGACGGCTCGATGGGCACGATCCACGCCAACACGCCGCGCGAGTGCCTGAGCCGCATGGAATCGATGATCGCCATGGGCGGCTACACGTTGCCGGCCAAGACCGTTCGGGAAATCATCGCCGGCTCCGTCGACGTCATCATCCAGGCCTCGCGTCTGCGCGACGGCTCGCGCCGCATCACCCATGTCACCGAAGTGACCGGCATGGAAGGGGACGTGATCGTCACCCAGGACCTGATGCGCTACGAGATCGACGGCGAGGACGCCAATGGAAGGATCATCGGCCGCCATGTTTCGACCGGTATCGGCCGGCCGCATTTCTGGGACCGCGCCCGCTACTTCAACGAGGACAAGCGGCTCGCCGCCACGCTCGATGCGATGGAAAAGAACTAATGCATGTCGCCCGAAAGTGTGCAGCGGTTTCGGGATGACGACATGCAACAAAAACAAAGACCTAAAGCGCGCCGCGTGAATACGTTTGAACGCGACGCGCTTTAGAGCGGGATGAGGAAAAGTGTGTGCGGTTTTCCGCCCGCATCCCGCTCCAACAAGGAACTCTGCGGCGTTCAGCCCGCGCCGCTGAAGCAAAGGAACAGACCAAGCGATGTTCGGCATAGACATCACCGTTCTGGCACTGGCCGGCCTCGTCGCGATTGCCGCGGCGGCGCTCGCCTACGGTGTGCTCTATTCCCGGATCGAGAACGACAAGAAGGCCGAAGGCCGGCTGCGCCGCGTCAGCGCCGCCGAGACGGACCGAGCCAAGATCAAGGCGGCGCGCGACCGCGTCAACGAAATGTCGAAGCGGCGCAAGTCCGTGCAGGATTCGTTGAAGGAGCTCGAGAAGAAGCAGCAGGAAAAGTCGGCGAATGCCGCCCCGTCCATGAGGAAGCGGCTGGTGCAGGCCAACCTGTCGATCTCCCCGACGCAGTTCTATGTCTTCAGCGCGATCTTCGGCCTGTTCGCACTGATCGTCGTCTTGCTCGCCGGCGCCGGCCTGTGGATTGCCGCCGGCGTCGCACTGATCACCGCGGCGGGTCTGCCGCGCTGGCTGGTCGGGGCGATGGTCAAGCGGCGCTGCAAGAAATTCCTCGACGAGTTTCCGAACGCTCTCGACGTCATGGTCCGCTCGATCAAGTCCGGTCTGCCGCTCAACGACGCCTTGCGGCTGATCGCCAGCGACGGTCAGGATCCGGTGAAGACGGAGTTCCGCCGCGTCGTCGAATCCCAGCAGGTCGGTCTCAACGTGCCGGATGCCTGCGCCCGCATGATCCAGAGCGTCCCGCTGCCCGAGGTCAACTTCTTCGCGATCGTCATCGCCATCCAGGCACAGGCCGGCGGCAACCTGTCCGAAGCGCTCGGCAACCTCTCCAAGGTGCTGCGCGAGCGCAAGAAGATGAAGGCGAAGGTCGGCGCGCTCTCCATGGAGGCCAAGGCCTCGGCCTGCATCATCGGCGCTTTGCCGTTCATCGTGGCGACGCTCGTCTACCTGACATCGCCGGAATACATGATGGTGCTTTTCACCGATCCGCGCGGCCACATCATCATGGGCGCTTCGGCCGTCTGGATGAGCATCGGCATCTGGGTGATGCGCAACATGATCAATTTCGATATCTGAGGCTCTCGCGCAATGGACGGCTGGATAAGGACGCTCACCGATCCGAACATCATCATCGCGGTTCTCGTGTCGATGGCGGTGCTCGCGACCTTCTATTCGCTGGCCGTTCCCTTTTTCGAACGGGGCGACCTCACGAAGCGGATGAAGTCCGTCGCCACCGAACGTGAGCAGATCCGCGCCCGCGAGCGCGCCCGGTTGAACGCCGAAGCCTCGGCCGGCAAGGCAAGTCTCAGGGCACAGCACAATACGTCGGTACGCCAGATCGTCGAGCGGCTTAACCTGCGGCAGGCGCTGGTGGACGACAACACCGTCAACCGGCTGAAGACGGCCGGCTACCGATCGCAGAATGCGTTGAACACCTTCCTCTTCGCCCGGTTCTGCCTGCCGTTCCTGTTTCTGGCCATTGCCGTCGTCTATATTTTCGTCCTGGGCAATTTTGCAGACAAGCCGTTCATGCTGAGAACATGCTTCGCGCTCGGCTTCGCCTATGTCGGTTTCTATGCGCCGAATATCTTCATCGTCAATGCGATATCGAAGCGCCAGCATTCGATCCGCCGCGCCTGGCCCGACGCGCTCGACCTCCTGCTGATCTGCGTCGAATCGGGCGTGTCGATGGAACTTGCGATGCGGCGCGTCGCCGACGAGATCGCCGCCCAGTCTTCGGCGCTGGCGGAGGAGTTGGTGCTGACGACGGCGGAACTCTCCTTCCTCCCCGACCGGCGCATCGCGCTCGAAAACCTCGGCCTGCGCTCCGGTCTCGAGGAGGTCAAGGCCGTGATGCAGGCGCTGATCCAGGCCGACCGCTACGGCACGCCGATCGCCCAGGCTCTCCGCGTTCTTGCACAGGAAAGCCGCGACCAGCGCATGACGGCGGCGGAGAAGAAGGCGGCGGCGCTGCCGCCGAAACTGACGGTGCCGATGATCCTGTTCTTCCTGCCGGTCCTCGTCGCCGTCATCCTTGGGCCGGCGGGGATACAGGTCGCGGACAAGTTCTAGGCGCTCCCGCGACGCCCGAGACGGCGATCGCTTCCGCGAAAACCCGGCTTACCCGTTTGGGCGGTCAAATTCGGACTGCCCCGAGAGAGCGCCCTTGAGGCTGCTGCAAAACGCGGCGCGCATCCGTTGGCATGCTCTTGCTGTGATTTCATATTTTCGATATCGTGATATCTTAATGGAGATATCACCATGCCGCTGTTCATTCGCGACGATGATGTAACCGCGATGGCCGAGAAGCTCGCCAAGCTCACCAAGGTCAGCAAGACCGACGCCGTTCGAGTGGCGCTTCGCCACGAGCTGGAGCGCACCCGGTCGGGCGTGCCACTACGCGAACGGCTTGCCATTATTCACGAAAAGGCGGCTAAGATCGGGCTTCCGAATCCAGGCTTCGACATGAAAGCCTACACCGACGAGATGTGGGGCGACGCCTGATGTTCGTTGATGCCTCGGCGCTCGTCGCCATCATCAATCAGGAGCCTGGGTGGAAGGAGCTGGCGAAGCGATTGTCGGACGTTCAAAACGCCTGCTTCGTCTCCCCGCTCGTGCGCTTTGAGGCCGCCTTGGCCGTGGCCAGAGCGGCCGCTACCGCGGGCGGCGCGTCCGCTAGACCGACGCCCGATATCCTCGCGGTTGCACGTGAGCTCGTCGACAGCCTGGTTGCAGAGCTCGGCGCCGATGAGATCAGCATTTCCGGCCCGATCGGCGAGAAGGCGCTCGATGCTGCGATGACCTACGGGAAAGCCATCGGGCATCCGGCCGATCTGAACTTCGGCGATTGCTTCGCCTATGCCTGCGCAAAGGCATGCGGGGTGGGGCTCATCTACAAGGGGGACGACTTCGCTCGAACCGATCTGGCGTGACGATGATGCGAAGGTCCGGCTAAGGGAAACGCCCGTCAGAAGGCGACTCGTCCGACCTATTTGCGCGCCTCGCCGACGAGATCGCCGCCCTGCGGAGACATGCCTGACTATTCACCAGCCCTACTGCATGTCTCTTTAAAACCATATGCAACCTTCAAGTGCTGATCGAGATGCGGTGTCACGAAAAAGTGAACGCGAGGTGAAGGGGAATGCACTGCGCGGCTTTCTTCGTCCCGCTCAGTTGGTATTCCCCGCGTCCGCCTTGGCGAGCTCGGTCCAGGCGCCCTTTTGCGACAGCATCGAGCGCAGATAGGCGACGTTGGCTTCGGCCTGCTCGGGCGTCAGTTCCTGCCGAGCGATCGTTTCGGCCTCCTGGAAGCGGCCCTGCAGCCCGACGGCAAGGGCGAGGTTCTGACGGACGCTGCTGTCGGCGCCGGGCTGGTCGGCGGCGGAGCGGAGGTAGGTCTCGGCGGTTTTCAGGTCCTTGGTCAGGAGATAGGACATGCCGAGATTGGACAGGATCGTGGGCTCGTTGGGCTGAAGGTCCAGCGCTTCCCGATACCGCAGACGGGCATCGGACGAGCGGCCGAGCTGATCGAGGACGGCGCCCTCCGCCGATTTCAGCTTCCAGTCGGGGCGGTCGGGCGTCTGCGCCCGGCCAATGGTTTGAAGCGCCTGTTCGAGCTGCCCGGCCGCGGCTTGAGCCTTGCCGTAGGCGCCGAGGACCTCGCGGTCCGACGGGTGGTTGATCGCCACCTGTTGCATCACGGCGAGTGCCTGTTCGTTACGCCCGCTCATGCGCAGCAGGTTGGCGTAATTCAGGCCCGCTTCGCGGTTCTTGGGATCGCGCTCATAGGTCTGGCCGATGTTCTCCGCAGCGGCCGCAAGCTCGGTCGCGTTCATCGATTGCACCGGCTTCGACAGCTTCGGGATGGAGCCGGTCGTCAGCTCCTTCTTGCCCTGTTGGCCGGCACAGCCGCCGAGCGCCAGCGCCATCAGCGCGACCGCGACTCCGACTGCGAGGCGATGCATGGAGGAAGAGATGTGTTGCGTTGTCATGAAGTGACGTCCCAGCAGGCAATTGGCACCGGAACTCCCAACATCAGCGGCGCAACTTTCACTCCAGCAATAATCTGTTAACCCTAACAGAGCGTTAATTGCGATATCCCTTATCCGTCAGTCGAGGACATTCATGGCTCCCTTCCAGTTCATCGAACGGCCGTCGCCGTTCAACACCAGCGCCGGCAAGACCCTGCCCATTTTCGCGGTGACGCCGGCGCATATCGAGACGGGAAGCATCGACCCGATCGCGCTCGACTGGGCGAAGAAGGCGGGCTTCAAGGCGGAATCGGGCGCCGTCCTGCTCGTTCCTTCGTCCGACGGCCATCTCGGCGGCGCTCTGTTCGGCCTCGGGTCGAAGCCATCGGAGGCCCCCTTCCTGACCGGCAAGCTTGCCCGCACGCTGCCGGCCGGCAAGTGGCATATCGAAACGGCGCCGCTTACCGCCAATCGCCTGGCACTGGGCTACGGCCTCGGCGCCTACCGCTTTGAGCGTTACAAGTCCGCCAAGCCCGAAGCGCCGACGCTGATGATCCCGGCCGACGCGGACGAGGCCGATATCAAACGGCAGCTTGCCGGCGTCTTCCTGGCGCGTGATCTGATCAACACACCGACCAACGACATGGGCCCGGAAGCTTTGGAAGCCGCATTCCGGGCGCTCGCCGCCCACTACAAGGCGGATGTCTCGGTGATCTCCGGCGAAGCCCTGCTGACCCAGAATTTCCCGCTGGTGCACACGGTCGGTCGCGCCAGCGCCGAGGCGCCGCGGCTCCTCGAGATGCGATGGGGAAAGAAGGGGCACAGGAAGGTGACGCTCGTCGGCAAGGGCGTCTGCTTCGATACTGGCGGTCTCGACATCAAGACGGCCGTCTCGATGCATTTGATGAAGAAGGACATGGGTGGCGCCGCGAACGTCATGGGCCTGGCGCTGATGATCATGGACGCGAAGCTGAAAGTCGACCTGCGCGTCATCGTGCCGGCCGTCGAGAACTCGATCTCTTCCAACGCTTTCCGTCCGGGTGACATCTACCGGAGCCGTAAGGGCCTGACGGTGCAGATCGACAATACCGATGCCGAGGGCCGGTTGATCCTTGCCGACGCGCTCGCCTATGCCGACGAAGAGAAAATCGACCTCCTTGTCGATATGGCGACGCTCACCGGGGCGGCGCGCGTCGCGCTCGGCCCCGACCTGCCGCCCTTTTTCACCGACGACGAGGATCTTGCCCGCGATCTTTCCGAGGCGAGCCTGTCGGTCGATGATCCGGTCTGGCGGATGCCGCTCTATATGGGCTACGACAAGGATGTCTCCGCCCGAATTGCCGACCTCACCAACGCGCCCTCTGGCGGCATGGCCGGTTCGATCACCGCGGCGCTGTTTCTCAAGCGCTTCGTGACGAAGGCGAAGAGCTGGGTGCATTTAGATATTTTCGGCTGGGCGCAATCCGAACGACCGCATTCGCCGATCGGCGGCGAGGCCCAGGCGATCCGGGCGCTGTACCATCACATCGGGCGGATCGCGGGATAGCGGAACCACGACAATGCGTCCGAAAGAAACGCTTGCGTAACGATCCTCTGGCTATGGTGCCGGGACGTGACTTACGCAGGAGTTTGCCTTGCCGGTCGAACTGACGCCCTCCAAAGCGCTGGGGCTCTGGCATGCCGTCGCGCTCGAGCAGGTCCGGATCGACAGCCGCGACCTGACGCTCCGCCAGATGGCGATCCTGCTCGAAATCTATCTCGTGCCGCCGCCGCACACGGTGCGCGGCCTTGCCGCGCGGCTCGGCGTGACGAAACCGGTGATCACCCGCGCCCTCGACACGATGGGTGCGCTCGGCCTGGTCGACCGGGTGCGCGACGAGCGCGACAGGCGTAATGTCGTCATCAAACGCACCGTCGAAGGCGCGCTTTATCTTGAAAAACTCGGCGATCTGATCATCAATCAGGGCCGCAAATTGTGAGTTCAGCTATGCCCCAGACACTCGATCGTCGTCTCAATGCCTATCGCGAGGACCTGGCTGAGGAGCGCCTGCGCGGCCTCGTCGAAGCGAAGCGCTTCGTGGGTGGCACGCCGGCCACCGTGTCGGCGCCCGTGACGCCGCTCAGGGCGAGACCGGATCTCGCCTGCGCAACCGGTACGGAATTGCTCTACGGTGAAACGGCGCGAGTTCTCGACGTCGCCGACGGATGGGCCTGGGTCAAGTCGGACCTCGACGGCTATGTCGGCTACGTTCCGCAGGATGCGATCGGCGAGCCCGGCGCGCCGGCGACCCATATCGTCGCGGTGCCGCGTACATTCGCCTATCTCGGCGCGGACCTGCGTTTTCCGCAGGCTTTCGCGCTCTCCATGGGAAGCCGGCTCAATGTCGTCGGCGAGGCGGAGACGCGGGGTACCCGCTATTTTCTCCTCGACGGCGGACTGGCCATTATTGCCAACCATTGCGCGCCTGCCGGAAATCCGATCGGCGACGACTATGTGGCGATCGCCACCCGATTCCTCGAAACGCCCTATCTCTGGGGCGGCCGTTCCGGCTTCGGCATCGACTGTTCCGGCCTCGTGCAACTCTCGATGCAGATGGTCGGAGGAAATGCGCCGCGCGACTCCGACATGCAGGCAAGCGGCCTCGGCAGCGTCATCGGCCGCGACGAACTCCGGCGCGGCGATCTCGTCTTCTGGAAGGGCCACGTCGCCATCATGGAGAACGAGACGACGCTGGTGCACGCCAACGGCCATACGATGACCGTCGCCCGTGAGGGCCTCGAGGATGCCATCCGCCGCATCGGTTGGCTTTACGGAGAGCCGACCGGCTATCGCCGGCCTTAGGTGATTCGGGCTGGAGCATGTCCCACACACTCCTTCATCCTCGGGCTTATGCTCGCTGCCTGCATATGAGTCAGTAGCCGGCTAGCTTATCCACCACATGCTCCAGAGGCAGCCCGCTTTCGAAGCGGCCGATCTGTTCCTCGACATGGGCAAACAGCGCCTTGACGTCGGAGGAGGCGGCGACGTGCGGCGTCACATAGACGTTCGGCATGGTCCAGAAGCGGCTCTCCGGGGAGAGCGGCTCTTCTTCGAAGACATCGAGCGAGGCTGCACTTAGTACGCCGGAATCGAGGCATTCAAGGATATCGACCTCCACCTGGCTGCCACCGCGGCCGGCATTGATGAATACCGGCGCGCCGAAGGGACCGTTGCGGCTGAGTTTCCTGAAGAGGGTTGCGTCAAAAATGCCCTTCGTGTCCGCGGTCAGCGGCAGCAGGCCGACCAGAAAATCGGTCCGGCCGAGAAAGGCGTCGAGGCCGGCGACGTCATAGGTGTCGATGCCCTCGACAGCGCGCTTCGTTCGCGACCATCCGATCACCTTGAAGCCCATCACGGCAAGCTTGCGGGCCGCATCCTGGCCGAGTACGCCCATGCCCATGATGCCGACGGTGACGTCGGCCGCCTCCGGCTGGCTGAGGTCGCGCCATTCGTGCTTGCTGGCCAGCGCCTCGTAGGCGCGATGCTGGCGCAGATGCAGGAGGCATTGCATCACCACCCATTCGCTCATCCGCGTCGTCAGCGTCCGATCGACGAAGCGCACCAGCGGCACGTCGGGCAACCCCGGCAACTTCAGGACGTGATCGACGCCGGCGCCGCCGGAAAAGACGACCTTCAAATCCGGCGCCCGCGAGAAGAGATCGGGCGCCGATTTCCACACCACTGCATAGTCGATACCGGAGAGATCCCGGTCCCTATGGACCGGATCCGCAAGATTGATCACCTCGCGCCCGGGAAAGGCCCCTTCGAGGGCTGCTTCAACCTCTTCCGGAATGAATTTCAGATCGACGATGACGGGGCTTTTGGCGGACATTCGGGTACTCTACTGGCGGATGGCGGACAGGTTGACGGCCTCGAGATTGAAAGCGGCGGCCATCAGCGCCTTGGTATAGTCTTCGACGGGCGCGCTGAAAATCCGCTCGGCCGGTCCCTGTTCGACCACCTTGCCGAGCCGCATGACGATCACCTCGTTGGCAAGCGCCCGCACCACCTTCAAGTCGTGGCTGATGAACAGATAGGCGAGATTGTGCTTGCGCTGCAGGTCGCGCAGGAGGTCGACGACCTGGGCCTGCACGCTCATGTCGAGCGCCGAGGTCGGCTCGTCGAGCATGACGAATTGGGGTTTGAGCACCATGGCGCGGGCAATCGCGATGCGCTGCCGCTGGCCGCCGGAGAATTCGTGCGGATAGCGCCAGCGGGTGGCCGGATCGAGGCCGACCTCCTGCAGGGCTGCGGCAACGCGCGCGTCACGTGCGTCATCGGAGAGCGCCCGCTCGTGGATCTTCAGCCCCTCGCCAATGATATCGGCGACCGACATGCGGGGGCTCAATGAACCGTATGGATCCTGGAAGACCACCTGCATGCGGTTTCTGAGCGGCCGCATCTCGCCGAAACTATAGGCGTCGATGTCCTGGCCGACGAAGGCGATGCGCCCCTTTGACGAGATCAGCCGCGTCAGCGCCAGGCCGAGCGTCGTCTTGCCCGAACCCGATTCGCCGACGACGCCGAGCGTCTGGCCGGCGCGCAGCGTCAGGTCGATGCCGTCGACCGCCTTCACATGGTCGACGACGCGGCGCAGGAAGCCGGCCCTGATCGGAAACCAGACCTTCACGTCCTTTCCTTCGACGACGATCGGTTTCGACGCATCGGAAGGCGGCGGCTCGCCCTTCGGCTCGGAGGCGAGCAGGTGGCGCGTATAGGCATGCTGCGGATTGGCGAAGATCTCGGCGGTCGGGCCGGTCTCGACGATCTTGCCCTTGGTCATCACGCATACCCGGTCGGCGATCTTGCGGACAATGCCGAGGTCGTGGGTGATGAACAGCATGGACATGCCGTGCTGGTCCTTGAGCGACTTCAGGAGCTCAAGGATCTGCGCCTGGACGGTGACGTCGAGGGCGGTCGTCGGCTCGTCGGCGATCAAGAGTTCCGGCCGGTTGGCGAGCGCCATGGCGATCATCACGCGCTGGCGCTGGCCGCCGGAAAGCTGGTGCGGATAGGCGCCGAGCCGCTTCTCCGCCTCGCGGATGCCGACCTGGTTGAGCAGTTCCAGCGTCCTGGCGCGCGCCGCCGGCCCCTTGAGATCCTGGTGGAGTTCGAGGATTTCGCCGATCTGCTGCTCGATCGTGTGCAGCGGATTGAGCGATGTCATCGGCTCCTGGAAGATCATGGTGATGTCGTTGCCGCGCACGTGGCGCAGCTCGGCATCGCTGGCCTTCAGGAGATCCTTGCCGTTGAAGAGGATCGCGCCGCTCGGGTGGCTGGCGGCCGGATAGGGCAGCAGCTTCAGGATCGAGTTGGCCGAGACCGATTTCCCGGAGCCGGATTCGCCGACCAGCGCCACGGTTTCGCCGCGGCGGATATCGAAGGAGATGTGGTCGACGGCAACGGATGTGTCGCCGCCCTGGTGGAAGGCGACGGAGAGATCGCGCACGGAGAGGAGGGTATCTGTCATCGTCGCGCTCACCGGAACGTCTTTCTCGGGTCGAAGGCGTCGCGCGTCGCCTCGCCGACGAAGATCAGCAGCGACAGCATGACCGACATGGCGCAAAAGGCTGTCAGCCCGAGCCAGGGCGCCTGGAGGTTCGACTTGCCCTGGGCGATCATCTCGCCGAGCGAGGGCGAGCCCGGCGGCATGCCGAAGCCCAGGAAGTCGAGCGAGGTGAGCGTGGTGATCGAGCCCGACAGGATGAAGGGCAGGAAGGTCAGCGTCGCCACCATGGCGTTCGGCAGGAGGTGCCGGTACATGATCGTGCCGTTGCCGACGCCGAGCGCACGTGCTGCATTGACATATTCGAAATTGCGCGCCCTCAGAAACTCGGCCCGGACCACGCCGACGAAGCCGACCCACGAGAACAGCAGCATGATGCCGAGCAGGATGAAGAATCCGGGCGGCAGGATGGCGGCGATGATCAGCAGGATGTAGAGCACCGGCATCGACGACCAGATCTCGATGAAACGCTGCAGAAGCAGGTCGGTCCAGCCGCCGAAATAGCCCTGCACCGCCCCGGCCGAAACGCCGATCAGGGCCGAGGCGATGGTCAGCACCAGGCCGAACAGCACCGAGATGCGGAAGCCGTAGATCATCCGCGCCATGACATCGCGGGCCTGGTCGTCGGTGCCGAGCCAGTTCAGGTTGCCGAGCATGCATCCCGGATCGGCCGCACCTTGCGGATAGGCCGAGCAGCGTTCCTCCTCGCTCATCAGCCAGAAGGGCGCGGTCGGCGCCGAATGCGGGATATTGGAATTGACCGTCTGGTAGGAATAGCGGATCGGCGGCCAGACCATCCACCCGTTCGCCTCGATCTCGTCGCGGATGAAATCCGAGCGGAAATCGGTTTCGGCCAGGAAGCCGCCGAATTTTTCTTCCGGGTAGTCGACCAGCACCGGGAACAGGATCTCGCCCTTGTAGGAGGCGACGATCGGCTTGTCGTTGGCGATGAATTCGGCGCAGAGGCTGAGGCCGAAGAGGAGGAGGAAGAGCCAGAACGACCAGTAGCCGCGCCGGTTTGCCTTGAAGTTCTGCCAGCGCCGCCGGCCGATCGGCGTCAGCCAACCCTTTTGCGGTGGCGCTGCGTAAGTTGCGACTGTACTCATCAGACGTCCCTCCGCTCGAAGTCGATGCGGGGGTCGACCCAGGTGTAGATCAGGTCCGAGATGAGGCTGACGAAGAGGCCCATCAGCGAGAAGATGTAGAGCGTCGCGAAGACGATCGGATAGTCGCGCTTGACCACCGCGTCATAGCCGAGCCGCCCCAGGCCATCGAGCGAGAAGATGTATTCGATCAGCAGCGAGCCGGTGAAGAAGGCGGAGATGAAGGCGCCGGGAAAGCCGGCGATGATGATCAGCATAGCGTTGCGGAAGACGTGGCCGTAGAGCACCTTGCGCTCGGTGAGCCCCTTGGCGCGCGCCGTCGTCACATATTGCTTCTTGATCTCGTCGATGAAGGAATTCTTGGTGAGCAGCGTCGTCGTCGCGAAGGCCGACAGTAGCAGGGTGATCAGCGGCAGCGTCATGTGCCAGAAATAGTCGAGGATCTTCTGCCACCAGGGCAGCGCGTCGAAATTCTCCGAGACGAGGCCGCGCAAGGGGAACCAGTCGAAGAACGACCCGCCGGCGAAAATCACGATCAGCAGGATGGCGAAGAGGAAGCTCGGCACCGCATAGCCGATGATGATGATGCCGGAGGTCCAGACATCGAAGGTCGAGCCGTCGGAAACCGCCTTCCGGATGCCGAGCGGGATCGAGATGGCGTAGGAGAAGATCAGGATCCAGACGCCGAGCGAGATCGACACCGGCATCTTCTCGATGATGAGGTCGACGACCGAGGTATTGCGGAAGAAGCTCTCGCCGAAATCGAAGCGGGCATAGTTCCACATCATCGTGAGAAAACGCTCGAGCGGCGGCTTGTCGAAGCCGAACTGCTTCTCGAGCTTGGCGATGAATTCGGGATCGAGCCCTTGAGCGCCGCGATAGCGCCCGCCCTCCTCGCCGCCGGCCTGCAGGAGGTCGCCACCCGTACCGGACAGCCGATCGGAACCGGCCGCGTTGGTGAGGTCGGAAATCACCTGCTCCACCGGGCCGCCCGGTGCGAACTGCACGACGGCGAAGGAGATCGCCATGATACCGACGATCGTCGGTATCATCAGCAGCAGCCGGCGCAGGATATAGGCACCCATCAGGCGAACCTCGGCATTGTGGCGCCGCCGGTGGTCGGGGCGCTGGTTTGCCGTTTATTTCGTCTCAATCCCATACTCCTTGGCGCGTCCGATGCCGCCGATCGTTCCCGCATTTTAACTGATTCGTTCCCCGCATTTGGAATCGAGAGCGGTCTCAAGCGCAAGCCTTCATTGACTGGCAGCGCCCTTCAACCACCACACGTCGGGAAAACCGATCGCGTATTTCGGCAGTTCCGCCGGCCGGCCGAACTTGTCCCAATAGGCGATGTTGGCCTTGAGCTTGTAGTAGAGCGGGATGACGTAATTGTGGGCGAGCAGGACACGGTCGAGCGCCCTTGTAGCGGCAACGAGGGTGTCGCGGTCCTTGGCGAAGATGATGCGCTGAATCAAGGCGTCGACGGCCGGATCGGCTATGCCGGCATAGTTCCTCGACCCTTCGCGCGAGGCGGCCTTCGATCCCCAATAGTCCGCCTGCTCGTTTCCGGGGCTCAGGGTCTGGCCCCAGACCTCCCAGGTCATGTCGTAGTCGAAGGCGCGTTCGCGGTTCGTATATTGCGAATCATCGACCAGGCGAATGCTCGCCTCGATGCCGATTCGCTTGAGGTTCTGCGTATAGGGCAGCGCCACCCGCTCGAGTGCCGGGCTGCTCACGAGAATCTCGAAGACGAAGGGCCTACCCGTCGCCTTGTTGACCATGCGGTTGCCCTTGAGTTCGAAGCCTGCTTCCTTGAGCAGCGCAATCGCCTTGCGCAGATTGTCGCGCGCCTTTTCCGGCGTGCCGCCGACCGGGTTGGTATAAGGGGTCGTGAACACTTCCGGCGGCACCAGATCCTTGACCTCGTTGAGGATCTTCAGCTCCTCGCCCTCCGGCAGGCCCGAGGAGGCGAGTTCGGTGCCGAAGAAGAAGCTGTTCACGCGCTGATACTGATTGAAGAAGATGGTCCGGTTCAGTTCCTCGAAATCGAGCGCGTAGTTCAGCGCCTGGCGCACCCGCTCATCGTCGAAGGGCTTGCGGCGCATATTCGGGACCATCGCCTGCATCACGCCCGTTGCCCGGAAGGGATTGGGGATTTCCTCGCGCTTGACGCGGCCGTCTTTCACCGCAGGGAAGTCGAAGCCGGTTGCCCAGCGCATCGCCTGGTTCTCGGTCCAGTAATCCGTGTTGCCGGAACGGAAGGCCTCGAATTCGACCTCCCGATCGCCGAAGAAGGAATAGGTGATCGAGTTGAAATTGTTCTGGCCAATATTGACGTTGAGCGAAGCGCCCCAATAGTCTTCGCGCCGTTCGTAGCGGATCGTGCCGCCGGCGGAGAAGGAAGCGATGCGGTAGGGTCCGGAACCCATGACCGGCTCGAGCGTCGTCCGGGTAATGTCCCTGAGCTTGCCGTCTGGCCCTGTGCCCTCCCACCAATGTTTCGGAACGACCAGAATCTGGCCGAGAATGTTCGGCAGTTCGCGATTGTTCTTCTCGTCGAAGTGGAAGGTGACATCGCGATCGCCGGTTTTCTCCACCTTCACCACATGCCGGTAATAGCTTTGATAGAGCGGGTTCAGCTCCTTTGCCTTTTCGAAGCTGAAGACGACATCCTCGGGTGTGACGGCTTTTCCGTCCGCCCATTTCGCTTCGGACCGCAGCCGGAAGGTGGCCGAGGAGATATCGTCCGGGAAGTAAACCCCTTCTGCGAGAAGTCCGTAGGCGGTGGAGATTTCGTCGTCCGACGGTTTCAGAAGGGCGTCGAAGACGAGCGCCAGCCCGACGGCCGGCTCTCCCCTGGTGGCCATGAGCGGGTTGAAGCTGTCGAAGGTGCCGGTCTGCGAGAGCCTGATGTCGCCGCCCTTCGGAGCGTCGGGGTTTGCATAGTCGAAATGTTTGAAGCCGGGCGGGTACTTGAGTTCGCCGATAAGCGACAGTCCGTGATGCCAAACCCTTTGTTCTTGAGCTTCTGCCGATGGCGTCAGGAGCAGGGAGAAGGCCAGTAAGGCGGCTGCCAGTGTCGTTCGTCCCGTACCGCCACACTCCAGCATCCTGCCGATTCTCCTCGTATTTTCGATTATCCTTGAAAACCAGAATAGGCGAAATCCGGGCAATTGACAGGCACTGCCGCAAATCAGGCAAAATTTTTCAGTCATATCCAGGTGAGTCGCAAGGCTGATGCAACCGCGGCGAATCAGGATAGGGAGCGGGGGAAATAACCGCATGCTTCGCGTCGCTGCGAGTGGGGGATGGAATGAGAATTGACAAGCGTGCTGCGCTTCGACGTTGCGGCTCTGCACTGTTGGCATTGGCCGTGAGCACGGGCCTGCTTTCGACCGATGCCGCGTCGGCGGACGGCACGCCCGCCAAGGAGCTTTTCGGCGCCAGGGCCTTGCCGACCGAGGCGGCGCCGACGTCCTACGGCTTCTATTCCAAGGGGTGCCTCGCCGGCGGCATCGCCATCCCCACCGACGGCCCGACCTGGCAGGCGATGCGTCTGTCGCGCAACCGACGCTGGGGACATCCGCAGATGATCGGGCTGATCGAGCGTTTCTCCCATGACGCGGTCGAGAAGATCGGCTGGCCCGGTCTTCTGCTTGGCGACATTTCGCAGCCGCGCGGCGGCCCGATGCTGTCCGGCCATGCCTCGCATCAGATCGGCCTCGACGCCGACATCTGGCTGACGCCGATGCCGCAAAGGACGCTCAGCTATCAGGAGCGCGAAGAGATTTCCGCGACCTCCATGCTCGACAAGAGCAAATTCCTGACGATCGACCCGTCCGTCTGGACGCCATCCCATGCCCGGCTGATCATGATGGCGGCGAGCTACCCGGAGGTCGAGCGCGTCTTCGTCAATCCGGCGATCAAGAGGAAGCTCTGCGACACCTGGCGGGGCGATCGCGCAGCACTCGGCAAGGTCCGGCCGATCTATGGCCACGACTATCATTTCCATATCCGCATCAAATGCCCTGCCGGCTCCAAAGGCTGCAAGGACCAGGCGACGGTTCCGGCCGGCGACGGCTGCGACAAGTCGCTCGCCTGGTGGTTTACCGACGCACCCTGGGCGAAACCGAAGAAGAAGCCCGGCGAGAAGCCGCCGAAGCCGAAGTTTGCCACGCTTGCCGACCTGCCGAAGGCCTGTGCCGTCGTGCTGAACGGTCCGGCGCCGGCCTCCGAGCAGCAGGCGACCTACGGCGCAGCCTATCGTGCTCCGGCGGCCATTCCAGCCGCGGCGACGAGCATCGAGTCCGTCATCGGCGCCGCCGCCGAAGCGCCGCTCGCCGACATACCGGTGCCGCTGCCGCGTCCCGCTCTCCAGTAGTGAGAGTCAGGAAGTGCCGCCCCCACTACAGCGCGTGCGTCTTTTCAGACGCTGTATCACTTTGAATTCCTGCCTGTTCCTATCCGTTGAATCGGCTGCGATTTAAGGAAACATGCAGCGCTGCCTTTGCAATTTCGCGGCACTCATGTATAGGCGTTCAAATCGATTTAAATCCGGATCGGAATGTGATCGCGTCCTGCTTTCCGCTCCGGTCCTCGTGAGCTTGCCGGGGATGCCGCATGGCCGATCGCAAATGTCTCGCCCTGATCGCCCATGATCAGAAGAAGGATGACCTTGCTGCCTTCGCCAAGGCGCACGAGGCGACGCTTTCCGGCTGGAAGATCGTCGCCACCGGCACGACCGGCGGGCGCGTGCTGGACGCCTGCCCCGGCCTCGACGTCACGCGGCTGAAAAGCGGTCCGCTCGGCGGCGACCAGCAGATCGGTGCCTTGATCGCCACCGGCGATGTCGACTGCCTCATCTTCTTCGTCGATCCGCTGACCGCCATGCCGCACGATGTCGACGTCAAGGCGCTGATGCGCCTGGCAATCGTCTACGATATTCCGATGGCCCTCAATCGCGCCACCGCCGAGCAGTTGATCGACTTCAGGCGCAACTGATACATCTTCGGAAATATTCACGCCGCGATCAGGACGGATCTGCCATGCCCAGTGCGAGTGACCACAGCTTCTCCTTTCCGATCTTGATCGGCGATATCGGCGGTACGAATGCCCGTTTCGCATTGCTTGTCGATGCGGCTTCCGAGCCGACGCAGTTGCCGCCAATCAAGACGGGTGACTTCGCGACCATCGAGGAAGCGCTGCTGAAGAGCATTTTCGACAAGATCTCCGAGAGGCCGCGTTCGGCGATCCTTGCTGTGGCAGGGCCGATCAAGAGCGACGAGATCCCGCTGACCAATGCCGGCTGGGTGATCCGGCCGAAGGACATGCTGGCAAGGCTCGAACTGGAAGACGTGCTGGTCATCAACGACTTCGAGGCGCAGGCACTCGCCATTGCCGCGCCGGCCGATCAGGACGTCGCGCAGATCGGCGGAGGCAGCGTCCGGCCGCGCAGTTCCCGCGTGGTGCTCGGCCCCGGCACCGGGCTCGGCGTCGCCGGTCTCGTCTTTGCCCAGGACACCTGGATTCCTGTGCCGGGCGAAGGCGGTCATGTCGACATCGGCCCCCGAAGCGAACGCGATTTTCAAGTCTGGCCGTTCCTCGACCCCATCGAAGGCCGCATGGCGGGCGAGCAGATCCTGTGCGGACGAGGCATCATGAATCTCTACCGCGCCGTCTGCGCGGCCGATGGCCGCGAGCCGTCGCTCAAGGATCAGGCGGAGGTGACGACCAACGCTCTCTCGGGCGACGATCCGGCCGCCGTCGAGACGGTGTCGCTGTTCTCTACCTATCTGGGCCGTGTTGCCGGCGACATGGCGCTGGTCTTCATGGCCCGTGGCGGCGTCTTCCTGGCCGGCGGCATTTCGCAGAAGATATTGCCTGCGCTGATGAGACCGGAATTCCGCGCCGCCTTCGAGAACAAGGCACCGCACTCGGCGCTGATGCGGACGATTCCGACTTTCGCGGTCGTTCATCCCATGGCGGCGCTTTCCGGGCTTGCCGCCTTCGCACGCGCCCCGAGGGATTTTGGTGTTGCAATGGAGGGACGGCGCTGGAGAAGCTGATCAGGCCGGCCGACGCAAAGACTCGCCAAGAAGGCTTCAAACCACTATAGAGCGCCCGACATGTTGGTCGGTAGCCACCATAGGCCAGGGAAGACGGGCTTTTTGAACGCCAGGGACAGACAACGGCG
Source organism: Sinorhizobium fredii USDA 205 (assembly GCF_001461695.1). GTDB lineage: Bacteria > Pseudomonadota > Alphaproteobacteria > Rhizobiales > Rhizobiaceae > Sinorhizobium > Sinorhizobium fredii. Next base: position 442 of record NZ_AUTC01000168.1, on the reverse strand, counting down.
CGCAGTCGACTCCGAGACGATCACCGGAATCCTGCGACGCGTCATCGCCGAAAACGGCCGTGACCACATACGCGGCTATGCCTTTGCCATCGCCTGTCTCATCGTCGTGGCGGCAACGACGGGCTTCACCGCCTGGATCATGGAGACCGTGATCAACGAAGCCTTCGCCAATCGGCGGGCCGACATCGTGCTGGCGATCTGCGCCGCCATCTTCGGCGCCTTCGTGCTGCGCGGCCTTGCGACCTACGGGCAGGCGGTTGCGCTTTCGAAGATCGGCAACAACATCGTGGCGCGTTACCAGCGCCGCCTTTACGCCCACCTGATGGCGCTCAGCGTCGGCTATTTCCACGAGCATCGTTCGGCGCAACTCGCCGCCAAGATCAGCCAGAACGTCAGCGGCATCCGCGACGTGCTCAATATGACGGTGACCTCGATCGCCCGG
>NZ_AUTC01000167.1 GCF_001461695.1 Sinorhizobium fredii USDA 205 | reverse complement strand
AGGGGAGCCGATCCCGCTGACCGAGGGCCGCATCGCGTCGGCGATCTACTCCGACCGGGTCATCATTGGCCGCGAGACGATCGAGATCCGGCACGAAGCGACAAGCCGCTATGCCGGCATGCTGAGCTTCAAGGAGTATCCGACCCGCACCAGGACCGGCATGCTCGACGCCGTGCTCACCAGTCCCTTTGAAGTCATCTTGTCACAATCGTTCTCCTTCGTCTCGAAAACCGACGCCCGCGTCATCATGGGCCGCAAGCAAAACCAGATGGTCAGCAGCGGCGACAAGGCGGCCTCGCAGATCGAGGAGCTCGACGAGGCGATGGACGATCTCGAGTCCAACCGGTTCGTGCTCGGCGAGCATCACCTGACGCTTTCCGTTTTTTCTCCCTCTGTGAAGGAACTGACCGACAATCTCGCCAAGGCACGCGCCAACCTCACGAGTGGCGGCGCAGTCGTTGCGCGCGAGGATCTTGGCCTTGAGGCAGCCTGGTGGGCCCAATTGCCGGGCAACTTCCGCTATCGTGCCCGGTCCGGCGCGATCACGTCCCGGAATTTCGCTGCCTTGTCGCCCTTCCACTCCTATCCGATAGGTGAGATGGACGGCAATGAATGGGGGCCCGCCGTCGCCCTGCTCAAGACGGCGTCTGGATCGCCGTACTATTTCAACTTCCATTACGGCGATCTCGGAAACACGTTCGTCTGCGGACCGTCCGGCGCCGGCAAGACCGTGCTTTTGAACTTCATGCTGTCGCAGCTCGAGAAGCACGATCCGCATGTGGTGTTCTTCGACAAGGACCGGGGAGCCGATCTCTACATACGCGCCGCCGGGGGCACCTATCTGCCGCTGAAGAACGGTAATCCGACCGGCTGCGCCCCCTTGAAGGCCCTCGAACTGAGGCCGGAGAACAAGGTGTTCCTGACACGCTGGGTCGGCAAGCTCGTCGGCTCGGCAACGCGGGAACTGACAGTGACCGAACTTCGCGACATTGCCTCCGCCATTGACGGCCTCGCCGACCTGCCGGTGGAGCGCCGGACGATCGGCGCGCTCAGGACTTTTTTGGACAACACGAACCCGGAAGGGATCGCTGCTCGGCTGCGCCGGTGGGAGAGGGGAGGGCCGCTCGGCTGGGTCTTCGACAATGTGATCGAGGACATCGGCTTTGGCGACTTCGGTTTCGGCGGCACGTTCGTCGGCTACGACATGACCGATTTCCTCGACAACGAGGAGATCCGGACACCGCTGATGGCCTACCTCTTCCATCGCGTCGAGCAGTTGATCGACGGCCGGCGGATCATCATCGTCATCGATGAGTTCTGGAAGGCGCTCCAGGATGATAGTTTTCGGGATCTCGCTCAGAACAAGCTGAAGACGATCCGAAAGCAGAACGGGTTGATGCTCTTTGCGACGCAGAGCCCGCGCGATGCGATCGTCTCGCCGATCGCCCACACCATCATCGAGCAATGCTCGACGCAGATCTTCCTGCCGAATGCCCGCGGCAATCATGCCGACTATGTCGATGGCTTCAAGCTGACGGAGCGCGAGTTCGAGCTGGTCGCGCGCGAGCTTTCCGTCGAGAGTCGCCGGTTCGTGTTGAAGCAGGGACATAACAGTGTCGTCGCCGAGCTGAACCTCAAGGGCTTCGATAACGAACTCGCCATCCTCTCCGGCCGAACCGCCAATATCGAACTTGCCGATGCGATCCGCGCCGAGGTCGGAAACGATGCCAAGGATTGGCTTCCCGTTTTCCAGCAAAAAAGGAGTGAAAGCTGATGGCTCCCTATCGACTTCACGGTGCGGCGATTGCCGCAGCGCTCATCCTTTCCGCCAGCGGCGCGGCAGGGCAGGGGATCCCGGTGATCGACCAGACAGCGATCGCCAAGCACATCGAGACTATCGCTGAGCTCAAGTCGCAACTCGATGCCCTCAATCAGCAGATCGAGCAGGCACAGCAGCTCTACGGTTCGCTCAACAAGCTAACTGACATGGCGGATGTTGCCAGCGTCTTGAACGACCCGACTATTCGCAAAGCTCTACCGGCCGACTTCAACGCCATCGCGGACCTGTTCAAGGGCAACGGCACGGGCGTGCTCAATGACTCGGCCTCGAAGTTCCTTGAAGGAAATTCGACCTATCGGACCAGCGCAGACGATTTTTATGCGCAGGAGCTTTCCCGCATCCAGGCCAAGAACGCCGGCCAGATGAGCCTTGGCCAGCAGATATACGATACCGCGACCAAGCGCATCGACGGCATCGACCAGCTGCGCGAGAAGATATCGACGGCAAGCGATGCCAAGGATATCGCCGACCTTCAGGCACGGCTCCAGGCAGAACAGGCCTTCCTCCAGACCGACGTGTTGCGCATGGAGGGCCTGCGCATGGTGCAGCAGGCGCAGGTTCAGGTCGATGAACAGCGCAGGGCCGAGGACTGGCGCCAGCGCATGGATGCAATGGGAGCGGCGCTGCAATGAGAGTACGGTTGCTTTCTATTTCTCTCCTTCTTCTGGCCGCCTGCTCGAAGGACGCAGAACGAGTCTATACCGTCGATGAACTGATGACCGACAAAGCGCTGCTTGCCGACGTGGTCGGCCAATGCCGCAGCAACCCGGGTGAGCTAGGCAATACGCCGAAATGCCGAAACGCTGCGGCCGCAGATTTCAGGGCCCGTCTCGAAAGGATGGGAAAGGTTGGAGGATGAGGGATGTATCAGGTCTTCGCCTTCGTCGACGGGCAGTTCAAGGCGCCGCTGGAGAACTTTATCTCCACTGGCACCTCGAACATTTCCGAGTGGGTTTCGGGCCCTCTGACGGCGGCGGTCACCCTCTATATCGTGCTCTACGGCTATCTCGTTCTGCGCGGCTCGGTCCAGGAACCGATCCTCGACTTCGCCTATCGGGCAATCAAGCTCGCCATCATCGTGATGCTGGTGAAGAACGCCGGCGAATACGAGACCTACGTCACCAACATCTTCTTCGACGCGCTCCCGCGCGAGATCGCCCAGGCGCTGAACACGGGCACGGCGACGAGCGCATCGACCTTCGACAGTCTTTTGGACAAGGGACAGCATTGCGCCAAGGAGATCTGGGCGCGCGCCTCTTGGCCTATCGACATCGTCAGCGGCGCCAGCGGGATGCTCGTCATCTTCGCAAGCTTCATCGTCGCGGCGATCGGCTACATCGTCTCGCTCTACGCCCGGCTGGCGCTCGCCATCGTGCTGGCCATCGGGCCGATTTTCGTGGCGCTCGCAATGTTTCGGTCGACGCGGCGCTTCACCGAGGCGTGGATCGGCCAGCTTGTGAACTTCGTGATCCTTCAGGTGCTCGTCGTCGCGGTGGGCTCCCTGCTGATTACCTGCATCGATACGACCTTCACGGCGATCGAGGGATACAGCGATGTGCTGATGCGACCGACCGCGCTCTGCGCCATCTGCCTCGCTGCACTCTACGTCTTCTATCAGCTACCCAACATCGCTTCGGCGCTCGCCGCGGGGGGCGCGTCGCTCACCTACGGTTACGGTGCTGCGCGCGATGCCCATGAAAGCGCGTTCGCCTCGGCGGCATTACATACTGCCCGTGCCGCGGGCCGCGGGTTCCGCGCCGTCGGACGGACCTTCACCTCGAAAGGCGCCAGCTGATGATGCCTTCGCACGAACAAGAAAAAGGCTCTCCAGGAATGATCAGAACATTTCCGCTGCTTTGCATGGCGGCCGTTGTGAGCGGCTGCGCATCGCTGAGTACCTATCCGCTCCCGAAATGCGATGGCTATTCGCGCCGCGCTCTCAATCGCCCGATGTGGCAGTGGGAAGACAATAGCAGCCTCAAACAGAAGGATTCGGATGCGCGGCCGGTAACGTCGTCGGGCATGGCAGCCGCCTATGCCGAAGAGGGGAAGGAGCCGCCACGCGTTGCCCATCTCGACGTCGACGCGTCCTATCGTCCTTGCGAGGGGTAGCGCCATGGTCTCAGGGGGCGAACTCAAGTCATACTTCGAGAAGGCGCGGCGCTTCGATCAGGACCGCATGATCCAGATCGAGCGCTCGGCACGCATCGCCTGGTCCATTGCCATCGTCGCCGGCATCCTTGCCGGCGCTTCGATCTTCGCCGTCGCCGGCCTGACACCGCTGAAGACGGTGGAACCCTTTGTCGTGCGCGTTGACAATTCGACGGGCATCGTCGATGTCGTCTCGGCGTTGACGTCCACAGCCGGCACCTACGACGAGGCCGTGACCAAATACTTTGCCGCGAAATACGTGCGCGCCCGGGAAGGTTACGTCTGGAGCGAGTCGGAGGAGAACTTCCGCACGGTCGCCCTGCTGTCGACCCAGCCGGAGCAGGCCAGGTTCTCGGCCCTCTATCGCGGCAGCAATCCGGACTCGCCGCAGAACACCTATGGACGCAACGCCACGGCGCGCATCAGCATCGCCTCGATCTCCTTGATCAATCCGAGTGTCGTATCCGTCCGCTATATGCGCACGATGACGCGCGGGGAGGAAATCCGAACGACCCATTGGGTCGCAACGCTCACCTTCGCTTACGTGAACGCGCCGATGTCGTCGACAGATCGGCTTGTAAACCCGCTCGGTTTTGCGGTCAGCGAATACCGGGCCGATCCGGAGGCGATTAATTGATGCGTACCGCAGCGATCTTCGCTCTTCTTCTTGCCGCCTCGGCGTTTTCGGCCCTTGCCCTCGAAATCCCACGCGGGGCATCGCAGGATAGCCGTGTGCGCTTCGTCGACTACCAGCCCTACAACGTCACCCGGATCATCGGCTCTCTGCGGTCCTCGGTGCAGGTGGAATTCGCTGCCGACGAGGAGATCGCCCACGTCGCTCTCGGCAACAGCGTCGCCTGGGAAGTGGCGCCGGCTGGAAACATCCTGTTCCTGAAACCGCGGGAAAATCAGCCGGTCACCAACATCTCCGTCGTAACCACTCGGCGCGACGGCTCCACCCGAAGCTACCAGATGGAGCTGACAATCCGGGATGGAAAGGTGGAAGTTGGCCAGAACAGCTACTTTTACGTCAAGTATCGGTATCCGGCCGACGAGGCCGAACGCCGGCGCCAAGTCGCAGCTGCGCGCGCGATCGCGGGTCAGGCGAAGGAGGCCGACAACTTGCTGGCCATTCATGAGGCCTACGGGCCGCGGAACTGGCGCTATTCGGCGCAAGGTGCGCAGGCGCTAGAACCGCAATCGGTATACGACAATGGCAAGGTCACGACGTTCGCCTTCGTCGGCAATCAGGAAATGCCGGCCATCTATATCGAGAACTCGGATGGCAGCGAGAGCCTGGTGCCCAAGTCCGTCGACGGCAACCTGGTTCTGGTCCACGCGATCAGCCGGAAGTTCATCCTGCGGAGCGGTGGGGACGTGCTCTGCGTCTTCAATGAGGCCTATGACCGGATCGGCGTCAACCCTGGCACCAACACGACTTCACCGTCGGTCGAGCGCGTCGTCCGGACCGATGCCGGCGCGGCGCAGTAGGAGGCTGTCATGGTCCAGGAAGACGAAAGCCGGATTCCGGGCGAGCGGGGCGAAACTACCACGGGGAGGAGGATCGAAAACAATCCCGTTTTGAAGCGCGGCGCGGTTGCGCTTGCCGTTGTTGCTTTTGTCGCCTTCGCTCTGTGGTCGATGAGCGGCGAGAGGAAGCAACAGGAAAATGCCCAGCCGGAGCGGGTGGTCATCCGCCAGGCAACGAACTTCGAGCCCGCCAAGGAAAAGGTGGAGCCAGTGAAGGCCGAGCCGCAAGTGAAACTGCCGACCCCTGTCGTCGCAGAAGAGGCGAAGGAGGAAGATCCGCTGCTCGACTCGGCGCGGCGGGCGCCCGTCATGGCCTATAGCGGCGGGCAGGAAAACACGACCTCGCGCCGTGACACCGAAAATCCTGCCGCTTCGGCGGACAGCAATTTCCTGCCGTTTGATGGCAACACGATGGGCCAGAATACGGCCAATGCCGACGAACAGCGGTTCAACGGGTTGCTACGGCCGACTAGGCTCCAGGGCTCGCGCGCCGGCACGCTCGGCAATCGGAACTTCATCGTTGCGATCGGAACCTCGATACCTTGTGTCCTGGAAACGGCGCTAGCGTCTGATCAGCCCGGTTTCACAAGCTGCGTGATCAACCGGGATGTCCTCTCGGACAATGGGCGGGTTGTGCTGATGGAGAAAGGTACTCAGGTCGTCGGCGAATATCGCGGCGGTCTCCAGCGAGGACAGAAGCGCCTCTACGTTCTGTGGAACCGCGCGAAGACCCCGAGCGGTGTCATCGTCACATTGGCCTCCCCGGCGACGGATGCGCTTGGCCGGGCCGGCGTGGACGGCTATATCGACACCCACTGGTGGGAGCGGTTCGGAAGTGCGCTTCTCCTTTCCATCGTGGGCGACGCCACGAATTATGCCGGCAGCCGCCTGCAGGATAGCGACGTCGAGGCGCGGAATACGACAAGCGCCGGCCAGCAGGCGGCCGCGATCGCGGTCGAACAGTCGATCAACATTCCACCCACGCTCAACAAGCACCAGGGTGAACTCGTCTCGATTTTCGTGGCGCGTGACCTCGATTTCTCCGGTGTCTATGGGCTCCGGGTTACGGAACCGAGGCATCGCGTTCTTGACCGCGCTGTGCTCGTGACGAAGTAGGGTAGCAAAATGACGGAAGGCCCTGACGCGACGGTCGTTCGTGAACTGCTCTCGCCATTCGCGCCATTCCTCGATGACAAGTCACTTTACGAGGTGATCGTCAATCGGCCCGGGCAGGTGTTGACGGAAGGCACTGGTGGTTGGCGAACCCATGACCTACCGGAGCTTTCCTTCGAAAAGCTCATGCGCCTTGCGCGGGCCGTGGCCAGTTTTTCCAGCCAATCCATCGATGAGACGCGACCGATCCTGTCGGCAACACTGCCGGGGGACGAACGGATCCAGATCGTCATTCCTCCTGCCACCACCAGGAACACGGTCAGCCTCACTATCCGAAAACCATCCTCGGTCACGTATACTCTCGATGATCTGGAGCAGAGCGAGTTTTTCTCCGAGACTCGAGCGGCCAACGACGGCGTCTCGACGCAGGATCATGATCTGCTGGCGCTATACCGTGCCGGTCGCTTCAAGGATTTTCTACGGGAAGCCGTCATCGCGCGGAAGAACATCATCATCTCAGGCGCAACGGGATCGGCCAAGACCACGCTTTCGAAAGCGCTGATCAAACACATTCCGGAGCACGAGCGGATCATTTCGATCGAGGACACCCCCGAACTGGTTGTTCCGCAGCCCAACCACGTGCGTCTGTTCTATTCGAAGGGCGGCCAGGGTCTTTCGGGGGCTGGCCCCAAAGAGCTCCTGGAATCATGCCTCCGGATGCGACCGGACCGAATTTTGTTGCAGGAGCTGCGCGATGGCACGGCATTTTATTATGTGCGTAACGTCAACTCTGGCCACCCTGGATCGATCACCACCGTCCATGCCGATTCCGCCAAGCTCGCCTTCCAGCAGTTGACGCTTCTTGTGAAGGAATCCGAAGGGGGACGGAATTTGGATCACGAAGACATCGATAGACTGTTGAGGGTCGCGGTCGACGTCATTGTTCAATGCAAACGCATGGATGGTCGATTTCGCGCAACAGAAATCTACTTTCGCTGTTGATAAATCACATGGATCTGTCGACACCGACTACAGCCCCATCGTCAGCTACGCCTGCGTAGACTGCGACGTACGGCAGGCGGCCATTCGCTTGAGGATTGCAAGTCTTCGCATCCTGTCACTCGTTCTCCGGTCAGCAAGCCTGTCGCGTTTTCTCCCGATTCCTTTTCGGATGCTCAACAATCGAGTGAGCTCACCGCGGAACGTGGCTTTGAGCGAACCTGAATTACACAAAAGATCGGGCCGTCGGAAAGTCCGAGGCCCGTTGAGGTGTGAAGATGCCTACCCTTCGCAGGGGAACAGCCGACACTACGGCACTGGGAGGAAAAGCCATCAAACTGCATCAGCTACGGGCACTAGCCCTTGTGCGATCGGTGATCACTCATTGTGTAGGGCAGCTGTGCGTTTTCGCGGGCGCAAACCATTGGCAGACGCCGCGGCGGTCGCCGTTGCAACGGGAAGCCATCGCGCGCGACGACGAACGAAAGCGCCGGCTCATTGCATCTCTTATAGAGGGCGGTGCATGAGCGCGCTCGGCGCAAAGAGCGAGGCGGCGTTGCGGGCGGCGATGGCGCGGCTGCTCGACGGCCGCCTCGAGCGGACAGATGGCGCGCTGACTGTCTCAAACCTGGCGCGCGAAGCCGGCGTCGGCCGGGCAACGGAGAACCGTGCGGTCGGTCTTCTCGCCGAGTTCCGGGCGGCCGAAGCGCGTCACCGGCGGTCATCCCCGAGGCCCTCAAGGAGCGGGTCCGCGAACTCGAAGCCGAGCTGCGCGCCGTGCGCGGCGCCGAGAACGCCGAACTGCGCGGCCTTGTCCGCACGCTCGCCCAGCACATCCAGGTGCTGACGTTGCGGGTCGCCGAGCGGGATGCCGTCATCGAAGGCCTGCGGCAGGAGCTGGCCCGATATGGCGACGCTAGTGTTGTCCCCCTGAAGCGCGCGCCGCGAGACGACGCCGGCTGAGAGCGGCGCATCATCCGGGCCGTTCCGGGCGCCGATCATGGTCGGTGCCTCCTTCATCTCGCCCGTCGAGGCAGGGCTCGGGCGTGGCAGACGCTGCCAGCCCATCAACCCTGTTCCGCACCAGCACCGAGAACAGGGTGTGACGGGCCGGCCTCCCGCGTCTGCCCCTGCCGCCTCGCCCTCGACGGAGAGGGCGAGCTGAAGGAGGCACCCATGACCACAGATCGCAACCGCGAGACCCCGAACGATATCTACGAGCGCGTCACCAGCCAGATCAGCGCCGCCATCGAAGCCGGCGCTGGTGACTACCGCATGCCGTGGCACCACGACGGATCGGCCATCACCGCGCCGGTCAACGTCGCCTCGTGCAAGGCTTATCGCGGCGTCAACATCCTCTCACTCTGGGTTGCGGCGCACGCAGCCGGCTATCCCGCCGGCATCTGGGGCACCTACCGCCAATGGCAGGTGCTCGGCGCCCAGGTTCGCAAGGGCGAACGCGGCCATCTGGTCGTGTTCTGGAAGACTACCGATCGTGACGCGGCGGATGCCCAACACGGCGACGAGGATCCTGACGAGCCCGCCCGCCGTATGTTCGCCCGCGGCTACACCGTCTTCAATTGCGCCCAGGTTGACGGCTACACGCCGCCGGAGATGCCAGCGCTGCCCGAGGCCGAGCGGATCGAGCAGGCCGAACGGTTCTGCGCCGCCCTCGGCATCGACATCCGCCACGGCGGATCACAGGCCTACTACCGCCCATCTACCGACCATGTGCAGATGCCGGAGTTTGCTTGCTTCCGCGACGCGGTCGCCTACTACGCCGTGTTGCTCCATGAGTCCGGCCACGCCTCCGGCGCCAAGCATCGCCTCGACCGCGATCTTTCCGGACGGTTCGGTTCGGCCGCCTACGCCATGGAGGAATGCACGGTCGAGCTCTTGAGCGCGATGATCTGCGCCGATCTAAATCTCAGCGTCGAGCCGCGCCCCGATCATGCCCGCTACATCGCCACCTGGCTCGAGGTGCTGCGTTCCGACTCGCGCGCCATCTTCACCGCCGCGAGCAAGGCGCAGCAGATTGCCGATTGGATGCACGCGCAGCAGACCGGCGCTCACAGGAACGGGGTCAGGGGCGCCGCATAGGCGCCCCTTTGAATGTGCCGTCCTGCGGCATCACCCTGTGCCGGCTCCTTCGTTGGCCGGGCGCGAGAGCGCGGCAAATTTGCCAAGGAGCCGCGCTTGTAGCGCGGCTCGGGCTGCCTCCACTCGGCTCGCCTGCGGGCGATCTCTGAATCGTCCACGTCTAGCTGGAGCAACTGGCGGTGTGCATCGATGGTGATTGGGTCGCCCTCGCAAACCAGCGCAATGGTGCCGCCGGAAGGTCGCAGGTGGGGACGCTTGAAGCGTCGTTTTCTTGCAAATCTGGATTATATGGAGATCGACAACAGGAGCATAGCCATGCGGGAATTTTCGACAGGCGATCTCAACAAGCAGGTTGGCGACGTCACCGACGCCGCCAGCCGCGAACCAGTCGTTCTCACCAAGCACAGGAAACCCCGCTTCGTACTGATGAGCTATGAGTATTACGAGCGGATGCGCGCCGGCGGCGATCCGCGTAGCGCCCATCGCGCTTCGGATATGCCGGAGGAACATAAGAAGCTCTTTGCCGCGGAGATCGACCGGCTGGCGCGCGGCGAGGGGTATGATGATGGGTCGTGAGTTCCTGCCCGGTCAGGTGATTACCTATCCCTATCTCTGGGCATGACAACACGAACGCGGCGAAACCGAAGGCCGGAAGACCCGGCCGACCTGCGTCGTCGTCGCTGTCCGTGGCGCGAATGAAGAACTCACCCACCTCGCACTGCTGGCGATCACGACCCAGCTGCCGCAGGCCGATCGCATCGCCTTGGAAGTTTCCGATATAGAGTGCCGGCGGCTGGCCTCAGCGACGTCAAGCGCTGCTGGATCGTCGTCGACGAATACAATTACGATGTCGCCGAGCGATCCTGGTACATTGGCCCGAGGGAAAAGCGCTCGGCCGTTTCAGCAAGGCCTTCATGATGAAGATCGCAGCAGCCTTCGGAGAGGCGTCACGAAAGGCGGGTCGTCGCGTCAATCGGACGGAGTAAGCGGACTGTGGCCCCGATTGTCCGGGCCGGTCAAGTCGACGGCTCCGTGTTCGGGCAGTGACAGGAGCACGACCATCACGCCCGGTATCGCCGGAATGAGGCAGACGCGGCGCTTCGCATAGCCGCCGTTGCCCGGCGCGGACGAGGGGGCATTTCTTCGGACAGTGTCAAGGCACCCGCAGGCACGGTCGAGTCTGCGTAACGGCGCACCAGATGGCAGCTATGGTCTGTCGAGCACCTTCGGTTACACGAGACCATTCCCGTTCTCTTGTGTCGCCTCTTTAAGGGACCGGGCACCATTAGCGTCAACCCCGCAAGGGGGTTCCCCTTCGCTGTCGCTCCGGTGACGCCTGCGGCTCGGCCCCTTCTTCGGGCGCCATCGGGAATGGTCCCGAGCAACCGAAGGAGACAATACCATGGCCACCACGATCGCAACCCTCACCCAGAAAACCGACGGCAGCCACGAAGGCGTCTTCGCCACCATCCGGGTCAACGCCCCGATCGCCATCGTCCCGAACGCCAGCAAAGCAAGCGAAGAAGCCCCCGACTACCGGGTCATCCATCGCAAAACGGGCTTCGAGATAGGCGCCGCGTGGAACCGCACCGCCCGCCAGACCGGTGAAGAATACCTCTCGGTCAAGCTGGAGGCGCCGGAGATCGGGGTGATCTTCGGCAACCTCGCTCCGGCCCCGGGCGGCGATCCGAACCGCAAGGTGATCCTCTGGAACAACCCGGCCTGAGCCACAACGCCGGCCCCGGACGACGGGGCCGGCATGCGTTGTGCCGGGAGCGGCAGCGGGCATTGAGCCCGCTGCCGCTCCCCTTGCCCGTGCCACACGAAACGAAAAGTCTGTCTGCTTAGATCGCCAAGTCTGCCATGAGGGCTCGCGCCGCCTCAAGGACGAGTGGTCCCCCAATTTTCAGTCGCCGCCCTGATGGGACGTCGCCAGAAAATCGGCTCCACCACTCGCCGCCCCTGGCGGTCGCTCCGCGATCCTTGACCCGGCCCGATCCTCACGGACACCCCGCGTCATCCTTCACACTCATCAAGGAGATGAAGACGATGACGATTGCACTCGAAATCCACATCGAGGAACTGCGCGCCGAGCTGCGCAACGCCGATCCAGCCGAGCGCCGCCTGATCGAAGCAGAGCTGGAACTTGCTCGGGCCGAACTGATCGCCGCAATGGCCGAGCAGGATGGCACGAGGGATGCCGAGCCGCCCTTTTGAGCTCGTGATCGGTCTGATCGGAGATAACGAGCGAAGGGATCGAACGGCTCGCTTCGCCGTCACAGCGGGCAATATCTCTGTGAGAACCGACGACCTCATCGAAGACGAACTGAAGGGGATCGACGGAGCACTGGCGGTCATGGAGCCACGAAGTAGCCGACCGAAGCCGAGTACGAACTGGCGGAACAAACCTGAGTCCCTTCACTTGACGAAGCGGTTCGCCTTGGCAGCCTGATCCATCTCCTTCCGCCTGAAGTAGATCGCCCGCCCACAGCGGATCGGACTGAGGCCCTGCACGATGACGATCTGTTCATCCTTGCGCATTGATTGGGTGATCTCGTGCGGCATGATCAGCGACCGGCGCTGGAAGTTGATGCTTTCGGATTTGCGGTTGCCGCCGTTCCTCGTGTCCCAGCCGATGTTGCGGGAGCGGCCCTGTACCTCGACGGTCATTTCCCCACATTGCGCAGAGACGTTGCGCGCCGTATCGAGCGCCTTGATTGCTGCGTAGCTGGCGAAAGCGCAGCCGTCGATCCATGACGTCGCGCCGTCTTTCCCGAAATGCCGCTCCAACTGCCCTACCGATTGGTACATCAGCATCATGGTGATGCCGTACTTGCGGCCGCGGTCGCGGGCGTCCTCCAGCACGCGCATGTAACCGAGAAGATCGACCTCATCCAGCATGAAGAGAGCGCGGCGCTCGAATGCGCCATCTGCCTGTATCATCGCGTTGATCAGCGAGCCGATGATGACGCGGCCGATGCCCGGATAAGAGCGCAGGATGGAAGACGGGATATTCAGGAACACGTCCTTCTTGCCGGTGACGATATCGCTCGATTTGAAGGCATTGCCGCAGACGAGCGCGGCGTAGCTGTCGAGCGAGAGCCACTGCGTATCCTTCGAGGCGGTCGAATAGACGCCGCTGAATGTCTGTTCCGTCATGTTGGTGAAGACGCCGAGTGTTTCGCGGATGAAGGCCGAAGCGGAATGCTCTTGAATGTCGCGCAACATCGCCAACACCGAGGGCTCGGGCTCCGAGACGATTTGCCGGAGGCTGCGCAGATTGCGCCGCCCCGCATATTCCGGTGACAGCATCACATGCGCCAAGAGGCCGGTGAGGAGATTGTGCGCCTGGTTCTGGAAATAGGCGCCGCTAGAAGATTCGAAACGCACGCTTTCCGACAGCAGCATATGCGCGATGCCGACAATGTCTTCTTCCTTTTGTCGCGAACTCTCGATCCCGTCGAGCACGTTGAAGTCCATGATCGGATTCGTCGGATCAAGTATCATCACCTCTCGCCCAAGGACGCGGGTTCGGTGCTCAACCACCATCGGCGCGACCTCGGTCGAGGGATCGAGGCAGATCAGTGGTCCGGTGTAGCGTAGCGCCGTCGGCACGACGTTACTGGTCGTCTTGTATCCCCCCGACCCGGCAAAGAACAGCATATGGGTGGAATCGAAGTCCTGCTTGTAGGTGAGCAAAGGGGCTTTGCCGCCCTGTCCCCATGTGCTTCTATCGTTCGGATCAAAGGGCAGCCCATGAACGATTTGCTTGTCGACACGGTATCGCTCGCCGACGACGATCTCGCCATCATCCGGGAACAGCCTTGCCGCCGCCGACATCGTCAGCCAGTCGGCGTCCCCGAAGATGCCACGCTTGGCACGCGTCATTGGTTCGGGCACGACGATGGAGATGCGGGCGGAGACCGCTACTGCCATGAAACCAGCGAACGCGCCGATGACGGCGACTATGTCGAGATAGGACAACGCCCGGTCCCATGTGACCACTCCGCTTTCGACTGACGGTGCGAGGCGACCAAATTCACGCAAGGCGTAGAAGCCGGCGACGGCAAGAAAGCATACAAGGCTCGCGATTGCGACGGGTCGCCGCCGGTGCAACGGCAAAGCCCAGACCATCAGGAGTCCGGTGAGCGGCCCGAACAAAATCGGCGGCAAAGGTGCCGCCCGCATAAACCAATATGCCGTTTTGCCCGACATACCGGCCGCCAACTCCTGCCACCGCCAACCCACAACTTGGACCGCAAAGGCGGTGACAGCGATCGGCACGAAAATGAGCAGCAACGGCGGTTGCGGTTTGCCCCTCAGTGCCATTCCTGCGTCTCCTTGATACGCGCCTGAACTGCATCCTGCGAAGGCGCCTTGAAGGCTTTCTCGCCGATATCGCGCAGGCGCCGATGCTCGGCAGAGCCGGGAGCGATCCGGGCCAGTTCGACGAGACCGCCGAGCAGGAAAGCCCGATCGGCATTCGTGAGCCCCGCTCTGAGGACGATGCCGCCAAGCAGGAATTTCTCCCGCACTTGCCTCTTCCGGTCAGCCGTCATGTGAAACCTCCGCTGTCGTTCCAGACCCGCTATCTGCTGGTCGATGCGTTTGAGGAGAGCCAGCAGTCCTATTCCTCCCACCACCCTTCTGAAATCGCGCGGCGATCTCTTTAAGGATCCGATCGACCTCTTCGTCGGGGATCTCCATTTCCGCCAGACCGGACTTCGTGGCGGCGCGGGCAAAGCGCTCCGCGGATTTAACTATCAAAAGTCTTCTGCGTTCGCGGAGCTTCGCGATCTGGGCATCCAGATCCGAAAGCGATGATTTTGCGACCATCCCGTCGCTCCTTTCCGATTTAAACAACTAACAGCATCAACTATACTGACTAAAATAAGATAGTAAAATAGGCTAACTTGCATCAACCCGAAAATGTCTCAGCCGCAGGCCGTCTTCCGGAAAGCGGCATCGGCCTGGTCAGGCCGATCGGTTTGAGGGCGCAATATACGTCGCTGACGCGACGGGCTCGGAAGGTCTGGAGACGGTCGTGGCGATCATGTTCGTCAGAGCGCAGGTGATCAGCAGGGGAGCGGGACGCAGCCTCGTCTCGGCCGCCGCCTATCGTCATCGCGCCCGGATGATGGATGAGCAGGCCGGCACGTCGTTCAGCTATCGGGGCGGAGCATCCGAACTGGTCCATGAGGAACTGGCTCTGCCGGACGATATTCCCACCTGGCTACGATCGGTGATCGACGGACGTTCCGTAGCCGCCGCCAGCGAAGCGCTCTGGAATGCCGTCGATGCTTTCGAGAAGAGGGCGGACGCACAGCTTGCGCGCGAGCTGATCATCGCGCTTCCGGAAGAGCTGACGCGGGCAGAGAACATCGCCCTGGTGCGCGCATTCGTGCGGGACAATCTGACGTCCAGGGGCATGGTCGCGGATTGGGTGTTTCACGACAAGGACGGCAATCCACATATCCACCTGATGACCGCGCTGAGGCCGCTGACGGAGGAGGGTTTTGGGCCGAAGAAAGTGGCGGTCCTGGGCGAAGATGGCGAGCCGCTACGCGTCGTCACGCCCGACCGGCCGAACGGCAAGATCGTCTACAGGCTCTGGGCCGGTGACAAGGAAACGATGAAGGCGTGGAAGATCGCCTGGGCGGAAACGGCCAACCGGCATTTGGCGCTTGCCGGCCACGAGATCCGACTCGACGGACGCTCCTATGCCGAGCAGGGTCTCGACGGGATCGCGCAAAAGCATCTCGGGCCCGAGAAGGCGGCGCTCGCGCGCAAGGGTGTCGAGATGTATTTCGCGCCGGCGGACTTGGCGCGGCGACAGGAGATGGCCGACCGGCTGCTGGCCGAGCCGGAGCTTCTCCTGAAACAGCTCGGCAACGCGCGTTCCACATTCGACGAGAAGGATCTCGCCAAGGCGCTGCACCGCTATGTCGACGATCCGGTCGACTTCGCCCATATCCGGGCGCGGCTGATGGCGTCAAACGAATTGGTCACGCTCAGGCCACAGGAGATTGACACGCAGACCGGCAAGGCGTCGGAACCGGCAGTGTTCACCACGCGAGAGATCCTGCGCATCGAATACGATATGGCGCAGTCGGCGCAGATCCTGTCGGAGCGAAAGAGCTTCGGCGTCTCCGCGAGACCAGTTGAGACTGCAATCCGA
Organism: Sinorhizobium fredii USDA 205; assembly: GCF_001461695.1. Classification (GTDB taxonomy): domain Bacteria; phylum Pseudomonadota; class Alphaproteobacteria; order Rhizobiales; family Rhizobiaceae; genus Sinorhizobium; species Sinorhizobium fredii. The sequence goes on along the minus strand of NZ_AUTC01000167.1, from coordinate 33,357 downwards.
AACGTCGAAACAGCCGATCCGGAAAAGCTCTTCAAGTTCGATGCGGAACAGGTCGATGCCGTTCGTTATGCCACGGGCGACAATGCGATTGCCGCCGTGGTCGGTCTTGCCGGCGCCGGCAAGTCGACGCTGCTCGCCGCCGCGCGCGTCGCCTGGGCAAGCGAGAACCGCCGGGTCTTCGGTGCGGCACTCGCAGGCAAAGCAGCGGAAGGTCTGGAGGACAGTTCTGGCATCAAGACGCGCACGCTTGCATCTTGGGAGCTCGCCTGGGCGTCTGGCCGTGATTTGCTGGAGCGCGGCGACGTACTGGTGATCGACGAGGCCGGAATGGTGTCGTCGCGGCAGATGGCGCGTGTCCTGAAGGCCATAGTAGACGCAGGCGCGAAAGCCGTGTTGGTGGGCGACGCGATGCAACTGCAGCCGATCCAGGCGGGTGCGGCTTTCCGGGCGATCACCGAAAGGGTCGGCTTTGCGGAAATTGCCGGCGTGCGGCGGCAGCGCGATGTGTGGGCGCGCGACGCTTCGCGGCTCTTCGCCCGCGGCGAGGTCGAGAAGGCCCTCGACGCCTATGCCCGTCATGGCCGTATTGTCGAGATGGGACGCGTCACGAGATCATCAGCCGGATTGTTTCCGACTGGGCGGATGCGCGCCGTGAACTTCTTCAGAAATCAGCTGACGACGAAAATGCGCCTCACCTTCGCGGCGATGAATTGCTCGTGCTCGCCCACACCAATAACGACGCAAAACGGTTGAACGACGCGTTGCGCCAAGTGATGGCGGACGAGGGCGCCCTGAGCGACGGCCGTACTTTCCAGACAGCTCGCGGCGCGCGCGAGTTCGCCGTGGGCGACCGCATCATCTTCCTCGAGAATGCCCGCTTCGTGGAGCCACGTGCCCGGCGCCTCGGACCGCAATACGTCAAAAACGGCATGCTCGGCACGGTCGTTTCCACCGACGACAAACGCGCCGATGCATTGCTGTCGGTCCGTCTCGACAATGGCCGCGACGTCGTGATTAGCGAGGACACCTATTGCAATGTCGACCATGGCTATGCCGCGACGATCCACAAGTCTCAAGGTGCGACTGTGGATCGGACCTTCGTGCTCGCCACCGGCATGATGGATCAGCATCTGACCTATGTGTCGATGACGCGGCATCGCGACCGCGCCGATCTCTATGCGGCGAAAGAAGACTTCAATGCGAAGCCGGAATGGGGAGGCAAGCCGCGCGTCGATCATGCAGCCGGCGTGACCGGCGAGCTCGTGGAGGCCGGGCAAGCGAGATTCCGGCCCAATGACGAGGATACTGAGGAAAGCCCCTATGCCGACATCCGAACCGACGATGGAGCCGTGCATCGTTTCTGGGGCGTGAGCCTGCCGAAGGTTCTCGAGGAGGCCGGCGTCTCGGAGCGCGATACAGTCACCTTGCGCAAGGATGGTGTCGAGAAGGTCAGGGTGATGGTACCCGTCATTGATGAGGAAACGGGCGAGAAGCGTTTTGAAAAACGGGAAGTCGACCGCAATGTCTGGACCGCAAGCCAAGTAGAAACCGCTGAGGCTCGCCAGAAGCGGATCGAGCGGGGAAGCCATCGGCAGAATGTGTTCGAAGAGCTTGTCGAGCGGCTGTCCCGGTCCGGCGCCAAGAGCACGACGCTCGATTTCGAAAGCGAGGACGGCTACCAGGCGTATGCCAGCGACTTCGCACGGCGGCGCGGGCTCGACAGTCTCTCGTTGGCCGCGGCCCGAATGGACGAGGGCGTTTCGCGGAGGCTGGGATGGATTGCGGAAAAGAGCGAGCAAGTGGCGAAGCTGTGGGAGCGGGCGAGCGTGGCGCTCGGCTTCGCGATCGAGCGGGAACGGCGCGTTTCGTACAGTGAGAAACGGACCGAATCCCCCTCGGCCGGAATCCCGATTGGCGGGCACTATCTGATCCCGCCCACCACCGACTTCGCCCGGAGCGTCGATGAGGATGCACGCCTGGCGCAGCTTTCCTCGCCCCAGTGGAAGGAGCGGGAACAATCCCTTCGGCCGCTGCTCGAAAAGATCTATCGCAATCCCGACGAGGCGCTTGTCCACCTAAATGCGCTTGCCGCGAATAGCGCCATCGAACCCCGCAAGCTTGCTGATGATCTCGTCAAAGCACCAAACCGCCTTGGCCGCCTGCGAGGGTCCGACCTTATAGTCAATGGCCGGGCGGCACGCGACGAGCGCAGCGTTGCGGCGGCGGCTTTGAAGGAATTGCTGCCCTTGGCTCGTGCCCATGCGACCGAGTTGCGCCGGAATACCGAGCGATTCCTCAAGCGCGAGCACACGCGCCGCGCCTATATGTCGTTGTCCATCCCAGCGCTCTCAAAGCACGCCATGGCGCGCCTCGTGGAGATCGAGGCAGTTCGCAGGCGGGGCGGTCACGGCGCCTACAAAACCGCATTCGCGCTTGCCGGCGAGGATCGCTCGACAGTGCAGGAGGTGAAGGCCGTCAGCGACGCATTGACCGCCCGCTTCGGCTGGAGCGCCTTCGCCGCCAATGCCGGCGCGATCGCTGAGCGCAATGTGGCCGAACGCATGCCGGAAGACCTCACTGACGAAAGACGCAGTAAGCTGACGCGGCTCTTCGAGGCTGTCCGGCGCTTCGCCGAGGAGCAGCATCTTGCCGAGAGGAAGGACCGGTCGAAGATCGTCGCTGGCGCGAGTGTCGAGTTCGGAAAGGAGGCAAAAGCCGTGCTGCCGATGCTTGCAGCGGTGACGGAATTCAGGACGCCGGTGGACGACGAGGCCCGAGCGCGAGCGCTTACCCTGGCGCACTATTGCCATCATCGCGCGGCGCTCGCCGAGACCGCGAAACGTATCTGGCGCGATCCGGCAGCCGCCGTCGACAAGATCGAGGATCTGGTCGTCGAGGGCTTCGCCGGCGAGCGGATCGCCGCAGCGGTAGCCGACGACCCGGCCGCTTATGGCGCGCTCCGCGGCTCGGATCGTCTCATGGACCGGATGCTTGCCTCCGGCAGGGAAAGGAAGGAGGCGCTGCAGGCAGTTTCGGAAGCGGGCGTCCATCTGCGCTCGCTCAACGCGGCTTATGTCAGCGCCTTCGATGCCGAGCGCCAGGCTGTTAAGGAAGAGCGACGGCGCATGGCCGTTGCTATTCCCGGTCTCTCTAAACCAGCCGAAGAAACCCTGCAGCGACTAGCGTCCGAGATGAAGAAGGAGAGCCGAAAGCTCGACGCGGTGGCCGGTTCACTCGATTCGGATATCCGCCGGGAGTTTGCTGCCGTTAGCAGAGCGCTCGACGAGCGCTTCGGCCGCAATGCCATTCTCCGGGGGGAAAAGGATCTCCTCAACAGAGTGCCGCCGGCCCAGCGGCCGGCTTTCGAGGCGCTGCAGGAGAGGCTCAAGGTGCTGCAGCAGACTGTGCGGATCAACAGCAGCCAGAAGATCGTCTCCGATCGCCGCGAGCGCGTAATCAGTCGGGCACGTGGTTTCGAGCGTTAGATTACATTAAACTGCTAGTCCAGATAATGCCTAGGCGAGGCGCTGCGGTAGATGATCGCTGCGCCGGCGCCGGTGTTCATGGATGGGCCTCGCGCTGTCAGCGAACCCACTCATTCCAGCGTTGCAGCAGCATCGCAGTATTGGCGTTGATCCATTCCGCATCAGGCACGATCACGTAATCCCGAACGTCGTCACCTTGCGGCATTGTGAGGCGCGCTTCCTCGGACATCAACGCAATGGCGTCACGGCTTGGGGGCGTACAGGAAAGAACCTCGCACGCCTTGGCCTGGGCCGCCGGAGAATTCAGCCAGAATGCGATCAGCTTGAGCGCATTGTCGCGGTGCGGTGCCCCTTTGAGGAGTGCTATCCGGTCGCCGACGAGGAAAGAGGCCTTGTAGGACCAGGCGATCGGCAGTCCTTCGGTCTGCATCGCCTTTGCGCGTGTCAACCAGATCTGCCCAAGCGAATACTCGCCATTGCGGAATCCCTGCACGCTCTGATCGCCGGTTTTCCACCAGAGCGAGACGGCAGGCCTGATGTGATCGAGCTTGGCCAGCGCGCGATCGATGTCGAGCGGAAAGAGTTCGTCGCGGGCGACACCGTCGGCAAGGAGCGCGGCCGCCATGACGCGCCAGGGGTCGTCGAAATTCGGGAAGGCACGTTCTCCCGGGAATTTCTCTGTGTCCCACATGTCGGCCCAGGTCTCTGGAGCGGGATCGCCGGACTTTCCGGTCCTGTAGGCCAACAGCGTTGCCGTCGACTGCAAGAGCGCTCCGCCAGCCGAGCAGGCATTGGCGCTAAGGTCCTTTCGACCGGCAAACTGGCGGCAGAATTCCGTTAGGTCCTCCGTGACTTCCCGATGCGCCTTCGACGCGGCTTGGATCTCGCCATCGAGATAGAGGTCCCAATTGATGTTTCCGGTTTTCACCATTGCGGCAGCCTTTGCTCGCATTTCAGCGTTGGTCGCGACGACGGTTACGACTTCTATTCCCGTCGCCTTGGTGAACGGATCGAACCATGCCTCCTTCAGGGCCCGGTCATAGGCACCGCCGGTCGAAGCGATGATGACCTGCTCGGCGGCGAGCGTCGGGAGCGTCAAGGCTATCAAGGAGAGTAGACTGGCAATGGTCGGCTTAAGGATATTTGCGAAACGCGAAAGCAGAGAGGTCATGAGAGGTTCCCTTTATCAGGTCAGTTAGTGGGAAACGGAGATCGCCGGTTTCACGCGTTGGGCTTACGGGCATTGAGGAGGCGGACCGCGCCCATGAGCAGGAGGGAGGTGGCGACAAGCACGGTGGAGACCGCGGCGATGACAGGTGTCAGGTTGAAGTCGATATCCTCGAACATCTTGCGCCCGATCGATTTGCCGCCGATGTCCGATATGAAGAACGCAACGGTTGCTTCATCGAATGAGGCGAGAAAGGCAAACACCGCCGCGGCTGCGACACCAGGCACGATGTTCGGTAGCACGACCAGAAAGAACGCCTGCAGCCTGTTAGCTCCGCAGTTCAACGCTGCCAGTTCGAGCGTCGGATCGAAACGCTGCAGCGACGCCGTGACGGTGATGATCACGTAGGGAACTGCAAGTACGGTATGTGCGACAAGGAAGCCGAAAAAGCTGCCGGTGAGCTGCAACGGCGCAAAGGCGAGATAGAGCGCCACACCGAGGATGATGTGCGGCACGATCATCGGTCCGAGCGCGAGCGCCTGCAATGCGGATCTGAACGGAAGACATCCTCGTACGATCGAAAGAGCCGCCATGGTGCCCACGACCGTTGCTGTCGCGGTTGTCGCCAGGGCGATCTTGAGACTGAACCATGTTGCAGCCATCCAGTCCGGATCATTGAAGTAGGCGCTGTACCATTTGAGCGTCAGGCCCCGCGGCGGGAACTCGATATAGTCGGTTTCGCTGAGCGACATCGGTACGACGATTAGCGTCGGAAGCAGCAGAAAGAAGAGAACGCATCCGATCCCCGCACCGATGGCGAGAATGAACGCCCCTCTTGTGCAGGCGCGGATCGTCGGAGAGGCGAAAACATCAAGGGCTGCGGGAAGGCGGCCATGCACCTGTGCTTGATCAATGGACACTGTTCAATCCCTTGCTGAGCGATAGCGACCTGCGGAACAGCAGGACAAAAAGGAGAGTGACGGCGAGAAGAACGGTCGAAAGCGCGGCCGCAAACGGCCAATCGAGTAGAACTGCCGTCTGCTGGCCGATGAGCGTCGCCATCAGCATTGAGCCAGGACCGCCCACCAGCGCCGGTGTGATGTAGAAGCCGAGCGCGAGCACGAAGCACATCACGCTGCCGGCAAAGACGCCGGGGAGACTAAGCGGTAGTGTCACGGCAACGAAAGCCCGCACGGGCCCGGCTCCCAGGTTGCGGGCGGCGCGGATGTAATCGGGGGGAAGGGCGCACAGTGCCGAATAGATAGGCAGGATCATGAATGGCATCAGCACGTGCGTCATGGCGAGGATGACTGCACCCCGCGTGTAGATCAGCTTTAGCGGCCCGTCGGTAACGCCTATTTCGAGGAGCAGTTGGTTGACGATGCCGTTGCGTTGGAGAAGGACGACCCATGCGTAGGAGCGGATGAGGACAGAAGTCCATAACGGAATGAAGACGCAAGCTGCGACGACCACGGCCAACCCATTGCTCAGCCGCGCCATGAGGTAGGCAACCGGAAAGCCGACAACGAGGCTCGCTATCGTCACCACGAGAGCGACCTCGATCGTGCTTACGAGAACGCCGAGATGAAGCGGTTCGGAGAAAATGCGCCTGTAGTGTTCAAATGTTCCTCCGGAAAAGCTCAATGCGACGAGTCGCACAACCGGATAGAGAAAGCCTGCCACCAGGGCAGCGAGGAGCGGCGCGGCCAATCCCAACGATGCGGATGGCGAATAAAAACGCGCCGACGACAACGTTGACCGAGCGGAAGAGTGTGGCGAGGAGTTCGTCATGCAGCGCGCCTCTCCGTCACAGGAAAGATATGCAAGGCCTTCTCATCGAGGAGGATGTCCACCTCGTCGTTCTTCTGGAATGGCACGAACCCGTCGGCGGCGATCTGCACCTGCAGGCTCGCCTCCGGGCGATCGGCTCGGCGGACGAGATAGATGTAGGTGGAGCCGATGAATACAGCGGCGTCTACAATACCTGGCAGCGCATCGGCGCCCCCGTGGCCTCGCTTCACAAGCCGCATCCGTTCCGGACGGATTGCCATGCGCAAAGCTTCGCCGGCTGAGCACCTGCGCTCGCGGTCGTTCGCCACTGAGCGAACGTTGAGCACGATCCCCTCGGATAAACGCACGACCGCATTTTCAGCTGAGCTTTCAAGGCAATCGCCATCGATAAAATTCATCCGGCCGATGAAGTCCGCGACGAACTCGGTTTTCGGTTGCCGATAGAGGTCCGCCGGTGTGCCGAACTGCACCAGACGGCCATCGGACATGATGGCGACGCGATCCGACATCGTCATCGCTTCGTCCTGATCATGCGTTACATAGATGACCGTAGCGCCAAGCCGCTCCTGCAGGCGCTTGATCTCAAACTGCATCGCCTCTCGCAATTTCTTGTCGAGGGCGCCGAGCGGTTCATCCATCAGGAGGACGGGTGGCTCGAACGCCAAAGCGCGCGCCACCGCGACGCGTTGCTGCTGGCCACCGGAAAGCTGGTTGGGGTAGCGTTCTGCGTAGCGGGAGAGTTGCACGAGCTCCAGCATCTCATCGACCCGCCGGGCAATTGCCGCCTTTTGCATCCGACCTCGCATCCTCAGCGGGAACGCGATGTTCTGTCGGATCGTCAGATGTGGGAAAAGCGCATACTTCTGGAACACCATTCCGATGTCGCGGTGATTGGGCGGGAGGAAGGTGACGTCCCGCCCCCCGATGGTTATCCTGCCGGCGTTTGGCGCCTCGAAACCGGCGATCATTGTCAAGGCTGTCGTCTTGCCGGAGCCGGACGGCCCCAGCAAAGAGACGAACTCCCCGGCAGCGATGTCGAGAGACAGTTCGCGAACCGCAAAGGCCTCGCCGTATCGTTTTTGAAGTCCCGCAAGGGACAGAGATTGACCGATCAAATCCGCCTTTCCTTTCAGCTGCTGGACGCTCTTCGGCGTCTCTCCCCTGGGTACGGCCGAATCGACCGCAATGAAGATCCGTCTTCCGACTCTGAGGGGGAGTCAGGACGAGGTGCTATTGCTGAGGTTTGGTTCACACGGGACGCGAGTATGCGGTCCGCGTGACGGCGCAAGGGAAAGCTGCTAATACCGCTGATGCGACAAAAGCTTTGCAAACCCTTCACACTTCATTTTTGTTGCATCAAAAATTCGTAGTGTCAACCGATCGTGATCGTGAAATGCCGGATATTCCAAAGAAGGTGCCGCAGGTCGAGCGGGCAATGGAAAGGTTGGGGGATGCGGCCTATCGGCAAATGAAGGAGCGCATCATCCGTGGCGTCTATAGGCCTGGCCACAAGTTGACGGTTCGCGCCGTCGCGCAGGATCTCGACGTCAGCACAACGCCAGCGCGTGATGCCATCAACAGGCTGACGAGCGAGGGAGCGCTTGTTTACACCGGGCCGAAGACGGTTGTCGTTCCGGTTCTCGACTCGACCGCGCTTCGAGAAATAACGCTCACGCGCCTGGCGCTCGAGGGGCTCGCTTCGGAGCAGGCTGCTCAACACGGCACGCCTGTCGATGTGGAGGAATTAAAGTCCTTACAAAGGCTTATCAATTCTGCTCTCGACGAAAAGCGCTATGCGGAAGCGCTTTGGCACAACAAGGAATTCCACTTCGCGATTTATCGCCTCTCGGGACTTCCTCATCTCGTCTCGATCATCGAAAGCCTCTGGCTGAGGATCGGCCCCTCCTTGCACAATCTCTACCCAGAGTTTGCCGAGGAGAAGTACGGAGTTCGCAACCACGAGATCGCCATGGAGGCTCTTGAAGAGCGCGACGCGGCGAGCCTCAGGGCAGCGATGGAGAATGACATTCGCGATGGATATCGGCGGCTGAAGCGCGCCAATCAAGAGAAAGAAGGTGACTGTTCGGCCTAAGATTTTGTTGCATGGACTTGACGGGCTGCATTTTTGTTGCAACAAAAATGTGAAGCTCGTGCAAAGCGAGCGGTCGTTTTCTTTGTCAGGAAGCCGGAAACTATGCTCGATCAAGCAACAAACAGGCTGCGGCAGGCGTCTGCGCGCAGTAGGTCCAAGCACCTATTCAACCGCGCCAAGGCCCTATTTCCAGATGGAACCACCCGCGCAACGGTTGAGAAGGATCCTTTTCCGATCTATGTCCAGCGCGGAGAGGGGGCCTATCTCGTCGACGTTGACGGGAACCGACTCCTCGATCTTAACAACAACTTTACCACGCTCATTCACGGACACGGGTTCGAACCAGTCTCGGAGGCTGTCGTCGACCTGCTACGCTCGGGTACCTGTTTCGCCAACCCGACGGAACATGAAATTGCCCTGGCGGCACTGCTGACCGCCCGCATTCCCGCAATGGAGCGGGTCCGCTTCGTCAACAGCGGCACTGAAGCGGTGATGTTTGCCATCAAGGCGGCGCGCGCCTTCACCGGCAGGCCCGCTATCGCGCGGATCGAAGGTGCCTATCACGGCGCCTATGACTGGGCCGAGGCAGGACAGGGGGGGGCGCCTGGCAAGGATGGCTGGGATCCTGCTCCGATCGCCACGCCGGTCTATCGTGGCACTCCGCCGAGGGTAGCCGAAGAGGTGCTTCTTCTGCGGTTCAATGATGTCGAGGGTCTCAAAGCGCGCTTGAGTGCGGCGAGCGACCGCATCGCGGGCGTGCTGATTGATCCGATGCCCAGCCGGGCGGGCTTGATGCATCCGGAGCCCGCCTTCATAGAGACGTTGTCGGAAACAGCGAGCAAATACGGAATCCTGATCATTGCCGACGAGGTGCTCAATCTTCGGCAAGGCTACGCCGGCGCTTCGGCACGGTACGGTCTGGAACCCGACCTGATTACGGCCGGCAAGATCATCGGAGGTGGCTTTCCGATTGGCGCCATTGGCGGCCGCGAAGAAGTGATGCGCGTTTTCGGCACCGAAAATGCGAAGCCGTCGCTGCCGCAAGGCGGCACTTTTTCTGCAAATCCCGTTTCCATGGTCGCCGGCCGTGTGGCCATGGAAGCAATGACACCAGATGCCTTCAATCGCTTGGAGAAGATGGGCGAGCTACTACGCGGCGGCCTTAGGGCAAGCATTGCCAGCCGCGATGCGCCGTATTCGGTGACCGGCGCCGCCTCGCTCTTCCGGATCCACCCCAAGCGCGTCGCACCCGCTGAGTATCGCGATGCCTATCTGAGCGCCGAAGAGACCTCGCTCATGCGGCGAATGAGCCGCCACTTCCTGGAAGCGGGGATACTTCTACCCTACGGGGCCGCGGCCTGCCTCTCGACGGTAATGGTCGAAAGCGAGATTGAACTCATCCTCCAAGCATTTGACAATTTTCTTGATGCCGACAGCCAATCCGGAAAGGAACGCGCTCAATGACGCAGCACAATCCCATCGAAACCGTTGCGCAGCGTATCGCGCAGACTCTTCGCCGCCACGACGTGGAATTCATTTTCGGCCAAAGCCTTCCATCGGCCGTCATTCTCGCCGCCGAGGCGATCGGCATTCGACAGATCGCTTACCGGCAGGAGAATATGGGCGGCGCGATGGCCGACGGATACGCCCGTGTTTCCGGTAAGGTCGGCGTCGTCGCAGCCCAGAACGGTCCCGCGGCAACCTTGCTTGTGCCGCCGCTTGCCGAGGCCCTGAAGGCCAGTGTGCCGATAGTGGCGCTGGTGCAGGATGTCGAGCGCGATCAAACGGACCGGAATGCCTTTCAGGACCTTGACCAGATCGCTTTGTTCCAGTCCTGCACCAAATGGGTGCGGCGCGTTACTGTCCCGGGACGCATCGAAGATTATGTGGACGCCGCCTTCACGGCTGCAACGTCCGGCCGCGCCGGGCCGGCCGCGCTTTTGCTGCCAGCGGATCTCCTCCGGACAGAGGCGGGAGCGCCAGCAGTCGCACGTTCAAGGAACCTGGGGCATTGGCCCCTGGACCGCGTCCGACCCTCGGATGGCGCACTCGCAGAGGCCGCCTCCCTCATCGCATCGGCGCAAGCGCCCATTGTTATCGCCGGCGGAGGCATTCACTGCGGCGGTGCTGCGGTGGAACTCGTTGCGCTCCAGCAGGATGCGTCCCTGCCGGTCTTCACCACGAATATGGGGAAGGGAGCGGTTGACGAATACCATCCGCTTTCCGCCGGCGTGCTAGGTTCGCTGGTCGGCCCGCGCTCGCTCGGACGCCACTCGTCCGCTTTGGCCGAAGCCGCTGACTTGGTCCTTCTCATCGGAACGCGGACCAACCAGAACGGCACCGACAATTGGCGCCAAATTCCCTCCGGCGCGACGGTCGTACACATCGATGTCGATCCGGTGGAGATCGGGCGCAACTACGAATCTCTTCGGCTTGTTGGCGACGCGCGGGAGACGCTAGCGGCACTGCGCGTGGCGCTCTCCCGTGTCGACCTCACACGCCGGCATGCGAATCGCGCGCGGCTCGAAGAATGCATCGCTGCATATTGGAGACGCTTCGAGCATGATCGCCGCGATGTGGCGACATCGCGCTCCCGCCCGATCCGCCCGGAGCGGCTTATGGCGGAGCTCCAGGATCTGCTAACCGAAGATGTGACGGTCGTCGCCGACGCTAGCTACTCATCCATGTGGGTCCTGGGCCAATTGAGAGCGCCGGCGAGCGGGATGCGCTTTATCACGCCACGCGGGCTGGCGGGGCTCGGTTGGGGAGTACCGCTCGCGATCGGCGCAAAGGCTGCCCGCCCGGACAGGCCGGTCGTCGCCATCGTCGGGGACGGCGGCTTTGCCCATAGTTGGGCGGAGCTCGAGACCATGATGCGGATGAAGCTTCCTGTCACCATCGTCGTCCTCAACAATGGCATTCTCGGTTTCCAGCGCGACGCGGAAACGGTGAAGTTCGGTAACTTCACATCGGCATGCCACTTCGCCGAGGTCGACCACGCGAAATTGGCTGAAGCGTGTGGTTGCCCGGCCGTCCGTGTCGACGACCCAGGCGAGCTTGCCTATCATCTGCAGCGCGGCATGGAGCAGGGGCCGCTTCTGATCGAAGTGATGACCGACCCGGCGGCGCATCCGCCCCTATCGCTCTTCGCCAAGATGGACGAAGCAGCATGAGCCGCAATGCCACAGCAAGGATTGCCGTCGTCACTGGCGGTAGTTCCGGAATCGGACTGGCAACGGCCCGTCACCTCTTGCAACGGGGATGCAGGGTCGCCGTCTTCGGACAAAGACGCACCAATGTCGAAAGCGCCGCCGAGGCGCTTTCGCGGGATTTCGGCTCCGAGCGCGTGTTCGCTCGCGCTGTCGAACTGGCCGAACCGGCGCAGATCGAAGCCTCCTTTCAAGAATTGCAGAACTACTGGGGAAAGCCTGAAATTCTGGTTTGCAGCGCAGGAATATCACCGAAAGGGCCGGACGGCCCAACCCCATTCGAAGAGATCACGCTCGATGAATGGAACGCCGTTCTTTCCGTCAACCTGACCGGGACATTGCTCTGCTGCCAGGCGGCCATGCCTGGCATGGTCGCGCAAGGCTTTGGCCGCATCGTTCTTGTCGGGTCCATTGCCGGCCGTGCGCTACCCAAAATCGCTGGCACCGCCTATGTCGCCTCGAAAGCCGCGCTTGCGGGGCTCGCACGCTCACTGGTTGCGCGATATGCGGCGGAAGGAATTACAGTGAATGTCGTTGCACCAGGCAGGATTGCCACCGAGATGGCCGGACCGCGCGACAGTGCGGTCAATCGCGCGGCTGTTGCCCGCATTCCCGCCGGCCGCTTGGGCGAACCGGCAGAGGTTGCGGCGGTTATCTGCTTTTTGGCGTCAGATGAGGCGGCCTACGTAAACGGCGTGACTATAGACGTTAACGGCGGGGAATATGCGCCGCTTTGACAGGGGAGTTTTCGGGCCACACAGGGTGCGAGATGGATGCGGAAGTACTGATTCATACGGACAACGTGGAGCTCTTCCTTCTCCTGAAACACATTCTTGAGACCGAGGGATTCCCCGCCCGGATCTGCGTCGATCCAAAGGAACTGCTAGATGCGATCCAGACTGAAAAGGCAGTCGCCATCCTGCTCGACTGCAGCAGTCGAGGGGAGGAGGCCCCCGGGCTTTGCCGCCAAATTAGAACGGCAGGCGGCGACGAGGTGACAGTTGCGGCCCTCGCAAATTCACTGGAGGCCGACCTCAGCCGTGACCTTCATGTTGCCGGAGTCGATACCGTTTTGTTCCGCCCCCTCAAACCGATCGTGTTGCTCTCCTTGCTGAAGCGGCTGCATACGAAACTGCCACACGATCCTCGCCCTCGAGCTGCGCCCGAGCTGATTTTCCGCCACGCGGATATAGAGATGAACGTCACGAGGGTCCGGGTCACCCGCAACGGTCACGCCGTGCGTCTCTCCGCCCTGCAGTTCAGATTGCTTCTGCATCTCATGAGGACGCCTGACATCGTGCACAGTCGCGAAGATCTGATCGCAGCTGGTTGGCCGCGCGAAGCCGAAGTCGAGCCACGCACAGTTGATATTCACATCGGACACATTCGGCGTGCGCTGAACCGGTATGGGCCGAACATCATTCGCACAGTGCGATCCGTTGGCTACTCGCTCGACGAAGTCGCGAAACCAATACAAACGTAGCTTTTGTTCGGCCGCGACCCCGCGGGGCCGCTTTTAGCTAACGGAGCTGAAGCAAGCGATCCCGGGCCTCGTGCCAGTATGCAAACTGTGAGCTTCCTGTTGTCGACGCCGATGATTTTCACTGCCCGTGGACGACGCAAGCTGACGCGGCGCTGCGACATGGCAAATTTTTCGTCGACATCCTAAAGGAAAGCTATCACGTCGACGGGCGCATCCTCAAATTTCTCGTGCAGGGCCTCCACTATGCGCGCGAGCACGCGCTGCTTTCGTGCGGGACGTGATCGAGGCTGGCCTTCATATGATCTGCGTTTCCTTTGAAGTCATTGGGACGTGAATTGGCGGCGGGGCCGAATCCGAAGAGTGTCTAACGTCCGCCGAAAAATCAGCAATATGTTGCAACAAAAATTCGAGAGAAATGGACGGATTTTACACTATTCATGGCATAAAGAGCGAAAACACTAAAATTATAAGGCTTACTGTGCGGGAAAGAGCATATTACTTGATGTTTTGTGACATCAAATGACTGAAGACGAGCAGGGAATTGATCGCATGAAGGCTCAACACGCGAAACCCTTAGTACTGATTTGCTCGGACGATGCAGACTTCTACGTGCTTCTGGCACATATCCTCGTACGTGAGGGCTTTGAGACAGCGCTGGTCGGTGAGGACGAAGTCATCAAACGGGCCGCCACAAGACACGTCACGGCAATCATACTGGATTCGGCGAAAGACCCGGGGCTGACGCTGAAAACGTGTGCGGCAATTAAGGCCTCCCACGCGACCGCGGGCGTTCCAACGATCGCGCTCGTTTCGTCGGGGGATGAGCGGTACTATCTCGCGCTGCTCAAAGCTGGCATTGACGAAAATTTCTTCCGTCCAGTCTCACCCGCAAGGCTGTTGGCATACCTTTGTTCTCTCTCCCGGAGTGACGCTAACGGTACACGGCCGACCGGGGCAATCGGGGGAGGGGCCACCATCTTTGGCGGGCTCAGGATAGAAGCCGGACGCCGCATGGTCGTCTATGGTGATAAAGAAATCCAGCTCGGCCCCATCGAATTCAATCTACTGCGGTGCCTAGTTGAAAAGCCGGGCCGTGTCTTCAGTCGCTTGGAACTGATCGAAACTGCTTGGCCGTCAGGTCTCTTCGTGCAGCCCCGTACGGTCGATGTGCACGTCGGGCGACTGCGCCGCTCACTTGAGCGCCTAACTGGGCGTAGCATGATACGCACGGTGCGAGCTACGGGTTATGCCTTGGACATGGACGCAAGGTGGGACTGATGCGGCAATTTCATAGGTTGAACTGCCAATTTACAAATCATCATAATGTAAAGGCGCCGATTAATATTTAACAACTTAGTTGTATTCTGAAAACTAGTTTTTACAATATTTCACATCTACTTTATTGAGTTTTTGATTTGAAGATTTAATGCTCCCGATACATGCGAATCAAGCCCCATCGGGAGGACGAGATGAAAGCCGAATCGCCAGGGCAGGAAAGCGTTGCAGGCAACAGCGCCTACAGAAACACCAGCAGCCTCATTCAGTATGCTCAAAGTCACTTCGATGCGGCGCATTTTCAGGGATTGATGGCGATCTATGGACGCCCACTGGCGGGACGCGTTGTGGCGCTCCGCCAGGAAAATGGCCGCCATATCGTTGACTTCGTGCGATGCTCTTATCTTGGTCTCGACAATCATCCGCAGATCGTCGCAGGCGCGATCGAAGCGCTGAGCCAATATGGCGCGCTCCATTGGTCGTGTGCAAGAACGCGCCTCAATTTCTCAATCCTTGGCGATTTAGAAGCGGCCTTATCGGAGTTGTTTGGCGCACGGGTGATCACCTACAGCACGGTTCTGGCCGCGAATATGAGCGCATTACCGCTGATCGCGTCTGGGTATCTGACCGGTGGCATCAAACCCGTGATGGTATTTGACCGCCTCGCCCACGCGACACTCGCCTTTCACAAGGGAACTATTGCCACCGAAACGAGGGTTGAAACAGTCGCGCACAACGACCTTGAGGCCCTTGAAACTCTCTGCCAGACCAACAATTCCGTCGCCTTTGTTTGTGATGGCGTTTATTCGATGGGCGGAAGCGCCGATATCGAACGTCTGCTCCGCCTCCAGGATCGCTATGGCCTTTTCCTGTATGTTGATGACGCACACGGTGTCTCGCTATTCGGCAAGCGTGGTGAAGGCTTTGCCAGATCGCAAATCGCCGGCCGCTTGGGCGAGCGAACCATAATAGCGGCGTCGCTCGGAAAGGGTTTCGGTGCCTCGGGCGGTCTGCTCCTGCTCGGCACGTCTCGACAAGAAGAGCTGTTTCGAAGGTTTGCGATAGCACACGCGTTTTCAGCGTCGCTGAACGTCGCAGCCATTGGTGCCGCGCTGGCATCGCAGAAATTGCATAGGACGAAAGAACTTGCAAAGCTGCAACAGACGCTCCGGGATCGCGTCGCCCTGTTCGACAGCCTCGTCCCAACGGAGCAGCGAGGCTCGCCCTTGCCAATCCGCACCGTGGAGGTGGGTGACGAACTCAAGGCAATCGCAGCGGCAAGAGCATTGCTGGACCGCGGTTTCTACACGTCGGCCATTTTCTTTCCCACGGTTGCAAGGGGAAGGGCAGGGCTGCGACTGTGCCCGACCGCCAGCCACTCGGAGGACGAAATCCGGGCATTGGGGAGCGTGCTCCATGATATTCATGGAGAGATTGGCGGTGCACCGGTTCGATAGCCACGCACACGGCGAGACGGTAAATTCGAAGGAGGGATGGTATGCATCAGCACGTCTTCACGTGCTACGTTTTCCTGTCGAACCCGCAGTGCTTCGTTGAGCAAATGCGCCTGCGGCTTGCAGGCTTCTACGAATACACAATTGAACAGGGGAGCGAAAAAACCTTCATATTCACAGATGGTTACGCGGCTGCGAGAGCCGTGGATGGTGGCCTGCGGATGCGGATCGGAGCGGCGAACCTCGTTTCCTCCCACGCCATCAGAATAGCGTTCGAGGTTTCCATTTTCCAAATCCTCCAATCCCCGCCTGAGAAGATCGCTTGGTATCCGGCCGCCTTGGCGCCTCCTACCACAATCGGAGAGGCGCCTCGAAGCGAAGTCGTTTAATTGATGCCGAAATCAACCCAGGCTCTGACGCCGCGGCAGACTTAGCGCTTTCGCTGATGACACCCCGGAGGAGCGGCCTAGCAGTGAGCTTATCGCTCACCATTCGTCTGCCGACATCAAAGCAGTTTCTAGCTTCCGGGGAAGAAAAGCAGTGGCGATGCCTTTTGCAGTTATGCCTCGGAGGTGCCGCGACACTCATAAAACGACACCCGGCGATGGCCAACCCCCAATCTTTCGCATAAATTCCTGTCTCCTCGGGAACAACTCTTCCGTGCGCACTTTGAAAAATTAGGCCGGCGTGATTTAAGCTGCAGAGCAAGATGACCGAGCATCCTCATTCTCCGTCGCCCTCGCGCCGGATCAAGAAGGCCCCCGCGGCCGGACACGCCGTACCTGGAGACATTGGCCAGTGCCTGAACCTTTAGCAGTATCGAATGGCAGGAACATCGATCCCGCCTCCGCCCTGAGAGATTGCCGATCCGCCTTTGTCGGCGTCGGCGTCGCCAGTGCGCTCGTCAATATCCTCTATCTCACCGGCTCGTTCTTCATGCTCGAGGTCTACGACCGGGTTCTGCCGAGCCGCAGCATTCCCTCGCTGATTGCGCTCTGCCTGCTGGCTTTGCTGCTCTACGCCTTCCAGGGCGCCTTCGAGCTGATCCGCGGGCGCATGCTGGTGCGCATTGCCGGCGCGCTCGACGAGAGCCTGAGCGGCCGCGTCTATCGGGCGGTGGTGAAGGCGCCCTTGAAGCTCAGGATGCAGGGCGACGGGCTTCAGGCGCTGCGCGACTTCGATCAGGTTCGCGCGTTCCTCTCCGGTGCCGGGCCGGCGGCGCTGTTCGATCTGCCCTGGCTTCCCTTCTATGTCGCCATCTGCTTCCTGTTTCATCCGGTGATCGGCTTCGTGGCGATCGGTGGCGGCCTGATCCTGACGCTTCTCACCTATCTCACCAATCGCGGCACGCAGGCTCCCGCCAGGAAGGCGTCCGAGGCGGGCAGCCTGCGTAACGCCTTCGCCCAAGCCTCGCAGCGCAATGCCGAGGTCGTCCAGGCGATGGGCATGACCGGCCGGCTTGCCGAACTCTGGGAGCGCCGCAACGCCGAATTCCGGGAAGAGAACAGGCGCACATCCGACATCGGCAATGGCTATGGCGCGCTTTCCAAGGTCTTTCGCATGGCGCTGCAATCGGGCGTGCTGGCCGCCGGAGCGGTCCTGGTGATCGAGGGCCAGGCGTCGCCCGGTATCATCATCGCCGGCTCGATCCTGACTGCCCGGGCGCTTGCACCGGTGGAGCTCGCCATCGGCAACTGGCGCGGCCTCGTCCAAGCGGGACAGAGCTGGCAACGCCTGAAGGACCTCCTGAAGGCATTGCCCGAGGCGGAAGCGCCGCTTTCGCTGCCGGACCCGCACGAGCGCTTGAGCGTCGAGGCATTGGCGAGTGGACCTGCGGCAGCGCAGCGGCTGATCTTCACGGACATCAGTTTCACCGTCCGTGCCGGAAGCGCCCTCGGCGTCATCGGGCCGAGCGGCTCGGGCAAGTCGTCGCTGGCGCGCGCCATCATCGGCGTCTGGCCGGCCTATCGCGGCTCGGTGCGACTCGACGGGGCCGCGCTCGACCAATGGGACAGCGACGCGCTTGGACGGCATATCGGCTATTTGCCACAGGATGTGGAGCTCTTCGCCGGAACCGTGGCGCAGAATATCTGCCGCTTCGCCGAGAATGCGACGTCGGAGGCAATTGTCGCTGCCGCCAAGGCGGCGCGCGTCCATGAGCTGATCCTTCGCCTTCCGAATGGCTTCGATACCGAGATCGGCGAGGGCGGGGCAGCACTTTCGGCCGGCCAACGCCAGCGCATCGCGCTTGCGCGCGCCCTCTACGGCGATCCCTTCCTGGTGGTCCTCGACGAGCCGAATTCGAATCTCGATGCGGAGGGCGAACAGGCGCTCGGCGAAGCGATCATGAATGTGCGCGGTCGCGGTGGCATCGTGGTGGTCATCGCCCACCGGCCAAGTGCGCTTGCGAGCACCGACCTGGTTGTGATGATGAACGAGGGCCGGCTGCAGGCTTTCGGCCCGAAGGAGGAAGTGCTCGGCAAGGTTCTAAGGCAGCAACAGACGGATCGCCCGTCGCCGCTGAAGATCGTCTCGGAAGGCCAGGAGGCAAAGCAATGAGTGGCAGCACGCAACGGATGCCGGGTGCGCGCCGCTCGCTCAGGCGCCACATGATGGGCGTCTCGGTCCTGGCGCTCGCCCTCGTTGCCGGCGTCGGCGGGTGGGCGGCGACGACGGAACTGTCGAGCGCGATCGTTGCCGGCGGCGTGGTCGTCGTCGACGACAACGTCAAGAAGGTCCAGCATCTGACCGGCGGTATCGTCGGGGAGCTCAAGGTCAAGGAAGGGGACCGTGTCGAGGCAGGCCAGGTGCTGATCCGGCTCGACGGCACCACGGTGCGTGCGAACCTTGCGATTGTAGATAGCACACTGGCGCAGCTTTATGCGCGCCGCGCCCGGCTCCAGGCAGAGCGGATCGGAGCTGAGTCGTTCGAGATCGACAAGGACGTCGTGAACCTGATCTCTGGCGCTGCGGCGACGAAACTCGTCGACGGCGAACAGAGGCTTTTTGCCAGCCGTCGCACCGCACTGCTCGGAATGAAGGGGCAGCTTCAATCGCGCAAGGCGCAGTTGGCCGATGAGATCGAGGGCCTGACCGTGCAGTTGAAGGCGATCGAGGATGCCTTGACGCTGATCGCCGAGGAACTGACGGGCGTCGACTCGCTCTATGGCCAGGGCCTCGTGCCGATGCAGCGCGTGACGACCCTGAAGCGGCAGCGGGCGGAACTCGAAGGCGATCGCGGCCGGCATATTGCCTCGCGTGCCCAGGCGCGCGGCAAATCCAGCGAAGTCGACCTGCAGGTCCTGCAGCTCGATGAGGACCGGCGTACCGAGATCTCCAAGGAACTGACCGATGTCGAGGCGAAGATCGCCGAGTATGAGGAGCGGCGCACGGCCGCGACCGACCAGCTGCGGCGGCTCGACATCACGGCGCCCCTGCCGGGCCGCGTCTATCAGCTGGCCGTCCACACGGTGAACGGCGTCGTCAATCCCGGCGAGACGCTGATGCTCGTGGTGCCGGAGGCCGACGACCTGACCGTCGAGGCGCGGGTGGCGACCCACGATATCGACCAGATCCATGTCGGCCAGCCGGTCGAGATCCGCTTCAGCGCCTTCAACCAGCGCACCACGCCCGAGGTCGAGGCGGAGGTGGTGACCGTCGCCCCGGACCTCGTCAGTGACGAGCGGACCGGCGCCAGCTACTATCCGCTGCGCATTCGTCCGAAGCCGGAAAGCCTCGCTAAGCTCAAGGGACTGTCTCTCTATCCAGGCATGCCCGCCGAGGTGTTCATCAAGATCGCCGACCGCACGGTCATCTCCTACCTGGCGAAGCCGCTTACCGACCAGATGCGCCACGCATTCCGTGAGGATTGAGACGGTATCGCGACACGGCCGGCGCGCGTCCCGGAGTTGGGGCGGGACGCCGGCCCGTCTCGGATGAGCGGGGCGCCATCGGACCGCGGTTAGCGCCGATTCTGCCTGTTCTCACCGGTTAAGAGTTCGCGGGCATTTCGTGATTGGACTTCGCGTCCGGTTGGAGTCAGTTTTATCAAGCGTATGAGGTGGAATGGGGGACCAACTAAGGTGATTAGGAGGTCACAATGAAGCACCATGCAATCGAAGAACTGCAAGGCGTCGCCGAGGTCAAACAGGACTTTCCGCGCCGCACCCTGTCGCGGACCGAGCGCCTGGAGCGCTGGGCGGAACTCCTGGAACGCAGCCCGCACAGACGGCTTTCGACACTGCACGAGACCGAGTATCAGCCGGCACATGTCCGCGCAACGATGCGTGGCGACGGCACGCCGATCTCCGTTGCATTCGAGGACCCGGTCCTTCGGACGGCTGGCATGGACAATGACAGCTACGGCGAGGCGAAGCGGTTTTTCGAACTGAGTGACGAGCAATTGCACAAGGTCATCTGCTATTGCCATTTCGGCGCCACGGTCAGTGCGTCGACGGCGGCACGTCACATTCGCGCGATGCTCGTCGAAAATCAGCCGGGGCTTTTTGCTCGCCTGCGCCAGATATTCTTTGGCTAGTGCATGTTTCCTTAAATCGAAGCCGATCTAAGGATAAAAGCGTGCACCGATTCAAAGTGCTACAGCGTCCTTAGTGCGTCTGAAAAGACGCACGGCGCTGTAGGGCAAGCGACGTCTGCGCGACCACGGCTCACGGTGGCGGCCCGCTCGGCGGGCCGCGTAGAGGGATTGTTTGGCTGGTCGTTCGCCCGGTAACGGTGTGACCGGCGACGCCTTCGATTGCTGACGTCCCATGAGTTGAGGACGCGAAGCGGGGGAGCCACTTCGCCGCTGTGGTGCGCCCTGCGTCTTCGGGCGCGAGGGACGCGGGAGCGGCGAAGTGTGCGGCGGCAACCTCACACTACCCGCCCGTTCGCGGGCCACTCGCAGGCGGGCTGTTCGCAACCGCAGTGCCAGCCCAGATAAGCTATGTCAGAAATCGGCGACCTTGCCCCAGGCCGAGCCGTTCAGCCGGTCGGGATGGTAGGGTTTCGGGTCGACGATCGGCGGCTCACCCGTCACGAGGTCGGCGACAAGGTGCCCGGCGCCGGGGCCGATGCCGAAGCCATGGCCGCTGAAGCCGGCGGCCAGCACAAGGCCGGGCAGCGAACTGATCTCGCCGATCGCCGGTACCCCATCCGGGGTACTGTCGATATAGCCGGCCCAGGCGGCACTGACCGGTAGTTTCTGAAGGGCCGGCAGGAGCGCCCGGGCGCGCTCCAGAGTCAAGCGTATCTGCGTCTGGTCGGGGCGGGGATCGAGCATGCGGTTGAACTCCATCGGGGTCGGCTCGTCGAGCCGCCAGCGGTGAAGTGTTTCATGACCGGACTTCCAGCCTTCGAAACCGCCGGGAGCAAGGCTCCGCCAGCGTCGCGCGAACATCGGCACGAAATGCCTGGCAAAGCGCATCTGCTGTGGGGTCGGATCGACCCGGGCGCGGCCGCTGATCGCCAGCGTATAGCCGCCGTCGCCACGCCGCGTCGCCGAGACCGCGGCCGTATGCAGCGCCGCCGGCAAGCCCTCGGCACCAGGCGCAACGGAGAGGATCGACGAGCGGATCGAGGCCTGCGGAAAGCGGATGCCGAGTTGACGGCAAAAGGAGGAGACCCAGGCGCCGCCGGAAAGCACGACAATCGGGGTGCGGATCGTGCCGGCCTCGGTGACGACGCCGCTGACGCGCCCGGCCTCGAGCTCGAGGCCACGGGCCGCGCACATCTGGTGGACGGTGCCGCCGAGCTTCATGACGGCGCGGGCGACCACAGGTGCTGCCCGGGCGGGGTCGGCGGTCCCGTCGGTCGGCGAAAAGACGCCGCCCTTCCAGCGGCGGCCGGTCGCCGCACCCTTTTCACTCGCCTGAGCACCATCCAACATATGGGTCGTCACCCCGACGGTGCGGGCAAAATCGCCCCAGCGCGCCCAGCCGGCGAGCTCGCTTTCGTCATCGCTGAGATAGAGCAGGCCGCAGCGACGAAAGCCGGTGTCCTCGCCGGTCTCACCGGCGAAATCCTCCCAGAGCGACAGGCTCTTGGTCGCCATCGGCAGTTCGCGGGCGTCGCGGTTCTGCTGGCGGCACCAGCCCCAGTTGCGGCTGGACTGCTCGGCGCCGATCCGGCCCTTTTCGACGAGGGCGACCTTGAGGCCGCGCCGGGCCAGATGGTAGGCCGCGAAAACCCCGACAATGCCGCCGCCGATGACGACGGCGTCGGCGCTGGTGGGCAGGGCAGGCGTCGTTTCGATCTGAAGAAGCGGGGCGGGCATCGATGGTCTCCATTCTTTCGACCGGCATTCTAGCGCTTCCGCGCCCGGCGGACTGCTGCACATAGCCCATCCCGCAGCATATTCTTCGGTTCGATTTATACTTGGCGGAGATTTATTCTGGTGAAAATTTCATAAACTTAACAGAGGATGGCGTGGCCGTTTCGCTTGCAAGCGAGTCCCAGCCGCATAAAATGCTGGAAAGCGCAGACGGCCACCGCGTCGCCGCCACGAACTGGAGAGCGCCGATGAAACTCGACCGGATCGACATCAAGATCCTCTACGAACTGCAGAAGAACGGCCGCATCACCAATGTCGAGCTCGCCGAACTCGTCAATCTGTCGCCCAGCCCCTGTTTGATGCGGGTGAAGAAATTGCAGGCGGAGGGGTATATCGTCGGCTATTCGGCACAGATCAACATCGCCAAGCTCGGCCAGACCCTGACGGTCTTCACCGAAGTCACGCTCAAGAACCATCGCCAGATCGATTTCGCCCGCTTTCTCGCGGCCGTCGAGAAGGTCGATTCCGTCGTGGAATGCCATCTGGTTTCCGGCGGCTATGACTATCTTTTGAAGTTCGTCACCGGCGGCATCGTCGAATATCAGACGATCATGGAACGGCTGATCGACATGGATGTCGGTATCGACAAGTATTTCAGTTATGTCGTGCTGAAATCGCCGATCGTCAAATCGCACATGCCGTTGACCAGCCTGTTTCCGCATTAGACGAGGGCGAACCTGCAACCGTCAGAAAGAGGACATTCTGTCGCTCGGCATAGTCAATTTTCAGCGGGCCAATCGGGCAGTAGAGTGATGCCGAGTTTGGGAAAACCGTCCCGTCGCAATACCCGACTGCATCCCGTTTGTGGATCTGGAAACAGCGGGCGAGTTCGGATTTGATGGTATGGCCGATTGCGTATGACCTTTAAAGAGAGCATGCTGGTGACGTCAGCAGCCATTTTCAGGGCGCTGCTGCTTCGGGGCCTCGGTGTCCTGGCCCCAACGAAAGGAGGACAGCATGTCTTCCGACCTCCACTTTCCCGCCACGGCTCGCAACCTCGTCAGCGTCAGTGGATTTGGATACGGCGAAAACGTTCGGCTTCAGCAACTCCGTAATGCCGAGCGAGCGGCCGCACCGCGCATTAAGCGATTCGCAGCGCCGCGCGCCCGCGTTTCCTGCCTTGGTCGCGAAACATTGCGGCCTTGCTGAACGGGGTTAGCGTACGGCGATGCCGCAGCGTTGAAAGCTTCGGCTGAGGATCAACCGAAATTAGGGAGAACCAGATGGCAAAAGGCCAGGCAAGAAGCAACCGTGAAGTTAGAAAGCCCAAAAAAGACAAGACGGTGGCGCCGGTCGCCGCCGTGCAGGGCGCTCAGGTCAAGTTCGCAAATAGCGGGCTTAGCCTCGGCAAGAAGCAGAAATAGCGCGAATAGGAGCAGAGGCGTCTGCGTGCCGCCTCTGCCGTTGCCTCGGCCACCAAGGGTCCCGGGCTTTCGACGCCGAACGGCGGCTGCCTTGAATAGCGCTGCGGGCGTCGCCACATAAAGGTTACGTTTTCCAGCCTTTCGGCTACCTGATCTCACCGGCTCGGCCGGCTGCTTGGCGACTCCCGATTTGCAAACGTTCCGAACCCGCCTCTGGCGGGGAGAAAATTGCGCTGAACGCTATGGCGTTGCGCAACCACGTTTTAGGACACTCTTATGATGAATACAGCCCGTCACACGGCGGAAAGCCTGTTCCGGCCCGCGGCGCCCGAAGGCTCGAATGCAGACAAGCTGCAAAAAATCCGCGCCAGGCAGATACTCCGGATGCGCGAGCGCGGGCCCGCTGAACGGCAGCAACGCCTCGAGAAACGTAGGACGCTTTCCCGCGGCACTCTCTTTGTACCCAAGGAGCGCACCGATGGCGATGTTTGATTACAGTGCCGGCGCGGGACTGTATCCCTGCAAGACGGTGCGAAGGACGAGCCGGCTTCGTTACAAGCGGTTTGATTCGGTCGCCGAAGCGCTTCGCTTCGCGATCGAGGACATGCCGTCGTCGATGCTTCGCGGCTCTGTCCTGGAGGTCGAGGAGGCCCGCTACAATGGTGAGCAGATGCGGGAGCTTTATGATGCTGACGCATACCCTTTGCCGCGGCGGGGCCGCCAGAAAAATTGAGCCGTTTTCACAACCCGGGATTTTGGTGCCGGTTGGCGTGGGGTGCGCGATTCTATTGGCATTCAACCACCGGAGGTAGTATGTGGCCGATATCCAAAACAAGAAGTTGACGTCATCGTCCAAGTGCTGTACTGAGAGATCATCGATACTTTGTTTGCCGATATTTGTTTTTGCTGCGCCTCGCGCCTCTTGACGAACTTCCCTTTCAAAAGTCGAAAACCCGCTGTGCGTCGCCCGGCGGTGATCAATGTTGCTAAGAAAGGGTTCTTCATGACCACTGGCACAGTTAAATGGTTCAACGCCACCAAAGGCTTCGGCTTCATCCAGCCCGACGACGGCAGTGCTGATGTGTTCGTTCACATCTCGGCTGTCGAGCGTGCAGGGCTGAACTCGATCGTAGAAGGCCAGAAACTCGGCTTCGAACTCGAGCGAGACAACAAGTCGGGCAAAATGTCCGCAGGTCAGCTTCGCGCTGCCTAAAGCTTTTGGCCGCCGATGACCACGGATGTACTGGCATGGCGGCAAGAAGTTCGAAAAGGCCAGGCGGATGTCTGGCCTTTTTCTTGTTCTGGGCTCCATTGCGGGCGCAACATCCCGAGTCCTCCTTCCGAAAGTGGCGGGAAAGCTCGTGACCATGAGAATTAAGGAAATATCTATTGAGACACCTCAACGCCAATGGCTTTGCCGAACGCCGCACTGCTGCGGCCGAGGCCAAGCGTCAGCTTCTGGAAAAATTCGCCTCCGCCCCGAAGGCGACTGATCCCGAGATGCAGCAGCGGCTTGCCGCCCGCGAAGCGGTGGCGGCCGCACGCGAAGTCCGTCGGGCGGAACGCGAAGCATTGAAGACAGCCGAAAACCAGCGCCTGCTGGCGGAAGCCGCAGCAGCGGCTGCGGCCGCCGAAATCGAGGCGAGGAAAGAAGCCGAAGCCCGGCAGGCTGAAATTGCCAATCGCGTTGCACGGGTCGTGGCCGACGAAGCTGCCCGCAAAGCCGAGCGCGATCGCCGTTATGCGGCACGCAAGGCTCGTCAGGCCTGACACTTTCAACCACTGCGCCTGAGACTCAACCGCAAGCCACAGGGCCTTGGCGAGTGTGTGCGAGGCGAGGAAATACGGACCAGTTTGATGAACGCACATGCCCGTCCACTGGCATCCCTTGCTGAAGACAACGCCGGGGCATGGTTGAAGACCCTTGCGAAATACCGTCAGCCCCGAATCGGGCGCAGCGTCCTGGAGCTTCTGGTCACTGCCGTTCCGTTCGCCGGTTTCTGGGCCATCGCTTATTTTTCGCTCGCTCACAGCTTCTGGTACGGGCTGATCGCGGTCATTCCGGCCGCGGCCTTCCTCCTCAGGCTTTTCATGATCCAGCACGATTGCGGCCACGGCTCGTTCTTCGCCCGCCGCGGCCTCGACGATTGGACGGGACGCGTCATCGGCGTGCTGACCCTGACGCCTTACGATTACTGGCGCCGGGCGCACGCCGCTCACCACGCCTCGGCCGGCAATCTGGACGAGCGGGGTGTCGGCGACATCACCACGCTCACAGTCTCGGAATACCATGCACTTTCACCCATCAAGCGCCTCGGCTATCGCCTGTACCGGCACCCGCTGGTGATGTTCGGCTTCGGCCCGGCCTGGCTCTTTCTCCTCAAACAGCGCCTGCCGGTCGGAATGATGAACGGTGGGGCGCTGCCCTGGGTCTCGACGATGGCGACGAATGTGGCGATCGGGGTGTGCGCCGCCTTGATGGCTTGGGCGATCGGACTCCTGCCGTTCCTCTTGATCCACCTGCCGATTGTGCTCCTGTCGGGCGCCGCCGGCATCTGGCTCTTCTATGTGCAGCATCAGTTTGAAGATACGCACTGGTCGGCCGGTGATGATTGGCACTTCCCCCAGGCCGCTCTGCATGGTGCCTCCCACTATGACCTGCCGCTGGTGCTGCGATGGTTGACCGGCAATATCGGCATCCATCACGTTCATCACCTGTCGAGCAGGATCCCTTACTACAGACTGCCGGAAGTACTTCGCGACCATCCGCCGCTCGCGCATATCGGTCGCATCACTCTTTGGGAAAGCTTGCAATGCGTCAGGCTCGTCCTTTGGGATGACGGACGCCAGAAACTCGTTTCATTCCAAGATGCTGCCCGTGCGGCGTTCAATCATGACAGGCGCTTCACGGCGCCCCCTGGTGTGACACAAGGCCTGTGACGATATCAGAGATCGTCACTCCATAATGCAGACCCGCTACGGAACTGATACGGCCGGTTGCACTCCCAGGCGTTACCGGAAGAATCAAGCTGCGCCTTTTCGACCTCTTCAACTGGCTCCTGCCTCGGGTAATCGCTTTCGGCTTGGCCGGTGGCAAGGAAGCGCCTTGGAGGCAAGCTTCCCCTCAGGCGGCGCAATCGCGGTCGAAGGCATGTGTCTCTCTTTGGCGACTATTGGCGCGAATTCTTCATTTGTTAGCTTCCATCGCATAAAATTTTACGTGAGCGTGAGAAAACGCGAGTCTAGGATGGCCCAGTGTTAAGGGGATGAATATTGATAGATCAAATTCAGTCACGACTTGGTCGCCTTTCGCCGTTGCTGTTGGCCGCACTCGTCCTGAGTGGATGCCAATCGGCTGCGTTCGACGACGTTGCGGCATTTGGCGATAGTGCCAAAACTCTCGAGGACGACTCGGCGGTCGCCTTCTACAAAAACGATGAACTGATCACGACTGGCAAGTTGCAGTTCAAGGAAAAGAACTACGGAAAGTCCTACGCCATCTACAAACGTGCGGTTGCCGTTTTCCCACAGGACCCTGCTGCTTGGCTCGGCTTCGCTGCCTCTGCTGACATGATCGGGCGGTTCGACACGTCGGATCGGGCCTATCAGCAACTCTCCAAGATGATCGGCAACAGTCCGGTTTATTACAACAATGTCGGGTATTCGCGTCTCCTGCGTGGCGACCTGCCGCGCGCACGGCAGTACTTCCTCAAGGCATACGAGCTCGACCCTGCGAATGAGACGACCGCGCGCAATCTCGAGTTGATGAAGAACAGCGTCAAATACGCGCAGCGGTAATTCAAAGTGCTACAGCGATCTTTGTGCGTCTCAAAAGACGCACGGCGCTGTAGCCAGTTTGAAGGATCCCTGATCCCTGACAGGGACAGGGATGAGGGACGGAGAACGCATCCGGCAAACCCTGTTGCGCGACTATCGCGCAGTGTGATTCAGACGCGAAAACGTCGCTGTAGCACTTTGAAATGCTGCTGATTTGAACCGGCTATGAGTTAGGACTGCTCAAGTTCTATCGCATGGTTCCTGTCACATGCCGCCGTTGCAGCCAGCGCGTTCTCGCCGTTACGAGCGCCGCATAGCTTCGGCTATCGCACCTTTCGCAGGATCAACTTGCCTTCTGGCGAAATAGACCTTTCGTAACGCGGCAAGTTGCCGCCCTCGGTCCCCATAGCGGGCAGGCTGCCGTCCTGGGGCTGCAGTTCCGTGGCAGCGGTCGTCAGCGATGGCTCGAGGCGCTGCGTCGCCCCCTTGCCCGGAGCGCTCAGGATAACCGAGCCGCCGGAACTCGGCAGACCGGAGCGCATCCCGTCGTCCAGCTCCGAGACCGCCTTCTTTAGGTTCTCAAGCCGCTGGCGAACGATTGCCAGCTCATCGGCCTTTGCGCCCCTGGCGATGTTGCGGCCCTGTTTTTCGAGCTGCAGCTTCAGTCCGTCGAGGGAACGCTTGACGCCGGCGAGAACGTCGCGGCTTTCTCTGAGGTCGGCTGCGTTCTTGGCCGTGTAGAGCAGGATCCCGGCATTCAACGGCAGGAATATCAGTGCCAGGGCGATGAGTGGCACGGCGCGCTTGCGTATCGGCTCGTCCGCTGTTCGTTCGCGCCGCGCGTCGGGCTCAATTTCTATATTCGCCATGCTGGCCATCCCCTCACTCCGCCGCAAGCCGGGCCGTGGCCCTCGAAAAATACCTCCGCCCGACAGGAGGTCGGGGCCGATGGTTGCCGAGGCAAGCGCCCCGGCTCAGTATTTCATGTGACCTTTACCAACCATAGTCACACGCCGCCCGACGCCTAGTCCACCGTGAAGACCCCTTCCCACGCTCGCTCCAGCATCTCCAGCGACGCCACCTTCCGGAATCCGTTGAACTCGCAATAGGAACCTATGAAATCCAGAAGATACTTGGGATGGTAGCAGGACCCCAGTGATTCGGCACCGTATTTGCGATCGTAGAACTGTTCCAGGTCCGGTACGGACATTACCACGCCCACGCCTGCCGCATAGCCCTCGAATATCCGGATATATTCTGCTCGCGATGGGTTATTGACGAATATCTTGTATTTCAGCCGTCGCAAGCCGGCCTCGTCGGAAAGATCCTTCGGGGCGATATTGGTTGAAAAGACAACGAGTTCGTCGAAGGGAACCTTGAACTTCTTCCCGGTATGGAGGGTTAGGAAATCGTAGCCGCGCTCAAGCGGCACGATCCAGCGGTTGATGAGCGCTTGGGGCATCACCTGTTGGCGCCCGAAGTCGTCGATGATGAAGACGCCGCCGGAGGCCTTGAGATGCAGCGGCGCCTCATACACGGTCGAGCCTTCGCTGTAGGAAAGATCGAGAAGATCGAGCGTCAGCTCGCCGCCTGTCTTGATCACCGGCCGCCGGCATTCCACCCAACGTTGATCTGCTTTCGGATAGGATGTCCCGGCCACCGACTGGTGAACTGCTTCGTCGTAGAAGCTGATCACGTAGCCGCCAACCTCGATGGCGTAGGGCACCCAGATCGTCTGTCGGAACAGGCGCGAGGTGCGCTCGGCAATGCTGGTCTTGCCGTTTCCCGGCGGGCCATAAAGCAGAATGGATTGCCCGGAATTCATGGCCGGGCCCAGCTTCTCGACCAGCGACGGCGACAGCACGAGCCCCTCGAGGCTCGCGAAAAGGCCATCCTGGGTGACTCGCTCGTGATGAATGGACTGCAGGGCGATCTGGCGGCAGAAGGCGTCGAGCGAGACCGGCGCCGGCCCTACATAGGAGGATTGTCGGATCGCAGCATGGGCATATTCCATGCCCTTGGTCGAAAGCGCGTAGCGAATGTCAGACCTCACGTCCTCTCCCGCCAAACCCCTTGCCTCCATATAGGCGAGCTTTACGAGTTCCTTGACCAGAAAGTTGACCACCACCTTGGGCAGCTTCATCCGCTCCGCCAGATGCGAGGGCGTCACCGTGTCCTGCTCGGTCGCGCATTTTGCCGCCAGCCGCAACAGGAAGGAGAATTCGAGCCCCGATTCTTCGACGCTCATCGGCGCCAGCG
Source organism: Sinorhizobium fredii USDA 205 (assembly GCF_001461695.1). Lineage (GTDB taxonomy): Bacteria > Pseudomonadota > Alphaproteobacteria > Rhizobiales > Rhizobiaceae > Sinorhizobium > Sinorhizobium fredii. Next base: position 3,669 of record NZ_AUTC01000167.1, on the reverse strand, counting down.
GCATGCGGGCGTCGAGTGACGGAGCCATGTCTTCATGAACCTGATCGAGCGAATGCATGAGAACCTCGCTTTTCTTTAACCACCGGGCGTCAGGCCGACGATGAGACTGATGACGCGAATGACGACGGGGACCAACACGATCACAAGGCTGACGGGAAACAGAAATGCGCCGAGCGGCAGGAGCATCTTGATCGGCAAGGCATTGGCCTTTTCCTCCGCCCGGACGATGCGCAGGTCGCGCATTTCCTTGCTGTAGACACGGAGCGTCTGCGTCACGCTTGTTCCGAGCTCTTCCGACTGGCGGAAGAGGACCGCGAGCGCCCGCGCCTCGTCGATTCGGAGCCGCGTGGCAAGATTGGCAAGCGCTTCGCGCAGCCGGCGACCGCCGCGCACCTCAAGCATCATGATCGACAGATGCAGCCCGAAGTCCTTCCTCTTGCTGACGAATTCTCGCGCAACGCGGTTTGCCGCCGCTTCGAGGCTCATGCCCGCATCCAGGCAGACGATCAGCATGTCCATGAAATCGGGAAAGAGCCGCCGGTATTCGCGCTCTTTCGCGTCGCCACGCCGATCGATATAGATATTTACGAGAATGAAGGTCGTGCCGGCGGCGAACATGGCAATAAGCAGGGTCATCAGCCGCGACGTCTCGGGGAAGAAGCGGTTGAAGGCCAAGACCGAGGAGACCAGCACGCCCATGCAGACGATTGCACGGATCACCTGAAAGGTCGCGACTGCATTGGCGCTGAAATAACCGGCGCGAATGAGCCGGTTTTGCGTGGAATTCGCGTTGGTGTCGTGTCGGGTGATCTCGAAATAGCGGCGGATCAGCCGGTTCTCGGCCTCGCCGAGATCCGCCATCGCGCCATCCACGATATCATTGCCCGTGGCCCGCGATTTGGCCTCCGAAAGCCGGACACCCACCTCGCGTCGCCGGAAGACGACCTCCGAGGCGGCGGCGGAAAAGATCATGACCGAGAAGAAGACGATGAGGTATATGCCGTACTCGTTCCACATGGCTGCGCCTCAGTACTCGAAGTGGACCATTTTGTAGAGAATGACGTTGCCGATCGCCATCACGACGAGCAGCCCCGAAACGATGGTGGTGCCGTAGCCGCTGTTCCAGAGTGGGTCGAAATAGGTCGGCGACAGCGCCTTGATCATGCCGTAGAGCAGGAACGGATAGATTGACATAAAGATCGCGGTGATGCGCCCCTCCGCCGAGATCGCCTTGACCTTCGCTTTCAGCATGAACCGGTCTCGTAGGGTCTTCGAGAGGTTCTGCAGGATCTCGACCAGGTTGCCGCCGGTTCCGGCCTGGACGCTCAGTGATATGGCGAGCAGGTTGAGGTCGTCGACGCCGACCCGCTCATTGAGATTTACGAGCGCATCGTCGAGCGTGACGCCATAAGTCAGTTCGTCCGACAGAAGGCCGAACTCGGTACCGATCGGATCTGGCATTTCGCGCGCCACGAGCGAGATCGCTGCCGGAAGCGGGTGGCCCGCAGCAAGACTCCGGTTGGCAACGTCGAGTGCCTCCGGCAGCTTTTCTGCGAATTTGTGCATGCGCCTGGCGCGCACCCGCCAGACGACAAGCGCCGGCACCAACAGACAGATGGCTAGGAAGAGCGGTATCCGGACGAGGTTGCTCGGCACGAAAAACTGAAGTGCCAGCCAGATGCCCATGGCAGCGGCGGCGCCGTAGAGGGCAAATCGCTTGACATCGAACTTGATGCCGGATTGCACATAGTACTGCCGCAGCCGCTGCATGAGGGGCTGCCACCGAGAGTCCCCGTCGACGCCGCGTGCCTTCAGCATTTCGCGGTAGGTCTCGCGATGGTTCTCGCTGCCCTCGAGGAGACTAAGGCGATGGTTCACCGCCTGATGGCGTTCGGAGCTTCGAAAGTAGCTGCGCAGCAGCGCTTCAGCAGCGACCAGCGCTGCGACGAATACGGCGGCATAGAGGAGGATGAGGGTCATGGCTTGCCGGGTCCCGTCTGAAGTGGTTTACCGGGTTCGAAGATCGCCGGGGAAATGATGACTCCGACTTCGGCGAATTCCTCGATGAAACGCGGTCGTAGGCCGGTGGCGCGGAATTCGCCCTGTATGCGGCCATTTTCGTCGGTGCCTGTCTTTTTGAAGCGCATGATCTCCTGCATCTGCACGACCTCGCCCTCCATGCCGGTGATCTCGGAGACCGAAACGACCTTGCGGCTGCCGTCGCTCAGGCGCTGCACCTGGACGATGATCGTGATCGCCGAGGCGATCTGGGAGCGGACGCTCAACTGCGACATCGGCATGCCGGCCATGCCGACCATCTGCTCGAGGCGGCTCACCGCATCGCGCGGCGTATTGGCGTGAATGGTGGTCATCGATCCTTCGTGGCCGGTGTTCATCGCCTGCAGCATGTCGAAGGCCTCCTCGCCACGCACCTCTCCGACGATGATACGGTCGGGCCGCATGCGCAGCGCGTTCTTCAGGAGTTCGCGCTGGCGGATCTCGTTGCGGCCGTCGAGCGTCGGCGGCCTGGTTTCCATGCGGCCGACATGCGGCTGCTGGAGCTGCAGTTCCGCGGCATCCTCGATGGTGATTAGCCGTTCCTTCTCCGAAATCTGCGAGGAAAGCGCATTGAGCAGAGTGGTCTTGCCCGAGCCGGTACCGCCCGAGATGATCATCGACACCCTACCTTTAACCGCTGCGCTGAGCAGAATGCGCATCTGATCCGCCATGGCGCCGTATTCGACGAGGCGCTCGAGCGTCAGCGGCTTACGGGTGAATTTGCGGATGGAAACGAGCGGCCCGTCGACTGAGATCGGCCGGATTGCGACGTTGACGCGCGAGCCGTCTTTCAGGCGGGCGTCGACCATCGGGGTCGATTCGTCGACCCGTCGCCCGACGGCAGAGACGATCTTGTTGATCACCCGAAGAAGGTGATCCTCGTCCTTGAAGCGGACCGCAGTGCTCTCGAGCTGACCGCGGCGTTCCACATACACGCTTTTGTGGCCGTTGATCAGAATATCGGCGACGGTTTCGTCGGCGAGCAGCGGTTCGATCGGCCCGAGCCCCAGCATCTCGTCGGTGATGTCGTGGACGAGGTCATTGATTTCCTTGGCATTTAACGGTGAGTTGTTGCGACGGATATATTCCTTGACCAGCGGTCGGATCTCGGCGGCAATCTCTTCCTCGTCGAGCGTGTCAAGGATGCCGAGATTGATCTGGTCCAACAGGTGGCGGTGCAGGTTGACCCTTTCCGACACCATGTCGAGGCCGAGTGGGCCTTGCTCTTCCACGGCCGCTTCGGCAACCGCTTCCTTTGGCATGGCAGAGACCGTAGTTGCACCATTGGCGGCTATCTCGGCAATCTGCCTGAGCCCGGCACTCTCCTGCGGCTGTTGCTTGTAAAAGCGTCCTATAAACCCGTTCGCCATCAGCCCTACTCCTTACAACTACTTGACGACCACCGTGGCCCCGACCTTCACGCGCTTGTAGAGATCGATGACGTCGGTGTTGCTCATGCGGAAACAGCCGGAGGAGGCAAATTCACCGACTGTCGACTGCTCATTCGTGCCGTGGATGCGGTAAAGCGTGTCCGCATTGCCTCGGTAGAGATAGATCCCTCGCGCCCCCATAGGGTTGAACGGTCCTGCGGGGACGAGTTCAGGAAGCCCC
>NZ_AUTC01000166.1 GCF_001461695.1 Sinorhizobium fredii USDA 205 | reverse complement strand
CCAGATGGCTTTCGTCTATGGCTGAACTTTCCCCGGACAGCCCTGCCACAAGCGGGACCAAGGAGACTCGCGGCGGGCTCTCGCCACAAGATCGCGCCTCTCTTCGCAAACGGAACGTCGGCCGAGGTGAGCGCGGCTTGCCCCCCTTCCCCGTCAGGACGGAGAGAAGGTCGCGGCAGCGGGATGAGGGGCAGCCCGCGCGGCGGAACGCCCGTCGTTGCGCACTCTTTCGCCTTCGATCCGCTTGCCCGTCTCCGCGTCGAACAGATGCAGTTGCTTGGGATCGATCGCAAGGCCGATAATGTCGCCGCTTTTCACGTCGCCGCGCCCGGTCTCGACCACGGTCAGTTCAGGCTGCGTCGCGGCGGTGACATAGGTGGCCGAGCCGGTCGACTCGACGACGCCGATGGGGATATCGAAGGCTCCCTCGCCGGCGGCGACGATCCTGATGTGCTCCGGGCGAATGCCGACCGTGACTCCGAGTCCAGGCGCCAGTCGAACGGCAAGCGCCAGTCTCGCCCGCGTCCTGCCGAAATCGAGGACCGCGTCTGCCCCGCCCTCGCCGACGACGGCCGGGATGAAGTTCATCGCCGGCGAGCCGATGAAGCCGGCGACGAACCTGTTGGCCGGCCTGTCATAGAGGTCGAGCGGTCGCCCCTGTTGCTCTATGACGCCGTCGCGCATGACGACGACGTGGTCGGCCATGGTCATCGCCTCGATCTGATCGTGTGTGACATAGACCGAGGTGGCGTGCAGCCGATCGTGCAGCGCCCGGATCTCCTTGCGCATATGTACGCGAAGAGCCGCGTCGAGATTCGAAAGCGGCTCGTCGAACAGGAAGGCCTTCGGATGACGGATGATGGCGCGGCTCATCGCGACACGCTGGCGCTGCCCGCCCGAGAGTTCGCGTGGATACCGTTTCATCAGGTGCGCGAGGCCCGTGGTCGCCGCCACCTCTGCGGCGGCCTTCAGCGCCTCCGCCTTCTTCACGCCGCGAATGCGCAGGCTGTAGGTCAGGTTCTGCTCGACCGTCATGTGCGGATAGAGCGCGTAGGACTGGAAGACCATCGCCACATCGCGCTTGCGCGGCGGAACATCGTTCATCCGCTGGCCGGCGATCTTCATCTCGCCGGTCGAAATCTTCTCGAGGCCGGCGAGCGAGCGGAGCAGCGTGGACTTGCCGCAACCGGAGGGCCCGACGAGGGCGACGAAGGTCCCCTCCTCGATGGCAAGATTGATGTCCTTCAGTGCGTGGAAGGCACCATAATATTTGTTGATGCCGTTGAGCTCGATCTGAAGGGTCATTTGAGGGCTCCCGATGTGAGGCCGGAAACGATGCGGCGCTGCAAAAGGACGAAGGCGGCGAGAATGGGCGTCACGTAGATCGTGGCGTAGGCCATGATGTTGTTCCATTCATTGGTGTTCGGACCCATGAAGGAGTTGAGCCCGACGCTTGCCGGCTGCAACTCGACCGCCTGGATCATCGATTTTGAATAGACGAACTCGCCGAAGGACTGCATGAAGATCAGGATGGCGCTGACCAGGATGCCGTTTCTCGCAAGCGGCAGGACGATGTTGAAGAAGGCGCCGATGCGCGAATTGCCGTCGACGAGCGCCGCCTCCTCGAGTTCCATCGGCACGCTCATGAAGGTCGCCCTGACGAGCACGACGAAAAAGGGCATGCTCTTTGCAGCGATCGCCAGGATGACCGCCAGCCGCGGCGTGTCGAGCAGGCCGAATTGCGAGAAGCCGACGAAGATCGGCGTCACCATCAGCGAGGCGGGCAGCACCTGAAGCATCAGGATCAAGAAAAGCCCGACATCCACCCAGGCATTGCGGTAGCGCGCCAGTGCGTAGGCGCAGCCGACGCCGAGCACCGCGATGAGCGAAACGGCGCCGGAGGCGATGACCAGCGAGTTCCACAAATAGCGTCCCATGTTGCGGCTTTGCCAGACGTATTGGTAGATTCCCCACTGCGGCTCGCTCGGCAAGAACTTCGGTGGTGTTGCGAACATCGCTGATCCGGTCTTCAGCGCGGTGATGTACATCCAGTAGAGCGGGAAGAGGTAGATGGCCGCGAGCACGAGCGCGACGGCGAACATCAGCCGATTGCGGAACGTGTCACTCATCCTCTGACCTCATGGCGGGTGGAGCGCACATAGACGACGGAAGCGAGCATCACAAAGACGATCATGATCACCGAGATCGTTGCACCCTTTGCGAAATCATATTGGCGGAAGGAGAGATCCCAGGCCCAATATTGCGTAACATTGGACGCGTTGTTCGGTCCGCCGGAGGTGATCGCGGCGAAAAGGTCGAACTGTTGCAGGGTAAAGATCAGGCCGAGCGCGATGATGGCACCGATCGTCGAGCGCATCATCGGCAAAGTGATCGTGAAGAAGCGCTGCACCGCGTTCGCCCCGTCGAGTTCGGCCGCCTCGTAGAGGTCCTTCGGGATGCCCGATAGCCCGACCGAGAGCAGGATCATGTTGAACGACGTGCCAAGCCAGATATTGGCGATGATAACCGCCCAGAGCGAATAATTCGGGTCGGAGCGCCAGAAGATATTGCCGTCGGTGACGCCGGTTTCCCGCAGGAAGAAGTTGAGGACCCCGAAATCGCCGGAAAGAATCCAGTTCCAGATCGCACCGACAACGAGGCCCGGCATCACCCAGGAGACGAGAAAGAGGCCGCGCAGCCAGGAAGCGCCCGGAAAATTCATCCAGAAGAACAGCGCGAGACCGAAGCCGATCAGGAATTGCCCGGCAATAGAGGCACTGACGAAGATCGCCGTATTGAGCAAGATCGGACGCGTTTCCGATTGCGAGAAGAGATCGGCATAGTTCTTCAAGCCGATGAATGGCCGCACGAAGCTACCGAGGCTGAACATGTCGACCTCCTGGAAGCTCATCACCAAATTGTAGACGAGCGGCAGCCCGGACATGATGAACAGGAAGGCGAGCGGCAACAGGACAAGACCGATGTCGAAACCTTTGCCGTCCGTCACGCTGGCTATAATTCTCTTCATTGCTATCCCCGCAGGCGATCCCGGCCGCAGCCGGAGATCGCCTCTCTCGGGAGGAAATGAGGACGGATCATGCGCGACAATCCGCCGGTGAATGCCCACCGCCGCATAAAGCGGCGATGCCTTCTCAGCCAAGGACCGCCTTGATCTTCTCGGCCGCCTGATCCAACGCTTCCTTGGAGCTCATCTGGCCGGTCAGAGCCGCCTGGATCGCGTCCTGGATGGCTTTCGAAATCTTCGGCCATTCCGGATGCGGGCCGCGGGGCTTGGCATATTTCAGCTGTTCCACGAAGACCTTGAGAGCCGCATCCTTCAACGGCACGCCGGTCGGCGGGATAGAGATGTCGGAGCGGGCCGGCAGCTGTCCGAAATTCTTGAACATCCGGTCGTCCTGCGAGACGAAATATTCGAGGACCTTGAAGGCCTCCTCTGGGTGCTCGGTGTTCGAGAAGATCGCCCAGTTAAAATCACCCATCGCCGAGGAGCGTTCAGCGCCCGCCTGCGGCACGGGGAGAAGCGCGACACCCCAATCGAACTTCGCCTCCTTGAGCATGCGATCGAGTTCCCAGGGACCGGAGATCGCCATCGCGGCATTGCCGGAATTGAAGGTACCGGTCGAATCCCATTGGCCGCGTGTGAGCGAATCCGGCGAGGCAAGCTTCTCGTCGAGGATTGTCTTCCAGATGTCGAGCGCCTTGACGGCACCTTCCGAATTGATGTGGTCGTAGCTGCTACCGGCCATCTGCGCCCAGGGCAGAAACTGGAAAGTGCCCTCCTCGTTCGCCTTGGCCGAGAAAGCGAGGCCGTAGACGTTGGCGGCCGGGTCCGTCAACTTGCGCGCCGCCTCGACCAGCTCGTCCCAGGTCTGCGGCGGTTTGCTCGGGTCAAGCCCCTTCGCCTTGAACATGTCCTTGTTGTAGTAAAGCGCGATCGTATTGGTCGCCTTCGGAATGCCGTAATATTTGCCGTCCCAGGTCACGGAGGCGAGCGGTCCGGGAAAGTAGTTCTCCGGCTTGACCGCCGCGGATTTCGAAATCATGTCGGTGAGATCGAGAAAGGCACCGCGCGAGGAAAACAGCGCGTGCTCCGGATTGTCGACGGCGATGATGTCCGGGGCTTGACCCGTCGAATAGGCGCGCATCGCCTCGCTGACGACGTCATCGAACTGGATCTGGCGATACTCGACTTTAATTCCTGAATTTAGCTTATTGAAATCGTTTATCAAGTTCGGCGCCGGCTGAATATCTCTGTCGAGCGACCAGACGCTGATCGTCACGTCTTCCGCGCTTGCGGAAAAAGCCGGCACGGAAAGGCTGGCAAGGGCGAACGCGCCCAGCATTGCATATCTGCGGATTCCCATGGACTCCTCCTCTCATGGTTCTCCCGCGGCCTGCATCCTCCACGCAGGCCGTCAGGCATGTCTCGTCTCAAGCAGGGTCGACGACGAAGTCACCTCCCCGGCAGGTCTTCAGGTGGTTGAGCGCATGCACCTGGCCGGTCATTTCCATCGCGTCGCGATAGACCGGGTCGTGCCAGCCTTCGATGTCGATCGCGCCGGACCAGCCGGCCAGCCTCAGCTCGGAGATGATGTCGGTCCAGTTGCTGTCGCCGAAACCCGGCGTACGCATGAAGACGAACTTCTCCTTGCCGAAGATGCCGTGCTCACGGATGACGTCCCAGCGGATTGTCGCGTCCTTGCCGTGCACATGGAAAATCTTGTGCGCCCATTTGCGGATTTGCGGCAGCGGCTCGATGAGATAGACCATCTGGTGACAGGGTTCCCATTCGAGCCCGATGTGGTCGTCCGGCGTCTCGTTGAAGATATTTCCCAGGCATCGGGATTGTGGGCGATGTTCCAATCGCCTGTCGCCCAGTTGCCGTCCATGGCGCAGTTCTCGAAGGCGATCTTGACGCCCTTGTCGGCGGCGCGAGCGGCGAGCTCCCGCCAGACCTTCCGGTAGCGCGGCAGGCTGTCGGTGAGCGGCCGGTTACGGATCCGGCCGGTAAAGCCCGCTACACAGGTCGCGCCGAAATGGTGGGCATTATCGATGCAGTCCTTCCAGCCCTGCAGCGTCTGCAGGTCGATATCGGTCTCCTCGAGCGGATTGCCGAACATGCCGAGCGTCGAGATGGTGACGTCGCGATCGCCGATCGCCTCGCGGCAACGCTTGCCGAGATCGGCGAGGTTCTGCCCGTTGGTAGTCTGCCAGAAGAAGGGCTCGAAGCTTTCGAAGCCGAAGTCGGCGATCTCGGCCATGCGTTGCGCCGCCCCGCCCTTGGTGGCGCTCACCATGGTGCCGATGCGGATGGACTTGGCTGGATTGCTCATCGGTTGCCTCGTTCAGATTGTCACGCGCTGCCGGGTGCGGGCGCTCTCGATCGCCGCGAACACCATGGCAAGGCTGTTGATATTGTCGTCGCTCGCCGTCTCCGGCTTCTTGCCGCTGCGGATCGCCGCGATGAAATCGGCAATCACGCTGGCGTGCCCGTGAGTTTGCCGCGGGTCGGCGGGCTGCGGGATTTCGAGCGGCACCGGTTCGCGCAGCAAGTCCTCGCCGCTCGCAACCGTATTGGCACGGAAGCTTTCGGCGCCATCCCAAAGCAGGGTGCCTTGCGTCCCGGTGATACGCCACGCGCTCTCCCAGCTCGTGTCGGCGCCCTCGGCGCACCAGGAGCCGCGATAGGTGAACGTCACGTTATCCGAGAACTCGAAGATCGCCGTTGCGGCCGCGCCGTGCCGATACCAGGAGCCGCGCGGGTTCTCCTCATGGCAGTAGACGGCAAGCGGCTTCTTGTTGGCGACGAAACGGGCCGCATCGAAGGTGTGGATCGCCATGTCGAGAAGCAGCACGTGCTCCATCTCTTCGCGAAATCCACCGAAGTGGGCACCAATGAAGAAGTCGCAGTGAATGCCGGTGAGTTCGCCGAGTCCGCCCTCTTCCACGAAACGGCGGATGCGGCGTACGCCGGAGATGAAGCGACGGTTCTGCACGACCGCATGCAGCTTCCCCGCCTCATCGGCAAGGCGGATCAACTCCCGGCCGGCATCGAGCGAAGCGGCCATCGGCTTCTCGCTGAGCACGTGGCAGCCATGCCTGAAGCCGGTGGCAACCACGTCGCGACGTGCCGCCGGCACGACGATATCGAAAAGGATGTCCGGGGTCGTTTGGGCGAGCACGGCATCGAGGTCAGAGCCGATGACGACGTCCTCGAGATCGAACGCGGTTGCGAGGGCGACGGCGATCTCGGGCTTCACGTCGACGAGGCCGACGATCCGGATCGCCGACCGAAGATCGGGGTCGGCAGCGATCGCCTTCACCCAGCCTGTGGCCATAGCTCCGCACCCGCACAGAACTGCGCGCAAGATCACGATTCTCCTCCCGAAACCTATGTTTTCGCCTTGTATTGGCGTCCGTAAACGTTTACGGAACTATGCGGAGTTTCCGAAACATGTCAATAGGGAATCAGAGCCGGCGGGGCGGACAGAGGAGGAAACACTCCGAAATGAAGGGCATTCGGCGTCTTGCGCAGCATCTCGATATATCGATCGGAACGGTCTCCCGGGCGCTGAACGGCCGCCCCGATGTGAACGAGGAAACGCGCAGGCGGGTGCTGGCGGCCGCCAAGGAACTTGGTTATGTGCCGAACCAGTCCGGGCGAAGCCTGCGCCAGGGCACGACGAACATCATCGGCTTCATGATGCAGACCGGAACGGAGATCACCGGTCAGGGCGACACGTTCTTCATGAGCGTCTTCGACGGCGTGCAGGCGGTTTTCGCCAGGCACAAGCTCGATCTCGTCGCCCTGCTCTGCTCATCGCAGGAGGACCCGGGCGACTATCTGCGCCGCGTGGTGGCCCGCGGCTTTGCCGACGGCGTGATCCTGTCGGCAACGCAACGCCACGATCCGCGCGTCGAACTCCTGTCCGAGCGCAATATTCCCTTCGTCACCCTGGGCAGAACCCTGACGGATGCCGGCCAACCCTGGCTCGACCTCGATTTCGAGGGCATGGCGCAGGCGTCCATCGACCGGCTCGTCGCCCACGGGCATCGCCGCATCGCCGTCACGCGGCCGCACGACGACGTCAACCTCGGCTACGTATTTGTCGAACGCTGCCGCGAGGCGCTGGCTGCGCACGGTCTCGCTCTCGATGAGGACCTGGTCTTTCGGTCCACTCCCAACGAGGCGGGCGGATATCAGATCGGCCGAGACCTCCTCGCGCTGGACGACCGGCCGACCGCCATCGTGCTGATCAACGAAACGATCGCGATCGGCTTTTACCGGGCGCTTTCCGAGGCAGGCGTCAAGCCCGGGCGCGACATCGCCGTCATCGGGCGCTACAGTCCACACGCCCAGTTCCTCTCGCCGTCGCTCACCTGCTTCCGCCTGTCGCTGCGCGATCTCGGCGTTGCCTTGGCCGAAACGCTGCTCGCGACCATGCCGGCCTTCAAGCATCATTATCCGCATGCGACCGCGAACACGCTCTGGCCGATGGAGCTCGTCGAAGGCGCGAGCGATGCTCTTCACATCCATCAGTCCTGAGTAGCCATGAGCGATTCAAGAACAATCATAGGTAGTTGTTCGGCTTATCTACAGCCGGCAGGACGTGAATTCGCCCGATTTGAACTGTAACGCCGGCTGATGTGGATCGTTTTGGATGATCCCGCCGCTTGTAAGCATCAATGAACGCTGTCGGTTCTGAACTATGTCTTGCGTTGGAGAACTGGCGATCATTGCTTGTCGATCACAATGTTTCGCGTTCTTTGATCGAAATCGAGAAAGTAATTCGATTCAAACCGTTAGATCGGATTTCGAATGTAGTGTCTTGTCTTTCGACTTCCGTTGTAGGAGGAGATCGCAATGCGCGGATATTTCTTTTTGCTGGTCGGATTGTCGATAAACACCTTTGCTTACGCCCATGACGCACCGAGCGGCTGGAAATATCCGAACTCTTGCTGCTCGAATTTCGACTGCCGGCACGTCAACCAGACGGCGATAAGCGAACGCCCACAAGGCTACATCATCAACGCGACCGGCGAGGTCCTCCCCTATTCCGACAGAAGGGTGCGCATCTCGCCAGACGGCGAATATCATTGGTGCTCGGCGGCGGGCCAGGACCATGGAAGAACGATCTGTCTGTTTGTACCGGCGAGAGCCTATTGAGAGCTGCAGCAAGACACGAAGCCTGCCGAAGATGTTCAAGCGGCAAGCGCGCCTGAAGCCGTAACGGAACGCTCCCCTGGCCTTTAATTGTGCGGATGTCCTCGCTGTGCCGCCGGCCGCGTCAACCGCGCCCATCGAGGTGGATGTCAAAGCCGACGTCGGCAGCGTACACTCGATCCTGGCAGATTTTTGCCGAGAGCGCCTGTGAAACGACGGCACGGCAGGAGCGTATCGCGAATATGGCTTGGTCTTTCAGGATTGGAACGATTGCCGGCACGGCGCTTCGCGTGCACGTGACCTTCGCGCTGCTGCTCGTCTGGATCTGGCTGATGCACTATAGGATCGGCGGCACGCCGGCCGCCCTTGAAGGCGTCGCATTCGTCCTGGCGGTCTTCGGCTGCGTGGTCCTGCACGAATTCGGCCATATCGCCGCGGCGCGCCATTTCGGCATCAAGACGCCGGATATCACGCTTCTCCCGATTGGCGGCGTCGCACGGCTCGAGCGAATGCCGGAAGAACCGGGGGCGGAATTCGTGATCGCGATCGCCGGACCGCTTGTCAACGTGGCGATCGCCGGCGTCATCATTGTTGTGCTCAGGACCTCCGTCGGTCTCGAACAGATCGCCGGGATCGAGGACCCGCATATGAGCTTTCTGGCGCGGCTGGCCGGGGTGAATGTCTTTCTGGTGCTTTTCAACATGATCCCGGCCTTTCCCATGGACGGCGGCCGCGTCTTGCGGGCCGCGCTGGCCTCGCGCTTGAGCTGGCCGCGCGCCACCCAGATCGCTGCAATGATCGGCCAGGGCCTGGCCTTCGTCTTCGGCTTCGTTGGCCTGTTCTACAATCCGTTGCTGATCTTCATCGCAATCTTCGTCTATCTGGCAGCGACCGCGGAAGCGCAGAACGCCCAAATCCGCGAGGTCTCCGGCAGTATTCTCGTGAGCGACGTGATGATTACCGAATTCGCCACGCTCGACCGCACGGCGAGCATCGACGAGGCTATCGAAGCCCTGCTTGCCACGACGCAGCGCGAGTTTCCGGTCGTGGATGCCTTCGGCCATTTCGAGGGCCTGCTCACGCGGGACGACATGATCCGAACCCTGAAGGAGAAGGGCGCAGCAGCGCCCATCGTCCAGGTGATGCGTCGCGACGTGCCAAGGATCCACCATCGCAAACGCCTCGACGAAAGCCTCAGGCTCATGCAGGAGGCGAATTCCCCTGCGATCGCGGTCGTGGACAGCACGGACCGCCTGGTCGGCCTGATGACCCATGAGACCATCGGAGAAATGATGATGGTGCGCGCGGCCGCGGCCGGCCGCTTTCGTTTCGGGCATTTGCGGCATCGCAACCCCGAAAGCCGAAGCTGAACAAGAACGGCGTCTTCCGAGAAGAGGACGGAACGACCGGGACGCGCCCCTTCACGGAATGTTGTTGAGGGGAGCCTCGATCCGGCTGCAGCTTTGCGGATACAGTTGGCCATTGACAGAAACAAGGCTCCGCAACGATGAAAACGTTCGGCTCCCTGCCCTTCGCGCTCCTGCTCCTGCTGGTGCCCGGTCAGGGCTTCGCTCTGGATCTGCCCCGCTCTGGCCATTCCGTGTTCGATCGCGCCGTCGAGCTGGTCGTCGACAATTTCTATGACGCATCGGCGCTCGACCGGTTCGGCGCTGCGGTCCGCCGACAAGTGACGGATGAGCGCGGCGCACTGACGGCCAAGAGCTCCGAAGATCGCGTCGACGCAGCGGTCGAGAGCGTCCTCGCCAGTCTCGCCGTATCGCACACCGGCCGCTTCACCGCCGACACGATCGACTATTACGAACTGGCCGACATATTCCGTTTTGCCATCCGCAACGATATCAAACGCCTGTTTCCGCCGGACGGCGAGGTTCGCTATGCCGGCATCGGCATGGTCACGCGCCTCGAAGACGGACTGCGTTTCGTCAGCGATGTCTATGACGGGGCGCCCGCCGACCGGGCAGGCATAAGGGTCGGCGACGAGATCCTCTCCGTGGACGGTCTGCCGTACCGGGAGATCGCATCGTTCGAAGACAAGGTCGGGCGCACCGTCGACGTCCGGCTGCGCCGGCATCGGGAGGCGCGACCCCTCACTGTCACGATCGCCGTCGAGCGTCTGCAGCCGCTGCGCACATTCGAGAAGGCGATAGAGAGCAGCATTGCGGTCACCGAACGGGAGGGCCGGCGCATCGGCTATCTGCGGCTCTGGACCCTCTCCACCCGCGACGGCCTCAACATCGTCGCCCGTGAGCTCGCCAGCGGCCGCCTCAAGGACGCTGACGGCGTCATCGTCGACCTGCGCGGCCGTTGGGGCGGGGGGCCACCGGACGCCGCGGACCTCTTTGTCGGCGGGGTACCGACATTCCGGCTGATCTCGCGGGACGGCAAGGACATGCTCGGGACCGTGCGCTGGCGCCGGCCGGTCGTGGCGATCATCGATGAAGGATCGAGAAGCGGCCTCGAGCTCTTCGCCCACGCCCTGAAGGTGAATGGCATACCGCTTGTCGGCTCCCGTACGGCCGGTGCCTTGCTCGCCGGACGGGCCTTTCTTCTTCCCGATGACAGCCTGCTGGAAGTGGCTGTCTCCGATGCGGTCATCGACGACGGTCTTCGTTTGGAAGGCCGTGGCGTCGAACCCGACATAGCCGTAGCCTTCAGCCTGCCCTATGCGGCGGGGCGCGACCCGCAACTCGACGCCGCAATGGAGGAGATGCAGCGCATTCTCGCCAAGGGCTGAAGGGCTCTGCCACCCGTCAGCGGCCCCCTATTCGCTCTGGCGGAAACTGCGGATGCGATCGAACAGCACGGCGAGCACCGTCGCCCCGCCGATGAACGTTCCCTGCCAGAAGGCGTTGATGCCGAGCAGGCCGAGACTGTTGCGGATCACCTCGATCAGCGCCGCACCGATCAAGGCGCCCGAAGCGGTGCCGAGCCCACCCGCCAGGTTGGCGCCGCCGATGACCGCCGCGGCGATGACCTGAAGCTCCATGCCGGCGCCGATATTGGTGGTGACGGCGCCGAGCCAGCCGGTCTGGATGATGCCGGCAACGCCCGCCGAAAGCGCGGAAATCATGTAGACCGTCACCTTGATCCGGCGGACCGGAACGCCGGTCAGCGTCGCGGCGTGCTCGTTGCCGCCGATCGCGAAGACGTAGCGGCCGAATTTCGTCCAGCGCAGCACGAAGCCGGTGAGGAGCGCCAGCACGATCATGTAGATCACCGGATTGGCGATGCCGAAGAACCAGGCCCCGCCACCGAGCGCCAGCAGCATGTCGTGATCCGGTCCGAACTGGAAGACGACGGTGTTGTTGGAGGCGACCATCGCCAGACTTCGCGCGATCGACAGCATCCCGAGTGTGATGACGAAGGGTGGAAAGCCGAGATAGGCGATCATGACGCCGTTGAAACCCCCGATGAGGAGGGCCGTGCCGACCGACGCGGCAATCCCGATTTCGATGCTGTAGCCGGCATTCATGACCACCGCGAGCACCATGCTGCAGAGGCACAGGACCGAGCCGACCGACAGGTCGATGCCGCCGGTGATGATCACCAGCGTCATGCCGAGGGCGATAATCGCCACGAAGGTGAAATTGCGGGTGATGTTGTAGAGGTTCTTCGGTGTCGCGAAGGTATCCGTCGCCACCGACAGGAAGAGGCAGGCCAGAATGACGGCGACCAGCACCCAGAATGTCTGGCTGGACAGAACCGAGGTGACCCAGCTCTGCTGTCTCTGCCCGATCGCCCGATCCAAGGTAATTGCCATGACCGACCTTCGCTTTCCCTGCGCTGACTATACCTGTTCGATTGCACCCGTGATCAGGCCCGTCACCTCTTCCGGCGAACTCGCCGCAATCGCCTTGTCGGCGACCTTTCGGCCGCGCCGCATGACAATGACACGATCGGCAACGTCGAAGACGTCCGGCATGCGGTGGCTGATCAGCACGACGGCGATGCCGCGGTCACGCAACTGGCGGATGAGATTCAGCACTTCAGCCACCTGGCGGACCGATATCGCCGCCGTCGGTTCGTCCATCAGCACGATCTTCGCTTCCGAAAGCATGGTGCGCGCGATCGCCACGGCTTGCCGCTGCCCGCCCGACATCTGCTTGACGAGGTCGCGCGGCCGGGTTTCGGACTTCAACTCCTTGAAGATCTCTCCGGCGCGTCGGTACATCGACTTGTAATCGAGAATGCGCAGCGGACCGACGCCGCGCCGCAATTCGCGCCCGAGGAAGACGTTCGCCGCCGCGCTGAGATTATCGCAGAGCGCCAGGTCCTGATAGACGATCTCGATGCCGTGCTGGCGGGCTTCGACAGGGCGGTGCATGACGAGTTCGGCACCATTCATGCGCATGGTACCGTGGCTCGGCCGATAATTTCCGGCGATCATCTTGACGATGGTGGATTTGCCGGCGCCGTTGTCGCCCATAAGACCGACGACCTCGCCCGCCTGAAGCGTGAACGAAACGTCGTTGACCGCCTGGATGGCGCCGAAATGCTTGGAAATATTGGCGAGTTCGAGAACCGCCACGTTAGCCTCCCGATACCTGTGGCCGAAGCTGCGCTCCGAGCATACCTCGCTTGGCAAGAGCCTATATGCCGCCGCCGCCCGGGTCTCCTCCCCCTGGGTAATGCGATCTCCATTTACGCAAATGCGCGGAACAGCGTCAATCAATCGTCCTACAAATAAAGACGTACATGCGCGCGAACTAATATTGTATTACAAATATTCGTTGACGCGCGAAGCGCGTGGATATTAGCTATCAGCAGGAGGAGAGCATGCTGATCCTTGTCACCGGGGCAACGGGCAAGGTCGGACAGCATCTCATCGCTGGGCTGCTTGACGATCCGCGTTTTTCCAGGGCGCGCATCCGCGCGCTTTGCCACAACCGCCTGTGTGCCGAAACTGACCGTGTCGAAATGGTCCGCGGCTCGATCGCCGAGCGCGACGTCGCCGCCCGCGCGCTCGTCGGGGTGACGCATGTCGTCCATCTCGCCACCTGCAAGGAAACACCCGACAGCGTCATGGACGTGACGGTCAAGGGTCTGTTCTGGCTGCTCGAGGAATTCCGCGCCAGCGAGACCGCACGGCAGTTCATCCTCATCGGCGGCGATGCCGGCATAGGCCATTTCCATTACCGGCACGACGGTCCCATCACCGAGGCGACGCCGCATCGGGCCTATCCGGGCTGCTACGCCCTGTCGAAGGTCCTCGAAGAGGTGATGCTGGAGCAATATGGCATCCAGTACGGCATCAACGGCTGCTGCCTGCGCGCGCCGTGGATCATGGAGAAGGACGACTTCAAGTATTCTCTGTCCTTTGGCGACGACGTGTTCGGCGGGCCGATCTGGAAGAATCTCGTTCCCGAAGCTGATGCGAAGCGCTACGCGAATGACGGCACGGTGCCGTTGCTGCTGGACGCCGACGAGCGGCCATTAAAGCGCAACTTCATCCATGTCGACGATCTTGTCGCGGCGATACTGGCGGCGATCGACAACCCCCGTGCGGTCCGGCAGCTCTTCAACATTTCGATGGATCGACCGGTCGACTACGGCGAAGTCGCCGCCTATCTCGCCCGCACGCGCGGCCTTGGCTCCGTCGATATCCCGAGCCGCTTCCATTCCAATTGGATGGACAACAGCAAGGCCAAATACCTGCTGGGCTGGCAACCCGGCCATGATCTGGAGAAGCTTTTAGACTCGGCCTGGCAGTACGAGCGCGCAGCGGAGAATCCGCGCGTCGTCTGGTATCCCGGCTGACTGGTGTCGCGGACACGGGGTGTCCGTGCGTTCAAGGGAGGAAAGCATGAGGAAGGCATTATTGCTTGCCGCAGCCGTCCTGGCGCTCAGCGCCGGAACCGCTCTGGCCCAGAAGAAACAGCTTGTCATTGTCGTGAAAGGCCTCGACAACCCGTTCTTCGAGGCGATCAACCAGGGCTGCCAGAAGTGGAACAAGGAAAATCCGGATTCGGAATATGAGTGCTTCTACACCGGCCCCGCCTCGACATCCGACGAGGCAGGTGAGGCGCAGATCGTCCAGGATATGCTGGGCAAGGCGGATACGGCGGCGATCGCGATTTCGCCCTCGAACGCCAAGCTCATCGCCCAGACGCTCAAGACCGCCAATCCGACAGTCCCGGTGATGACGCTCGATGCGGACCTCGCGGCCGAAGATTCAGCGCTCCGCAAGACCTATCTCGGGACAGACAATTACCTGATGGGTTTCCGCATCGGCGAGTACATCAAGAAGGGCAAGCCGAACGGCGGCAAGATCTGCACCATCGAAGGCAATCCGGGCGCCGACAATATCCTGCGCCGCGCCCAAGGCATGCGCGACGCGCTGACGGGTCAAAAAGGGCTGGCGGAACTCAAGGGCGAGGGCGGCTGGACGGAAGTCGCCGGCTGCCCGGTCTTCACCAATGACGACGGCGCAAAAGGCGTGCAGGCGATGACCGACATCCTTGCCGCCAATCCCGACCTCGATGCCTTCGGCATCATGGGCGGCTGGCCGCTGTTCGGCGCACCGCAGCCTTACCGCGACCTGTTCAAGCCGATGGCCGACAAGATCGCCAAGAATGAATTCGTCATCGGCGCCGCCGATACGATCGGCGACGAGGTGGCAATCGCCAAAGAGGGCCTGGTCACTGCCCTCGTCGGGCAGCGCCCCTTCGAGATGGGCTATAAGGCGCCCTCGGTGATGATGGACCTGATCGCCGGCAAACCGGTCGAGGATCCGGTCTTTACCGGTCTCGACGAATGCACCAAGGACACGGTGGATACCTGCATCCAGAAATAAGTCTTGAGAGGGAGGCCGGCGGCTTGGCGTCGGCCTCCTTAATCTCAGATCTGCCAGCCGGCGTCCAGCTGATAGGCCTTGATATAGTCGATCTTCATCTCGGAGCCGTCGACCAGCCCGTCGCTCGGCGTGCCGGCGATGCCGCCGACGGCAAGATTGACAAGCATATACATCGGGTCGTGCATATCCGAAGGCGTGTCGGCGCGCGCGATCGCCGCGTCGTCAAAATACCAGACGATCTCGTCTTCCGTCCAAAGCACGCCATATTTGTGAAAGCCGCTTGTGTCGGCAACCCTCACGGCGCTGGCGATACTGGTCTGCGAGCCGGTTTCGTTGGAATGCACGGTGGCGATGATGGTATTCGGGTCCTGCCCGCGCATTTCGACAACGTCGAGTTCCGGCGGCCAGGAGCCGTCGGCGGGCAGGAGCCAGAAGGCCGGCCATACGCCCTGGTCATCCGGCATGTCGGCGCGGATTTCGAAATAGCCATAGGTCTGGGCGAAGGACGCATGGGTCGTCAGGATCCCGGACGTGTAGTCATACCCGTTGATTTCCGCCTGGATCGCTTCGGGCGCAGCCGCGGCTTTGATCGTCAGGACGCCGTTGCTAACAGAAAACGGATTGGCGGCAGCGGTCGGCTGGTAGCTCGGGTTGATATACCATTGCAGTTCGCCGTTCCCGGTAAGCGTGCTTCCCTTGTCCGGCGCCCACCAGAATTTGGTATCCCAGACGCCGCTCGTGCCATTGCGGAGCTGAAGCGTGTTGAATTCGTCCGAAAATGTCTGCGTCAGGACGGAGCGATCCAGGCTGAGCCGGAACTGGTGTGCCTGCAATTCATCGACAGTCGTATTCGCGAACACCAGGCTCTCGCCGTCAGCCAAGGCGAGCCTCAGATCGGAACCCTCCTGGCTCACATTGGCCAGAACCTGCTCGAAGGAGGTGAACCCATAGCCATCCAGACGGACGATGTCGTCGAAGTTGAAATCGGTGATAAGGTCGCTTCCGTTGCCGCGCGCGAATACGAAGGTGTCGGCGCCACCCGCACCGATCAGCACATCATTGCCGCCATCACCGTCGAGCGTCTGGCTTCCCGAGCCACCCTTGATGATGTTGTCGATGTCATTTCCGAAGGCGGACCGGCCATTGCCGGTGACGGTCAGGTTCTCGAAGTTCTCCGGAAGCGTGTAGCTCATCCATGTATTGATCGTATCGACACCCTCGCCCGCCGCCTCGCGGGCCCGGTTGATCCCGGAATAGAGGTAATAGATGTCGTCCCCCTTGCCGCCGATCATGGTGACATTGACGGAACTATCGCCCCACATGGAATCGTTGCCGGCGGTGCCATGGAGCGTCGGCCCCGATCCGGTGGCGGAAAACCAGGCCGTCGAGCTTCCGCTATAGTAGAGGGGCACGCCCACGGCATTCAGCACAGTTCTGCTCATCGAATATCTCCAGTTTGGTTGACCTCCTCCGCGAAGCCCAAAGGCTACACCCCTCCTCCGGCGAACCTACCATCGCCGGCCGGCCTCCACACCCCTACGTCTTTTGGGGCGTTCTGGAACAAAGCTCCGATCAGCGGCGTTGTCCGGTGCTACGCGGCGTGCGGAGGGAACTATGTGCAGTGCGGAAACTCTGCCCAAATTTGTTTTGGGCGATCTTGGTGCCTTGGGGTCACCGGATTTTCGAGCGGCACTCGATGCACTGGCCTTTGCCGTCTACACGACCGATGCGGAGGGCTTCGTCACCTATTGCAACCCAGCCGCGGCCGATCTCGCCGGGCGTCAGCCGGAACTCGGCCAGGATCGCTGGTGCGTCAGCTGGAAGCTTCGCCGGCCCGATGGCTCGCCACTGCCGCACGACGAATGCCCGATGGCAATGGCGCTGAAAGGGCGACAGCCGATCAGGGGACAGGAACTGGTGGCGGTTCGACCGGACGGTTCGACGGCATTACTCCTCCCGCATCCGACACCGATCTTCGACGCGTCCGGCGAACTGACCGGCGCGGTCAATCTCCTCGTCGACATAAGCGACCACAAGAGCGCAGAGAAGGATTCCCGGTATCTTGCGGCAATTGTCGAATCCTCGGACGACGCCATCGTCACTAAGGATTTGAACGGCATCATAACAAGCTGGAACAAGGGCGCCGAGCGGCTCTTCGGATATGCGCACGACGAGGTCGTAGGCAAGTCGATCACCATTCTCATGCCGCCCGGCTATGAGAACGAGGAGCCCAATATCCTCAGACGCATCCGCAGCGGCGAGCGCATCGATCACTACCAGACGACACGCCGCCGCAAGGATGGCGCCCTGATCGAAATCTCGCTGACAGTTTCGCCGGTTCGCGATGCTACAGGACGTATCGTCGGCGCATCAAAGATCGCCCGCGACATCACCGAACAAAAGCGGGCCGGCGAGGCGCTGGCCGCCCGTTTGCGCGAACAGGCCGCACTCTATCGCCTGACCGAGAGACTCCATCGGGCCCAGGACGACTCGGAGGTTTACGAAGCCGCGCTCGATGCCATCCAGGGTGCGCTTGGATGCCACCGCGCCTCCATTCTGCTTTTCGAAAGCACCGCAACGATGCATTTCGTTGCCTGGCGCGGTCTTTCGTCACAATATCGGGGCGCGGTTGACGGGCATTCCCCCTGGACCGCCGAGGAACAAGATCCGGAGCCCATCTTCCTCCAGGACGTAGCACACGCCGAGGCCCTGGCTGCCCTCAGACCGATAATCGAAGCGGAAGGCATTGCTGCGCTCGGCTTCATTCCGCTCGTCGCCGACGGTAGGCTCATCGGCAAGTTCATGACCTACTACGACCGGCCGCATGTCTTCACCGACAACGAGATCGGTGTGGCATTGACGATCGCGAGGCAACTCGGCTTCAGCATTCAGCGCATGCGCGCCGAAGAGGCAAGGCGCGTTGCAGAGGAGCAATTGCGGCAAAACGAGGCGACAGAGAGGGCACGCGCGGCCGAGTTGATGGCCATCATGGAGGCCGTGCCGGCGTCGATCTGGATCGCGCGCACGCCGGATTGCCGGGTCATCAGCGGCAATCGAGCCGCCTATGAGCTTCTCCGGCAAGCACCGGATGGCAACTTGTCACTGTCGGCCCCGACCGGCGAGCGCCCCGACAACTTCCGCGTATTTGCCACGGGACGAATGCTGGCGCCTGAGGAGCTGCCGGTACAGCGCGCGGCTCGGGGCGAGGACGTGCAGAATTTCGAGGAGGAAATTCGCTTCGAAGATGGAACGTCGCGTCACGTCTTCGGGAATGCGACGCCGTTGCGCGATGCCGCCGGTGAAGTGATCGGCGCAGTGGCGGCATCGGTGGACATAACCGAGCGCAAGCTGGTGGAAGAAGCCCTGCGGGAGAGCGAACGCCGGCTGCAGATCGCGCTCGGTGCCGGACGGATGGGCGCCTGGGAATGGAACATCGGCACCGGCAAGGTGATATGGTCGCCGGGCCTCGAGGCGCTCCATGATATCGAGCCCGGAACGTTCGGAGGCACATTTGCCGATTTCAAACGGGACATACATCCCGACGATCTTCCGCTTGTCGAGCTGGAAATCGCCAGGGCGATGGAGACTCGCGAGGAGTATCACGTCGTCTACCGCATCAGGCTCCCGGACGGAAGCATTCGTTGGATGGAGACGTTCGGGCAGTTCTCGCCTCAGGGTGCCGCGAAGCCGGGCAAGCTGGCCGGCGTTTGCATGGACATCACAGAGCGCAAGGAAGCCGAGTCGCAGCGCAGCCTTCTCGTCGCCGAGCTCAGCCACCGCGTCAAAAATACACTTGCAATCGTAAGCTCCATTGCTCGCCAGTCTTTTTCGATCAACCCGGATTTCCATGAGGCGCATCGCACTTTCGATGCCCGCATCAGGGCCCTGGCGCAAACCCATACTCGTCTCGCCGAAGCAAGCTGGTCAGGCGTCTCGTTGGAAACCGTGCTGTTCGACGAATTGGCCCCCTATCATGACGACGCCAGGAACAACGTGACGCTCGCCGGCCCGCCGACAAAGCTGCCGCCGAAATACGCCCTGACGCTCGGCATGGCGGCGCACGAACTCGCCACCAACGCCGCGAAACACGGTGCGCTTTCGGTGAAGAGTGGCAGCGTCGATATCGAATGGTCAGCTCGGGGAACCGATCGGCTCCGGGTCCGCTGGAGTGAATCGGGCGGTCCGCCGGTCCTCGCCCCGAAACGCAACGGGTTCGGCCGCTTGCTGCTTGAACGCGTCCTGGCCTCCGACCTTGGCGGCGAAGTCCAACTCGAATTCGCGCCGCAGGGCTTGGTCTGCACGATCGATATCCCCTACCCTCGCGAACCTTCCCCATGACCGCCGCGCAGCCATGCCGGGTCTTCGTCGTCGAAGACGAATTTCTGGTGGCGCTGCAGATCGAGGACGATCTAATCGCGGCCGGATATTTGGTGGTCGGACCGTTCACCAGCCTCAGCACATCAATCGCGGCATCGCGCGCCGAGACATTCGACGTGGCGACGCTGGACCTCAATCTGCGAGGCGAGTTCGTCTACCCGCTCGTCGACGAGCTGCTCGAACGCCACGTGCCCGTCCTGCTGCTCACTGGCTATGCCGGGTCCGATCTGCCGGAGCGCTTTCGCTGCCTGCCGCGCCTCACCAAGCCGTTCGACGGCAGCGAGCTCATCAGCAGAATCAAAAGCATGGTTCCCGCCGTATGAACCCGCTGGTTACATGCTGACCTTAAAGGAAGCTCGCTTCGAAAAGCTCGCGCGCATAGCTGTGATGGGCGACGCCGCGCTGCAGGTCATCCTTCGTCAGTTCGTCTACGAATGTCCCGTCCTTCATCACAAGCACCCGATCGCACATATGGGCGACGACGGCGAGATCGTGGCTCACCAGCACGAATGTAAGGCTTCGCTCGTCGCGCTGGTCCGCCAAGAGGTTGAGAACCTCGGCCTGGATCGAAACGTCAAGCGCCGAGGTCGGCTCGTCCAGCAGCAGGATCGGCGGAGAGAGGATCAACGCCCGAGCGATCGCGACACGCTGCCGCTGGCCGCCCGAGAGCTCGTGCGGGAAGCGATTGGCGAAATCGGCAGGCAGGCCAACCTGTCGCAGGGCCCGCAGCACCTTCTGTCGATCGTCTGGATATCCCATCGCCCTCAAGGGCTCGGCGAGCGCCGTGCCGATGCGGTGGCGCGGATGGAGCGAACCGTAGGGGTCCTGGAACACCATCTGGGCAAGCTTGAGCTCCTCGCGCCGGCGGACCGTTCCGACCTCGCGCCCCTCGAACCAGATGCGCCCCGTCCAGCCGCGTTCCAGGCCGGCCAGCGAGCGCAGCAGCGTCGACTTGCCGCAACCGGACTCGCCGACGATGCCGAGCGTCTCGCCGCGCGCCACCGAAAGACTGACCTGCCGCACGACATGGTGGCGGCCTTGGCCGTGGCCGAACGCGACATCGAGATTCTCGACCCTGATCACGCTACTCTCTCCCCGATCCTGTCGAGCGCCTGGCGGTCCATGACGGCAAGCCGCCGCACCGGATGGCGCGCGTCCGGCATGGCCGCGATGAGGGCCCGCGTGTAGGGATGCTGCGCCTTGTCCAGGCCCGTCAGTTCCTCGACGATCCGGCCGCGATACATGACGATGATCCGGTCGCAGAAGCTTGCCACCATCCGGATGTCGTGACTGATGAGGATGAGGCCGGAATTGTTCTCGCGCACCAGCTCGTCGAGCAGCAGCAGAACGTCCTTGCGCACGCTGACGTCGAGCGCCGAGGTCGGCTCGTCGGCGATGACGAGCTTCGGCCGCGCGATCAGCATCATCGCGATCATCACGCGCTGGCCCATGCCGCCGGAGATCTGGTGCGGATATTGCCGCATCACCCGGTCCGGATCGTTGATCCGCACCCGGGCGAGCATGTCGCGCGCCGCCTTCAAGGCCTCCTTGCCCTTGAGACCGAGATGCAGCCGGGCCGACTCGGCGATCTGCTTGCCGATCGGCAGGACCGGGTTCAGCGAATAGCGCGGATCCTGCATGATCAGCGCCATTTCCTGCCCCCGCAGCCGGTTCATCTGCCGCTCGGTCTTGTCGAGGATCTCCTCGCCGCAGAAAGCCATCCTTGTGGCAGTCACGCCGGCCTTGGGCGGCAGCAGCCGCATGATCGCCCGGCCGGTCGTCGACTTGCCGGAGCCGGATTCGCCGACGATTCCGACGCGCTCGCGGCCGACGTCGAAGCTGACATCGGTGATGGCGGCAATTGCGTTCCGACCGAAACGAACATTCAGGTCGCGAATGGAGAGGATCGGCGAGGCGTCACGATCTTGCATGGCGTGGGTCCATGATGTCGCGGAGCGTATCTCCAACGATGTTGAAGGCGAGGCTGGTCAGCAGGATGGCAATGCCCGGCATTACCGCCACCCACCAGAAATCGAGCATGAACTTGCGGCCGCTCGAGATCATCGCCCCCCATTCCGGCGCCGGCGGCTGGGCGCCGAGGCCGAGGAAGCCGAGCGACGCCGCCGTCAGGATGATGCCGGCCATGTTGAGCGTGAGGCGCACGATGACGGAGGGGACGCACATCGGGGCGATGTAGAGGAAGAGTATCCGAAGCGGGCTTGCTCCATAGAGCCGGGCGGCGGCGACATAGTCCGCATTGCGGACCACCAGGGCCTCGGCGCGCGCGAGACGGGCGATCGGCGGCCAGGCGGTCAGCGAAATCGCAATGATCGCCGTCGAAAGGCTGGCGCCGAGCGCCGCCGCGAAGGCAAGCGCCAGGATCAGCGACGGGAAGGACAGCACGATGTCCGTGGCGCGCATGAGGATCGCGTCGGTCCGCCCGCCGAAGAAGCCGGAGACGATGCCGATCGCGAGCCCGATCGGGCCGACGATGATCGAAACGAAGAATATCGTCTGGATGGTGATGCGCGAGCCATAGAGGAGGCGGCTGAAGATGTCGCGCCCGAATTCGTCGGTCCCTGCGAGATGCGCGAGGCTCGGCGGCTGCAGCGCATTTGAGAGAGACTGGGCGGTTGGATCGTATGGGGCGATGAGCGGCGCAAAGGCGGCCACCACCAGGAGCAGTCCGATGATCGCGAAGCCGGCAAGGCCGAGCGGTTCCTCGGCGAGCTTGCCGAAGGCGCGGCGGACGGCCGAACCGATGCGCGCCATGAGCCCCGGCGACTGCAGCATTTCGGCATCGGTCTGGATCGCGTCACTCATCGGGCCACCTCCCGGGTCCGCGGATCAAGAACCGCATAGGCGATGTCCGCAATGAAGTTGAGCAGCATGAAGACGAAGCCGACGATGATGGTTGCCGCGAGCACGGCATTCATGTCGCCGATCATCAGGGCATTCGTCATGTATTGGCCGATCCCCGGCCAGGAAAAGACGATTTCGGTCACCACCGCGCCCTCGAGCAGATTGCCGTAGGAAATCGCCAGCACCGTGATGAGCTGCACGGCAATGTTCGGCAGGACGTGATGGGCAACCGTTCGGACCGGCCCCGCGCCCTTCGCTCGCGCCGCGATCACATAGTCCTGGCTGAGCTGCTCCAGAGTGAAGCTGCGCGTCATGCGGGTGATATAGGCCATGGCCATGTAGGCAAGGATGGCGGCCGGCAGGATGACGTGCGAAAGCGCATTCCAGAAAATCTCGGTCTCACCGACCAGAAGGCTGTCGATGAGAAGCATGCCCGTCACTGGCTCAACCATGCCTTCGTAGAAGACATCGATCCGGCCCGGTCCGCCGACCCAGTTGAGCGTCGCATAGAAGATCACCAGCCCGACGATGCCGAACCAGAAGACCGGGATGGAGTGGCCGACCAGCGCCACGACGCGGGCGAACTTGTCGATGAAGCTGTCCCGGAACAGCGCAGCGGCGAGCCCCAGGGGGATGCCGACGACGGCAGAGATGATGACCGCCAGCGTCGCCAGCTCGAAAGTTGCCGGAAAGGCCTGCAGCATGTCGCTGGCGACCGAATTGCCGGTGAGGATTGCCTGGCCGAAGTCCCCGTGAAAGAGGCCTTTCAGATAGATGAAGAATTGCTGGTAGAGCGGCAGGTCGAGGCCAAGCCGCGTTCGCATCGCCTCGTAGGCGGCCGGATCCGCCAGCTCGCCGACGATCGCGCCGACCGGATCGGACGGCAGGACACGGCCGATGACGAAGGTGACGCAGAGCAGGATGAACAGACTGACGATCAGGTGCAGCACGCGCCGCGTCAGCTCGCTTGCGGTAAGTTCCTTCATGGCCCGTGCCCCGACGCTCTTAATCGGACGTCTTGGTGACGCCTTCGAGGCGTGTCAGCTGGTTCGGGTGGCCGACATAGTCCTTCACCCGCGAACTGACGACGATCGGCTCGAAGCGCTCGAAGAGCGGCAGCACGGCCGGCTTCAGCGCCACGAACTTTTCCTGCATCTCGACATAGAGTTCGCCGCGCTTCTTCGCGTCCGGCTCGAGCGAGGCCTTGGCTGTCAGCGCCGTCAGTTCCGGAATGTCCCACGCCGAGCGCCAGACGAAGTTGCCGGCATTGTTGGCCTCCTTCGAATTGTCCGGGTTACTGGAGAACTGCTCCATCGCACCGAGCACGTTCGGCATGTAGGCGCCGGTCTGGGGCATGAGCAGGTCGAAATTGCGGGCCCGGTGATCGGCGATGATGTCAGAGCCGTTGCCCTGCTGGATGTCGACCTTGATCCCGACCTGGCCGAGCGAGCCCTGGATGGCGGTCGCGAGGTCGATGCGCGGCGTTTGCGCGATCGTCTTCAGCGTCAGCGAAAACCCGTCCGGATAGCCCGCCTCTGCCAGCAGCGCCTTGGCCTTCGCCGCATCGAAATGCCAGTCCGGATTGGCAATGGCATATTCGTAGTCTTCAGGCACAGGCACGTTGCGGACGCGGCCATAGGGACCCATGATCGTCTGTTCTATGCCCTTGTAGTCGATGCTGTAGGCGATCGCTTCGCGCACCTTCGGATTGGCGAGGTATTGGTTGCCGGCATTCATCGACAGAACGTAGAACCCGCCGGTCGGCACCCGCTGCACCTCGAAACCTTGCTGACCCTCGAAGGTCTTCAGGTCCGCGGCGCTCAGCGCGCTGGCGACGTCGATGTCGCCGCGCTCGAGCATGAGGCGCTCCACCTGGCTTTCCGGCACGTGCCGCACGATGACGCGACGCATATGGGGCGCGCCGCCGACGTAATCTCCGTTCGCCTCGAGGATGACCATCTCATTGGGCGTCCAGCGCTTCAGCGTGAAGGGGCCGGAGCCGGCGGAATTGGTGCGCAGCCAGGCATTGCCGTAGTCGTTGTTTTCGACGTGCTTGTTGACCTCGACGCTGTCGACGATGCTCGCGACGTTCATCGCCAGCCGGTAGAGCAGCAGTTCCGGCGTGGTCTCGCCGGAGAGTTCGATGCGCACTGTCTTCGGGTCCACCGCTCTGACGAGCTTGTCGACATTGTCGGCCTTGTAGCCGATGCGCTTGAAATTGGCGGCCGATGCCTGATCCAACTTGAGCAACCGCCCGAGCGAATAGACGACATCATCGGCGGTGACGGGGTTGCCGGAGGCGAACGTCGCTTCGCGCAGATGGAAGGTGATGCCCTTGTCGTCGATCTCCCAGCTCTCGGCGAGCTGCGGCTGGATCTTGCGGTTTTCCGTCTTCACCAGCCGGTCGTAAAGATTCGACATGATCTCGATGGCCTTCGCCTCGGTGGCCTGCTGCGGATCGAGCGACAGGACCTGGGCGAGCGAGGTACCGATGACCAATTGGTCCTCGGGAGTGGCAGCGTTGACGGTCGGGGCAGCGAAGTTCAGGACGATTGCCGCGGCCCCGGCGATGAGCCCCTTCGAAAAATGCTTCATTGAAACTCCTCCCTGATCTATTATACAAGACGTATTATGTCGTCCGTATGTCGTATTATGAATTAGCGGCATTCGACGACATTGGCAAGGGCTTTCCGGCGACAGCGCCAAAAAGCAGGGCAGCGATGATGAGGCGACGATGACGGGCGGAAGGCAAAGACTGGCGCAACAGGTGATCGACGAGCTGCGCCGGCAGATCGACGTGGGCAAGTTGAAGGAAGGCGACCAACTGCCGACGGAGCCGCAATTGGAGGCGAGCTTCGGTGTGAGCCGGACCGTGGTGCGCGAGGCGATCGCCGATCTGCGCGCCGCCGGCTACGTCCGCCCCATCCAGGGCAAGGGCGTCTTTGTCAGCGACCCTCAGGCAAGCCAGCGCTTCAGTCTGACGCCCGTGGAGATAAGAACCATCCCCGAAACCCTGGAACTCCTTGAATTCCGGCTGGCAACCGA
Organism: Sinorhizobium fredii USDA 205; assembly: GCF_001461695.1. Lineage (GTDB taxonomy): Bacteria > Pseudomonadota > Alphaproteobacteria > Rhizobiales > Rhizobiaceae > Sinorhizobium > Sinorhizobium fredii. The sequence continues at coordinate 12,324 of NZ_AUTC01000166.1, read as the reverse complement.
GTGCGAGGCCGCGGCGATTGCCGCCTATCGCAGGACCGCCGAGCAGGAAGCGGTGATCGCCGCCGCCAACAAGAAAATGGCGCAGCTCATCGAGGAGGGCAAGCCAACTGTCGAGGCCGATTTCGAATTTCATATGGCGATCGCGGCGGCCACCAACAACCGCTTCTACCTGGACGTCATGCGTCAGTTCGGGCCGCGCGCCATTCCCCGCAGCCAGTTCACGACTCTGCCCGAGGCCGCCGACAAGGCCTATCTGCTCGGCGTCCACGAAGAGCATGTCGAGATCCTGACGGCCATTGCCGACCAGGATCCCGAGCGCGCCCGGCAAGCGATGCGCAAGCATATCCTCGCCAGCCAGCGTCGCTATCGACGACTCGCCGAGCAATAATCCGCTCGACAGCCTGAGAAAATTCATATTATGTCATATGACATTGTCGAATTCGCAGGGAAGGAGCCTCGCCGTGTATGTAGGAACGCAGGTCGCAGCGCGCGACGACGAGGATTACCGGGTTTACGCCCAGCTCGGTGTCAGGAACATCTCAGCAGATCCGCCGGGTGATCCGGCAAGCTGGACGTTCGAGGATCTGGAACGGCATCGCGACCATGTCGAAAGCTTCGGGCTGGTGCTCGACATGATCCAGCTACCCCTACCCTCAAAGCCGATCGAGAAAGCTTCCTATACGGACATCCTGCTTGCCGGACCGGAGCGCGATCGCCAGATCGACGCCGTCTGCCGCATGATCGAGAACTGCGCCCGGGCCGGCATTCCTTCGGCCAAGTACAATCTGAACCTGATCGGCATCCCCCGCAGCGACATGGAACGTGGCCGTGGCGGCTCGATGAACGAAGCCTTCCGCTGGGAGAGGATGGACCAGCACGCTGCGCCGGGACTGGCCGGCGTGCTGCCGGAAGACGAGAACTGGGAGCGCATCGACTATTTCCTGGAGCGGGTCGTGCCGGTTGCGACGAGCAACCGTGTGCGCCTCGCCTGCCATCCGCACGATCCCTACACGCCGCCCGGCTACCGCGGCGTGACCCGCGTCCTCGGCACGGTGGACGGCCTCAAGAAATTCGTGCAGATGCACGAGAGCCCCTATCATGGTCTGAACTTCTGCCAGGGCTCGATCGGTGAGATGCTGGAAAATCCGCACGAGGAGATCGACGAGATCATCCGCTGGTTCGGCACGCGCGGCAAGATCTTCAACCTGCACTTCCGCAACATCAGCGGCGGCAAGCTTTCCTTCATGGAGACCTTCCCCGACGAGGGCGACATGGACATGGTGCGCTCGCTGAAGATCTATCACGAGGTCGGATACCAATATATGGTGATGCCCGATCACGTCCCGACGATCAGCGGCCGCGACCCGACCGGCGTCGCCTTCGCCTTTTGCTACGGCTACATCACTGCCCTCATCGAGTCGCTTTCCGCCAGCTGACGCTCCTATCTTGCTGACAGAAGCCTTCCTTGCTGATATTATGGTATCCCATAATATGCGGCCGCTGTGTTGTCGCGAGTAAATGCCGCCACATTGCGCATCAGCCACGTTCGTGTTGGCGGAAAGGGAGCGTCCCATGAGCGTGTCTGACCAGCCGATGCGGGTACTTCGTCCGGAGAAGACGCTTCGCGAGCTTGCCCTGGAAAAAATGCGCGACGCCATCGTCAACATGCATTTCAGGGCCGGCGAACGGCTTGTCGAGCGCGACCTGTGCGATCAGCTCGGCGTAAGCCGGACGATCGTCCGCGAAGTGCTGCGCCATCTCGAATCCGAAGGGCTTGTCGCCATCCAGCCGAACCGCGGCCCGATCGTCGCCGAGACGACCCCGGAAGAGGCCCGGCAGATCTACGAGATCCGGGGCGTGCTAGAAGGCATCGCCGCGAAGGCCTGCGCCGCACAAAAAGACCCGCGCGTGGTGGCCGAGCTCGAGCGCATCCTTGGGGGCATCCGTGCCTCCTATGCCGCCAACGAGCTGCCTGCGGTCCTCAGCGCCACGACGGATTTTTACCGGACGCTTTTCGAGAATTCCGGACGCCATGTCGCCTGGGGCATTGTCAATTCGATTACGGCAAGGATCAATCATCTGCGGTCCATGACGATCAAGACACCCGACCGCGACAAGCAGGGGCCGGCTCAGATGCAGAAGATCATCGACGCAATCAAAGCCGGCGACGGCCAGGCTGCCTATGAGGCGGCGAATGTGCATGTCAAGAATGCGGCGACAATCGCCGAGGCGCTCCTGGCGGAGCAGCAAGGTCCGAGATCGGGATAACAGGCAGGATCTCCGGGCCGGGCTCAGGCCGGAAAACATGGTGAATTCTATGCCCGCAGGGATGCCAGCTTCTCGCGAGAAGGCGAAGAGCTGGCGGAAGGGGTAAGGAAGGCCCAGCTCGCTTCAGGCGAAATTAACCATGATTGACATCGGCGAAAATTCTTGGCCGCCGCCGCCCCGCTTTGCTTGGGGGATGGATAAGGCAGGCATCGCATTCATGGCGCTGGTACTCGTCCTCATCTCTCTCGTGATGAGCATCCTTGCTGTCGACCGAACAGAGGTCGAGGCCCCGCCGAACAGGGCGGCACTGGTTCCCACCAACTACCGGTGAGACATCGTTCGAGCTGGAACAACGAGGTCTCCGGGTGAGTTGCTAAGCATTGCAACGATCCCGGGAAACCTTCATGCGTCTCGTCCTGTTCGCTATAATCGCCTCGATTATCAGCATACTCGCTTTCAAATATGCTGATAATTCTCTGGGGAATGCACCTGTCGCGGCCACCGCGGAAGAACTGTCCGAAGACTAAAGCGAAGCAGGGCGTTACCGGTACTGAGAGAACAAACCTATTTCTGCTGCTGCGACTCCGCCCTTATGGCGGAGATGCCTGGCAGGACAGAAGAGGTCGTCTTATCACCCGCTTTCCGAAATTTCCGTCGCTTCAGCAAAAGACGTGCGCCGACGCCGGGTCGAAGCCGAGCCAGACCCTGTCGCCGCGGTTGAGGCTGGAAATCGCCTCATGGCCGAAGGGAAGGCGGACCGCCAGCGCATCGCCCTTGGCGGTCTGTGTCGCGACATGGATGTTGTTGCCGAGAAAGGTGATGTCGCTGACCGTGACGGGAACCGCGGTTGAACCGCCCGGAGCCGATCTAGTCAGCCGCAAGCGCTCCGGCCGCAGCATCAGCGCCGCCTTACCTCCGACAACCGGCTTGCCGTGCAACGGAACGTTCGGGATAACCGTCGTGCCGGCGAGCGCGATATCCGCCCTGCCATTTGCCGCCGTCACCAGATCGCAGGGCAGGAAATCGCTGTCACCGATGAATTCGGCGACGAAGCGGGTCGCCGGATTGGCATAGAGTTCCGGCCCCGTGCCGATCTGGTCGATCACCCCCTTCGAAAAAACGGCGATCCGGTCGGAGAGGCGCAATGCTTCCTCCTGGTCATGCGTGACATAGAGGATCGTTACCTCCGTCTGCTGGTGGATGCGGCGGATCTCGTGCTGGATCTCCTCTCTGAGCTTCTTGTCGAGGGCCGAAAGCGGCTCGTCCATGAGGAGCAGCGGCGGGTCGTAGGCGAGCGCCCGCGCCAGCGCGACGCGCTGCTGCTGGCCGCCGGACATCTGCGCCGGCTTGCGGTCCTCGAAGCCTTCGAGCCGCACGAGCTTCAGCATGTCGCGCACCTTGGCGTCGATCTCGGCCTTCGGAAGCCGCCTGACCTTCAGCGGGAAGGCGATGTTCTCGCCGACGGAGAGATGCGGGAACAGCGTATAGCGCTGGAACACCATGCCGATATTGCGCTTGTGGGACGGCGTCGACAGCAACGACTGGCCGTTCAGCACGATGTCGCCGCGGGTCGGGTCCTCGAAGCCGGCGAGAATATAAAGCGTCGTGCTCTTTCCCGAGCCGGAGGGGCCTAGAAAGGTCAGGAACTCCCCCTGTGCCACGTCGAGATTGACGTCGTGAACGGCGGTGACCGGCCCGTATTCCTTGCGGATGCCGCGAATTTGCAGGAAGGGTTTGCTCATGATTTCAATCCTTTGCGAACGACGGCGACGAGCACCATCAAAAGCACGGTCAGCAGGATGAGAAGGGTCGAGGCGGCGGCAACGACCGGCGTCAGATCCTGCCGCAACGTCGCCCAAACCTTGACGGGAAGCGTCTGCAGCGTCGGGCTCGCCATGAAGATCGCAACGACGACTTCGTCCCATGAGGTGAGAAACGAGAAGATCGCCGCCGAGAAGATGCCGTGGCTGATCGCCGGTAGCGTGACGCGGATCTTCGCCTCGAACGGCGAGGCGCCGCACAGCACGGCGGCGTCCTCGATCGATTTGTCGAAGCCCTCGAGCGCGCTGGTGATCGACAGGATCGAAAAGGGCAGTGCCAGCACCAGATGGGAAAGGACGAAGCCGGTCAGCGTTCCGTTGAGACCGATCTGCAGGAAGAAGGCGTAGAGGGCCACGGCGAGGACGACGACGGGCAGGATCATCGGCGTCAGGAACAGGGCTTTCAGCGCCTCGCGGAAGATGAAGCGCCCGCGCGTCAGCCCGAAGGAGGTAACGAGACCGAGAAGAACCGACAGAACCGTGACGATGATCGCGATGCGGAAGCTCGTCCAGGCGGACTCCAGCCAGCGCGGGTCGGCGAGAAGCTCCTGATACCATTTGAGCGTCCAGCCGGGCGGCGGAAAGATCAGCCATTGCGACGAGCCGAAGGAGAGCGCCGCGATGAACAGGATGGGCAGGAGCAGGAAAGCAGCAGTCAGCACCGTGATGCCGATCAGAACCAGCTTCCACCAGCCGAGACGGTCGAAATTCAGGAGCATGTCAGCGTCCTCCCATCCGGTCGGTGCCGAAGAAGCGAAGCTGCACCGCATAGAGCGCCAGGGTGACGACCAGCAGCACCAGGGCCGCGGCGCCGCCCATGCCCCAATTGACGAGAGACTGGACGAATTGCGCGATGAGTTCGGCAAGCATCATGTTCGCCGTGCCGCCGAGGAGCGCCGGCGTGACGAAGTAGCCGAGCGACATCACGAAGACCATCAGCGCGCCGGCCGCCATGCCGGGCATGGCCAGCGGCAGGAGCACACGCACGAGCGATTGCCAGCGGTTGGCGCCGCAGAGCGCTGCCGCCTGCAGGATGGCCGGGTCGATCTTCCGGATGACGCCATAGAGCGGCAGGATGATGAAGGGCAGCATGATGTAGGTCATGCCGATCGTCACGCCGGTCAAATTGTTGACGAGCGGCAGCGGCTTGTCGATGAGACCCAGCCCGATCAGGACCTTGTTGATGACGCCGGTGCGCTGCAACAGCACCATCCAGGCATAGGTGCGCGCCAACAGGTTGGTCCACATCGACAGGAGCAGGATGGCGAAGACCACCGAGGCGAACCGGCTCGGCATCACCGCCAGCGCCCAGGCCACGGGAAAGCCGATGAGCAGCGACACGAAGGTGACCAGGCCGGACACCAGGAAGGTGTTGGCGAAAATCCTGAGATAGGTGGAGGAGCCCAGCAGTTCGGCATAGTTTCCGAAGCCCGGCACAGGCTCCGAAACGCTGCGCGCCAGAAGGATGGCGACCGGCACGACGAAGAACAGGACCAGCAGGCCGAGCGCCGGCAAGGTCAGGTCGAAGTCGGTGAGCGTCAGGCGGCCTGCGGGGATCTTCGATCCTGCCGCCTTCGCGTCGGTGCGCGACAACATGGCTGTCTCTCCCATAAAGGGCGCCAGAAAGCACCCGCTACAGCGCCGTGCGTCGCATCAGACGCACAAAGGATGCTGTAGCACTTTGAATTGCTGCATGTTTTTGTGCTCAAATCGGCTAGGATTTAAGGAAACATGCGTAGGACGCCACCGGCGCCCTCAGGCCGGAATGGCGGGAAGGGCCTGACGCACTTCCCGCCCTCCCCTCTTTACTTCGCCTGCCAGGCGTACCAGCGCTCACCGATTGCATCGCGGTTTTCCGCCCAGTAGGTCATGTCGGCGTTCACCTGGCTCGCCGTCTGCGCGTCCGGCAGGGTCTTCGCCAGTTCCGCGTCCATCAGCTTCGGGGAATCGAGGTTGATGGGGGCGTAGCCGGTCGCCTTGGCGAGATCGGCTTGCGGCTGGGCAGAGGTGGCGAGCGCAATGAACTGCATCGCTGCCTCCTTGTTCTTCGCTCCTTTCGGCACGACCAGCGAGTCGGCGGCGGTGATGTTCTGCTCCCAGGAGGTCTCGACATTGATGCCGCTCTGCGCGAGCGCCGTCATGCGGCCGTTCCAGACGCTGCCGAAGGGCGCCTCGGCGGAGGCGAGGAGCTGCTGCGACTGCGCGCCGCCCGACCACCAGATGATATCCGGCTTGATCGTGTCGAGCTTCTTGAAGGCGCGGTCGAGATCGAGCGGATAGAGCTTGTCGGCCGGCACGCCGTCGGCGAGCAGCGCCGCCTCGATGACACCCGGCGCCGACCACTTGTAGAAGGCGCGCTTGCCGGGGAACTTTTCCGTATCGAAGAGGTCCGCCCAGCTCTTCGGGCAGGCATCGACCGCATCCTTGTTGCAACCGATCACGAAGGAATAATAGAAGCTGCCGACCGAATAGTCGGTGACGAAGCGCGGATCGAGCTTCGACTTGTCAATGACCGAGAAATCCAGCTTCTCGAGCAGGCCGTTCTTGCCGGCCTGGGCGGCATAATCGCCCTCGACATCGACGACGTCCCAGGTGACGGCAGCCGCTTCGACCATGGCCTTCAGCTTGCCGTAGTCGGTCGGCCCGTCCTGGAGGACGTTGATGCCGGTCTTTTCGGTGAACTTCTCGGCCCAGGAGATCTTCTGGGCGTCCTGCGTCGTGCCTCCCCAGCTCGAAAAGACAAGATCCGCGGCCGTGGCCGGCATGGCTGTTGCAATCGTCGCGGCCGTGGCCGCCAATGCGAGTATCTTCCTCATGTTCCCTTGCTCCGTGGTCCGGTTTTGCTTGGTTGTTCTATGACGCGCTGCCGCCTGTCGGCGAAAAGCGCGCCGGCTTCATGATCTTGTTCTCCGCGACTTCTATGAGGTCGCGTATCTTGGGGAGGAAAGCCCGCCAGTCCGGGTCTTCCATGAGTGCGGCCCGGCGCCTTTCGCGATCGTCGAGGCTCACGTAGGCCCAGATGTGGACGATCTCGTTGATCGGCCCGATCTCGGAGAAGAAATAGGCGACGAGTCCGCCGAGATGCTTCTTCTGGATGGCGATGCCCTCTTCCTCGACCACCTTCAGGTAGGCGGGGATGGCTCGATAGGTACGGATCTCGTAAAACATCGCCGTCACCGCATCACGAAGGGATCGGGGATCGGGTCGTCCGACGTCCGGAGCCACACCGTCTTCGTCCGCGTATAATCGAGGGCTGCCGCCATGCCGCCCTCGCGGCCGTGGCCCGAAAGCCCGAAACCGCCGAAGGGCGCGATCGGCGAAACCGCCCTGTAGGTGTTGACCCAGACGATACCGGCGCGGATCCCCTTCATCAGACGGTGCGCGCGGGTCAGATCGCGGGTGAACAGACCGGCCGCGAGGCCGTAGCGGGTGTTGTTGGCAAGCGCGAGCGCCTGCGCTTCCGTCTCAAAGGAAAGCACCGACAGGACAGGCCCGAAAAATTCCTCCTCGAGCGAGGGCGAGGCGCTGCCGTCGCAATCGAGAATTGTCGGCCGGTAGTAGTAGCCGGCGCCTTCGGCCGCGCTGCCGCCCGTGACCAGTCTGGCGCCGGCGGCAAGCGAGTGTCCGACCAGCACCTCGATATGGTCGCGCTGACGCCGCGTCGCGAGCGGCCCGACTTCCGTCGCCATGTCGAGAGGGCTGCCGATGCGGATCGCCTCGGCCTTTGCCTTTAGGATGTCCAGGAAGCGGTCCTTGACGCTTTTCTCGACGATCAGCCGCGAGCCGGCGACGCAGCTCTGGCCGGTCGCGGCAAAGATGCCGGCGACCTGCGCATTCGCCGCACTCTCGAGATCGGCGTCGGCAAAGACGATGAAGGGCGATTTGCCGCCGAGTTCGAGCGAGGTCGAGGCGAGGTTCTCCGCCGAGTTGCGCACCACATGGCGCGCCGTCTCCGGCCCTCCGGTAAAGGCGATGTGATCCACCTTGGGATGACGGCTGAGCGCCGCACCACAGGAGGGGCCGAAGCCGGTGATGATGTTGACGACGCCGGCCGGGAAGCCCGCCTCATGGATGAGCCGGGCAAATTCGAGGAGCGGCGCCGGCCCGTCTTCCGAGGCCTTCACCACCATGGTGCAGCCGGCCGCCAGCGCCGGGCCGATCTTCACCGCAGAGAGGAACAGCTGGCTGTTCCAAGGCACGACCATGGCGACGACGCCAATCGGTTCGCGGCGCAGCCACACCTCCATGTCCGGCTTGTCGATCGGTAGGTAGGACCCCTCGATCTTGTCGGCGATCCCGGCGTAATAGCGATAGTACTCCGCGACATAGGCGATCTGCGTCGAGGTCTCGCGGATGATCTTGCCGGTGTCCCGCGTCTCCAGTTCGGCAAGTTTCAGGGCGTTCTCGGCGACAAGATCGGCCAGTCTGTAGAGAAGCTTGCCGCGCTGCGTCGCTGTCAGCTTCGCCCACGGCCCCGCATAGAGCGCACGGTGTGCGGCCTCGACGGCGCGATCGACATCGGCTTCCCGCGCCTCCGGCATCTCCGCCCAGGCGGCACCCGTCGCCGGGTCGATGCTTTCGAACCGGGCTTCGCCATCTGCAAATTCGCCATCGATGTAACACTGGAAGCGCTGCATGTGCCCTACTCCGCAAGTGCCGGCATGACCTCGGCAATGAAGCGCTCGAGCGAGGCCTTCTTGCGCTCGAAGCTCATGCCCGTATCGATCCAGAAGGAATATTCGTCGTAGCCCATCGCCTCGTAGACCTTCAGGCGGGCGATCACCTGATCGGCAGTTCCGACGGCGAGGTTCTTGCGCATCACCTCCGGTGCGACGATGGCATTCTCCGCCATCTCCGCTTCGGTGATGGTTTCGATGAGGCCCTGTCGGATCGGCCTTGCGTTTTTGAACCAGGCGAAGAAGTAGTTGTAGTAGACGCTCAGTTCCCTGGCCGCCTGCTCGAGATCGCCTTCGTCGGTGCCGACATAGGCGTGTTGGAGCAGCATGATCTTCGGGCGCCTGATCTCCGGGTTGTTGGCGCAGGCCGCTTCGAAGCGCTCCATCAGGCTGGCGATCTCGCCGTCGCCGTTCCAGAGCGGCGTGACCTGCACGTTGCAGCCGTTGGCGACCGCGAATTCATGGCTGTTGGGGTCGCGTGCCGCCACCCAGATCGGCGGATGCGGCTCCTGCACAGGCTTCGGCGCCGAGGTCGTCGACGGAAAGGTCCAGAATTCGCTCTCATGTGCGTAGTCGCCCTGCCACAGCCCCTTGATGGCGGGGATGAGCTCGCGCATCCGCTGGCCGGCGCCCCAGGCGTCGAGGCCGGGGGCGAGCCGCTCATATTCGAAGCTGTAGGCGCCACGGGCGATGCCGATGTCGAGCCTACCGCCAGTGATGATGTCGGTCATCGCCGCCTCGCCAGCGAGCTTGATCGGGTGCCAGAACGGCGCGATCACCGTGCCGGTGCCGAGCCGGACATTTTTCGTGCAGCGGGCGAGATCGGCAAGGCTCAGGAACGGATTGGGCGCGATGGTGAAGCTCATGCCGTGATGCTCGCCGGTCCAGATCGCATGCATGCCGCCCTTGTCGGCGATCTCGCAGAGCGCAATGAACTCGCGATACAGGCTCTCGTCCGTTTGTCCGGGATTGAGCCGCTCGAGATGCACGAAAAGCGAGAATTTCATGGGTCAGGCCTTTCTGGCATAGGGGTGAACCTTGCCCTGTTTCTCATCGCCGACGTAGACGCCGAAGTTGCCAAGGGCGCTCTCGGCGGCAAAGCGCTTCAAGAGATCGGCGGTGGCGGAATTGTCCATTTTGTCGAGCGGCAGCTCCGTAAGCGGAATGAAGCGCCCGTCCTGGCTGTCGCCGGGCTCGGCGGCGGCGCGATAGACGATGTGCTGGTGCCCGGTCGTCTTGTTGTCATAGACCGAATAGAGGAACCCGACCTCGATCCCCAATCCTGTCGTCGCCGTCAGATACTCCTGCAACGCCGCCAGTGCCTCACCGCCCTTGAGGACCATTTGCGGCAGGCGCCAGCGGCCGTCCGACTCGGGGATCAGCAGGACCGCCCCGTCGCGCTCGACGACTGCGGCGATCAGCGGGGCGCCCTCTGCGGCGGCGGCGACCGCCTTGCCGGACAGGCCCGGCGTGATGTAGCTGCCGCGCGCGAAGCCGAGGCCGGCCATGGCGCCGTTCTCGAAAGCCTCGACACGGCCGATCAGGATGGCGTGGTCGCCAGCGTCGACAATCTCGTTCAGCGAACAATCGAACCACGCACTGACGCCGGCCAGGATCGGCGCGCCATGCGGACCGCTCTTCCACTCGACCGCCGCGAACCGATCCTCCACCGGCTTGGCGAAGGTGTTGGAGACGGTCATCTGCTTGTCGGAGAGGACGTTGACGGCAAAGCCCTTGGCCGAGGTCATCGTTGCGAAATTGCGTGAGGTCTTGGCGATGCAGACCAGCAGCAGCGGCGGGTCGATCGAAACCGATGCGAACGAGTTCGCGGTAAAGCCGATCGGGTTTCCGGACGCATCATTCGCCGTGACCACCGTCACACCGGTCATGAATGACCCGAAGGCGTCGCGCAGCGCGCGTGGATCCAAAGAAGCTGTTGTCATGACCTCTCCCCTTCCCTTGAGAGCCACTCCGCGAGAATCGCATTGACCGCATCCGGCGCCGTCAGGTTAACCATGTGGCGGTGCCCTTCGATGATATGGGCCTGCCCACTCGGTGCCGCGACGGCCATGGCAAGCGCCATTCCCGGCGTCGAGTTCGGATCCTCCGAGCCGGTCAGGAACAGAGCCGGGCAATACACCTCGGGCCAACGCGCCGCGTAGACGTCGTCGCCATGCGCAAAGGCATTATAGGCCGTTGCATAGCCTTCGGGATCGACGGCCTGCAGCCAGCGTCGCGTCAGGCTAAGGAGCTGCGCGGTTTCGCTGCCTTCGCCAAACCAGCGCTTCAGCGGGCCATCGACATCAACGGTGCCCTTGCCGATCGTCCGGGCCCGAGCGATAACCGCTGCCTTCGCATCAGGATCGCGCCGATAGACACCATTGAGAAGCGCCACGCGGCGGATGCGTGCACCAAGTGTCGCCGCCGCGCCGCCGGCGATCAGTGCGCCCATCGAATGGCCAGCGAGGCTGACTCCATCCAGCGCCAGATCGTCAAGAAAAACGCCCAGCCAGGCGACGAAATCTTCGAGTTGTGCGCCCGGCTCCAGCCTGTCGCTCTCGCCGTGGCCCGGCATGTCGACGGCGATGACGCGGCAGTGGGCGGACAGGGCGGCGACCTGCGGCGCCCAGGCTTCGAGCCGCATGCCGACCCCGTGGATGAGGACAAGCGGCTCGCCCTGGCCGGTCTCGACATAGGCGGCGCCGTGCGCCGTTCGCACTCGCCTGGCGCCAAAGCCATTCAATTCGGTTCGCTCATCCTGAAACATCGTCGTGGCCCGAACTGCGGCGTCAAACGCCGGCCGGGTTGGCTACGTCTTGCCCGAGATCCTTCAGATCCTGGTAGCGGTCGCCAATGCGATGATGCGGACGCCCGCCCACCGAAGCGCCGAGCGCAACGACGATCTCATTTGCCGCCGGCGCATCCGGCACGGAGGTCTGGATGGTCAGATAATGCGAGCGCCGCCCTTCGTCGTTCTTGTCCATCAGCGGGATCATCAAGGGCGCATTCGCGGGCCCACGGGTGTTGCAGAAGGCGAGGTAGGACTTGGCGCCGACGGCCTGCCGATAATGGTTGCCGAAGCGCAGCGTATGGATCAGCGCCGATGCGTGCTCGACCTCACCGTCGAGACCGACGATTGCCGATTTGCCGTAAGCCTCGACCGCCTCGCCCGAGCCGACCGCTTCGATGATCATCTTCGTCAGTAACTCGCCAAGAACCGGCGCAGCGGCGTGAATTTCCGGCTTGAGGTTCTCGACATAGCCGGCGCCCGCCCAGGGGTTCTTCACGACGGCGATGGCGGAATAGAGCTTCAGCGGAACCGGGGTAGTCTTTCCGCCTTCGATCAGCGTCGTCTCCACCTGCAGCAGCGTCTTACGGATTTCGATGGGCATCGCCGTCTCCTCAAACTCTATTACATAGTATGGTATGCCATAATACCGGCAAGTCAAGCGACGTTTTTCAAGACGCAGAAAGGCGAGGAAATTCAGCGGCATGAAATGAAAAACCCCGCTCGGGGCCCGAGCGGGGTTTGTCGATTGACGGTATTTTTTTGGCTTCAG
>NZ_AUTC01000165.1 GCF_001461695.1 Sinorhizobium fredii USDA 205 | reverse complement strand
TTATAGACCCGCACCCTCCAACACGTCAACAGGGTTCTTGGAAAAAAATGACAGTTTTCTGACAAAGCCCGGAAACACAGGGTTTGCCGCTCGAAGATTCTTTTCCACCCCTCTTGCGGCCTGTGGATTCACAATTTCGCCCTCACTTCTTCACAATCCGCCGATCTAAGCCAAATCACCTACGCTTCGTTTCGGGGCGCCGCGCCGGCCCACTCGGCCCGCGATTTGACTTCGGCGCGCGGAGCATGCACATCTTTCGCGCAACGTATCGACGTTAAGAATACGGCAAGAGCAATCAGGGGACCTCAAGCCTGGCATGATCAGCAACAGGAACATGCTGCGGTCGCTCGGCGATCAACCGCCGATCCTCGCGGATGGACGCCGCGCGCCGGACCGGCGCGAGATCTCCATGCGCTGGCTGTCGGGCACGTTCCTGACCGGCATCACGTCGAGCCTGCTGATGGGGGTGGCGCTTTTCGCCGCGCTCGACGGTCGCCAGCAGCTGGCAATCCCGGCCGAGGCCTTCGCGGCGCTCGATCCTGCCGCACCGGGTGCCGCGCCGATCAGTGCCGCCAAGCGCGGCAACCGGATTCTTTCGCCCAATATCGTCGCCAAGCCGGCCGACAAGACGGTCATGGAAGTCTCGACGATGATCCATGACGGCGAGAAGGAGGTGGTCCGCCGCCGGCCCTTCGTCCACGTCAAGATGGCGCTCGCCGCCAACCACCAGGCTTCGCAGGACTATCCCGCTTTCGACCCGCTGGCGATATTTTCGACGGACGAGGCAGAGGCCGAGCCGCCACCGGCGAAAACCGGCACCATCTACGGCTCCGACGTCGAATCCGAAGTGGCGCTCAAGACCGTCGATTTTCCGGTGAAGGGATCCGGCTTCAGCTTTGCCCCGTCGATGTCGCTCGACGAAGTGGAGGAGAATGTCCGCACCAACGGCTCCGTGCTGACCGAGGGCAACACCCAGGTCGCTTCGCTCTTCTATGTCGATCCGCAACGCTTCGCTTCCGACACCGACAACCTCGACCTGATCCAGGGCCTCTCGGCCCGGATCGTCGAGGAGAACATGACCGTCTCGACCCACGAGACCATCACCGAGCAGAGCACGGAATATGCCGACGACATCATCCCGGTTCGCCGTGCCACGCCGATCGCCACAGTGCTGGTGAATGCGGGCTACGCCAAGGCCCAGGCCGAGGACGCAGCCGGCTACCTCGAGACCTCGCTTGGCGCCAAGGAACTTGGCGCTGGAGACGTGCTGCGCATCGGCATCATCCAGAAGGGCGAGGAAGCAAGGATCGTTCGGGCGACGGTCTATTCGCGCAATCGCCACGTTCTGACAATGGCACTCGACGATCGCGGTCATTTCGTGCCTGGGGCCGAGCCTCCCAAACTCGATGCGGTCGCCACCGCCTTTGACGACAACGGAACGCCGGTGGTCACCACGGGTCACGATCTGCCGCGCGTCTATGACGGCATCTATCGAGCCACCCTCTCCTACGGCATGAACGCCGAGATGATTTCGCTGATCGTCAAGCTGCTGGCGAGCAATGTCGACTTCCAGGCGCAATTGAAGCCGACGGATTCGCTGGAAGCCTTCTTCTCCGTCACCGATGAAAGCGGGCAGGCGACGGAGGAATCCGAGCTTCTCTACGTCGATGCCAAGTTCGGCGATGCCGAAACGCGGTTCTACCGCTTCCAGGATCCGGACGACAATTCGATCGATTATTTCAACGAGGCCGGCAAGAGCATCCGCCAGTTCCTGTTGCGCAACCCGGTTCCGAACGGCCACTTCCGTTCCGGCTTCGGCATGCGTCGCCACCCGATCCTCGGTTTCTCGCGCATGCATACGGGCGTCGACTGGTCGGCGCCGCGCGGCACACCGATCATCGCCGCCGGCAATGGCGTCGTCGAAAAGGCGGGCTGGGACTCCGGCGGCTATGGGAACCAGACGCTGATCCGCCACGCCAATGGCTATGTCTCGTCCTACAACCACCAGAGCGCCATTGCCAAGAACGTCAAGCCCGGCGCAAAGGTCGTGCAGGGCCAGGTGATCGGCTGGGTCGGCACCACCGGTCTGTCGACCGGCCCGCATCTCCACTACGAGCTGATCGTCAACGGCAACAAGGTCGACCCCTTACGCATCCGCCTGCCGGGCGGCAAGTCGCTTTCCGGCGACGTCCTTGCCAAGTTCGAGAACGAGCGCGAGCGTATCGACGAACTCCTCGGCAAGGACGATCCGAGTGAGGTCGCAAGCCAATAGAGTCCTTCGCAACGGGCCAAAGAAAAAAGGCTGCCGTTTGACGGCAGCCTTTTATACTTCGAGAAACAGGATTACGCGGCTTCCTTGGCGGTAGCCGTGCCACGCTTGAAGTGCAGCCGGTCGGAGCCGGCAATGATCTTGATCGCCGATCCGTCCGGGAACTCGCCCTGCAGCATCTTCTCCGCCAGGGGGTCCTGGACATATTTCTGGATCGCTCGCTTCAGCGGTCGGGCGCCGTAGGCCGGGTCGTAACCCTTGTCGGCGAGGAAGGCGCGCGCCTCGTCCTCGAGCTCCAGCGTGATCTTGCGCTCGCCGAGCAGCTTGCGCAGCCGTTCCAGCTGGATATCGACGATCGCGCCCATTTCCGAGCGGCGCAGCCGGTGGAACAGGATGATCTCGTCGACCCGGTTCAGGAATTCCGGGCGGAAGGCGGTCCGCACTACCTCCATCACCTGGTCGCGGACCGCGTCGCTGTCCTCGTTCTCGCCGAGCCCGGTCAGGTATTCGGCGCCGAGGTTCGAGGTCATGATGATCATCGTGTTCTTGAAGTCGACGGTGCGGCCCTGACCATCGGTCAGACGGCCATCATCGAGCACCTGCAGCAGCACGTTGAAGACATCCGGATGCGCCTTTTCGATCTCGTCGAACAGCACGACCTGATAGGGCCGCCGGCGGACGGATTCGGTGAGTGCGCCGCCCTCCTCATAGCCGACATAGCCGGGCGGTGCACCGATCAGCCGGGCGACCGAGTGCTTCTCCATGTATTCCGACATGTCGATGCGCATCAGCGCCGACTCGTCGTCGAACAGGAAGCGGGCTAGCGCCTTGGTAAGCTCCGTCTTGCCGACGCCGGTGGGGCCGAGGAAGATGAACGAGCCGATCGGCCGGTTCGGGTCTTGAAGGCCCGCGCGGGCACGGCGGACGGCGCGGGACACGGCCTGCACGGCATCGCCCTGGCCGACGACCCATTTCGCCAGCTCGTCTTCCATCCTCAGCAGCTTGTCGCGCTCGCCTTCGAGCATCTTGTCGACCGGAATGCCGGTCCAGCGCGACACGACATGGGCGATGTTGTCGGGAATGACGACCTCCTGCACCATGGCGTTGGCACTCGAACTATCCTGGCTCTCCGCCTCGGCAAGCTCCTTCTCGAGCGTCGGGATGACGCCATAGGCAAGCTCACCCGCCCGCTGGAATTCACCCTTGCGCTGGACGATCTGCAGCTCGTTGCGCGCCTCGTCAAGCTGCTTCTTGAGGTCGGCGGCCCGACCGAGTTTCTGCTTCTCCGCCTGCCAGCGGGCCGTCAGTGCCGCCGCCTGCTCCTCCAGCGCCGCAAGGTCGAGCTCCAGCTTTTCGAGGCGGTCCTTCGAGGAGACATCGGTCTCCTTCTTCAGGGCCTCGCGCTCGATCTTCAGCTGGATGACGCGCCGGTCGAGCTCGTCGAGCTCCTCCGGCTTGGAATCGACCTGCATCCTGAGCCGCGACGCCGCCTCGTCCATGAGGTCGATCGCCTTGTCGGGCAGGAAACGGTCCGTGATGTAGCGATTGGATAGGGTCGCGGCGGCGACCAGCGCGGAATCGGAAATCCGTACCTTGTGGTGCTGCTCGTATTTTTCCTTGAGGCCGCGCAGGATGGAGATCGTGTCCTCGACCGTCGGCTCCTCGACCATCACCGGCTGGAACCGGCGGGCAAGGGCCGCATCCTTCTCGACATGCTTGCGGTATTCGTCGAGCGTCGTCGCGCCGACGCAGTGCAATTCGCCGCGCGCCAGCGCAGGCTTCAGGAGGTTTGAGGCGTCCATCGCCCCATCCGCCTTGCCGGCCCCGACCAGCGTATGCATCTCGTCGATGAAGAGGATGATCTCGCCCTCTTCGGCGCGCACCTCGTTGAGCACCGCCTTCAGCCGCTCCTCGAACTCGCCGCGGTACTTCGCACCGGCAATCAGAGCGCCCATGTCGAGCGCCATCAGGCGCTTGTCCTTGAGGCTCTCCGGCACGTCGCCATTGACGATCCTCAGCGCCAGGCCTTCGGCGATCGCTGTCTTGCCGACGCCCGGCTCGCCGATCAGCACCGGATTGTTCTTGGTGCGGCGCGACAACACCTGGATCGTGCGGCGGATTTCGTCATCCCGGCCGATAACCGGATCGAGCTTGCCGTCCCGCGCTTCCTCGGTGAGATCGCGCGCGTATTTCTTCAACGAATCGAAACCCTGCTCGGCATTGGCGCTGTCGGCGGTCCGGCCCTTGCGGATCTCGTTGATGACCTGGTTGAGTTTCGTCGGCGTGATGCCCGCTTTCGTGAGGATCGAGGCCGTCGCGGCGGAGCTTTCGATCGCCAGCGCCAGAAGCAGCCGCTCGACGGTCACGAAGCTGTCGCCGGCTTTCTTGGCCGCCTCTTCCGCCGCAGTGAAAACCTTGGCGAGCGGTTGCGACAGGTAGACGGAGCCGCTGCCGCCGGTGACTTTCGGAAGCTTCGCCAACGCCGCGGCCGTGCCGGCACGCGCCTCGCGCGCATCACCGCCGGCCCGTTCGATGAGCGAAGCCGCCATGCCTTGGTCGTCGTCGAGCAGGACCTTCAGGACGTGCTCCGGCGTGAATTGCTGGTGCCCTTCGGCCAACGCATGGGTCTGCGCGGATTGCAGGAAGCCGCGGACGCGCTCGGAATATTTCTCGATATTCATATCTTACCTCCATTGCCCGGCTAGCCCATCGTCGTGGCACTGGCCGGCGTTTCAGGATCAGGCTCCCGCATTCGGCAAGCCGGCATTGATTGACTGATCCCGCATGGTGAGGGATCAGGTCTTCGAAGCGAATATGGGGCGATATTTTCGGAAATTAAAGGGCGTCGGAAGGCGGCGTTCGGCGAAATTCCTTCTCGTCGAACCGCACTAAAAGCGCAAAGCCCGGCCGTGGGGCCGGGCTTCGAAAAGAAGAAATTTGGAAAGCCTGCTGTTTATTCCGATGCCGCCAGGGCGGCAGCGTCGCCGGCCGGTTGGCCTTCCGCGGCAGGCTCGTCCGAGGCATTGCGGCGCGGCTGGCGACGTGGTCGGGAGGCACTGCGGCGCCGGGATGCCGAGCGGCCGGAAGCCGCAGACGTTTCCTCGTCCATCGCGACTTCGGCGGGTACGCCTTCGATCACCGGCTGCGGGCCGGAGCCGTCGATAACCGGTTGCGGTTCGCTGACCGTCGGCGCCGCCACAGGCGCAGCCGCCGCCGGAGCCGGCTCGGCATAGACCTGATCCAGATCGTCCTGGTCGCGGTCGATATCGCGATCCTGGTAGTCCTGGCGCTCTTCGCGCTGGAAGCGGTCCTGCATCTGGGCCTGTGCCGCCGCAATGATGCGGTTGTAGTGCTCGGCATGCTGCAGGTAGTTTTCCGCCATCACACGATCGCCGGAGCTCTGGGCGTCGCGTGCAAGCGCTGAATATTTCTCGGCGATATGCTGGGCGGTACCGCGAATTTTCACGTCCGGGCCGGAGCTGTCGTAGGTCCGCGTCAAGGGGTTGGATCCCTTGCGGTTATTGTTGTTGTTATTGTTGCTTCCGTTGTTGTTATTCCGCCCACGGCCGCGCTTGTTCTGCTGTCCTGGCCTCATAGTCCATTCACCTGAATTTTCTTGCTAATGATGATCATATGGTTCCGTATCCCGGCCGGATTGTCCGCGCCCGAGAAAACACGCGCCATGGCAGACCGCCTGTTCGCGATCCCGGCGCCGGCTGACGTCAAATTAACAGGTACCCGCACAAGGCACTGTCGAACCCTAGCAACTCTTTCTTGAGAGCAATCCCCGTGGCCAGGTCATACTGGAACGAATCTCCGGTCCATGACCTTCTGCCCAGTGCGTGGCCAGAAACTAGCCCGCTTCCTTGGGGATTCCAAGCCCTTTCTTTGCTCTTCCAGAAAAGAGGGGCGCTAGTGCAGCATTTTTTCAACGGTCGTGCTGCCTTTGACGTCCTGCTCGAATATCAGGACCCGGTCGTTGCCGCCGAGATCCAAGGCGCTCTCAAGCAAGCGAAAGCCCTGCGCCTCGAACAGCGCCGCCACAGCCTGCTTTTGATCGAAACCGATTTCCAAGCCTATTATGCCGTCCGCTTCAAGGTGTCGTCCGGCGTGAAGAGCGATGGCACGGTAGGCATCAAGCCCGTCATTTCCGCCATCCAGGGCGGCAGCCGGATCGAAGTATCTCACTTCCGGCTCAAGCTCGGCTACGACTTTGGACCGGATATACGGCGGATTTGAGACGATGATGTCGAACCGCCCTTCCACCGTCTCGAACCAGTCGCTTCGAAGTGTCTGGAACCGATCGGCGAGCCCGTTCCTCTTCGCGTTTTCGCGTGCCGTCGCCAAGGCGTCTTCGGATATGTCGGTGCCGAGGCCTCGCGCGTCAAGTGCCGCGGCAAGAAGAGCGAGGCAAATCGCTCCGGTGCCTGTTCCCAGATCGATGAGCCGGCAGTGCCCTTTCCGGGCGGCAATCCGCCGCACGAGCGGTACCAGGCAATCGACGAGCGTTTCGGTGTCCGGCCGCGGTTCCAGCGTTTCCTTCGAAAGCTTGAAAGTCAGTCCATGGAACTCCCGCTCGCCGAGGATGCGATAGACCGGCTCTCGAGCCGCGCGGCGTTCGACGGCGGCACGGATACGTGCTGCATCTTGCGGGCTGAGCGGCTCCCCTCCCCTCGCCATCAGGCCGGCGAGCGAGACGCCGAGGAGACCGGAGACCAGGTGCCGGGCGTCGACCGCCGCTCCTTCGATGCCGGCTTCCTTCAACCGATCGCGGCTCTCGGCAAGCAGCCTGTCCAGTGTCTCGGGCATCGCCGGCTCAATTCTGCCGTTCGCCGAGCAGGGCGAGCTGGCTTGCCTGATGGTCCGCAAGCAAGGCGTCGACGACCTCGTCGATCTCCCCCTCCATCATCCGGTCGAGCTTGTAGAGCGTCAGGTTGATTCGGTGGTCGGTCAGGCGGCCCTGCGGAAAATTATAGGTGCGGATGCGCTCCGAGCGGTCGCCGGACCCCACCTGGCTCTTGCGGTCGGCGGACCGCTCGCTGTCGGCGCGCTGACGCTCCATGTCGAAGAGCCGCGAGCGCAGCACCTGCATGGCCTTGGCGCGGTTCTGGTGCTGCGACTTTTCCGAGCTCGTGACGACGATGCCGGTCGGCAGATGGGTAATGCGGACCGCCGAGTCCGTGGTGTTGACGTGCTGACCGCCCGCCCCCGAAGAACGCATCGTGTCGATGCGGATGTCCTCCGCCCGGATCTCGATGTCGATCTCCTCGGCTTCCGGCAGCACGGCGACGGTCGCCGCCGATGTGTGGATGCGGCCGCTCGCTTCGGTCTCCGGCACGCGCTGCACCCGATGCACGCCCGACTCGAACTTCAGCCGCGAGAACACGCCGCGCCCCGAAACCGTCGCGATGATTTCCTTGTAGCCACCGGCTTCACCCTCGCTCGCCGAGAGCACCTCGACGCGCCAGCCCTTGCCTGCTGCGTAGCGCTCATACATGCGGAAAAGGTCGCCGGCAAAGAGCGCCGCTTCCGAGCCGCCGGTGCCGCGCGGATTTCGAGGATGGCGCTCTTTTCGTCGGCCGCGTCCTTCGGCAGGAGCAGGATCTGGATCTCCTGCTCGAGCGCTTCGATCCGCTCCTCCACCTCGGGCCTTTCCATCTCCGCGAGGTCGCGCATGTCCTTGTCCGTCGCCCGGTCGGCGAGCAACACCTCGATGTCGGCAAGCTCGGCGGTCGCCTTTTCGTAGGCACGAATCTTCGTCACCACCGGCTGCAACTCGGAATATTCGGAGGCGAGCTTCACATAGACATCGGCCGCGGGGCCGGCGGACATCCGCGCCTCGATCTCTGCGAACCGCCGCTCGAGCTCGCGCATCTTTTCAACAGGAAGCTTTGCCAACTCTCACCCCAAACACTGTCGCTTCAAACGCGTCCACCCCGCCCGAACCAGATCCGGACGAGGACAAAGACGCTCTCAGTCAATCTATACCGGTATGCCGTTGGCCGCCGCGAAATCGACCAGAAGCTGGCGGACCGGCGTCTCCGATCTTACGTCGTCCAGGGCGGCGTTCAGGACTTCGGCCAGCTTGTCCGCATCGAGCGCCAGCAACATGGCCTTGACCGGACCGACCGCGGTCGGCGCCATGGACACCGAGCGGAAGCCGATCCCGAGCAGCGCCATGGCCGAAAGCGGCTTGCTCGCCATCTCGCCGCAGAGTGTCACCGGCGTATCGTTGCGTTCTCCGGCGCGCACGATGTCACGCAGGATCCTCAGGAACGGCCGGCCGAGAGTGTCGAAACGGTCGGAAACGCGCGCATTGCCGCGATCGACGGCCATGGCGAACTGGAAGAGATCGTTCGAGCCGACCGAGACGAAATCCACCTCGGCCATCAGCTCGTCGAGCTGCCAGAGCAGGGCCGGCACCTCCAGCATCGCCCCGAACTGCAGCTTGCGCGGCAATTGCTCGCCGAGCTTCGACTGCCGTTCGATCTCCTTCTGCAGGAGCTCGCGCGCGACTTTCAGCTCCGTCACCTCCGTCACCATCGGCAGCATCAGCTTGAACTCGGCGCCGGCCGCCGCACGCAGCATGGCTCGGAACTGGGTGCGCAGCAGACCCGGCCGGTCGAGCGAAAGCCGGATGGCACGCCAGCCGAGCGCCGGATTTTCCTCTTCCGCGGCGCGGAAATAGGGAACCACCTTGTCGCCGCCGATATCGAGCGTGCGGAACGTCACCGGCTTGCCGCCCGTCTGTTTCAGGACGTTGCGGTAGAAGGCTTCCTGTTCTTCCGCCTTCGGCATCGTCGAGGCAATCATGAACTGCAGTTCGGTGCGGAACAGGCCGATGCCCTCGGCGCCCGCTTCGTTCAAGTGCGGCAGATCGACCAGGAGCCCGGCGTTCATCTGCAGCGTGATGCGCTTGCCGTCCTTCGTCAGCGGCTCGACGTCCTTGAGCGCCCTGAACTGCGCCTGGCGGCGGGCGCGGAAGCGCACCTTTTCCTCGTAGGAGCGCTGCAGGTCGGCGACCGGCCGCATATGCACCTTCGCGTCGTCGCCGTCGACGATGATTGCGTCGCGGTTTTCCGCAAGCGCCACGGCCCCCGCCGCCTGCCCAACGACCGGAATCCCCATGGCGCGTGCAACGATCACCACATGGCTGGTGACCGCGCCCTCTTCCAACACCAGGCCGCGGACGTTTTCGCGCGGATAGTCGAGCAGTTCGGCCGCACCCATGGCGCGCGCCACGATGATCGCGTCGCTCGGGAAGTCGGACGCCGAGAGCTTGGCGCCGTAGCCGGAGAGCTGGCGCAACAGCCGATTGGCGAGGTCGTCAAAGTCGTGCATCCGCTCGCGCAGATAGGGATCCGTCAGGCGGATCATCCGCGCCTTGGTTTCGCTCTGCACGCGCTCGACCGCCGCCTCCGCCGTCAGGCCGTTGCGGATCGCTTCCTCGAGCTTTCTCACCCAGCCCCGGTCATGGGCGAACATGCGGTAGGTCTCGAGCACGGCGCGATGCTCGCCCTCCATCGACACGTCGCGCCGGGACAGCATGTCGTCGATCGAGATGCGCAGCGACCCGAGCGCCTCGGCGAGGCGCTGCAGCTCGTGCTCCGTGTCCTCGTTGAGCAGGTTGGTGACGACGATCCTCGGCTCGTGCAGCACCACATAGCCAAGGCCGATGCCTTCGCCATAGCTGTTGCCTTCGATCGAGACGGGGCGTGAAAGATCCAGCTCGAGGCCCGGCTTGGTGATCTTCTTGAGCTCGCCGGTCGCAACCATCTCGGCAAGCACCATGGCGGTCGTCTCGAGCGCCTCGACCTCGTCCTCGCGGTAGTTGCGCATCGCCTTGTTCTGCACGACGAGAACGCCGAGCGCGCGTCCGGTGCGCAGGATCGGAACGCCGAGGAACGAGTGGTAGATTTCCTCGCCTGTCTCCGGAAGATAGGTGAAGGCCGGATGCGCCTGCGCGTCGGAGAGATTGAGAGGACGCGCCGAAGCGGCGATGGTGCCGACGAGGCCCTGGCCCATCTTCAGTTGTGCCAGGTGTACGGCGGTCTTGTTCAGACCTTCGGTGGCGTAAAGCTCGAGCACCCCGTCAGAGCGCAGCACATAGACCGAGCACACTTCCGCGACCATGTTCTGTGCGATCTGGCGCACGATCCGGTCAAGGCGCTCCTGCGGCTCGAGCGGTTCCGCCATGAGCTCGCGCAACCGCTTGAGGAGAACGCGCGGACCCGCGGAAAGGTCTCTCATCGCGTAGGGTCTCCCGAATAAGAATAAACGACGGCACGTGACGGGAAGCGCGGCCTTTGCCGGCCGCGAATCCCCAATCGAATGCCTGCTGCCTAACTCTTATCCAGACCGTAGGCGGAATGCAAAGTGCGAACCGCCAATTCCGCATATGGACCGTCGATCAGGATGGAAATCTTGATCTCGGAGGTGGTGATCGCCTTGATGTTGATGCCCTTGTCGGCAAGCGCGCGGAAGGCGGAGGCGGCAACGCCCGCATGGCTGCGCATGCCGATGCCGATGACCGAAACCTTGACGAGGCCGGATTCCGATTGGACGACGTCGTAGCCGATCTTCTCCTTGTTGTCGGAGAGCACCTTCAGCGCCTTGTTGACGTCGCCGGACGGCACGGTGAAGGTCATGTCCGTCTTGGAGCCGTCTTCGGAAATGTTCTGGACGATCATATCGACGTTGATATGGGCTTCGGCGAGCGGCCCGAAGATCGCGGCGGAAACGCCCGGCCGGTCGGCCAGGCGACGCAGCGAGATCTGGGCTTCATCCTTGGCGTAGGCGATGCCGGTTACGACTTCCTGTTCCACGATCTCATCCTCATCACAAATCAGCGTACCGGGCGGGTTCAGAAGGTCACCCATGCCCGGCGCATCGGGATCCTCAAAAGAAGAGCGCACGAAGGTACGCACCTTGTGCACCATGGCGAGCTCGACCGAGCGCACCTGCAGGACCTTGGCGCCGAGGGAGGCCATTTCCAGCATTTCCTCGAAGGCGATCTTTTTCAATCGCCGCGCCTTCGGTTCGATGCGCGGATCGGTCGTGTAGACGCCGTCGACGTCGGTATAGATATCGCAGCGGTCGGCCTTGACGGCGGCCGCGATCGCAACAGCGGAAGTATCGGAGCCGCCGCGACCGAGCGTCGCCATACGATTGTCCGGACCGAGCCCCTGGAAGCCGGCGACGACCGCCACCTGGCCCTCGCCCATGCGGCGGATGATATCGGCGCCGTCGATGTCGAGGATGCGGGCCGCGCCATGCGCGTTGTCGGTCTTGATAGGCAGCTGCCAGCCCTGCCAGGAGCGGGCATTGATTCCCATCGACTGCAGCGCGATCGCCAGCAGACCGGAGGTCACCTGTTCGCCGGAGGCGACGACAGCATCATATTCCCGGGCGTCGTAGAACGGCGCATTCGAGCCAGCGACCTTCGGCATGTTCTCGACCCAGCCGACCAGCTCGTTGGTCTTGCCGGACATCGCGGAGACGACGACCGCAACCTCGTGGCCGGCGTCGACTTCGCGTTTCACATGGCGGGCGACATTGTGGATGCGGTTCAAATCTGCGACGGAGGTTCCGCCGAATTTCATCACGATGCGTGCCATTTCGCCTCTACCGTACCAACATGTTTCGCGCCTCAGCCCGACAGTGCTCCCGCCGGCGCTGACGATCAAAAAGCAGAGACTTCTCGGACATCGGCCAGCCACCGCTTCGGGGAGCGGAAAGTCGGGGCGTCTCTTAGCGGATCAGGGAGCGGCGTGCAATGGGAGGAAGGAGGAGTCTTGAGCGTCAAGAAGGCGCGGCCTCCAGGATGGAGACTGGGGATGCCGTGGGCATGACCTTCGTCAATTCGAAACCCGCCTCAGCCAGCAAGCCGCCATACTCGGCCTCGGTACGTTCGCGCGCCCGGCCGAACATCGCCATCATCTGCATGTCGATGAGATATTCCGTCTGCCGCCCGAGCGATGGGTCAACCGGCATAAGGGCTTCAACGATCAGCAGCCGGCTGCCCTCCGGCGTCGCCGCCCTGCAGGATTGCAGAATTCGCAGCGCCGCTTCGTCGGGCCAGTCATGCAAGACGCGCACCAGCATGTAGCAATCCGCCCCCGACGGCAGCTTCTCGAAGAAGCTGCCCGCCTGCGTCGTCATCCGCCCCTCGGCCAGCATGGCGGGCGGGACGGCCGCAATGACATCGGCGCGATCGAAAAGAATGCCACGCAGCCCCGGATGTCGTGCAATGATCCGGCGCAACGTCTCGCCATTGCCACCGCCGACGTCCACGACCAAGCCAGTGCCGGAGAAATCATAGGAGTCGGCGACGGCATTATGCCGATTGTCCGGAAAATGCGCCATGAACGCGTCGAAAAGCCGTCCCTCTGCCGGATGGTCGCGCAGATAGCTGAAGCGATCCGTTCCCCAGGCCGCCTCATGGGGCACCCGGTCGTGGAGCGCCACATCCAGAAATTCCCACGCACGCCACGAACCGGGCGTGGTCCAGAAGCGCGCGCTGTGAGAGAGGCTTTGCGGCGCATCGGCTCTCAGGAGCAGCGAGCGCGGCGTGTGGGCGACGTTCCCGTTCTGGTCGAGCCGGAATATTCCGAAGGCGGCGAGCGCCCGCACGGCGCGCAACAACGGCGCGGCGAGGACGCCGCTTTCCCTTGCGAGCGCGGCAATGCTCATCGAGGTCTCCGGCGCTATCCGGTCGGCAATCTCGAGATCGGCCACCAGCCGAATGATCCGCGACACCTGAAAGCCGCGGATGAGAAGGTCCAGCGCCAGTCGGTCATCATCACCACAACCGGACATTCGTCTCACCCACGCACAAAGTCGCCCCGGCAGGAGAATAAGCCGATCCGACCAAGAACGCCATGTTCGCCGCATAAATGCTTGCTATATAAAACCACTTGTAAAAATGAATCGGTTTTGTCATTCTGGAATTCAAGGCAGAGATTTCGACAGCCACGCTCAACCGGAGGAGAGACTATGCGCAAGGTCATCATGTGGGACATG
This sequence comes from Sinorhizobium fredii USDA 205, assembly GCF_001461695.1. Lineage (GTDB taxonomy): Bacteria > Pseudomonadota > Alphaproteobacteria > Rhizobiales > Rhizobiaceae > Sinorhizobium > Sinorhizobium fredii. The sequence continues at coordinate 27,283 of NZ_AUTC01000165.1, read as the reverse complement.
GTCAGCGTCGACGGATTCTTCGAGGCGCCGGGACACGACATCGACTGGTTCGTCTTCGAGGACGAGCTTGCCGCCTATATCGGCGAGACCCAGTTGGAAGCCGATACCCTGCTCTTCGGCCGCGCGACCTACGAGATGATGGCGGCCTATTGGCCGTCGGCGGAGGGCGACATCGCCACCTTCATGAACGGCGCCGAGAAATTCGTCTTCTCGAGGACGCTCCAGAGCGCCGCCTGGAACAACACGACCCTCATCGCCGGCGACGCCGTCGCCGAGGTCGAGCGTCTGAAGGAGCGCGAAGGCGGCACGATCTTCATTTTCGGCAGCGCCGATTTCGCCGCCACGCTCACCGCCGAGGGACTGGTCGACGAGTACCGTCTCGGCATCAATCCGGTGCTGCTCGGCAAAGGCACGCCGCTCTTTCAGAATATTCCCGAACGCACCAAGCTGGAGCTCACCCATGTCCGCCCGCTGAAGTCCGGCGTCGTCATCCTGCAGTATCGGCCTGCCAAGCTCTGAACGGTCGCATCGCCGCCCCTTGACATCGCCCGTCGATCGTCCGACTTCACGGACAGATGAGGCGATGGTCGGGCAAGTCAGGCTGCCCCGCGCCCCAACCGGACAAGGCGAGGAGGCTGCGATGAGCGAGACGGCACGCACGACGATCGACCAGAGCGAGGTGGACCGTTTCTCGGCGATGGCGGCCGAGTGGTGGGATCCAACCGGCAAGTTCCGGCCGCTGCACAAGTTCAATCCGGTGCGCCTCGCCTATATCCGCGACAAGGTGTGCGAACAGTTGGGCCGCGACCCGAAAAGCCCGCAGCCGCTCAAAGGCCTGCGCCTTCTCGATATCGGCTGCGGCGGCGGACTTTTGTCCGAGCCGATGGCCCGCATGGGAGCGGACGTCCTGGGGGCGGACGCTTCGGAAAAGAATATCGGCATTGCCAGGACGCATGCGGCGGGCAGCGGTGTGACCGTCGATTACCGCGCCGTGACCGCCGAAGCTCTGGCCGACGCCGGCGAGAGTTTCGATATCGTCCTCAACATGGAGGTCGTCGAGCATGTCGCCGATGTCGATTTCTTTATGACGACCTGTGCCCATATGGTGCGGCCGGGGGGCCTGATGTTCGTCGCCACCATCAACCGCACGCTGAAGGCCGCGGCGCTCGCCATCTTCGCGGCCGAGAACGTGTTGCGCTGGCTGCCGCGCGGTACCCACCAGTATGAAAAGCTGGTCCGCCCGGAAGAGCTGGAAAAGCCGCTCGAAGCCAGCGGCATGCAGGTCACCGAGCGCACCGGCGTGTTCTTCAATCCGCTCGCCAATCAGTGGAACCTGTCGAAGGACATGGACGTCAATTATATGATCGTCGCCAAACGGCCGCTCTGAGCGAGGCGGGGGCGATGGACATTCGATCGACACTGATGGAGCTCTTAGAGGCGTTCAACGCGCATGATCTTGATCGCATCATGGCGTGCTTTTCAGACGATTGCCTCTTGGAGATGCCGCGGGGAAGCAGTCCTTGGGGCTCTCGCTTCGAGGGCAAACAGAGCGTGCAGGCAGCGCTGGCGACACGCTTTGAAGGCTTGCCGGATGTCCATTACGGCAACGCAGAGCATTTCGTGGATCCGACTGCCGATACCGGCATCTCGAAATGGATCCTCACAGGCACCACCCACGAGGGGACGAGACTGGAGGTCCAAGGCTGTGACTTCTACACGTTTCGCGACGGCAAGGTGTTCCGCAAGGATTCTTATTGGAAGATAGTGGAGTAAGCGATCCGCGGCGTTTGTCGCACGCTCTCAGTTCGCGTCGTCCGGAAGTACCGGCAGCGGTGCGATCTCGATACCTTCCTCAAGAAGGGCCGTCGCCTCATCCGCGGTCGCCTTGCCGATCAGGCCGCGCTGCTCGGCCTCGCCGTAGTGGATCTTGCGGGCCTCTTCCGGAAAGCGGTCGCCGACATCTTCGGCATTGGCGCGGATCGTTTTCACCATGTCCCTCAATTTGGTGATCGTTTCCTTCTGCGCCTGGTCCATGACCAGGGCCTGCCGGGCGTCCTTCTTGCGCGCGGTGGAAACGGAGGGCGCCATCAACTGCTTGCTGACGGAGCCGGAACCACAGACGGGACAGGTGACGAGATGACCCTTGGACTGCCGGTCGAAGTCTTCGCTCGACGAGAACCAGCCTTCGAAACCGTGGCCATTGTCACAGGAGAGATTATAGCGGATCACGCTGCGACGCCTCCTTTCCCCGCCGGGATCACTTCGTCCAACATGAAATCGCGGGCGTTCTTGAGATTGGGAATGCGCACCCGCGCGCCATGCACCGCCGCCACGTCGATCTCCGCGATGAGGACCGCTTCACCGGTCGGGCCGGCCTGGGCGAGCACCCTGCCCCAGGGATCGACGATCATCGAGTGCCCGAATGTCTCCCGCCCGTCCTCGTGCTGCCCCGCCTGGGCTGCGGCGACGACGAACAGGCCGTTCTCGATGGCACGGGCCCTGAGCAGGATTTCCCAATGCGCCTCGCCGGTCTGGCGCGTGAAGGCGGCCGGCACCGACATGACCTCGGCGCCGGCGACCGCCTGCTGGCGGAAGAGCTCCGGAAAGCGGACATCATAGCAAATCGAGAAACCGAGTTTGCCGAAGGGGAGGTCGACCATGCGCGCCGTCGCGCCGGGGCGATAGACGGCGCTCTCGCGCCAGCTTTCGCCATTGTCCAGATCCACGTCGAACATGTGGATCTTGTCGTAGTCGCAGATCTTCGCCCCGTCCGGCCCGAACAGGAAGCCGCGGTTGGCAACCTTGCCATCCTGAAGATCGATCGGCGTGGAACCGACATGAAGATATACGCCCAACTCGCCGGCAAGACGCGCCGCCTCCCGCACGATGATATCGTTGGCTTCGTCTCTTAGCACCGAACGCAGTCCCGCCCGGTCCCGCTGGATGGCGCCGGTCATCTCGGGCGTCTGGATGTAGCTGGCGCCTTCGGAAGCGGCCTTGCGCACCAGCCTCGCCATCGATTCCGCATTCCTTGCCGGATCGACGCCGGAGCACATCTGGACGGCGGCAGCCCTGAAAGTCGCAGCCCTGAAAGTCATTGTTCTTTTCTCCCGAGCCGAAGGATCAGGTCGACGCGACCCGGATCATTCCTTCCGGCCTTCCTGCGATACTGAGCGCCGTTCAGGCACATCACCTCAACTCAAGCCGCGAGCATCTCGTCGAGCTTGCCGGCATGATCGAGTGCATGCAGATCGTCGCATCCGCCGACAGGGACATCGTTGATGAAGATCTGCGGAAAGGTCCTGCCGCCATTGGATTTTTCGATCATCGTCTGGCGAAGCGACGGGTCATAGGTCGCGTCATGCTCGACGAAATCGACACCTTTGCTCTCCAGAAGTTTTTTGGCCCTTGTGCAATATCCACAGAACTGACGCGTATAGATGACCACAGAAGCCATGATTTCGAACTGCTCCTCAACCGGCATTTTGCCGGACATTTTTCGTCATATAGGCTCGGACAGCGCCATTGCAAAGGTCAAAACCGTGACGTCGCCAGCTCTCGCCCGCTTCAGAGCACGGGTGGCGGCCGCGACCGTTGCGCCCGTCGTATAGACGTCATCGACGAGCACGATGCGTTTCCCCTCGAGGCTGGGCCTGACGCTTTCAGGGACGGCAAAGGCGCCGCGCACATTCTCCTCGCGTGCCCGCGCCCCGAGCCCGACCTGCCGGCGGGTGCGCCTGATACGGCGAAGCGCCTCCGGCCGATAGGGCTTGCCGGCCCGCTCTGAGATGCAGCGCGCAAGCTCCGCCGACTGGTTGAACTTTCGCCGCCAGAGCCGAAATGCGTGGAGCGGGACCGGCACGATCATGTCCGCCGCCGCGACGGCACCGTCGCTCGCCCGGATCATCCATTCGGCCATCATCGGCGCGAGATCGGTGCGGTCGCGATATTTGAGTCCATGCACCAGATCGCGGGCAATCCCCTCGTGAAGTGAAACCGAACGCAGCCGGTCGAAGTCCGGCGGATTGGCGATCGCTTGGGGCGAAACCGCGCCCGGTCCCGGATCGACGGCGAAGGGTGAACCGAGGACCTCGCAATAGGGCCGTTCTATCAGGCGCAAACCCGCCCAGCAGGCCGGGCAGACCGCGTGCGGATCGCCGGTCAGCCGGCCGCAACCGCAACAGACGGGCGGGAATACGAGATTGACCGTCGCGGCGCCGAACGCCCCGAAATGCGCGCCTAGGCGCTTCGCCCGATTTCTCCAGCCATCCCGTTCCATAAGGTTGACTTTGTTCCCTTCAGGGTTTCTTTGCATCCGTGATTTCGGAGAGAGTATCGTGGAAATCATCTTTGACCAGAGCCTCGTCGAGGCGCACCGCCGCCGGGCGCTGCAGGGTGGCGGCGCCAATGCGACCTTCCTGCTCGATATCGTCGCCCAGGAGCTGGCCGACCGCGTCGCCGTGGTGGAACGGCATTTCGACAAGGCCATGGAATTGCACGGCTATACAGGCGCCACGGCGGCCCGCCTCGCCGAGACCGGCAAGGTCGGCAGCATCGAGCGGGTGGAAACGGACGAAGGTTTCGGATCGTCCGCTACTCCGGTTACCGTGGCCCCGCTCGAGCGCATCCCGGCCGAAGCGCAGTCTCTCAATCTGCTGGTGTCGCCGCTTTCGCTGCATCTGACCAACGACACGCCCGGCGTCTTCATCCAGGCGCGTCGGGCGCTGAAGCCCGACGGGCTGTTCCTTGCCGCGATCCCGGGCATCGGCACGCTGCAGGAGCTTCGCGAATCGCTGCTGGCGGCCGAGGCGGAACTGACCGGCGGAGCAAGCCCGAGGGTGGTTCCCTTTGCCGACGTGCGCGACATGGGCGGGCTCCTGCAGCGTGCGGGATTTGCCCTGCCGGTCGCCGATACCGAGACCTACACGGTCCGCTACGACTCGCTCTTCGGGCTGCTCAAGGACCTGAAGGCAATGGGAATGGCCAATCCGCTCGCTGCGCGAAGCCGCAAGCCGATGCCGCGACGCTTCTTCCTGAGGGCGGCCGAGATCTATGGGGAACGCTTTTCCGACCCGGACGGCCGGATCCGCGCGACCTTCTCGATCATCTATGTCTCGGGTTGGGCTCCGCACGAAAGTCAGCAAAAGCCGCTGCAGCCGGGATCGGCAAAGCAGAGGCTGTCGGATGCGCTTGGGGTGAACGAGCATGCGTTGAAGGGGCCCGGCAAGCGGTCGTGATCGACGGCATTTTCGCCGCCTGCTGCATGGTTCCTTAAATCGAAATCATGCAGCACTTCAAAGTGCTACAGCGACCCTAGCGCGTCCGATTGGACGCGCGGCGCTGTCGTTCCGGACTCGTTTAGTTCCAGGAACCTTCAATTGCATCGGCAATGAAGTTCAGGACATTCAGCAGTTCGTTCGAGAAGCCCTGGAGGCCGACGAGGAGGGCGACGGAAATCAGGCCTGCGAGCAGACCATACTCCACGGCTGTGGCACCGTCTCGGTTGCGCACGAGAGATCTCAGCTTGTCCATGCATCCTCCGGCCCCGTGACGGTGCCCGGGGCGCTTTCAAAGAACACCCGGCTGGCCACCCTATTGGTCAATGGGAGCGAAAGACGCGGGGTGCGCTTATTCGCTCGAATCAGCACCCGCTCTTGCTGCCATTTGCATCGATGATGCAGACAGCGCCCGGCATTTCCTGAAGCACGCTGCGGCGGACGGTGTAACGCTTCGCCGTGCCGCCGGAAGGAATCGAGCCGGTGGATATATTGTCGTAGTCGATCGGCGTATTTGCGAGCATCCGCTTGTCGCTCTTGGACGAAAGCATCGGCGTCAGGATCAGCGTCAGCGCGATCACTGCCGTTCCGAACAGCAGCGACAGATTGAGCACGCCCGTCCGGCGGGACTGGCTCGCCACCAGATCCTTGTCCTGAACTGTCCTCCAGAAATCCTCGTCAACCATTCCAGCCTCACAAACACCTCAGAGAGCGGGGCGAAGCACCCTTCCCAAGCTTCGACCTCACCACAGCTGCTCGAAACCGGCGCGGCCGGATGGCCGGTGCGCCGAAACTGATAGGCTCGATTGTGGATGAGGGTGATAAACTTTTGATTAATAAATCTTAGAATTTAGGGGAATTGATCGTCTGGACGGTCCGATTCTCCGTCGATCACAGGCAAATTTATTAATGAGAGGTCGGTAGCGGCCGGACCGGCTTGCGCCACGGCTTCTTACAGCAAATCCATCAGAAAGGGGATCAGCGGTTCGTCCGCCGGCGGCATCGGGTAGTCGCGGAGCGCTTTGGGACGGACCCATTTGATCACCTGGCCCTCCCGACCCTCGGCAAATCCCTCGTAGCGTCGGCAGACATAGAGCGGCATCAGCAGGTGGAAATCGTCGTAGCTGTGGCTCGCGAAGGTCAGGGGCGCGAGGCAGGCGACCTTGGTGCGGATTCCAAGTTCCTCTTCGAGTTCGCGGATCAGCGTTTCCTCCGGCGTTTCGCCGGCCTCGACCTTGCCCCCCGGGAATTCCCAGAGACCGGCAAGCGACTTTCCCTCGGGCCTTTGCGCCAGGAGAATACGCCCGTCCGAATCGACCAGCGCGCAGGCTGCAACGAGCACGATCTTCTTTCCCTGCATATCCATGCCCTACACCCTTGGCGTGCGATAAAGGTAACGATAGACCTCGGCGAAACCGGCCTTGCGGTAAAGGGCGATTGCCGCCTCGTTGGCAGCCTCCACCTGCAGCCAGGCCTTTCTCGCGCCGCGCAGGCGCGCCCAGCGCAGCGACGCGTCGAGCAGCGCCCGGCCGACACCCTGGCGTCTGACGGACTCGGCAACCGAAAACTGCATGATGCCGGCGAGGTCGTTGTCGTGAACGACGAGCGACACGGCCGTCGGCCCGATGTCGCGATCCTCGAACAGAAACAGTCCGCATTCGGGTTTGATAGCGGTGATGATTTCGCTCAGCGCCGGCTTTGTCGCCGGGTCCTCCTTGCCGATCTGGATCCGCGCGTCGACGAAGCGACCGAGATCCTTGATCGGCAGATGGTCCATGCCCTCGCCGAGCTCGCCCTGCGCCAGATCGAGCTCGAGCACCAAGCTGTGGCCGAAGCTTGTCCAGCCTTCGCCGTCCATGTAGTCGATGAGGTGCGGCGGCGTGAGCGGCGTTTGCCGGACCGTAAGCGGGCGGCCGTGCTCGGCAAAGCGACGCGCCGCCTTCTCGAGCCGGATGGCAATGTCGCGGTAGTCCGACGGATCGAGGGGATTGATCGAGTTCAGACGCTTGGAGGGATGCCCGGCGGTCAGCCTGATCAGCCAGCTGCCGTCATAAAGGACCGTCGAGGCAGGCCAAGCGCGGAAGCCGACCGCCTCAAGGCGCCGCACGCTGGGAAGATCAACCATGCTTGCTCCAACCGCCCCGCCGTCGACCGGCGGCCGTCTGTCGTTCGATGTCATGTCCGTAACCTCGATGCCGGCGCGGCAGCGTCAGCTTCTGTAGTCGCCGTTGATCTCGACATATTCCTTGGTGAGGTCACAGGTATAGACCGTGGCACGGCCCGAGCCGAGGCCGATATCGACGCGGATCGGAATGTCCTCACCCTTCATCACGGCGGTCGCTGCAGGTTCCGAATAGGCCGGATCGCGCTCGCCCTCGACGGCGACGCGCACGTCGCCGAACCAGATCGCCAGCCTGTCGCGCTCGGCCATCTCGCCGGACTTGCCGACGGCCATGACCACGCGGCCCCAGTTCGCGTCCTCGCCGGCAACGGCCGTCTTGACGAGCGGCGAATTGGCGATCGAAAGCGCGATGCGCTTGGCGGCAGCGTCGTTCTCGGCGCCCTCGACGGTCACTTCCACCATCTTGCGCGCCCCTTCGCCGTCGCGCACCACCTGCAACGCCAGATCGCGCAGCAGATCGTTGAGCGCGGCGCGGAACGATTGAAGCCGCGGATCGGCCGCATCCTCGACCTTTGCCTGGCCGTCCTTTGCCGCGGCGCCGGTCGCAAACAGCATCAGCGTGTCCGAGGTCGACGTATCGCTGTCGACCGTCACGGAATTGAAGGTCGGGCCGACGCCGGCCGAAAGCAGCGCCTGAAGCGCCGCCGGTGCGATGTCGGCATCGGTGACCACGAAGGACAGCATGGTCGCCATATCCGGCGCGATCATCCCGGCACCCTTGGCGATGCCGTTAATCGCCACCGCGACGCCACCGATCTCGGCACTGCGTGTGGCAACCTTCGGATAGGTGTCCGTGGTCATGATCGCATTGGCGGCCGCGAACCAGAAGTCCTCCTTGGCCGATGTCGCAAGTTCCTCGAGCACGCCGGCGAACTTGGTGGCATCCAGCGGCTCGCCGATCACCCCCGTCGACGCCAGGAAGATCTCGCCCTCGCTGCAGCCGACGGCCTTGGCCGCGGACTGGGCGGTGAGCTCGGTCGCTTCCCTTCCCTTCTTGCCGGTGAAGGCATTGGCATTGCCCGAATTGACGACGACGGCACGCGCACGGCCGCCGGGGAGGTTCCTGCGGCAGAAGTCGACCGGGGCGGATGGGCATTTCGAGCGGGTGAAGACACCGGCCACCGCCGCCGGCTGATCGAAGACCATCATCAGCACGTCGGTGCGGTTCTTGTACTTGATCCCGGCGGCGGCGGTCGCCATGCGCACACCGCGGAGCGCCGGCATTTCGGCAAAGGTTTTCGGAGCAAGCGGAGAAACGGTACCGGACATGGCGAACCCTGTTTGAAAGCCTCGGATGGTGCGAGAAATGCCCGAACGGCATTCAGCCGCCGGGCATCCCGATCTTCTTCTCTAGCGAGCGGAGTGGGCGACGAACGCCTTGCTCCGCTCCGGGCGGGCTGCCTGGCAGGCGCCCGAGCTATTGGGCTTCGCGCGCCTTGCCGGCCTCGTCATAGGCCTTCTTCAGCGCCGGATCGGAAATCTCGACGCCGGTCGCCTTTTTCGCGGTATCAAGCAGCGCCAGGTACTTGTCGCGCATGATCAGCTGACGAACCTGGGGCTCGACCTGCTCGAGCGGCGGCGGCGCCTGCGGGCGCTTGTCTTCGACCAGGATCACATGGAAGCCGAACTGGGACTTGACCGGCGTCTTGGTATAGGTGCCCTTCTCGAGCGCGAAAGCGGCCGTCTCGAATTCCGGTACCATCCGGCCCTTGGTGAAGTAGCCGAGATCACCGCCATCGTCCTTGTTCGGGTCGGTGGACTTGGCTTTGGCGAGTTCGACGAAGCTCTTGCCGGCGTCCAGTTCCTTGATGATCGCCTTCGCCTCGTCCTCGGTCTTGACGAGGATGTGACGCGCCTTCACCTCTTCCTGAGCGGGAATGGCGGCGATTTCCTTGTCGTAGCGCGCCTTTACCTCTTCCTTCGTCACCGCATCGACGACGTGCTTCTTGAAGAAGGCGTTGTGAAGTTCGCGCTCGGTGAGAAACGCGACGCGCTGCTTGAATGTCGCGTCGTTCTGCAGGCCTTCCTTCTCGGCATCCTTGACGAGCAGCTTGACGTCGATGACGGCGGACAGGGCAGCGGCGCGCTTCTGTTCCTCGGGCATGCGCTGGAGCTGCGGATCGAGGCTGGTGATCGCGAGATCAAGCTCCGACTGGCGGATTTCCTGATCGCCGACCTTGGCAACGACCGGGTCGGTCCCTTCGGCGCGGGCGACGCCTGCGGCCATCATCGCGACCAGTGCCGCGGCCGCCAGGGTCTTGTATCTAGACATGTTTCTAACCTTTCACCATTGGCCGCCAGCGCGATTGCCTCAGACCCTTCAGGAGGGCTGCACAACACCAGAATGTGGCGGTTCTGTAGCCGTCCGGCCGCGCAAGTGCGTTGACATAATCCGACCCCCCTCTTATCTGTCACGCAACCTCGCGTCCAGAACAGTTTCCGGGCGTTTCACGGCGTCAGACGGTTTTTCGAGCCGGAACCTGAAACCCCCAGGGCGATAAATAAGGAAAGGACCATTCGGATGGTCAGTCTCGGCGGCCTTGCCCGCAAGTTGTTTGGTTCCGCCAACGATCGCCGCGTTCGCGGCTACCAGGGTCGGGTGGATGCGATCAACGCTCTCGAAGCCGAAACGAAAGCGCTGAGCGACGAAGCGCTGGCTGCGAAGACGGAGGAATTCCGCCGGCAGCTTGGCGAAGGCAAGACCCTCGACGACATCCTCGTACCGGCCTTCGCCGTGGTGCGCGAAGCGGCGCGCCGCGTCCTCGGCCTGCGGCCCTTCGACGTCCAGCTCATCGGCGGCATGATCCTGCACGAGCGCGCCATCTCTGAAATGAAGACCGGCGAAGGCAAGACGCTCGTCGCCACGCTGCCCGTCTACCTCAACGCCCTGGCCGGCAAGGGCGTGCATGTCGTCACCGTCAACGACTACCTCGCCCAGCGTGACGCCGGCATGATGGGCCGCATCTACGGCTTCCTCGGTTTAACTACAGGCGTCATCGTCCACGGGCTGACCGACGAGCAGCGCCGCGACGCCTATGCCTGCGACGTCACCTACGCGACCAACAACGAACTCGGCTTCGACTATCTGCGCGACAACATGAAATACGAGCGCGCCCAGATGGTGCAGCGCGGTCACTTCTTCGCCATCGTCGACGAGGTGGACTCGATCCTGGTCGACGAAGCGCGCACGCCGTTGATCATCTCCGGCCCGCTCGACGACCGCTCCGATCTCTACAACACCATCAATGAATTCATCCCGCTGCTGTCGCCGGAAGATTACGAGATCGACGAGAAGCAGCGCTCGGCCAATTTCTCGGAGGACGGCACCGAGAAGCTCGAGAACCTGCTGCGCCAGGCCGGGCTCCTGAAGGGCGAGTCGCTCTACGACATCGAGAATGTCGCGATCGTGCATCACGTCAACAACGCGCTGAAGGCCCACAAGCTCTTCACGCGCGACAAGGACTATATCGTGCGCAACGACGAGATCGTCATCATCGACGAGTTCACCGGCCGCATGATGCCGGGGCGCCGTTATTCCGAGGGCCAGCACCAGGCGCTGGAAGCCAAGGAGAAGGTGCAGATCCAGCCCGAGAACCAGACGCTCGCCTCGGTCACCTTCCAGAACTATTTCCGAATGTACGACAAACTCGCGGGCATGACCGGCACCGCGGCGACGGAAGCCGAGGAATTCGGCAATATCTACGGCCTCGAAGTGGTCGAAGTGCCGACCAACCTGCCGATCCAGCGCGCCGACGAGGACGACGAGGTCTATCGCACCGCGGGCGAGAAGTACAAGGCGATCATCGACGAGATCAAGGCGGCCCACGAGCGCGGCCAGCCGATGCTCGTCGGCACCACGTCGATCGAGAAATCGGAGCTGCTTGCCGAGATGCTGAAGAAGAGCGGCTTCTCGAAATTCCAGGTTCTCAACGCCCGTTACCACGAGCAGGAAGCCTTTATCGTCGCCCAGGCCGGTGTGCCGGGCGCCGTCACGATCGCCACCAACATGGCCGGCCGGGGCACCGACATCCAGCTCGGCGGCAACCCGGACATGCGCATCCAGCAGGAGCTGGACGAGGTCGAGCCCGGCCCGGAGCGCGACGCCCGCGAAAAGGCGATCCGCGAAGAAGTGCAGAAGCTCAAGGAAAAGGCGCTCGCCGCCGGCGGTCTCTATGTTCTGGCGACCGAACGGCACGAAAGCCGCCGCATCGACAACCAGCTGCGCGGCCGGTCCGGCCGCCAGGGCGATCCGGGCCGCTCGAAATTCTTCCTGTCGATCCAGGACGATCTGATGCGCATCTTCGGCTCCGACCGCATGGACGGCATGCTGCAGAAGCTCGGCCTCAAGGAGGGCGAGGCGATCGTCCACCCGTGGATCAACAAGGCGCTCGAACGGGCCCAGAAGAAGGTCGAGGCACGCAACTTCGACATCCGCAAGAACCTGTTGAAGTATGACGACGTGCTCAATGACCAGCGCAAGGTCATCTTCGAGCAGCGTCTCGAACTGATGGACGCGGAGAGCGTCACCGAGACGGTCACCGACATGCGCAACGAGGTGATCGAGGACATCGTCAGCAAGCGGATTCCCGAGCGCGCCTATGCCGAGCAGTGGGACGTCGCGGGGCTCAAGGCCGATGTCCAGCAGTATCTCAACCTCGATCTCCCGATCACCGACTGGGCGGCCGAGGAAGGGATCGCCGAGGATGACATTCTGGAGCGCGTCACGACCGCCGCCGACAAGGCTGCCGCCGACCGCGCCGAGCGCTTCGGACCGGAGATCATGCAATATGTCGAGCGCTCGGTCGTCCTGCAGACGCTTGATCACCTCTGGCGCGAGCACATCGTCAACCTCGACCATCTCCGCTCCGTCATCGGCTTCCGCGGCTACGCCCAGCGCGATCCGCTGCAGGAATACAAGTCCGAAGCCTTCGAGCTCTTCCAGGCCCTGCTCGTCAATCTGCGGCAGGCGGTATCGGCACAGTTGATGCGCGTCGAGCTGGTGCGCGAGACGCCGCAGGAGCCGCAGCCGCTGCCGCCGATGCAAGGCCATCACATCGACCCGCTGACCGGTGAGGACGATTTCGCTGAGGCGCCGCTTCTCGCCATCGCACCGGCCGATCGCAATCCGGCCGAGCCCTCCAGCTGGGGCAAAGTGGCACGCAACGAGCCCTGCCCCTGCGGTTCAGGCAAGAAGTACAAGCATTGCCACGGAATCTACGAAGCTTGACGAAATGCCGCCTCCGGGCGGCATTTTCACATCCGGCGAACTGTGACGCCGCGCAGCGCCTCAGCGGCTTGCGGAACCGTTTGTTAACGCTGTTCTGGCAGAAGTGATGCCCTGTATTGCGTAATCTCAGGGTGTCTTCGTGTTGATGGCGGTATGTCAAACGGCCGGACGAATGCTGCCGTCGGCGCTGAGGCACCGCCTGTCCCCTTCGTTGCGGGGGCTTCTCACCGCCCTCACCGGCTCCGATGCCCGCAGCCGCGCCCAGCGCATGGCCTTGATCGTCTTCGCGATCCGCATCCTCAGCGCGGCAATAGCCTTCGTTTCGCAGATCTTTCTCGCGCGTCTGATGGGCGAGTTCGAATACGGCATCTTCATCTTCGTCTGGGTGATGGCGGTCCTGTTCGGCAATCTCTCCTGCCTCGGACTGCACGCCGCCGTCATTCGCTTTCTGCCGGAATACAGCACCACTTCGGCGCTCGCGCAAATCCGCGGCCTGACGACGACGGCGCGCATCTTCGCGCTGCTTTCCGCGAGCGCCTTTGCCGCGATCGGCACAGCCGGCCTCTGGCTCTTCGGGTGGGCGATCGAAGGCTACTACCTTGTTCCCCTCTATCTCGGCCTCGTCACCCTGCCGATGATCGCCCTCGGTGACGTGATGGACGGCACGGCCCGTGCCCATAGCTGGCCGGTCGCCGCAATGAGCCCGACCTTTATCGTGCGTCCCTTGCTGATCCTCGCCTTCATGATACTGGCGACGGTCGCCGGCCTGCCGCACGACGCGACGACGGCGCTGACCGCAGCGCTTGCTGCGACCTATGTGACCACGCTCGGCCAGTTTGCCGCGATGGTCTGGCGGCTCGACCGGCACTACGATCGAGGCCCGATGAAGATCGATCTCGGGCGCTGGCTGCGCGTCGCCATTCCCGTATTCCTCGTCGACGGTTTCGGCTTCCTGCTGACCAATTCCGACGTCGTGATCGTCGGTCTCTATCTGAAGCCCGACGAGGTGGCGATCTACTTTGCCGCGGCGAAGACCATGGCGCTCGTCCATTTCGTCATGTTCGCGGTCAAGGCGGCCGCCGGCCCGCGCTTTTCGGCGGCCATGGCCGCGCAAGACCGGCACCAGTTGGCGGAGATCGCCATCGAAAGCGCGCGCTGGTCTTTCTGGCCGTCGCTGGCGATCGGCTGCACCGTCGTGCTGGGAGGCCCGGCGCTGCTGTCGCTGTTCGGCCCGGCCTTCCCTGCCGGCGCCCCCTTGATGGCGATCCTGCTCACCGGGATCCTCGCCAAGGCTTTCGTCGGCCCCGCCGAGACCCTGCTGACGATGGCCGGGCGGCAAAAGCTCTGCGTCATCCTTTATGCGGCCGCGCTCGGCGCCAATGTCGCGCTGAACGTCACGCTCATTCCGCTCTTCGGCCTGACCGGAGCAGCCGGCGCGACCGCGGGCGCGATGTTCGCGGAGGCGGCAATCCTGCACGTCGCGGTGAGACACACCTTTGGTTTCACCCTCCTGGCACTTGCCGGCGCAAGGAGCGGTCATGACAAGAACGAGGCGATCAAGCCATGAGCGGCAATATCCAGTTTCCGGGAGATTCGAACGGAAGGGCGAACCGCCTGCTCGGCGGATTGGCGCAACCGGGCTTCGACCCGGCTGAAGCCGAACGGACCTTGACGGTCGGACGGCCCGGGCGGCATCTCGCCATCTATTCGGCCCGTTCCGGCTACGAGCTGCAGCGGGAGCTCGATTTTCTGTCCAACCGGGCGATCGAGCCGAACGTCTTCTTCACCGGCCGTTTCCTGGCACCGGCCATGCCGCGGCTGGAAGACCGGGTCATCCGCCTCGCCGTCATCCGCGACAACAACGAGCGCAGCAGCCGGCTGCGCTTCCTGATGCCCTTCTCGATCGAAAAACCGGGCTTCTCGATCGGCGCACCGATCATTCGCGGCTGGTCCAATCCCTTCGGTCCCTTGGGCGTGCCGCTTCTCGATGCGGAAGACGCCGCCGAAACGATCAGCAACCTCTACGCGGCGCTCGCCGCCCCCTCCTCCGGCCTGCCGCAGGTGCTGGTGCTCCCGGATGTGCGCCTCAAGGGCAAGTTCGCGCAGCTCGCCCGTGCCGTCGCGATCGGCGAGAACCTGCCGCTGACGGTCACCGACACCTTCGAGCGGCCGATGCTCGAAAGCCTGCTCGACGGGCCGACCTATCTGCGCCAGGCGATCAGCCGCGGCCATTTCAAGGAATTGAGACGCCAGTGGAACAATCTCGAAAAATGCGGTGAGCTCGCCTACAGCGTCGCGCGCCAACCCGAGGAAATCCGCTGGCGCCTGGAGGAGTTCCTGGCGCTCGAGGCGTCCGGCTGGAAGGGCCGCGAGCGCAGCGCCATGATCATGGACCGGTTCCGCGCTGCCTTTGCGCGGGAAGCGATCACCAATCTCGCCGAGGCCGACGGCGTGCGCGTCCACACGCTCGATCTCGACGGCAAGGCGATCGCCGCGATGGTCGTCCTGATGATGGCCGGCGAGGCCTATACGTGGAAGACCGCCTATAACGAGGACTATGCGAAGTATTCGCCGGGCAAGCTGCTGCTGGCGGAGCTCACCGAATGGCATCTCGACGATGCCAATATCGCCCGCTCCGATTCCTGCGCCGTGCCGGACCATCCGATGATCGCCCGCTTCTGGCAGGAGCGCGACGAGATGGGCACGCTGGTGATCGGCCTGCAGCAGAACCGCGACCGCGACGTGCGCCAGGTCGCCGCCCAGCTCCACCTCTACCGCAACACCCGCAACATGGCGCGGCTGCTGCGCGAGAAGATACGGGCGCTGGCGGGGCGCTAGGCCGGCTGGGCTCTCGGAACGAAAGCGGACGCGGCCAGTCTACCCCCTTTGGCCTGCCGGCCAGAGCGAGTAGTTGTCCGCTTTCAGCACGGTCCTTTAAGTGCCTGCAGCGACCTCCGCCGCCGCCCTTTCCCGCAGCAAGCGCCGGATCACCTTGCCCGAGGTGGTCAGCGGCAGGCTGTCGACGAACTCGATCTCGCGCGGATATTCGTGCATGGAGAGCCTGTTCTTCACCCAGCTGCGGATCGCGGCCGCGGTCTCGTCGCTCGCAACTGCCCCGGGCTTCAGCACCACATAGGCCTTGATGATCTCGGTGCGGATCGGATCCGGCTTGCCGATGGCGGCGGCCATCTGGACGTCCGGATGCCCCGCCAGGCAATCCTCGATCTCGCCGGGACCGATCCTGTAGCCCGACGAGGTGATGACATCATCGTCCCGGCCGAAGAAGGTGAAATAGCCCTCGGCATCCATGACGCCCTGGTCACCGGTGGTCATCCAGTCGCCGATGAACTTCGCCTCGGTCGCCTTGTCGTTTCGCCAGTAGCCGAGAAACATCACCGGATCGGGGCGCCTGACGGCGACCTGCCCGGTCGTGCCCGGCGGCAGCACCCGCCCCTCGCCGTCGATGATCGCCACCGCGTGGCCGGGTGCGGCCTTGCCCATCGAGCCGGGCTTCAGCACGCCGAGATCGGCCGCCGAGGAAATCACGATGTTGCATTCCGTCTGGCCGTAGAATTCGCTGACCGCGATGCCGAGCGCCTCTTTCGCCCATTCGAAGGTTTCGCGCCCGAGCGCTTCCCCCGCCGAGCCGATCGTCCTCAGATTGAGCCTGTAGCGGGCGTGCGGTCGATCGACGGATTTCAGCAGCCTGAGTGCGGTCGGCGGAATGAAGGCGTTGCGCACGTCCATCTCTTCCATGATGCGGAAGGCCATGTGCGGATCGAACTTCTGCGCCGGCGAGGAGACCACCGGCACGCCGAAGAACAGCGAGGGCAGCAACGCGTTGAGCAAGCCGCCTGCCCAGGCCCAGTCGGCCGGCGTCCACATCCGGTCGCCCGGTTCGGGCAGGAAATGATGGTGGAACTGGAAGCCCGGCAGATGGCCAAGCAGCACGCGATGGCCATGCAAGGCGCCCTTCGGCGGCCCGGTCGTCCCCGACGTGTAGATCATCAGCGCCGGATCGTCCGGCCCGGTGTCGGCAGCGACGAAGCGGCCCTCGCCCGCCGCCAGACGGTCGAACTGCACCGTCCCGGGGAGTTCCTCCTCTTCCGCCAGCACAACCAGCCGGAGGTCCGGCAGCTCGCCCCGGATCGCCGCAAGCCGCTCGTAGCCGAAGCGATTGGTGACGATCGCAGTTGCTTCTGCGTCCTGCAGCCGATAGGCGAGCGCCTCTACGCCGAAGAGCAGCGCCAGCGGCAGGGCGATCGCCCCGAGCTTGTAGATCGCCGCATGGGCGATCGCCACTTCGAAACCCTGCGGTAGCAGGATGGCGACGCGATCGCCCGGCTTGATGCCATGCGCGGCAAGCCCTCCGGCAAAGCCGGAGGAGCGGGCCGCGAAGGCACCATATGTCAGCGAGCGATGCGCGCCGCCGGGACTGAAATGCTCAAGGCAGACACGCTCCGGATCGCGCGACGCCCAATCGTCGCTGACGGCGACGCCGATATTGAACCGCTCCGGAATCCGCCAGCGGAATTCACGATAGAGTTCCTCGTAGCTCTCGATTCTCGGTAACATGGCCCTGCCGCGACAAAATTGCTGCAGCAGCTAACATCTCCGCACCCTGAAATTCAATGGGGGCGCGCGGTCAGTCCTGCGGTCATCCGTGCGAGCGGTGGTCGTGCCCCATCCCGATGTGCAATCCGACTAGATCAACGGCTTGGCCCGCCTCCGGACACCAGTCCTTCACGCGAGATCATTACGCTCTTTCGAAACGTGTCCGATCCGCTTTGATTTCCGGTTTGATTAAAATTCAATCAGGCCGACACTGAAGGTGTATGCTCCCTCCTGCCGTTGACCACGGATGTACTGGCAGCGCGGGAGGCGATCACGGACGTCGGAGTAGCCCAGCCTTTTTTGCTGCCCTGTAAGCCGATCGGGCGGCGGCCCGTCGGAAGTTTAACGCTTCGGCAGCCTCCGCAGGTGCCGTTTGTAGGTCGCCGGGAACCGCTTTAGTTTTCCTGTAGCGGGTCTGTACGCCTGTTCGACCAGGTGGGAAAATTCCGGATATTCCGTTTTCAATCGCCTTAGGTGACGACCCTGATTGGAGAGGGGCACGAGTTCGACGATCGATCGGTACTTGATGAGGAAAGGCAGAAGATCGCCTCCATCCACCGATATTTGCCCAACGGCGGACGCCATCGTCGGCGAGGATTCATTGCGGGGAATACCGAGTTCGGCCCAGGTCTTGACGATGGGCATCCACACCGCGAAGCTTGCAGGGATTTCTTCACTGGGGTAGCCGGCAGCCTGCTTAACTTCCCCATGCCTCAGAAGCCATTTTAGGGGTGTGCCGGGTTGCAGGGTGACGGAAAGACGCCAACCTGAGATAAGGCCCGGATTTTGTTTCGCGAGGTCCTTCATGCTCGACATTGGCCACCCCCGCGTAAAAAATGCTTCGCGATAGGGGTACCTGTCTAGTTACACATTTGGGTAGGTAGGCCGTCAAAACACAACCCTAAATGTAGGGCAGGGGCGCCTCATCAACCGCACCCAAGGCTGTGGCCGAAAACCAGGTACACGAAGGCGGCAAATCAAAAAAGCCCGCCAAGAGCGCTGTGGGGGCTGATGAACAAGGACCCCGAAGACCAGCAATGCCGATCAGAACCGGAACAAAAGCGTCCAGTTTTTCAGGAGGGTAAAAGTCTTCTAGAGATTTGAAGGCGAAAAACTCGACAAAAACAATGCCGAATTTGCCAGTGGTGCCCCATGCCGGGGTCGAACCAGCACTCCTTTTGGGAACTCGATTTTGAGTCGAGCGCGTCTACCAATTCCGCCAATGGGGCAAGGCTGGGCGATGTCAGCGGCTTGCGATTTACACGATCGTTTTCGCGCCGGTCAATCGAGAAATTGCGAATTTCGCAACGGCAATCACAAAAGCGTGCGGCCCGTCGCATCTGACGGCGATTTACAGCGGAAGCGATCCTACATATGAAGACGGCATCGATTGAACGGGCCGCGCCGGCGTCGTCCACGCCGCCCGCTATGAGGTATTGATGATCGAGGTTTCCGTCGCGCAACGCCAGCAACTCATGTTTGCCGGACTTGTCACGCTCGGCATGGCGGCGACTGTCGGCGGCGCGCTCGGTTTCGAGCATATCGGCGGCTACATCCCCTGTGCCCTCTGCCTGCTGCAGCGCGATCCCTATTATTACGGCATTCCGCTCGGCCTGCTCGCGATCCTCACCAGCGTGCTGAAGTTGCCAGCCTGGACGACCCGCACGCTGCTAGGGCTCGTCGGCATCCTGATGCTGGTCGGAGCGGGGATCGGCGTCTATCACGCCGGTGCCGAATGGCATTTCTGGGAAGGTCCGTCGACCTGCGCCACGACCGCTGAGGGCATTTCCTCCAATGTCGGCGACCTGCTCGGCGACCTGGACGCGAAGCATGCCCCGTCCTGCACGGACGCGGCGCTCCGCATCCTCGGCCTGTCCTTCGCCGGATGGAACGTCATCGCCAGCCTGATCCTCGCGGCGATCGCGCTGCGCGGTGCCGCTAGAGCGGGATGAGGAAAAGTGTGCGCGGTTTTCCGCCCGCATCCCGCTCTAACCTTTTAGAACCGATCACGATGATTTTGGGTCGATCAGACCCAAAATCATCGTGATCTAGGGCGTAGGTTCGCAGCCACTCACGCCAACGCACCTTGCCAGGCCAGCGTAAGTCGGGGAGACTCCCATTCTCGTAAAACAGGACACTGCCGCCTTACGGCTGCAGTTCGACATCCCAGTAGAGATAGTCCATCCAGCTGTCGTGCAGATGGTTCGGCGGGAAGAGCCGTCCATTGTTGTGCAGATCCTGCACGGTCGGCTGATAGGGCCGCTGGTGCGGGAACATATGGGCCTGTTTCGGCAGCTTGCTGCCCTTGCGCAGGTTGCAGGGCGAGCACGCCGCCACGACGTTTTCCCAGGTCGTCTGGCCGCCATGGGCGCGCGGGATGACGTGGTCGAAGGTCAGATCGTCGGGGGATCCGCAATACTGGCATTCAAACTTGTCGCGCAGGAAGACGTTGAACCGGGTGAAGGCCGGAAAGCGCGACGGCTGGACATAACTCTTCAGGCAGACGACGCTCGGCAGGCGCATCGAGAAGCTTGGCGAGGAGACGGAATGTTCGTATTCGGCAAGGATTGTGACACGGTCGAGAAAGACCGCCTTGATCGCGTCCTGCCAGGACCAGAGCGACAAGGGATAGTAACTCAGCGGCCGATAGTCGGCGTTCAGCACAAGCGCCGGCAGGGCCTGAGGTGAGACTGCAATCGTCAAGCGTATTCTCCTGAGCGATTCGGCATCTGCATCTTCTATATTAGGCGCGTTGCGACAGGATTGTGAAGCCAGAAAGAAAAACCAAACAAAGGATTCGCTTTTTTCTTCAAGGCGTCACGGGAAGCGCATCACGCCGCATCTCATGTGCATAATAGGCCCAGAAGAGCCGCGCCGCGACGCTCCGCCACGGCGACCACGAGGCAGCGAGCGAATCGACCTCGATTGCGCTCGGACGCAGTTCGAAACCGAACGCATGACCGACCGCATTCTGCAGCGCCACGTCGCCGGCCGGGAAGACATCCGGATGGCCGGCGCAGAACAGCAGATAGACTTCCGCCGTCCAACGCCCGACGCCCTTGATGGCCGTCAACTCGTGGATCGCCGCCGGCGCCTCGATGTTGCAGATGCCGTCGAGATCGATCTCGCCGGCCACGGCCGCCGCCGCCACGCGCCGCAACGTGTCGGCCTTGGCGCGGGAAAGACCGAACTGCCGGCAGTCGTCGTCCTCAAGGGAAAGCACGGCGGCAGCGCTGATCTCGCCGAGCGATCCCTCCATGCGCTTCCAGATCGCCGCCGCACTCGCCTTGGAGACCATTTGCGAAACGATGATATTGGCAAGGCCGCGATAACCCGGATCGGTGCGCCTGAGCGGCACCGGCCCGGCCCTGTCGATGACGTGTTCGAGGCGCGCGTCGAGCATCACCAGACCGGCGAGGCCGGCGTCAATGTCGTCGCTTGTCCGAATGATCCGCATGCACCCTCCCGCTGCATGTTTCCTTAAGGCGTAGCCGATTCAAGGACAAAGACATGCAGCCATTAAAAAATGCTACAGCGTCCTTGGCGCGTCTGAAGTGACGCTGGGCGCTGCAGAAAGCGGATGACCTTTATACCGCTTCCATGGCAAAGGAACACGATGCCCGTTCCGCCGCCAGTCCAACCCGTTTTCCGCTTTGCCCCCAGCCCGAACGGCCTCTTGCATCTCGGCCATGCCCTGTCGGCTATCGTCAACCACGATATGGCGGCCGCAATGGGCGGACGATTGCTGCTCCGGATCGAGGATCTCGACCGGACGCGCTGCCGTCCGGAGTTCGAGGCAGCGATCTTCGAGGACCTCGCCTGGCTGGGACTGACCTGGGAACAGCCGGTGCGGCGCCAATCCGATCATCTCGATCTCTATGCGGCAGCGCTCGAGCGGTTGAGAGCTATGGGCCTCGTCTACCCTTCCGTCATGAGCCGCGGCGAGATCAAAGCTGCCGTGGCCGCTGCAGAGGCAAGCGGGGAGCCATGGCCGCGCGACCCGGACGGATCGCCGCTCTATCCAGGCCGCGAGCGTGAACTGTCGGCGCGAGAGCAGGAGGCGCTCATCGCCGGCGGCCGTCCGCACGCCTGGCGGCTCGACGTCGCGAAGGCGGTGGGCCGCCTTGCCGAGCCGCTGACATGGCAGGAGACCGGAGCCGGCCCGGCCGGCAGAACCGGCCCCATCGCGGCGGAGCCGGCCGTTTGGGGGGATGTGGTCCTGTCGCGCTCCGACGCGCCCTCGAGCTATCATCTTTCGGTGGTCGTCGATGACGCCCTGCAGGGTATCACCCATGTGGTGCGCGGCCGCGACCTCTACGACGCGACCTCGATCCACCGGCTGCTTCAGCGGCTCCTCGATCTGCCCGAGCCGCTCTACCATCATCACCGTCTCCTGCTCGGCCCGGACGGCAGGAAACTGTCGAAGAGCAACGGGGATACCGGCATAGCCGCCTTCCGCGCCGCCGGTCGCTCGGCGGCAGAACTACGCGCGATGGTTCTTTAAAGCACGTCACATTCAATCGGGTTCTTCAGCATGCGGGCAGTAGCCTGCTGCCTCGTCGGTTGGGATGGCAAGGCTTCTCTTCCGCTCCTCATTCCTGTGCTTGTCACAGGAATCCAGCCAGCCCAAGTCTTTGGGCTGAAGGGAGTCTTCCGCGCCGCCGACGCGGCGCCGCTGGATCCCTGTGACAAGCACAGGGACGAGGGAAGAAAAGCATAACCCGACATGACGTTTCTCTATGGCGCAGGCGGTCCCTCGCCTCGCCCCTGGAAGCTGCGCGCGACCATGCGCTTGACCCGGAACTTCAGGATGGCGGCATTGATCTCGGCACCGATGATGAAGATCGCCCCGACCATGTAGAGGAAGACCAGCACCACGACGATCGAGGCAAGACCGGCATAGGTTGCCACGTAGTTCGAGAAGGTCGCCAGATAGGATGCGAAGGCATAGGCGCCGATCGACCACAGGAGCAATGTCAGCAGGATGCCGGGCAGCACGTCGACGATCTTGCGATGCCCGTCGGGGAGCCAAAGATGCGACACCAGGAGCCCGCCGGTCAGCATCACGAGCGCCAGCGCCAGGCCCCAATTGTCGACGGTTGCAAGCACGATGTCGAGCCAGGGCAGCCATTCGTCGGCGTTGCGGACGGCGAGCGGCACCGCAACCAGCAGAATGCTGACTACGGCGAGGATGAGGGTGCCGGCAAGCACGAAGCCAAGGCTGGCGAGCCGGGTTATGTACCATGGGCGGCTTTCGGCCACCCTATAGGCTCTGTTCAGTGCGATTCTCAGCGCTTCGACGCCGTTCGATGCGAAATAGGCGGCCGCGACGACGGAAATCGTCAGCACCCCGCCGCGCTGGATGGTCAGCACCTCGACGATCTCGTCGGCGACGGGCTTGGCGATCGATTCGGGCCAGGCATCGAAGATCAGGTGGACCGCTGTCACGGCGAACTGGTCGGCCCCGAGGAAGCTGCCGAGCGCGGTGCCGAAGATCAGGAAGGGGAAAACCGCCATCAGGGATGAGAGGGCCACGTGGCTCGCCATCGCCCAACCGTCGTCCTCGCTGAAATGCCAGAGCGCATCGAACACGACCTTCCAGATGATGCGAAGCGATGCCGGCATTCCGTCTCCTGTGGTGCCGCGCATTCCGCGTGACGGGCTGCGCGCGATGCCTGTGGCGGCGCGCCGGCACGATCAAAGGCAGTGCGCGCAATTCAATTGTATCCCAACCGTGAATATGGGAAACGGGACACGTATTTCTACAGGAATCGACCGGATGTCTGAACGCCCCACCATCATTGTCACCGGCTGCTCATCCGGAATCGGCGCCTATTGCGCGCGCGCGCTCAAGGGCGACGGCTGGCGGGTCTTCGCGACCGTCCGCCGGCCGGAAGACCAGGCGGACCTCGAACAGGAAGGTATCGAAACCTTCATCATGGACTATACCCGCCCGGAGACGATCGCCGCGCTGGTGGAAGCCGTGATGGCGCTGAGCGGCGGCCGGATCGACGCCCTCTTCAACAACGGCGCCTATGGCCAGGCCGGGGCCGTCGAGGACCTGCCGACCGAGGCGCTGCGGCTGCAGCTGGAGACCAATGTGATCGGCTGGCACGACCTCACGCGCCGCGTCATTCCGGCGATGCGGGCCCGTGGCCGAGGCCGCATCGTGCAATGCTCTTCGATTCTCGGCCTCGTACCCTATCGCTGGCGCGGCGCCTACAACGCCTCGAAATCGGCTCTCGAGGCCCTGTCGCTGACCTTGCGGATGGAGCTTGCCGGCAGCGGCATCGACGTCAGCCTGATCGAGCCGGGGCCGATCCGGTCGAAGTTCGCCGCCAACGCCGTCGCCTATGTCGAGCGCTTCATCGACCTCAAGAATTCCGTGCACCGGGCGGAGTACGAGAAACAGTTGAAGCGCCTGCGCGGCGAGAGCAAGCCGGCCCGCGGCAAGCTCGGACCGGAGGCCGTTTATCACGTTTTGAAACACGCTTTGACGTCGCGCCGGCCAAGGCCGCATTATGTCGTGACCAGGCCTGCCAAACAGGGTGTGCTGCTCAAGAAACTCCTGCCGGCGGCGCTGTTCTATCGTATCATTGGCCGACTCGGCTGATCGAACCCGGTGCATGTCGCCCGAAAGTGTGCAGCGGTTTCGGGACAACGACACGCACATCAAATGCAAGGAGTGACGACATGCCCAGTTTCCTGACCGCCGTGACGCTGTTCGTCATGGGCCTGGTTGCGATCGTGCTCATCCGCGGCCTGTTGAACATGGCCCGAAAGGGCAGCGGCAATACGTCCAACAAGCTGATGCAGACGCGCATAGCGCTGCAAGCGCTGGCTCTCGTGCTGATCATGCTGACGCTGTGGGTCACCGGCGGCGGCCGGCCGAGCTAGCGAAGCCACAATGGTCAAGCTCAACAAGATCTATACCCGGACCGGCGACAATGGCACGACCGGTCTCGTCACCGGACCGCGCCGCTCCAAGAGTGATCTGCGCGTCGATGCCTATGGAAGCGTCGACGAAGCGAACGCCTTCGTCGGCCTGGCGCGCCAGCATACCGGCGACAGCCCGAATCTCGATCCGATGCTGATGCGGATTCAGAACGACCTCTTCGATCTCGGCGCCGACCTCGCGACACCCGAGACCGGTCAGAAGCAGGAATACGAGCCGTTGAGGATCATCGCGGCCCAAGTGGAACGCCTCGAGGCCGAGATCGACCGGTTGAACGCGGATCTTCAGCCCTTGCGTTCCTTTGTACTGCCCGCCGGCAGCGCCGCTTCCGCAGCGCTGCACGCTGCCCGCACCGTCGCCCGCCGCGCCGAACGGCAGATCGTGGCACTTGCCGAAACCGAAGGCGAGATCGTCAGCCGCGAGGCGGTCGCCTATATCAACCGGCTCTCCGACTTCCTGTTCGTTGCTGCCCGATGGGCGAACGACAGGGGACGTGCGGACGTTCTTTGGGTTCCGGGCAAGAACAGATAGAGTCGCGAAAAAATCACGCTTCGGGGATCGCATGTTCATACCGCTGCATGACAGGAATGCCCTGAAGCATATCGACATGCAATATGTGACGGTCACGCTGATCGTCATCAATTTCGCCGTTTGGCTCGTCACCGGTCCGGTCGCCACCGAGGCATTCGCCAATGCCGCCGTCCTCGGTTTCGGCTACATCCCGGCGGTTGTGTTCGATTACGCCATTCTCGATCCCTCCCTTGCGGTCGTCCCGGACGAGTTCACCTTCGTCACCTATTCCTTCCTGCATGGCGACTTCACGCATCTGGCAATGAACATGCTGTTTCTCTGGGTCTTCGGTGACAATGTCGAGGACGCGCTCGGGCATTTCCGCTTTCTGCTGTTCTATCTGCTGTGCGCCGCCGCCGGGGCGCTGGCGCATGGGCTCATCGACGTCGCCTCGGAAGCGCCGCTGATCGGCGCCTCCGGGGCAGTCTCCGGCGTCGTCGCCGCCTATTTCCTGCTGCACCCCAAGGTCCGGGTCTGGGTGCTCGTGCTTTTCCGCATTCCCTTGCCGCTGCCGGCCGCCATTCCGCTCGCCTTCTGGATTGGCCAGCAGTTCTACATGTTCGCTGTCGACCCGGGCGGCAGCGTCTCCTGGAGCGCCCATGTCGGCGGCATCGTCGCCGGCCTCGTGCTCGTCGTCGTATTGCGACGTCGTGGCGTGCCGCTTTTCGACCGCACGATCGTCAGTCCACGCGCCGTCGAACACCAGACCAAATCGCCCGAGGGCCAGGATGCGCCCCGGCCGGGTAGCCAAAAGCCCCCCACCCCCTGGGGCCGCCCGACTTGAAGTGCTTCCGCATGTTTCCTTAAAATCGTCGCCGATTCAACGGATTACCCGCTCCGGGTGTACGGCAGGACGTTTTGCCTCACCGATCCCATTGCCCGCTTGCAAGACGCTTTTCTTATGTGTACGTAAGCGTCAATAAAGAACGTGGGTTAATATCGATTTAGCGCTGCGGTTGACGATTGTAATTGGAGAAAAAACGCGTATCGATGTCGCCAACCGACAATCAGGTCGCTCTGTTAAGGCGCATTTTCCTGCGAAAGCTCCTGGAGGGAAAGTATCCATGAAAATCCTAGTAACGGTGAAGCGGGTCGTCGACTACAACGTCAAGATCCGCGTGAAGGCGGACGGTTCGGGCGTCGAACTTGCCAACGTCAAGATGTCGATGAACCCGTTCGACGAGATCTCCGTCGAGGAGGCGCTGAGGCTCAAGGAAGCCGGCAAGGCCAGTGAAGTCGTCGTCGTGTCGATCGGCCCGGCCAAGGCCGAGGAGACGCTGAGGACGGCGCTTGCCATGGGTGCCGACCGGGCGATCCTCGTCGAGACCGACGACCAGGTCGAGCCGCTCACCGTGGCCAAGATCGTCAAGGGCGTGGCCGAGGCCGAACAGCCGGGGCTGATCATCGTCGGCAAGCAGGCGATCGACGACGACAGCAACCAGACCGGCCAGATGCTGTCGGCGCTCTTGGGCTGGGCCCAGGGCACCTTCGCCTCGAAGGTCGAGCTCGGCGACGGCAAGGTCAATGTCACCCGCGAGGTCGACGGCGGCCTGCAGACGGTCGAACTGAAGCTGCCGGCGGTGGTCACCACCGACCTCAGGCTGAACGAGCCGCGCTATGCGTCGCTACCGAACATCATGAAGGCCAAGAAGAAGCCGCTCGACAAGAAGACCCCGGCCGATTTCGGCGTCGACACGGCGCCGCGGCTGAAGGTGTTGAAGACCGAGGAGCCGTCCGGCCGCAAGGCCGGCATCAAGGTCAAGTCGGTCGCCGAGCTCGTCGAGAAGCTCAAGACCGAAGCCGGCGTGCTTTAAGTTTTAGGAAAGGGAGACATTCATCATGGCCATTCTGCTGCTGGCTGACCACGACACCACCCACCTTTCCGACCAGACGGCGAAGGCGCTGACTGCGGCCCAGAAAATCGGCGGCGACGTGCATGTGCTGGTCGCCGGCTCGGGCGCCAAAGGCGTTGCCGAGCAGGCCGCCAAGCTTGCCGGTGTCGCCAAGGTGCTGGTCGCCGACGACCAAAGCCTTGCCAACAATCTCGCCGAGCCGCTCGCCGCGCTAATCGTCTCGCTCGCCGGCTCCTACGATACGCTTGTCGCCGCCGCCACCTCGGTCGGCAAGAACGTCATGCCGCGGGTCGCGGCGCTCCTCGACGTCGCCCAGGTCTCGGAGATCATCGAAGTCGTATCTTCGGATACCTTCAAGCGGCCGATCTATGCCGGCAATGCCATCCAGACGGTGCAGACCAGCGAAGCGAAGAAGGTCATCACCGTGCGCACCGCCTCGTTTGCCGCCGCGGCTGAAGGTGGCTCCGCGCCGGTCGAGACCATCTCGGCCGCCGCCAATCCGGGGCTGTCCAGCCATGTCTCCGATGCGCTGTCGTCTTCGGACCGGCCGGAGCTGACCTCGGCGAAGATCATCATCTCCGGCGGCCGGGCGCTCGGCTCGTCGGA
>NZ_AUTC01000164.1 GCF_001461695.1 Sinorhizobium fredii USDA 205 | reverse complement strand
CATTGGCGCGGGATAAAATCCGTCACCACCAAAACTGCGTCAGAGCCCAATTTTGACCCCCCTCAGATTTCATCTGACCATCCGGCTTTTTGCGGCGGATGGAGCGGGAGTTGAAGCGAGTGGATACGATTGCGCGTGTTCGACGGGCCTTCCATGTGCAGGGCTGGTCGGTGAAGAAGATCGTCCGGGAACTCCATGTGTCGCGCAACACGGTTCGCAAGATACTGCGCTCCGAAGAGACCGATTTTACCTATGAACGAGAACGGCAACCGCTGCCACGGATCGGAGCATGGAAGGCCGAGATCGAGCGGTTCCTGACAGCCAATGAGGGCAAGCCGTCACGTGAACGGCTGACGCTGATCCGGATTTACGAAGAGGTCCGGGCACTCGGCTACGATGGCAGTTATGACGCGATCCGGCGTTATGCCAAGACATGGGCGAAGAACCGGGGAGCGGTGACAGCGGAAGCCTACGTTCCCCTCTACTACGCGCCAGGTGAGGCATACCAGTTCGACTGGAGCCACGAGATTATTCTGATTAATGGCGTGACGACGACCGTGAAGGTGGCGCATGTCCGGCCAGCGACTTCAGATAGGAGCGAAAGGCGCGGGTTGGCCGAACTGCAAAGCGCGCTTGGCAGCAGCACGACTGTTCCTGCGGGCATTGGCCCTGGTCGTGGAGATGACGGCAAGCGCAATGAAGAAGAACATGCCCGGGTCGGCACTCGCACCGATTAAAGAACTGGAGACGACGGAGGCCAGCGCGCAAGCCCGTACGCTCGATACCACCGCATTCGTTTCGCGATCGACGTGGTGCTTGAGGCTTCCCATACCTCTGAACACGACGAACAATAGCGTTAGCATCATAACACTCCCGACGAGGCCTAGCTGAGAAGCTATCGCGATAGGCCAGCTCGATGCACGGGAACTGCCTAAGCCGACGCCGAGACCGCTTGTGTTAATGAAAGCCTGGAGACTTTTGATGTTCCAGTAGAGCCGTTCTTGGCCTGATGCGGACGAGCTTTTGCTGAGCACCATGGAATCAATCAAATGGACGAACGGTGCGAAGAATTCTTCCTTGTAAAGGACGATTGAAAGGGCAGTGGCGGCAGCGAGTGCAATGAGCGCGATGATCAGT
This sequence comes from Sinorhizobium fredii USDA 205, assembly GCF_001461695.1. Taxonomy (GTDB): domain Bacteria; phylum Pseudomonadota; class Alphaproteobacteria; order Rhizobiales; family Rhizobiaceae; genus Sinorhizobium; species Sinorhizobium fredii. The sequence continues at coordinate 41,896 of NZ_AUTC01000164.1, read as the reverse complement.
ATTTCATCCTTGTCGATGCGGCCACCCAGAAACGAACGGAAGATGGAAAGCCCAATTGGAATGCTCAATATGGCCAAGCCGACATACGCGGTGGAGGACGTGGAAAGAACCAGAAGGACCAGTAACAGGGAGGCGAGCCCCTGAGCCAGCCGCGACTTGGTCTTACGCCAGTAAGTATAACAGAACGCAAGGCAGGTGAGTGCTCCACCGCCGAAAGCCGATGCCTCCGAGTTAGCGCCGGCAATGCGCCAATAACCACCTTCTGTGACCTCTGTGAGCATGGCGTAGCTGGCTGTACGGACAGGTGAAAGGATGTCTCCGGCTCCGGCCAGTTTGCCGAGCAAATCGAGCAATCCCATGCCGGCGTGAAGACCACACCAAAGAAGAAAGCCGCGCCGAATACTCTCTATCCTGTCTTCCTGTAGAAGCAACACGCACAGGGCAATGGCTGTGAGGCCGCCAAGGACGAAATATCCGGTCTGCGTGATATTGCCCGATACTGGCACGAGAGCGGCCTCCACGATCCCACGCCGCGTCGGGGACTGAACGAAGACGCTTATTTGGCCCGCAAACAGGCGGGGAAACAACCAAGCGCCGACTATGGCATAAAGCATCAGGCTGCAGAGAACCCAGAGGGGTCGAATCTTGCCGAAAACGTCGCCAAGGTCCCGCCAAATCCTCCGCCTGGTAGCGACCGCCGTCACCAGAAGAACGGCGAAGAATGTATAGATTAGCGGTGATGACCCGCCAAGCGAGCTAAGCGTCATGAATGCTGTTGCGCCGAAAGCCAGGGAAGCAATGAGACCAATGATCAATGGGCCGCGGCAAAAGTATCCGACCAGCAGAATTCCCGCACAGACTAAGAGGCCAACGAACGAAATCTGCATGGGCTGTCGGTTCCAATACTGCGGCGCGTACCTGCCAGGTTGCCGTACGTTTGCCGAGAGGCGGGCTTGAGCCGATGCCGAAATCCGGAGGCCAACCGTTGTAAAGGAGGATCCGTCAATGGGACGACCGCCGGGGCAGGGGCGTCAAACATCAAGCTCGCTTGGTAGCATCCTCTCAAATAGGCGGCGATAGGCAAGCACGCCAAACGGAGTAGCAAGCAGCAATAGACTGCAGCAATGTACCCATCCGGTGAGGACCACGGTGTATGCCGCGGAACGATCACACTTCGGAAACTTCTGATTGGCAAACTGCCCGCTCCTTCAGCGAGATGTGCGGATGCGGTGCAAGTTGAAAACAGTGTTCCTTCTGCTGGTGGGAATATTGATCTAGGAGAGAATCTTTGCCGGAGCAGTTGAAGCAATGCGCCCTCGGGAGAAGGCTGCAATCTCTGCTGAGGAAATGAAAATACTCGCAGAGTGCTTTGCCTCTATCCAGCCCGGTGACGGCACTGCCTTGCTTCCACACGCACCGGCCGAGGTGGTGCAATTTTGCATTTCCTGGAATGGCTATTCGCAGCGGGCCGCTTCAAACCCTGATCTCGATACCTCATCACCGGACGGGTACGCAGCAATAGACTATGGTCCCACCCCAACTGGGCTGGAACAAGGTCCGAGCGCCCCGCGGGCCCGTGAGGCCTTCTGCCATGACGTTATCTGCCGAGATCAAGGTCGGCCGTCGAACGGTGATCTCCTATTTTCTCTATCCACTGCTGCGTGGCTTCGATGAAGCTATCCGCGAGCCTTGACTTGAACACTCACGCTGGGAACTGGAAGTGGCGCTTGGTAGATGTAACTCTGCAGCCGGTTGTCCAGGCATTGGGACGAGTAAACCAAAACCGCTACTCCTATCGCCACTCGATGAAAATTCAGCAGTGAGTCATCGCCCAAAGGACTTAGTCACATACAGCGAAATAGGACAATCAAAGCATGTCGCTAGCTAGCTAGGTCACCCCGAAGGCCATAGTGACTCGACCGCTTTGGTCCTCGAATATACAAACTTTCGCTGACGCGTCCAGATAGTTCTTCAGCGCAGGATACCCTGACATCCCTCAGCGGGCCAACCAATCGTCATGCTAACAAACAGAAGGCGAACGGGTCACCAATAAGGGTAGCGGACGCGGTCGGTTCCTTATTTCGGCGAATTGCCGCGGCTGCAGAGGGACGGCATGTTCCAACGAGCGTAGTAGAAGGAATTCGATTATGTTCACTCGGCTGATATTCGGAGTGGTAAGCCTCTTGACCATGGCAGCCTCGACATCCGCAGACATTCTTTGGGGCGTTAACGGCCATCCTATTACTGCCTATCCCGGCATCGGAATTGAACAACAGTTCGATTTTCTCCAGGACCTCGGCATGAGGTCCTATCGCGTGAATATTACCGACGCGGCCAGCGCATCGGATCTGGCCGTGCTTGTGAAAGAAGGAAAGGCACGCGGCATCGACATTCTTCCCGTGATCACCCCTGGCAATATCGACCTCGATGAAGACAGCGCCGAGAAGCTTTACGACAAGGCCTACGAACTCGCCGTCGCGCTTGGTTCCCGATTCAAGGACGACATCCGCGTCTGGGAATTGGGGAATGAGATGGAAAACTATGCGATCATCAAACCATGCGAAAAGCGGGATGACGGCAGCCAATATCCCTGCGAGTGGGGACCCGCCGGTGGAGACGGCCCCTCGCAATACTATGGTCCGCGCTGGGCGAAGGTAAGCGCCGTTTTGAAGGGTCTGTCGGATGGGATGATCGAGGTCGACCCAGACATCCGCAAGGCGATCGGCACGGCCGGCTGGGGGCATGTCGGTGCCTTTGAACGGATGCGGCAGGATGGGATCAAGTGGGACATCTCCGTCTGGCATATGTATGGCCAAGACCCAGAATGGGCGTTCAAGAAGCTGGCAGAATTTGGCCACCCGATATGGGTCACCGAATTCAACAACCCCCTTGGAAGCCAACACAGCGACGAGCAGCAGGCCGGCGGACTGAAGCAGGCGATGACGCGTTTGCGTGAGCTTCAAGCGAAGTACAGTGTGGAAGCCGCCCATATCTATGAGCTGCTGGACGAAACGTATTGGGCACCCAGCTTCGAGGCGGACATGGGCTTGGTGAGGCTGAACGCAAAGAGCGACGGCGGCTGGACTATTGGCGAACCCAAGCCGGCCTATGCTGCAGTCAGGGATTTGATCCTCGGGACGCGTCCCGAGCCCCGCCCCAGGAGAGACTGTGACATAGCGGAGAACAGACCTTCCGATCCCCTCCCGATCAAACAGACGCGTTTTGCCTTTTGCCTCATGCTGGGACACCGGGATGACGCGGAAGCCTTGGAGCAGTGGGCGAAAGCCTTGGAGAATGGCGAGACAAACGTAACGGAGTTGATGCTCACCTTGATGGGATCCGACGAGTTCAAGGACCGATATGCAACTTTCGGCCTGACCGATCGCTCCTACGTCGATTTTCTCTATCTCCTGCTTGTGGACCGTTCAGCCGACCCCCACGGGCTCGACAGCTACGCGAGGGATCTGGCTGGCGGCACGGTGACGCGGAAGCATGTGGCCTTGGCCATGATGCTATCGAGCGAGTTTCAGTCGAAATACGCCGCCTATCTTGGCGTCAATCAGTGATATCTAAGCCACGCGGCCACAGAGGCCGCGATGTCGCTATCGTGGAAGCGCGACACTTGCGCTCGGCTCCCACGAGGCAAGCGGTATCGTTCTTCGCTGGACTAACTGTTTCGATCTCATCGGTTGGCTTGCAAGGCCCGCCCGAACACCCGCGACAGTCGCTCGGCAAAGGCGCGGGGATCCTCGGGCTTGTCGCCGTCGAGAACGCGCGCCTGGTCGAGCAGCAGCTTCACCGCATCCTCGCGAAAGGCGTGGTCTTCCGCCGGGGAGCCGGCAAGGGCAGCAATCAGGGCGTGGCCGGGATTGATTTCGAGGACAGGCTTTGCCGCGCCTTCGATACGCCCGGCGCCCTGCAGCATCTTCTGAAGCTGGCGGTCCGGGCCGTGTTCCGGCGCGACCAGGCAGACGGCGCTTTCGGTCAGGCGGTCGGAGGCCCGGACGTCGGAGACAGCCTCGCCGAGCGTCGCCTTGGCGAAGGTCACGAACTCAGCCACCGCCGGGCTTGTCTCGGAAGAGGCGGCGTCGGAGTCCCGTTTTGCGATGCCGGCGAGATCGGCGGCGCCCTGGGTGATCGACTTGAAGGGCTTGCCCTCGAAATCCGGCGCCGTTGTCACCCAGAAACTGTCGACCGGGTCCGTCAGGAGCAGCACCTCGATGCCCCGTGCGCGGAAGCCTTCGAGTTGTGGTGAGCCCTGCAACTGGGCCAGATTGTCGCCGGTCAAGTAGTAGATTGCCGACTGACCGTCCTTCATATCCTTCACGTAATCGCTAAGCCCGCGCGGCGTGTCGTCGGACGCGGTGCGGAAACGGGAAAGAGCAAGGAGCTGCGTGTGCCGCTCGAAGTCCTCGTAGATGCCCTCCTTGATGACGCTGCCGAAGTTTTCCCAAAGCTTGGCGAAGTTCTCCGGCTCGCTTTCCGCGAGCTTTTCTATGCTCGTCAGCACGCGGTTCGTCAGGCCCTTGCGGATGCTCGCGAGAAGCGGGCTTTCCTGGATCATCTCGCGCGAGACGTTTAGCGGCAGATCGGCGGTGTCGACGAGACCGCGGACGAAACGCAGATAGCGAGGCAGCAATTCCGCCTCATCGGTGATGAAGACGCGCTTCACATAGAGCTTCATCCGGCCCTTGCGGTCGGGGTCGAACAGGTCGAAGGGCTTGGAACCGGGTACGAAGGCGAGCGCCGTATATTCGTGGCGCCCCTCGGCGCGGAAGTGGACGGTCAGCACCGGCTCGTCATACTGGCCGGCAACGCCGCGGTAGAAGTCCGTGTAGTCTTCCTTGGAAATCTCGCTCTTCTGCTTGGTCCAGAGCGCCGTACCGTCGGCGACCTGGGCGGGCTCGGCGCCGGGCTTCTCGATGATCGAGATCGGCACAGGGACGTGGCCGGACTGATCCTTGACGATGCGCTCGACCGTCCAGCGCGACGTGTAGGTTTTCGCGTCGTCCATCAGATGCAGGGTGATGCGCGTACCGCGCGCCGGCGCATCGGCGGGCTCGGCGGCGGATACGGTGTAGCTGCCCTTGCCGTCCGAGGCCCAGTGCCAGGCCGTGTCGGAGCCGGCGCGGCGAGAGACGACGTCGACATTGTCGGCGACCATGAAGGCCGAATAGAAGCCGACGCCGAACTGGCCGATCAGCTGCGCGCCGTCCTTGCTCTGAGCGGCCTCGATCCGCTCCATGAAGGCGCGGGTGCCGGACCGCGCGATGGTGCCGAGCGATTCGACCAGCTCGTCGCGGCTCATGCCGATGCCGTTGTCCTCGACGATGAGGCGGGCATTTTCCTCGTCCAGGGTCAGCATGATGCGCGGTGCGGGATCGCTGCCGAGCAGTTGCGGCGCGACGATCGCTTCATAGCGCAGCTTCTCGCAGGCGTCCGCCGCGTTCGAGATCAGTTCGCGGAGAAAGACGTTCTTGTCGGAATAGACCGAGTGCACCATCAGATGCAGCAATTTCGCCACATCGGCTTCGAAGACATGTTTCTCGACGGACATTTCGACTTCACTCATCGTGTTGCGGACCTCCTTGGACTTTTGCCCCAATTGGCAAGACCTGCGATGAATTTCAAGGGTTGCCTTGCGGGGCCACCGTTTCGGTGCAATGCTAATCGCCCGGAACCGTCGCCAACAGTGCTCGACGCCGTCCGTCGAAGCACGCCAAAATGCATGCGGCTTCGAGAGGAGAGGGGTACACGACGGTTCGTGAGCCTGCGAATGACAAATCGCCGTAACACGCCACGGTTACGCTCTTCGAACCCGTGAGGCGAGAAGGCTTCACGGCAAATATGCCGGATAATGTTGCGGCCCATGCCGCCCACCTTCTTTGACGTGGATCAGCGCTCGACAAGGAGCGCTAGCCTATGCAGACCAGAATGGGACCGACCTTCGGTCAAGGCGAGGAGTGGACATTATGCCCAAGCATTCCACCATCCCGACAGTGCCGACATTTCCAGACGCATTCGCCTACTCGCTCGATGCCTGGCAGCGCTCCATTCTGTTTCTCGATGTCATGCGCCAGCGAGGCGAGCAGTACGAGAAGCACACGGCGCAGACTGCTCCGCACGTGCTGAATTACGAAGCGGAGCTCGTTGTTGACGGCCGCAAGCTCGAAAAGCCGGTCAATTACGCACTCGTGCGGATCATCCCGCCCGAGGGAATCGTGGTCGACCCGCTGAAACGACCCTTCGTTGTCGTCGATTCGCGCGCCGGCCACGGACCTGGAATTGGCGGCTTCAAGGCCGACAGCGAGATCGGAGTGGCGATGAAGGCGGGCCATCCCTGCTATTTCATAGGCTTCCTTCCGGAGCCCGTTCCCGGCCAGACGATCGAGGACATCGCCCGCGCCGAAGCGGTCTTCCTCGAGACGGTCATTGCCCGCCATGCCGATGCCGACGGCAAGCCCTGCGTGATCGGCAACTGCCAGGCCGGCTGGGCCGTCATGATCCTCGCATCGCTGCGTCCGGAACTGTTCGGTCCCATCATCATTGCCGGCACGCCGCTTTCTTATTGGGCGGGGGTCAGAGGGCAGTACCCGATGCGCTATTCGGGGGGACTGCTCGGCGGCAGCTGGCTGACCGCGCTCACCGGCGATCTCGGCGCCGGCATATTCGATGGCGCCTGGCTGGTGCAGAACTTCGAGAACCAGAACCCGGCCAATACGCTTTGGACCAAGCAGTACAATCTCTACTCGAACGTAGACACGGAGGCGGAGCGCTATCTCGGCTTCGAGCGCTGGTGGGGCGGACATGTGACGCTGAACGCCGAGGAGATGCAGTTCATCGTCGACGAACTTTTCGTCGGTAACAAGCTCGCCGCGGCCGAAATCCGCACCTCCGACGGCACCGCCATCGACCTGCGCAACATTCACTCGCCGATCGTCGTCTTCTGCTCGAAGGGCGACAACATCACGCCGCCGCCGCAGGCGCTCGACTGGATTCTCGACCTCTACGACAGCGTCGACGAAATCCGCGCGCACGGCCAGACCATCGTCTACGCCGTGCATGAGAAGGTAGGGCATCTCGGCATATTCGTCTCCGCCGGCGTCGCGCGGAAGGAGCACGACGAGTTCGCGTCCAACATCGATCTCATCGATGTGCTGCCACCGGGTCTCTATGAAGCGGTGCTGGAGCCCGTAAGCGAAATTGTCGAGGGCAGGGACTTGATCGCCGGTGAATGGGTGATGCGCTGCGAGGCCCGAACGCTGGACGATATCCGCGCGCTCGGGGGCAACGATCTCGAGGACGAGCGTCTCTTCGCCGCAGCCGCGAAGATCTCCGATATCAATCTGGCACTTTACCGAACCTACCTGCAACCGACGGTCAGGGCCATGGTGACACCGCCCATGGCGGAGGCGATGCGCCGCATGCATCCGCTGCGCCTGCAGTACGAGGTCGTCGGCCCGAGCAATCCCTTCATGGCCTGGATTCAGGCGGCCGCCGAGCATGCCCGCGAAAACCGCAAACCCGCATCCGCAGAGAACCCATTCCTGGCGCTGCAGGAAAACGTGTCGCGGCAGATCGTTGACGGGCTGGAGGCCTGGCGTCAGACGGTCGAACGCCTTTCGGAGGACACGTTCCGCGCCGTCTATGGTTCCCCTGTGCTGCAGACCGCGCTCGGTATCGACAGCAATTCCGACCGCCGGCCGCGAAAACCGGCGAAAAGCCGCCTGCACGAGGCGCTGGTGGAAGCAAGGATAGCTTCGCTCAGAGCCGAGATTCCCGAGGGTGGGCTTCGAGAGGCCCTTGCCAGGGCCCTGCTGTTCGTCGGAAAGGCGCGCGGTGGTGCCGACGAGCGGGGCTTCGAGGCAATCCGCCGGCTGCGCCGCGCCCATACGACGGCAAGTCAATTGACCCTTCCGGAGTTCAAGGCGCTGCTGCGCAAGCAGTATTTCATACTGCTGATCGACGAGGAGGCGGCTCTTTCAGCAATCCCGAACCTGCTGCCGGAAGATCTCGAGGAACGCAGCTCCGCATTCAATTCTCTGCGGGAGGTCCTGCAGGCGTCCGGAGCCGTAACCGGCGCCGCAGCCGAGCGACTGGAGCGCATCGAGACGCTCTTTGGTCTCGGCGGTGAGACGGTGCCGTTCGTGTCGCGCAAGACCGCGCGCGAGCGCAAGACATCCTGATTGAGCTGTTAGGAGGGTCCGCTGTGTCCGAGGTGACTGCACTGACGGCCGAGCCGTCCAAGTACGACCGCCTGATCGCCGCCGCGCAGGCCGAAACGCCCGCGGTCACGATCGTTGCCCATCCCTGCGACGAGACCTCGTTGCGCGGCGCGCTCGAAGCGTCGGAAATGGGGCTCATCAAACCCGTGCTCGTGGGGCCGGAAGCGAAGATCCGCTATGTGGCGGCGGAGCATCGGCTCGAAATCGGCGGCATCGAGATCGTCGATGTACCGCACAGTCACGCCGCCGCGGCCAAGGCGGTTGCGCTCATTCGTGAAGGCAAGGGCGAGCTTCTGATGAAAGGGAGCCTGCATACCGACGAACTGATGCATGCGGTCGCCGCCTCCGCCACAGGTCTCAGGACCGATCGGCGGATCAGCCACGTCTTCGTCATGGATGTCCCCGGGCATGCAGAGACGCTGTTCATCACCGACGCAGCCATCAACATCTTCCCGGATCTCGAAGCCAAGCGCGACATCGTGCAGAACGCGATCGATCTCTGGGTGACGATCGGGCTGGGAGAGCCGCGGGTTGCGATCGTTTCAGCGGTGGAGACGGTCACGGCGAAGATCCCATCGACAATCGAAGCGGCGGCGCTCTGCAAAATGGCCGAGCGCGGCCAGATCACCGGCGGCCTCATCGACGGACCGCTCGCCTTCGACAATGCGATCGATCCGGAGGCGGCCCGCATCAAGGGGATCACGTCACCGGTGGCCGGCCATGCCCAGATCATCGTTGTGCCGGATCTGGAGGCCGGCAACATGCTCGCCAAGAACCTGACCTTCCTTTCCCACGCCGACGCGGCCGGCATCGTTCTCGGCGCGCGCGTGCCGATCGTGATGACATCGCGGGCCGATTCGGTGCGAACGCGTCTCGCTTCCTGCGCCGTCGCGGCGCTCTACGCGGCCCGGCGCGGGCTGCGCAAGTGGCGGCGGTCTGACGTGATGAACGCGCTCCTCGTCGTCAATGCCGGCTCGTCCAGCCTGAAGTTCCAGGTCTTCGGCATAGCCGAGGCGGGCCTGACGCGCCAAGTACGCGGCCAGATCGGCGGCATCGGTACGCGACCGCGCCTGCAGGCAAAGGGTGCAGGCGGAAGCGTGCTTGTCGATCAGAGCTACGCCGCGGAAGCCGTTCGCGACCTTCCGGCCGCCATCGCGGCAGCGCGCGAATGGCTGCTGACGCTCGAGGGGCTTGAACTGCGCGCGATCGGCCATCGCGTCGTGCATGGCGGGCCGGACTTTGCGCAGCCTGTGCTGATCGACGCGACGGTGCTCGACCGCCTCGCCAGCTACCAGGATCTGGCACCGCTGCACCAGCCGAACAATCTGGCGCCGATCCGGCTCGCCATGGAAATCAATCCCGACGTACCGCAGGTCGCCTGCTTCGATACGGCCTTCCACCGCGGGCACCCGGAGCACGCCGATTGCTACGCGCTGCCGCGGGCGCTCTATGATCAGGGCGTGCGGCGCTACGGCTTCCACGGGCTTTCCTACGAATACATCGCCGAGCGGCTGCGCGAGATCGCCCCGGAAGCCGCCGGCGGCAAGGTTATCGTCGCGCATCTCGGCAGCGGCGCGTCGATGTGCGCGCTGCGCGACGGCCGCAGCGTCGAGAGCACAATGGGCTTCACGGCGCTCGATGGCCTGCCGATGGGAACACGTCCGGGCCAGCTCGACCCGGGCGTCGTGCTCTATCTCATCTCGGAGAAGGGCATGAGTGCCGACGCCGTCTCGGACCTCCTCTACCATGAGGCCGGTCTCAAGGGTCTTTCCGGAATCTCGAACGACATGCGCGAACTTTTGGCAAGCGACGATCCGCGCGCCGCGTTCGCCATCGCGCATTTCGTCCATCGCTGTGGGCTCAATGCAGGGATGCTGGCGGCGGCGCTTGGTGGGGTTGACGCATTCGTTTTCACGGCGGGCGTCGGCGAAAATTCCGCGCCGATCCGCGCCCGGATCGCCGAAGGCCTCGCATGGCTTGGCGCCGAACTCGACCCGGCGGCGAACGATGCCGGCAGCGCGCTGATTTCGACCGCCACCAGCCGCGTTGCATTTCATGTCATCCCGACCGACGAGGAACTGATGATCGCGCGCCATACGCTGGCGCTGATCAACACCCATCAAGCCTGATCCGCCGGAGGCGCACCTTATGTCCATTCCTACCGTCAAGGCCAAGTTGCTTGAAGGCCGCAAGGGTCTCATCGTCGGCATCGCCAACAACCGCTCGATAGCCTGGGGTTGCGCCCGCGCTTTCCGCGCCTTCGGGGCCGAAGTGGCGATCACTTATCTGAACGACAAGGCGAAGCCCTATGTGGAGCCGCTGGCGCGCGAGCTCGAGGCGCCGATCTTCCTGCCATTGGACGTTGCCGTGCCCGGCCAGATGGAGGCGGTCTTCGAGCGCATCGCGGAGACCTGGGGAGAGCTCGACTTCGTCGTCCACTCGATCGCCTTTTCGCCGAAGGAAGCGCTCGGCGGGCGGGTGACCGACGTTCCGCGCGATGGGTTCCTGACGACGATGGACATCTCTTGCTGGTCTTTCATCCGCATGGCGCAGCTCGCCGAACCGCTTATGAAGCGCGGCGGGACGCTCTTTACGATGACCTATCACGGGTCACAGGTCGTGGTGGAAAACTACAACATTATGGGCGTCGCCAAGGCGGCGCTCGAGAGCGCCGTGCGCTACATCGCAGCCGAGCTCGGACCGAAAGGCATTCGGGTGCACGCGATCTCTCCCGGCGCGCTTGCGACCCGCGCCGCGTCCGGCATCCCCGAGTTCGATGCGCTCCTCGAAAAGACGAAAGTGAAATCGCCGACGCGCGAACTTGTCGACATCGATGACGTCGGTGTCGCCACGGCCTTTCTCGCGCACGACGCTGCGCGGCTAATCACCGGCCAGGTGCTCTACGTCGACGGCGGCTACCACATCATCGACTAATCGCGTCGGCAGTGGCGACTAGTCTCAGATATTGCCCATGCAGAGATATTTCATTTCGAGATAATCCTCGAGACCGTGGCGCGAGCCCTCGCGGCCGATGCCGGACTGCTTGATGCCGCCGAAGGGGGCTGCCTCGGAGGACATGCGGCCGGTGTTGATGCCGACCATGCCGTATTCCAGCGCCTCGGCGACATGCCAGACCCGCTTCAGATTCTCGGCGTAGAAATAGGCGGCAAGGCCATAGATCGTGTCGTTCGCCTCGGCCACCACCTGCTCGGCGGTCTCGAAGCGGATGATCGGGGCGATCGGCCCGAAGGTCTCCTCCTGGGCGGCGCGCATGTCGTGTGAAATGCTCGTGAGCACGGTCGGCTCGAAAAAGGTGCCTTGCCTTCCGATCCGCTTGCCGCCGCAGCGCAGTTCAGCCCCCTTCGCCAGCGCGTCGGCAACATGCGCCTCGATCTTCTCGATCGCGTGGCTATCGATCATCGGCCCGATGGTGGCGCCGGCGGAAAAGCCATCGCCGACGCGAAGCTCGCGCACCCGCGCGACGAATTTATCCGCGAAGGTGTTGTGCACCGCCGATTGCACATAGATGCGGTTGGCCGAGACGCAGGTCTGGCCGGCGTTGCGGAATTTCGCCTGGATCGCCCCATCCACCGCCTCGTTGATATCCGCATCGTCAAAGACGATGAAGGGGGCATTGCCGCCGAGTTCGAGGCTCACCTTCTTGATCTGGTCGGAACATTGCCGCATCAGGAGCCGTCCGACCTCGGTCGAACCAGTGAAGCTGATCTTGCGGACCTTGGGGTTGCTGCAGAGCTCGCGCCCGATCGGGGCGCCTTCGGAAGCATAGAGCAAATTGAGGACGCCCGCGGGGAAGCCTGCCTTCTCGGCAAGCACGAACATCGCCCCGGCGACTAGCGGCGTTTGCTCGGCGGGCTTCAGCACAATCGTGCAACCGGCGGCAAGCGCTGGCGAGATCTTACGGGCAACCATCGAAGCTGGGAAATTCCACGGCGTGATGGTGCCAACGACACCGACCGGCTGCTTGATGACGAGCATGCGGCGGTCATTGGCAGGCGCCGGAAAAGTCTCACCGTAGACGCGTTTCGCCTCCTCTGCGTACCACTCGATATAGGAGGCGGCATGCAGAACCTCGCCCTTGGCCTCGCCTAGCGGCTTGCCCATCTCGGCGGTCAGGATGGCGGCGAGATCGTCGACATGCCCCACGATCAGGTCGTGCCAGCGGCGCAGGATCGCGCTTCGATCCTTGGCCGGCTTGCCCGCCCAGATCGCCTGAGCCCGCGCCGCGGCCTCGATGGCGGCTTGCGCGTCTTCGACCCCCATGTCGGGAAGCGTCGCCAGCAATTCACCGGTCGAAGGGTTGAAGACCTCGAAGGTCGTGCCGTCCAAGGCGCCAGAGGGCCGGCTGACAGTACCGAGCGTGGCGAATTGGCCCGCGGCGCGAATATGCTTGGTGAGTGCCGTTGTCAGGGCCATGGCGCGTCCTCCGGCGAGGCACACCGCGGCTCAGTAGGCCTCGCTCTTATTGTTGTGGGCCGGGACGCAAAATAGTGCGCCCCCGAGCCGTGTTCGAACAGGCGCGATAGCCGTCGCCCGATCCGTCGTCAACCGCGCGCTTCGAGGATCGATGCTTCGAGGATATCGAGCGCCTCCGCGAAAACCTCATCCTGGATGGTGATCGGCGCCAGGAAGCGGATGACGTTGCCATGGACGCCGCAGGTCAGCAGGATTAGCCCTTTTTCAAGGGCGATCAGGCGGACCTTGTTGGCGAATTCGGCGCTCGGCAGGTTTGTCTTCAAGTCGTTGAATTCGACTGCGTTCATGAAGCCCGGACCTCGAATGTCGACAATCTCGGGCGCCTTTTCGCGGATCTGCGCAAGACGCTGCTTCAGACGGTTGCCGAGCTGGTTGGCCCGTTCGCAAAGTTGTTCTTCCTCGATCACGTCGAGAACGGCGTGCGCCGCGGCGATGCCGATCGGGTTGCCGCCATAGGTGCCGCCAAGGCCACCCGGTCCCGGTGCGTCCATGATCTCGGCACGGCCGGTCACCGCGGCGAGCGGGAAGCCGCCGGCAAGGCTCTTCGCCATCGTCATCAGGTCCGGAGCGACATCGTGATGCTCCATCGCGAAGAGCTTGCCGGTGCGGGCAAAGCCAGTTTGGACTTCGTCGGCGATCAGTAGGATGCCATGCTGGTCGCAGATCTCGCGCAGCGCCTTCATGAAGGCGGTCGGCGCCGGATAGAAGCCGCCTTCGCCCTGGACCGGCTCGAGGATGATCGCCGCGACGCGGCCGGGATCGACGTCGGCGGCAAACAGCTTCTTCAGCGCTGCGAGCGACTGCTCGACGCTGACGCCGTGGAGTTCGATCGGGAAGGGGGCATGGAAGACGTCGGCCGGCATCGCGCCGAAGCCGACCTTGTAGGGCACGACCTTGCCGGTCAGCGCCATGCCCATGAAGGTGCGGCCGTGGAAGCCGCCGCCGAAGGCGATGATGGCCTGGCGTCCGGTCGCGGCGCGCGCGATCTTCACGGCATTTTCGACTGCCTCGGCGCCGGTGGTGACGAAGATCGTCTTCTTCGCAAACTTGCCGGGGACCAATGCGTTCAGCCGTTCGGCCAGATGCACGTAGTTCTCATAGGGAACCACCTGATGGCAGGTGTGCGTGAAGCGATCGAGCTGTGCCTTGACGGCAGCGATCACCTTCGGATGGCGGTGACCGGTGTTGACGACGGCGATACCGGCGGCGAAATCGATATAGCGATTGCCTTCCTTGTCCCAGATCTCGGCATTTTCGGCGCGGTCAGCATAGATCTGCGTGGTCATTCCCACACCGCGGGAAATGGCGGCGTTCTTGCGGTCGGTCAGGCTGGTCATCATCGCTGTCCTGTGTAAGGGTTGGCAGATATATTGCATTTTTTCTGCAAGATTTTATTGAAAGAGGTACATCTTTTGACATGGAAAGCAAATCAAATTTGGTGATCGAGGCAACACTACGACTGATGACCACGCCTTGTGAAACGGCAAGGCTCGCAGATAGATTGCCGCAAGCTGCCGAAGGCTGGGAATCGCGTCCTATTCGGCGCCGGAAGGATAGGGACTGATGAGCGGGGCGGGCAACATACGCTACAAGGTGGCCGAGGCCGCGAGGCTCGCCGGCGTCTCGGCTTCGACCCTACGCCTATGGGAAACCCAGGGTCTCGTCGTGCCCGAACGTTCGGCGACTGGGCACCGGCAATATACCGAGGCGGACCTGGCGCGGCTGAAGCGCATTTCCTGGTTTCGCGCCGAGCGCGGCCTCAACCCGGCTGCGATACGCGAGGCCCTGGAAGCCGAAGGCGCGGCAAACGACGAGTCCGGGCCTGCAGCGCCACCGGAAGGCAATGCCGATCTGCAGGTCGGGCGGAAGCTGCGGAGCCTCAGACATGCGGGGGGCAAGACGCTGGAGCAAGTAGCCGGCGACGTCGGTATCGCACCGTCGGTACTCTCAACGCTGGAGCGAACGTCCCAAGGCGTCTCAATTGCCGTGCTGCACAATCTTGCCGAATATTTCGGAACGACTGTCTCGAGCCTGGCGGGCGAGGAGGAGCCGCAGGCGCGCGTGCTCGTTCGCGCGGGCGAGTGGCGCAATTGGCCGCGCACGACGCCGGGCGTGACCGTGCAGATGCTGGCGGACGGCAAGAACCAGATGGACTGCCACCGCTTCGTCTTGGCGCCCGGCGCATCAAGCGAGGGGGCTTACCGTCACGAGGGCGAGGAGTTCGTCTATGTGCTTGCCGGCCGCGTCGAGTTTGTGCTCGACGGAGATCAGTTCTATGACCTCTACCCGGGCGACTCCCTCTATTTCGAGAGCCGCCGCCGCCATGCCTGGTCGAACCGCCATGATGGCGAGACCGTGCTTCTGTGGATCAATACGCCGCCGACATTTTAGGTGAACGGGCAAAGCTTTACGCCGAAGATTTGATGTAATGTCGCGTGCCTTCTCTGCAGCTTGTTAGACGTATTGCCAAAATCTTTGCAACTAGGGTCGTTTACCCGCCGAGCCATGCTCCGTTGCAGACACGACACACTCCACAGGGCCTTTGTCAATCTGCGGGAATCCTTGCAGATGGCGTGCCAAAGTTTGGCCCTATTCGGACATACATTCGCACACGCTCGCCTAAACTATCTTCAACTTTCCGAATCTCGGCTTTTCGAGAGCATCGGGCGATAACAATCATGCCGGCCCAGGGAACGATGCCACCAGGGGAGAATCCCGCAAAGGTTTAACTCGGGGGGATGCTCATGCAAATTGCGCGCGACCGTCAGTTAGATGGCCTACGAGCCGTTGCCGTCTCCTTGGTCCTGTACGCCCATTTCTTCGCGGCTGACGGATCGCACTGGGGCCATATCGGCGTAAGACTATTCTTCGTGCTCAGCGGCTTTCTGATCACCCGGTTGCTGCTGGACGCACGCGCCGACACGCGCTTCGAAGCCGGAACAGCCCTCGGATCCTTCTACGCGCGCCGGGCGCTACGCATCTTTCCGCCCTATTTTGCCGTGCTTGGATTCGTTTGGCTGATCGGCCTGGAGCATTCCAAGGAAGTGCTGGCCTGGCACGCGCTTTATCTTTCCAATTTCTGGTACGCGCTCCAGAACGAGTGGACGCCTTGGGTTCTCTGTCACACCTGGAGCCTGAGCATCGAAGAGCAATTCTACATCGTCTGGCCGCTGGTCGTCCTGGTCGCGCCGCGACGTTCGATTGCCGGTATTTGCGTCGGGGTCATCGCATTTTCGCTCGCCTTCCGCTTCTATTGGCCCCTGACCGGAACGCCGTCTCTGGCGCGGGATCTGCTGCCTCCGGCTTCGATGGACGCATTGGCCGCGGGCGGGCTGTTGGCCGTTCATCGGTCGAGGAACGAAGCCTGGCCGCAATGGGTCCGGAAAAGCTGGATCCCGCTGATGGCTATCTCTTTGATCATCTTGTGGCTACGCCCCGTGCCGAAGACGCCACTCCTCGAATGGTTGGCATGGGTTGGGCTTGAGATCTTTCCGTTGGTGCCGCTGGCTTTGCTCGTCGGCAGTTGCGCGCGCGGCATCGCAGGTCCCTTGGGCCGCCTCTTCGAATGCGCGCTGATGACTGCCCTCGGCCGCATCAGCTACGGTGTCTATCTTTACCACGCGATCGTCCTCGCTGCTGTCGTCCAGGCGCAATCCTTCATTCCCGTCCATGTCTCGGAGCAGGGGATGGGGCGCTTTCTGGTCGCGGGCGCCGGGACGTTGGTCCTCGCCTCGATCTCGTGGTTCGCCTTCGAACAGCCGCTGAACGCGCTCAAGCGCCACTTTCCCTACGTTCGCCGACGAAGCGGCGGGGCCGCCACGGTCCGCATCGGCCCTGGAAGAGGAAACGACGATACCCCCGCGTACCTGCGGGCGTCGGGCGATCGCGCCAAAGCCTTCGAGACCTCCGATGTTCACTAAACACGCGAGCCGAACCATGCCCACCCCCTTGGTGTCCGTCCTATTGCCCGTCTACAACGGAGAACCCTATCTCGCCGCCGCGCTCGAGAGCATTCTGCGTCAGGACTACAAGCACCTGGAGGTCGTCGCGATCGACGACGGATCGACGGATCGCTCACTTGAAATCCTCGAGCGCTATCGCAAGGCCGATGGCCGTGTTTCCATTCTTTCACGGGAGAACCGCGGCCTGATTGCGACCTTGAATGAGGGGCTTGGGCTCGCCAAAGGGGACCTTGTGGCGCGGATGGATGCCGACGACGTCGCCTATCCGTCCCGCTTCTCCCGCCAGGTCGCGTTGTTTGCCGAAGAGCCACAGCTCGCCCTGTGCGGCACAGGCATCGACACCCTGATCGGCGATCGCATTGTCCGCGGCAGACCGAGCCCGATCTATCGGCGGGACAGCATGCGCATCCTGTCGATGTTCTTCACCATCTTTCTCCACTCGACCGTGATCTACAACCGCAAAGCCATTCCTGACGACACGCTCGTCTATGACCCGGGCTACCCGCATGCGGAAGATTTCGATCTGTTCAGGCGGATCGCCGATCGTTTCCCGGCGGCGATGATCGACGAGCCG
The DNA here is from genome assembly GCF_001461695.1 of Sinorhizobium fredii USDA 205. GTDB lineage: Bacteria > Pseudomonadota > Alphaproteobacteria > Rhizobiales > Rhizobiaceae > Sinorhizobium > Sinorhizobium fredii. Next base: position 24,641 of record NZ_AUTC01000164.1, on the reverse strand, counting down.
CTGGTTGCCTATCGGATCCATGACGCCAGCGTGACGAGCAAGCATCAGCGGCAGATGCGCCAGACGCATCTGAAGATCGTTGCGGAAAACCTTGAACGAAATGACTTTTTTGGCGATGCAAGCCCGCTTCGCGAGGTCGGCGCGGCGGTGACACGAGACACGGTCGGAACTGCTGCCGAATTCATCCTCTCTCTTGAGACCAAGATTTCCACCTGTCCCGCCGAGACGCGCAAAGCCTACGAAGACGGCATCCTGTGCTTCTTCTACTTCCTCTACCAAATGATCGTCGATGAAGAGCGGCCGGAGCTGACGCACGAGTTTCTGACGCGAGCCGGCAAATGGCAGCTTATTCGACGCCGCGAGCGCTACGGCCTGCTCGCCGGTGCGCGCCTACCTTGGTGCAGCCGCCTTTCAATCGCGGCGACCAGAAGAGTGGATTGGCTGGCGCGCTACATGCAGTCCGTGCCGGCAGCTAGCGTCCTTCCTCAGCATGGTGTGGTCTGCGATGGCCTTTGAAGAGACCGTTGGAGCGGACAAGCACGTCGGCGCCGTTGCCACGCCGAAGGGCACGCGGCCTTTTGCGAGCTTCATCGTCTGTACCCGCGACCGGGTCGGGGCGCTTGTCGCATGCATCCGGTCGATCGAGGCGGCCTGCGCCGCATTCCCCGCCATCACCTGTGAGCTTGTAGTGGTCGATAACGGCTCTACCGACGACACGCCGGACGAACTGCGCCGTGTCGCCGCCTCCTCGAATATGGTGATGACGCTCGTCATCGAGCCGCGACCAGGTCTTGCGGCTGCGCGCAACGCAGGAATGGAACGGGCTCGCGGTCGGATTCTCGTATTCATCGACGATGACTGCGAAATCGGCCGAACCTATCTGTCCGACCTGGAACGACACTATGTGAACGGTGACCAGCGCGTTGTCCGCGGGGGACGCGTGGAACTCGGCAATCCCCTTGACCTCCCCTTCACGATCAAACGATCGAAGGTGCGCGAGCGACTGACCAGGGACGTTCATCCCGGCGGCTTCGTGCTCGGTTGCAACATGACCATGCATCGTGAGGTCGCGGCTCTTGTCGGCCCGTTCGACGAACGGTTCGGAGCTGGTGCGCCCCTGCAATCCGCGGAGGACACGGACTATCTCGTGCGTGCCTACCGCCTGGGCATTCCGGTCGAATATGTGCCTGACATGACGGTCTTCCACCATCATGGGCGAAAAGCCCGCGCAGCCATCGAGAAGCTTCATCGCAGCTATAGTCTGGGGAACGGCGGGCTCTGCCTGAAGCACCTCTTCAGGGCGCCTTGGCTCCTCCGGCACTTCTGCTGGACCCTTCGGTCGGCGTGGTGTCAATCCTTTGGGGGGGACAGGTTCGACCCCGAACTGCGACTCTCCCACTGGCCCATCGTATCGATGAACCTGATGGGCGCGGCGAAGTTCGCATGCCTCGTCATGGCAAGCCGGGCAGAGCCGACGGAATTGCGTCGTATCGGCGAGACGACACCGGGACTGGAGCGAGGTCGATGATGTTGCGTTTCCTGATGCCGGGCTTCGAGCTGTTGCACCATGCGCTCGGGCGGCAAGTGCGCCTGTTGCCCCTGGTCGTCATCCTCGGGCTCGCGAGTGCGGCGCTCGAAGGTGCTGGTATCGGCCTGATCATTCCGATGCTCGGCATCATTGCCGGCAGCGAGGATGCCGCCGGGCTCAGCGGCATCTCCGCGGCCTTCCAGCAAGTAGGGGCCGGACTGGACGAGAGCGACAGGCTGCTGCTGATCGCGGCCGCGGTCCTCGCTCTGATCATCCTGAAAAACGTGTTTGCCTTTGCAAACACCGTGCTCACCACCTTCATCTACGGGAAGGCCAGCCATTCCATTCGAAGCGCGCTCTCGGACCAGCTCTTGAGGATAGGCTACCCCTTCTTCCTGCAGCAAAACCCGGGCCGCTTGCTCAACATCATCTCAAACGAATCCTGGCGCGCCTCCGACGCGATCCAGACTGTGCTCGCGGCGATCGTGAATGGCTCGGCCACGATCATTCTGCTCGCCTGCCTCCTGCTCCTGTCGTGGCAGATGACGCTGTTCGTCGCGCTTGGTCTCGTCCTCGTCCAGATCACACATGCGGTGCTCTCGGCGACGCTCAAGGGCCCCAGCCGCAACGTCACCTCTTTCAACAGCGAACTTGCGGCCCGAATGCTGCATCTCGTCCATGCCGGCAGGCTGATCCGCGTCTTCGGGCAGGAAAGCCGCGAAAAGACAACCTTCGACGCGGCGTCGGATTCCGTTCGCCACGCCGGCTTCGTGCTGCAGACCCGACAGGGAGTCCTGCCGCCACTTACTGAAGTTCTGCATTCCGCCCTGTTCCTGGCGGCGGTCGTGAGCGCCTGGTTCGCCGGCGTGAGCTTTCCGGTGATCGTCGCCTTCGTGGTGCTGCTCTATCGGCTGCAGCCGCATGTCCGCGCCCTGCAAATGTCCTGGAGCCAGATCCAGGGCTGGAGCGGATCGCTCGAAGAGGTGAGGTGGCTGCTGGATTCATCGGACAAGCCGAAGCCACCGTCCGGCAGCAAGCCGGTTGACGGATTGCATAGAGGCATCGAATTCGATCGGGTGACCTTCAGATATCCCGGCTCGGACGCTCGCCCCGTGGTGCTGCGCTCCACTACCTTCGAAATCTTCACCGGCCGCTCGACGGCGCTCATCGGCCGATCCGGCGCCGGTAAGACGACGATCGTCAACCTGCTATGCCGGTTCGTCGAGCCGGACGAAGGTCGCATCCTCATCGACGGCGTCGCGCTCGACCAGATCGACCCTGCCCAATGGCGGCGCCAAATCGCCGTCGCCAGCCAGGATCTGGAACTCGTGGACGGGAGCATTTACGAAAACATCACCTACGGTCAGGAGGCGACGGTAGCGGAAGTCGTTCGTGCGGCAAAGTTGGCCGAGGCGCATGGCTTCATCGAAAACCTGCCGCAGGGCTACGAGACAGTGGTGGGTTACCGGGGCGCGAGCCTTTCCGCCGGGCAACGCCAACGCATCGCGCTCGCCAGGGCGCTAGTGCGCGACCCGGCGATCCTCATCCTCGACGAAGCAACCAACGCCGTCGACGGACTTTCGGAAGCGGCAATCGTCGAAACGCTCAAACTGCGCGCGGGCCGGCGGACGACCATCGTCATCAGCCATCATCGAAGCACGATTTCGTTCTGTGACGACGTCGTGGTTCTCGGCAGCGGGCGCGTCAAAAGCCAGGCGCGTCTTGCCGAGGTGGCGTCGCTCAGCATGGACCAACTCTACGAGCACGAGGCACCGCTGGAGAGCCAAAGCTGAAACAAAAAAGCGATGCCGTGCGCCCCTGCGGGTGCACGGCATAGCAGCGTTCCAACCTGATGAGCGTCAGGCCGCCTTGGCGTAGCGCTTGGCCATATCGGGCAGCCTCAGCACCCGGATCTTCGACGCCTGGCCGGCCGCACGGAAAGCCTCGAAGCGCTCCTTGCAGACCTCGGTCATATGGGCGATGGCCGGCTTCAGGTAGTTGCGCGGATCGAAATTGTCCGGATGTTCGATATGGTGCTTGCGGATCTCGCCGGTAAAGGCGAGCCGGAGATCGGTATCGATATTGACCTTGCGGACGCCGAGCGGGATGGCCTTCTGGATCTCCGAGACCGGCACGCCCCAGGTCTTCTTCATCTTGCCGCCATAGGCATTGAAGAGTTCCTGAAGGTCGGCCGGCACGGAGGACGAGCCGTGCATGACGAGGTGGGTGTTGGGCAGCCGCTTGTTGATCTTGGCGATGGTTTCGATCGACAGGATTTCGCCGTCCGGCGCACGGGTGAACTTGTAGGCGCCGTGGCTGGTGCCGATCGCTACCGCAAGCGCATCGACGCCGGTCTTGGAGACGAAATCGAACGCCTGGTCGGGGTCGGTCAGCAATTCCTCGCGCGACAGCTTGCCTTCGAAGCCGTGGCCGTCTTCCTTGTCGCCGGCGCCGGTCTCGAGGTTGCCGAGGCAGCCCAATTCGCCTTCGACCGAAACGCCGGCTGCATGGGCGATCTTCACGACCTCGGCCGTAACCGCGACGTTATATTCGTAGCTCGCGACGGTCTTGCCGTCCTTTTCCAACGAGCCGTCCATCATCACCGAGGTGAAGCCGTTGGTGATCGCCGAAATGCAGGTCGACGGCTGGTCGCCGTGGTCGAGATGCAGACAGACGGGGATATGCGGATACTCTTCCGCCGCGCCGAGGATCAGGTGGCGCAGGAAGGCGTCACCCGCATAGGCGCGCGCGCCGCGGCTTGCCTGCAGGATCACCGGGGCGTCGGTCGCGTCGGCGGCGCGCATGACCGCCTGGATGTATTCGAGATTGTTCACATTGAAGGCCGGCAGCGCATAGTCGTTCTCCGCCGCATGGTCGAGCAATTGCCGCAACGTGATCAATGCCATTCGAAATCTCCCTGATGGTGGTGCGCCTCACTCCCGGCGCCACGAATTGATGCGGGGTTCAGCCGCCGAAGCACGCCGTTCACCCGGCGATGCGGAGCACGTGCGAGCGCGCTTCGATACGTCCGGAACCGGCGTGCCGGACCCAACTCAAACGCACAATAATTGATGCTGACCTTTTGGCAACCGGGCCAAAGGCCGCTTGGGACACTTGATTGACGTGCGTCAGGGGAATTTGCTGTGGATGAAAACCCGCCCCGTCAGAAATCACCACATTCGCTTTCTGGTTGGTGGTGGCGGTTGCGGGAAATGGTTGGAGGAGCGACGCGTTCCGGATTGCTCCATCGTCTCGCGGCGGCCCACCGTTTGGTTGCGCGCGAAGTCTGCTGACGACACGCAATGCGCGCGCCTCGCAAAAAGATTGCGAAAGGCGTTCAAAATTTTTCTGCATATTACGTAAAGTGCCAAATCTATTCATGAAGTTTGCACAGAGCCGACAGTTTGGCGCCACAGACCGGGGCGGGGTTCGATTTGCCTTCTGATCTAAATCGTTGCAGTTGCGGGTTTCCGGCGCATAATCCGAAAGCTGAACATGTCGCAGAGGCGACGGAATCCATCGTAAAGATGCAATGCAACCATCGCGATTATCAGAATTTCGTTTTATAAAGGAGGGTGCAAAATCGCCTTGCCTTTGGTGAGAATTTGCACTTCTCTCCTGCGATCAACCACACTCAAAACGAGGGGAAGGAGAAGAAAAATGGCTTCACTGAAATTCAACCTCAGCACGGCCGCACTGATCGGCTCGCTGCTTATCGGCGCGAGCCCGGCGCTCGCTGAAGCTGTGTTGCACCGCGGCAACGCTGGCGAGCCCCAGACGCTCGACCAGGCCCACACCTCCATCAACATCGAGGAATTCATCCTCAAGGACCTTTATGAAGGTCTGACCATCTACGATGCCGCCGGCAAGATCGTTCCGGGTGCCGCCGAAAGCTGGGAGCTTTCGGATGACGGCGTCGTCTATACGTTCAAGCTGCGTGCCGATGCCAAGTGGTCGGACGGCTCGCCGGTCACCGCCGAGGACTTCGCCTTCTCGTTCCGCCGTGTCGAGGATCCGAAGACGGCGGCCGAATACGCCAACATTCTCTTCCCGATCAAGAACGCCGAAAAGGTCAACAAGGGCGAGCTGCCGGTCGACCAGCTCGGCGTGAAGGCCGTCGATGAAAAAACGTTCGAGGTTACCCTCGAGCGGCCGACACCCTTCTTCCTGGAACTGCTTGCACACCAGACGGCGCTGCCGGTCAGCAAAGCGAGCGTCGAGAAAAACGCCGCCGACTTCGTCAAGCCGGGCGTCATGGTTTCGAACGGCGCCTTCAAGCTGACGGCGCATGTGCCGAACGACAGCCTGACCGTCGAGAAGAACGCCAGCTATTGGGATGCCGCCAACGTCAAGCTCGACAAGGTGATCTTCTACCCGATCGACGACCAGGCTGCCTCGGTGCGCCGCTTCGAAGCCAAGGAAATGGACCTCGCCTACAACTTCTCCGCCGACCAAATCGAGCGGCTGCGCACGTCCTATGGCGACCAGGTCCACGTCTCGCCGACGCTGGCGACCTATTACTACGCCTTCGACACGCGGCAGGAGCCCTACAGCGATGTCCGCGTCCGCCGGGCGCTATCGATGGCGGTCGATCGTGACTTCCTCGCCAAGGAGATCTACAGCGGTTCGCAGCTCCCGTCCTATTCGATGGTGCCGCCGGGCATCGAGGGCTACGGCGATCCTGCCAAGGCGGACTTCGCGGACAAGTCGCAGCTTGATCGTGAAGACGAAGCGGTCAAGCTGATGAAGGAGGCCGGCTACGGCGAGGGCGGCAAGCCGCTGAACATCGAGATCCGCTACAACACCAACCCGAACCATGAGCGCGTCGCAACGGCCGTCGCTGACATGTGGAAGAACACCTTCGGCGCCAAGGTTTCGCTCGTGAACCTCGACGTGTCTTCACACTACGCCTACCTGCAGGAAGGCGGCAAGTTCAACGTCGCCCGCGCCGGCTGGGTTGCCGACTATGCGGACGCGGAAAACTTCCTGGCGCTGAGCGTCAGCACCAACAAGACCTTCAACTACGGTCACTTCGAAAACGCCGATTACGACGCGTTGATGAAGAAGTCCTATGAAGAACAGGATCCGGCAGCGCGCTCGAAGGTCCTGCACGAGGCCGAGACCCTGCTGATGAAGGAACAGCCGATCGCGCCGTTCCTCACCCAGGCGGACCTGTGGCTCGTCTCGGGCCGCGTCAAAGGCTGGCAGGACAATGCGCCGAACGCGCATCTCAGCAAGTTCCTGAGCATCGCCGAATAACGAACAGAGGCGACGCGCGGGCTCCCCCGTGCGTCGCCTCCGGAGCCAAGTCCATGATCTCCTTCGTCCTTCGCCGGCTGGCGAGTGCGGTGCCGACGCTGTTCATCGTCGTCACCATATCCTTCTTCTTGATGCGGTTTGCCCCCGGCGGCCCCTTCAACCTCGAGCGTCCTCTCCCGCCCTCCACGATGGAGAACCTGATGAGGACCTATCATCTCGATCAGCCGCTCTGGCGCCAATACGGCATCTATCTCAGCAATGCGGTGACCGGCGACTTCGGTCCGAGCTACATATACCACGACAACAATGTCGCGCAGTTGATCGGCAAAGGCTTGCCCTATTCGATGGAGCTCGGCTTCTATGCGCTGATACTGGCCGTCGTCGGCGGCGTCATCGCCGGCACAATCGCCGCACTTCGGCAAAACAGCTTCCTCGATTTCGCGATAATGTCGGTGTCGACGATCGGCGTCACCGTTCCGAATTTCGTCGTGGGCCCCGTGCTGACGCTGATCTTCGCGATCATGCTGTCGTGGCTTCCCGCCGGCGGCTGGGGAGACGGTTCGTTCCGCTTCCTGATCCTGCCAATGATCGCCCTTGCGCTGCCGCAGCTTGCCGTCTTTGCCCGGTTGACGCGCGGCTCGATGATCGAGGCGCTCAACACAGACCATATTCGCACTGCAAAGGCCTACGGCCTGCCATCGCGCACGGTCGTGGTGACGCACGCGATGCGCGGCGCCCTGCTGCCGGTCGTTTCCTACCTGGCGCCCTGTGCGGCCGCCCTTCTCACCGGTTCGGCCGTGGTCGAGACGATCTTCACCATTCCTGGCGTCGGCCGCTATTTCGTTCTTGGCGCGATCAATCGTGACTACACCCTGGTGATGGGTACGGTGGTCCTCATTGCCATCTTCGTGATCGTCTTCAATCTCCTGGTCGATATTCTCTACGGCCTGCTCGACCCGAGGGTTCGCCATGACTGATATCGTCCAGGCACCGGCGGGCTTGCCGGAAACCAAGGGGCGCAGCCTCTTCCAGCTCGCGGCGCTGCGCTTCCGCCGCAATCGTGCCGCCATGACCGGCTGCATCATGCTGGTGCTGATCGCGCTCTTTTCCTTTGTCGGGCCGCTGTTCTCGCCGCATAGCTACGACCAGGTCTTTCCATCCTATGTGTCGATCGGCCCGAGCCTCGAGCCCCGGCCTGACACCTCGACGCTTCAGGAGGTCATGGAAAGTGTCGCGGCGCGGGCTCGCGTGACGCTCAGGGAATTCAACGTCGAAGGCGAAGCCTTCACCGCCACGGTCACCTCTGAGCAGCCGATCGATCCGCGTGCCACGCGCTACTTCGACAGGGCCAACGAATTCGAGAACACCAAGGTGGTGGCGACCGAAGACGACGGCCGGACGCTGAAGGTCGAAGGTCAGGTCGACCGCGAATACTTCCCGTTTGGCACCGATTCCAACGGGCGCGACCTGCTCGTGCGCGTCATGCTCGGCGGTCAGATTTCAATCGCCGTCGGCCTGCTGGCAAGCCTCGTCTCGCTCGGCATTGGCGTCGTCTACGGCGCCACTTCGGGCTATATCGGCGGGCGTGTCGACAACGTGATGATGCGCTTCGTCGAAATCCTCTATTCGCTGCCCTTCGTCTTCCTCGTCGTGGTGCTCGTCGTCTTCTTCGGCCGCAGCTTCGTCCTGATCTTCCTGGTGATCGGCGCGGTCGAGTGGCTGGACATGGCCCGCATCGTGCGGGGCCAGACGCTGGCTCTAAAACGGCGCGAATTCGTCGGGGCGGCGCAGGCCCTTGGGCTCACCGACTGGCAAATCATCCGGCGGCACATCATTCCGAACACCATCGGCCCGGTTATCATCTTCGTTACCGTCGTCGTGCCGAAGGTGATCCTGCTCGAGAGCTTCCTGTCGTTCCTCGGCCTCGGCGTGCAGGCGCCACTGACGAGCTGGGGCGCGCTGATCTCCGAAGGGGCAAACAACATCCAGTCGGCGCCGTGGCTGCTCATCTTCCCGGCCACCTTCTTCGTCGTCACGCTGTTCTCGCTGAATTTCGTCGGCGACGGCCTGCGCGATGCGCTCGACCCGAAGGACCGTTGACATGACAGAGATGAAGGACTCCATTCTTGCCGTGCGCGGCCTCACAGTGGATTTTTCGACGCCGGACGGCAGGGTCGAGGCCGTCAAGGGCATCGGACTCGATGTTCGCACGGGCGAGACGCTGGCGGTCGTCGGGGAATCCGGCTCGGGCAAGAGCCAGACGATGATGGGCATCATGGGCCTGCTCGCCAAAAACGGCACGGTCACCGGCTCGGCGCGCTATCGCGGCCAGGAACTCGTCGGCCTCCCGCCGAAGGCGCTGAACGGCGTGCGCGGCTCGAAGATCACCATGATCTTCCAGGAGCCGATGACCTCGCTCGATCCGCTCTACCCGATCGGCCGGCAGATCTCCGAACCGATCGTCCATCACCGCGGCGGCACATTCAAGCAGGCGAAGAAGCGCGTCCTCGAACTCCTGGAGTTGGTCGGCATTCCGGAACCCGCTCGCCGCATCGACAGCTACCCGCACGAACTCTCGGGCGGCCAGCGTCAGCGTGTGATGATCGCCATGGCCCTTGCCAACGAGCCGGACATCCTGATCGCCGACGAACCGACGACGGCGCTCGACGTGACCATTCAGGCGCAAATCCTCGATCTGCTCAAGTCGCTGCAGCGGCGCTTCGGCATGGCGATCGTGTTGATCACCCACGATCTCGGCATCGTCAAGCACTTCGCTGACCGCGTGGCCGTGATGCGCCGCGGCGAGGTGGTGGAAGAGGGGAGGACGACGGAGATTTTCGAGCGGCCCAAGGCGGATTACACGAAGATGCTGCTCGCCGCTGAACCGAGCGGCCGCAAGGCCCCGCCGGCGCGGGGAGCGCCGATCATTCTCGAGGGTCGAGACGTGGCCGTCGAGTACGCTATCGGCAAGGGTCTGTTCGGCGGTTCGTCCTCCGCCTTCCGGGCAGTTGACGGCGTCAACCTGCGCCTGCGACAGGGCCAGACGATCGGCATCGTCGGGGAGTCCGGTTCGGGCAAATCGACGCTCGGGCGGGCGCTGTTGAGACTATTGCCGAGCAGCGGCTACTACCGCTTCGGCACGACCGACATCTCCGGCTTCGACCGGGGCGCCATGCGGCCGCTGCGCCGCGAACTGCAACTCGTCTTTCAGGATCCCTACGGCTCGCTATCGCCACGCCTGACGGTGGGCGAGATCATTACCGAGGGCCTCTATGTGCATGAACCGGAGCTCAGCCGCGCAGAACGCGACCGCCGCGCCATTGCGGCCCTGAAGGAAGTCGGCCTCGATCCGGCTTCGCGCAACCGCTATCCGCACGAGTTCTCAGGCGGCCAGCGCCAGCGCATCGCCATTGCCCGGGCGGTGATCCTGAAGCCGAAGGTGGTGATCCTCGACGAACCCACCTCGGCTCTCGACCGTTCGGTACAGGGCCAGGTGATCGAACTGCTGCGCGACCTGCAGGAAAAGCACGGTCTTTCCTACATCTTCATCAGCCACGATCTTTCCGTCGTGAAGGCGATGTCGGACTATGTGATCGTCATGAAGAACGGCCGCATCGTCGAAGAAGGGGAGACGGACGCGATCTTCGAAGCGCCGAGGGAGTCTTACACCAAGACGCTGATGGGAGCGGCGTTCAACGTGTGACATCGCAGGCGAGCGGCGACGGTTATCGGCGTCTGCGCTCGACTTTTCCGCTGAATCAATTGGCCGCGGCGCCACGACCGAAAAGCTGCCGCCCTCAGATCGCCGAAAATCGGCCCCCTGTGACAATCTCGTGACAGAATTGTCACAGGGGGATCGTCGTGGCTCAATTCGCGGATGAGGGACGCCCTGCAAATATCAGCAGTCCAGCCGGAGGATCTGTGGAGCTGGATGGCGGGTTTCTGAGCTCCGCCGATCAAGGGCGCTTTCTTGTTTATACTTTGGTCGTAACGGCCACCTGCACGATCGCTGCGGCCGCAAGTGCCGTCCTTTTGCCGGATATACGGCCCGTGCTCCTGCGGGAAGACGGAATCATCGAAACTGGCAGCGTAGCCTTGCTGGGCGCTGCTGTCTTCGAAGCGTTGCTGGCACGATTCTGCTGGGCTCGCGTGCGTCGCTTTTGATTGCCGGAGGGCCGGGGCTTGCCGAGCGGATAGACGAAACAAGCTTGGGCGCCAGGCTCTTCGATTTCCAGCCGCCGCGTCTCTATGGCGGCGGCGAGTCGGATGGGTTCCACGATCTGCTCATCCTGGCCTATCGCGTGCTGCGCGGCGTCAGCGAAAGCTGGGCCGTCGCCTGGGTCGGACTGATACTCGTCGCTTCCGTCGGGATCACTGGTTCACGGATCAGGTCCTGCTTTCTATCCACATAGGATTTATAGGGCTCGCACAGGTTATCGATGTGGCCACCAGTTCCAGGATCATGGCGGCTGCGGAAGAAATGCTCGAGATCAATGCAGCACTTGTGCTCTTGTTCTACTTTGGCCAGCAGAGCCATCGCCACTACGGCCGTCCTTGTCCGGCAGGCTGAACTGCTTCAGTTTGGCGGGCCGCCGTCAACGGCGGCTGGACTGCAGGTAGACACCGTTCGATTACGCGCTCGTCGAGATCGGCCAACTTCAAGCGGCCGCCGAGCAAGGACATCGCCAGCTCCCCATGGCCCGGAAACACGCGCCGCTGTTTCTGCAACGGATGGGCTTACGCCATTTGGCGGAGTTTTCGGACCCGCCCCCTGAAGCTAATCTGAATTAGGAGGACAACGCTTATAGTAGCAGGTTGGAAAGTCGATATGCACGGATACTCCCAAGCGCAATCGGAGCTGCGCGACTGGTCGAGAAGTCTACTGCGGTATTCTGCCTATGGCGGGAATATGGCTCCGGTTTGCGCAGGAAAGTTCTGTGTTTATGGATAAGTGTGGGCGGGCGCGATGCTAGAGAGTCAGTGGTCAGCAGCGGCGAAACAGAATAGGTTGTATAAACCGGATCGTGATTCCGAATTCATCCGCTTTGCCGATATCACGTCGTTTATCCGCCAACGTATTCTCCTAATCATGTCGTGTCCGTTCATTGGAGTCCTAGGTGCCGGCTTTTACGTCGCCACGACAGATTCGATATTCACGGCTCGAACCCAGATTCTCATCGAGCCCAAAATCCCCCACTTGCTACAGAAGCAATCCAGCGAGATAAATCTGTCGCTGGACACATCCCAGGTCGAAACCCAACTCGCGGTCCTCAGGTCCGAGAAGATCGCTGGAATGGTGATCGAAGAGCTGGGTCTCATCGATGATCCAAATTTCCAGCCCATGAATACCCTGAGCATAACGGAACGCTTTGAGCGGCTTGCCGGAATGGCGCCCAAACCGCCCGATCAAAACGAGGGTTCGCAAAATCATATAGTGCCGCCCCCTTCGACAGCCGCAGACGTTACGGAAACAGCGGACCCAACGGCAGAAGCATTAGAATTTCAACGTAGGCGCCGGGTGATTGAAACCTTCAGCCAAGGCTTGGGCGTCCAGCGCGTTGGGGTCTCCTATGCGATCGACATCACCTTCAACTCCTTAGATCCGGAATTAGCGGCAAAGGTCGCCAATGCTACGGCGGGAGCGTTCGTTCGCGAACAACTGGAGACACGAGCTGCAGCCGCACAAGAAGGCGTGGCATGGCTTGAGAAGCGCATCGAGGAAGTGCGTCTCCAAATGAACCTGGCCACACAGATGACGCAAGAGTTTCGCGCTAAGCATGACTACCGCGTCGGCCGTCAACTTGAGGCCGCGATCGTCGATGGACAGGTCGTGCCGTCTGGAGAAGGGGAGGGTGTGACGCCCAGTGGCCCGACTCTCGAGGAACTTGAGGTCACCGCGGAGACATACCGCAAGATGTATGAAAGCCTTTTGGCTGGCTTCACGAATTCCGTGAATCAACAACCGTTTTTGATAGCGGACGCACGCGTCATCACGCCGGCTACGCGACCACTCGCTCCAAGTCATCCGCGGAATAAGCTGGTGCTGGCTTTGGGGGTGCTGGCGGGGCTGATGGTTGGTATTGGGCTTGCTTTTGCGCGCCACACGCTGGACCGGACGATACGGACGCCACGGCAGATCAGGGATGAGTTGGGCCTCGACTGCGTCGGGGAACTACCAGCGGCGCGCTTCCTGCGAGGCTTTGGTCAGCTGGATGACGTGCTCAGACGTCCAGAATCCCCGTTCAGCCGAAGTCTCAGAAATACAAAAGCCGCCATTAGCCTGGCCGATGTCGCGCACCCATTGCGTTGTATCGGGATCACGTCGGTCGCTCCGGGTGACGGAAAGAGCACCGTAGCTAGCAATCTCGCGGCGCTGTATGCCTCCTCCGGAGTGCGAACTCTCGTCATCGATGCCGACGTCTTTCACTCTGCGCTGACCAAACGCCTTCTCTATGCGCCGGCATTGGCCGACGAGAAGTCAGACAGCATAAAAGAGCAGATCAGATTCGTTCCAGGACTGCAATTCGATCTGTTGCCAAGTCAGGCGTCCGCCGAACATCGCCTGATCACGCCCAGGAACATGGAAGTATTGATTGATGAACTCGAGAACTATGAGGTCATCATTGTCGACCTTCCGCCGTTCACGTCTGGAGTACACGGCTTGGCAGCTGCTTCCGTGCTCGATGGGGTGCTCATCGTTACTGAATGGGGAAAGACTCCCGTGGAGCTCGTGGTCGAGCTCTCGCGAATTCTACAGGTCGCAAAGACCTCTGTGATCGGGGTGATCATGACCAAGGTCCGCGGTTTGTCGACACGACAATATCGCAAGCGCGCCACCCAATCGGCGCATTGATCCGAAACGCCGTCGCTGGCGCGCGGCACGGCGCTTATCATGCGCCGTGCCGCGCATCCTGTCGTCAACGCAATGGAAGCTCGACGTGTGATCTCTCCCAGTGGCCGCCAGCTTGTAACGGTAGCCGCCAGGGAGAGAACATCTTTGCTTCAACTAACCGCGGCCTCAGCCGGGGTTCGCCGGTATGCGCGCCGGTTCCTCTACATGTTCCCGTCTAGGCCCTCAATTAGGGCCGAGTATTGCACCGTGGTCAGCGGAATTCGCCCTCCTCGAGCCGCTTGGCGAGGAGGGACATGCCCGTGCCATGCCATCCCAGAAGACAGCTTGATCCGAGTCCTATGTCGGAGCCTTCTTGGGGCGGAGGATTTAACGATCAGGCGATGACCCGGGAAGGTAGGGTCAAACAGCGCTTACTCAGGGGCGGCGCGGCACCACAGACTGGTGTGAAGCGGCCGCCTATCCCCATTCGAAGGCGTATGCGGATAGGGACTTAGGAGTAAGCAGCCGCGGCGATTGCAGCAAGCAATACGCCCTTTGCCGTTCTTGCCGCGTAGGGGCGGCGGCTGAAAAATAGTCGCTAAGATTCCGTGGACATTGCTGAAAATCATGACAGCCAATACACCGGATATTCACCCGCTCAGTCGCCGAACCATCGCCAGGTTCTCAGGTGGAAGTACCTCATTGATGGAGGTACGCCATTCCTTATATGCCCGCGTGGCCCCCCAGGACTGGTCGAGTTCCAAATCGAGGTCCTATCGGATCGGGGTCGGCCTAAGTAGGGAGGCTGACGCGGATTCTGAAAGACAACCCGCGTCAGCGCACGGATCATATCTCAGCCCCCTTGGCAGTTGGCGCAAGAGAGCTTTGGATCTCACAGTCGCGTCGGTCGCTATCGTTCTCGCGATGCCTTTGATGCTCGTCGTGGCGCTCCTCATAGCGGTCATCATCGGCCGTCCGATCCTGTTCGTCCATCGGCGTATCGGCTTCAATGGCAGGTCGTTCGATTGCTACAAATTCCGAACCATGGTGGAGAATGCGGATCAAGTCCTCGAGGCGTATCTTGCGCGCGACCCAGAAGCAGCCGAGGAGTGGCGGGAGACTCAGAAACTTAAACACGATCCGCGCGTTACGTTTCTGGGTCAAATTCTGAGGAAGTCTAGCCTCGATGAACTTCCGCAACTGTTCAACGTCCTGCGAGGCGAGATGAGTTGTGTCGGGCCACGGCCCATCGTTGCCGACGAGCTTTTGCGGTATGGTTCCACTGCGGAAGAATACTTGAAGACCCGCCCCGGCCTGACTGGCCTCTGGCAGATAAGCGGCAGGAATGATGTCGATTATGCAGGCCGAGTTGTCCTCGACGCGCAGTATGTAAGGAGCTGGTCCATTCTTGCAGATCTTGCCATCTTGGTCCGGACAGTTCTAGCAGTCATGAGATTCTATCAGGCATCATAGGATGCATCGACCGTTGCGGCCTGTTCCTTATATCGCAGCCGATTTAAGGATAAAAACATGCAGCAATTCAAAGGGCTACAGCGACCTTAGCGCGTCCGATCACACTACACGTTCTTTTGCTTTTGAGAGCATTTCGGATGATGTGGCCGAGGTGGTTGAGTTCGTGTGACGGCGCTTGGATCCAGGCCCGCAGCGCGTCGAGACCGACGCGGAAGGTGGATTTTCGCCGATAGCGATGCGTGGCACCGTTGATGCCGATGCGGCCTTGCACTTGGCGAGCGGCGCGTTGGGCGCAGGTGATGGCGAGCGCGACGACGGCGCGGAGCACGCAGAGCTTGTTCGGCTGCCTGAGCGAGTGTCTTCGACATTGAGGCCACGCGTTTTGGTTTCCACCGAAGCGGCACCCGCCCCCGCTGCGACGATCGTGCGCGCCAGGGCACCATCGCCGAGCCGCGCATACTGGAAGAAGCGCTGCAGGCGGCGCTTGCGCGAGGCAATCTGCGCCGGGCCGGCCACCTGTCTGGCAATATGTGACAGGTTGACCGTGCAGCTGGCGATACAGCCAGAAATCAACGAACCCAGCGTCTCCAGACGGCGCTTGCTAAATTGCTCCGATAGCCTCCCGGCGAGAACGATTGCGAATGTCCTGACATCGATAATCCCACAAAGGTAGAATCATCCATCATGCCATCTCAAACCGTTCTCAACCTGACTGTCGTGTAGTGTGGCTTCTGATAAGAGATGATGAACCCGACTTCGGCGTCGTTTCGCCGCCCGTCCACATGGTGGCGGCATATGGTCTGGAGGTATGTGGCGCGACGCGAGTATCCTGCAGTAGCACTTGGAGGCCTTGCGGGTGGACATTCGCCGCGCCCTGCATCGCCAGTTTCGATCGAAGCGCTCACTGAACGTTCGCCTCTCCAAATGTTACTTGATCGCTTGAGAGGTTGTGATGCCCGAAACGACGGGGCCAGGGCCTATATCCACGAAATCCTCCAGGTCAGGCATCGGGATTTCCACCTTGAGCGTGTCACCTGGTTTGACAGTGGTCGATTCAGTCGCCGGCAGCTCCTCGCTCTGGTCATTAGCGACGCGAACAATGGTATAGACCGGCTTTGCCTTTGCAGCCTTCGCCCGGAGGGCCAAGAGCCGCGGCGCGGAGACTTCTGACTCGTGGAGCAGTTGGATCGCGGTTTCTGCCTTGCGATTAAGCGCATCGAGCTCTGCTTGGGTCTGGCGCAATGTCACGGTAACTTCGTTCGTGTAGCGGTTTCGCAATTCCAGAATTGCGATCTCCGTCCTGCTAATTTCCTGGCGCGCGCGAAGCAGGCTCGTTTCAGCTGTCAGCCGTTCACTTTGGTATTGCGTAAGCGCGCGTTCAAGCGACATCTCACGTGGAGCGACCGCCAGGCCCTTGGATACCAGCGACGATACATCCGTTAGCTCTTTCTGAATCGAGCCAATCTGCCGGTCGTGAAAGAGAAGCTGTGCATCCAGCGATGTAAGCTCCTTTTCCAAGAACTCACGAAGGTTTTCAAGGGCCCGAACCTGCGTATGCAGACCTTCGCGACGAACCCGAAATATCGACCGTTCCTGTTCCATGAGAAGCGCGACTGCTCGATCTTGCTGACGCGAAATCAAAGAGGTTGGAAACTGAATATTTTCTGCATCCTTAAGCTCGGCCTCCAGTCGGGCCTTGCGTGCCAGCAGACTGGTATTTTCCAGCGCGAGGAGGTTGACTTCTCCTCGTCCCTGGATCACCTCCCGCTCGAATCTGGCAATGCTCTCTTCCCTCATT
Organism: Sinorhizobium fredii USDA 205; assembly: GCF_001461695.1. Taxonomy (GTDB): domain Bacteria; phylum Pseudomonadota; class Alphaproteobacteria; order Rhizobiales; family Rhizobiaceae; genus Sinorhizobium; species Sinorhizobium fredii. The sequence goes on along the minus strand of NZ_AUTC01000164.1, from coordinate 7,751 downwards.
CGCAGGCCGCCGGCGATGCTGAGCGCCTGGAGAACTGTTAGGTCCGGCCTGTAAGGAAATTCTCCCGGCTGCATCACGTGCCCGACGATATAGAAGGGTCGATGTTGAACGACTTCAACGGCTGCGTCGGGGCGCATTCCCAGACCCATATTGCGCATCAATTCATCGCCGATCGTATTTGCGAGACCGGTCGGAGTAAGACCGGCAGCACGGATTTCACCGGCAAAGGGAAGTGACAACGACCCTCCCGCGCTAATCGTGAATTCGTCATTCAATCCCGTCCATTGGAAAATTTGATCGCGCGAGGCGCGCCATTCATAGATTTTGATGCGTATCTTATCCTGCGGCCCGAGGAGATATTCATCGTTGGCCGTGGCGGCGGTAGGTGCACCTATTGCGAGCACTGAAAGGGCAGCTGACAGACTGAGGCAGGTAAGAACGCGCCTGATGAGCGAAACGCGAGCCATCCCAAGAAACTGCATTTCGGGAGACCAGGGTTGCGTCGTTCTCGTTTCCTTGTGTCGGCCGAGTGCGCGCGGCAGATTGTGCATCATCTGGCCTCCGATACGGACATATGCTGAATGTATTCGGGCTCGACGCGGCCCTTCAATACGTGCCCGAGAGCTATAAGATTGCCGCGCAGACGCCCTCGCCGGTCGACATATGGCTCCGGCCAGATACTGCGCACGAGATTGGCGGCGATATTGCGCCCCATCAACGGCAGTGCGAAACTTGCTGGCACGGTTCCTTTCCTTATCAGATAGATAGGGTTGGCGACCTGGGAGTAGCCAAAGCGCTCACCGCTGACGCGACCAATCTTGAGCCCGAGATGGATGCCGCGGAGCGTGTTCAATCCAACAACTCGGCCAACCCGTCTCAACTGACTTGTAAAATCGATATCTTCCTGCCAACCGTAAAGGGCGAGCCGCTCATCGAAACGCAGGTCGCCGACGAGTCTCGCTCGTATCGACATGTTGCAGCCATAGGCGCCGACATGATCAACGACCTTCGGTTCGAGGCGGGCCTGGGTTCGTTCGGTCGCCAGGACCTGAAGTGCCTCCGCCCAGCTGAGACCTGCGGATTGGGCGCCGTCTTTGACGACGTGTCCCATCACCACCGCCCAATTCTGATGCTCTTGAAACGCCTCTTCGAGTAGTTGCAGATAGTTGTCCTGCGGAATAAAGTCGTCATCGAAGAAGGTGACCACATCGAAGCGCTCCAACGCACAATTCAGCGCATGGTTACGTTGCGCGCACAGTCCACGCCTTCCGAAGACCATAGAGATCGGAAACCTGTGGCTCGCAGAAACCTCTACGTGCTCCTCGTCGGGAGCCGACACGATAACCTCGTCCGGTAGCCTTTCCTGCCGTTCGAGATGTTCCAACAGGCGGGCAAGCTGCTCCTTCCGACCAAGGGTCGCAATTATCACGACCAGTCTCATCGATAGCTCTTTCTCCTACGCCTGACACAAGCCGCGCGCCTTCTCGCGGCCCACGGACTAGGTATCCTAGGCTGGCGGGGGCGATCACGCAGCCTGCGAATAAGGCTATAGAGGCGCAGGGAACTGCCCCGTCAGACGTAGCCAACATAGGCAATTGGACTATCCCTACTGTGCAGCACAAAAGAGTATACCCCCCATTGTCAGCTTGCCGGGGTCAGCCGCCGAACCCAAGCTGTTGGACGCTTGCTCCAGAACAGCATTCACGTGGAGATACTGGAGCCTAGGTTGCAGAGCGGGGTTCCCACATGCATCATATGCGCCGGGCAGAACTGGAAACGATAGCTCGCCCGAAGGGCCTGCAGAGGCGAGTCGGCAGCAAATTGCCGCTCGCTTTGGCCGATCGCAACGCCAGGATCGCCATCGTACACGATTGGTGCCCAAATTTTCGTGGCGGTGAGCGTGTCCTCTCACGCATATGCAAGATATTCTCGAATGCAGAGGTCTTCACCCTGTTCGACTTCTTGCCGAAGGACATAAAGGACCGATATTTTCAGGATGTTGCATTTCATTGTTCGGTAGCAAATCGGTTGCCGATGGTGCAGAGCTACTACCGCTCCCTCTTTTTCCTCTGCCCTTTTCTTATCGAGCAATTCGATGTTACTGGCTACGATGCTGTCATCTCATCCTCTGCAGCTTTCGCGCGCGGAGTCATTACGCGGCCTGATCAGCCACATTTGTGCTACGTGCACAGCCCCATTCGCTATGCATGGGACGAGCAGTTTTCCTATCTGGAGCAGGGACGGCTCGGATTCGGTCCAAAGGGTCTTCTCTACCGCTATATGTTGCATCACCTGAGGACCTGGGATACGCGCACCGCCCACGGCCCCGATCTCATGCTGGCGAATTCGAGCTATGTACGGTCCCGGATCCAACGCATATACGGCCGGGAATCCCAAGTCGTGTATCCGCCGGTCGCCATCGACGAACTCGAATTTATGGCCGCCAAAGACGACTACTACGTGACGGCGTCCTTCCTCGCGCCCTACAAGCGCACGGACCTCGTCATCAAGGCGTTCAACGACATGCCCTCCCGCCGGCTGGTTGTGGTGGGAGAGGGGCAACAGTCGCAGGGTCTCCGTTCCATGGCCCGCTCCAACATCGTCTTCACAGGCTACCTGCCAAGACAGGAATTCGTGAGGACCGTCGCCAAGGCCAAGGCGATGGTATTTGCTGGATGCGAGGATTTCGGGATTGCCCTGGCGGAAGCACAGGCATGCGGCACGCCGTTGATCGCTTTCGGCCGCGGCGGCGCGTGCGATATCGTACGGCCGTTCGGCGAGATCGAGGATCCGACTGGTATTCTCTTCGGCAGCCAGTCGGTGGAGTCTCTTAAGGAGGCAGTGGAAGTCTTCGAGCAGAACGAGTCATCGATCACACCGCAGGCGTGCCGATCCAATTCAGAGAGGTTCTCGGAAGAGCGCTTCGACTTGGCGATTCTCAAGGCCGTTGCGATCGCTCACACATTTCACCTCAGGCGTTAGACAAGGCAACAGCTTCACGGGAGGGCAGGGGCAGTCCATCCAAGCGGGCCATTGCTTCGAGATATCGGGCAGCCGATGTCTTCCACTGGAAGTTAGATGCTCTCGCCCTGCCAAGGCCTATCATCGTTTCGCGCACGTCAGGCATGTTGCGCACCTGCATGAAGCGGTCGAACCAAGCTTCGGGGTCCTCAGGAGAAGCATAGAGGGCCGCCCTGGCGCAGATTTCCGGCAAGCTGGCGCGGTCCGACGAGACCACTGGGCATCCAATCGCCATGGCCTCGAGCGGAGGCAGGCCGAAGCCCTCGACGAAAGAGGGAAACGCGAGGCAGAGGCAGTCCTGCAGCAGCGCCGCCAGTTCCTCGTCCGAAAGCCTTCCCAGCCAAGTGACATTGCTGCTCGAAACCTGCCGACCTTCGGTCTTGAAAACGCGGTCGTCGGACATGCCTACCACCGCTACACGCAAACCCACGGAGGCAAGCCTTTCGGCCATGCCAATGACCAGACCGGTGTTTTTGTGAGGAATTGCGCTTCCAATCACTACGATAGTGTCCCGCCCTGCGACGGCCCGCGTCGCCTCGCAATGCCTCGGCCTCCAGCGGGCCGCGTGCTCGTGCCCATTTGGGATTACGGTGATCTTAGCTGATTTGCATATTCGATAGCGCACCAGTTCGCCGGCAGAGTAGTCGGAGACGGTAGCGATTACGGCGACGCTCCGGCCGAGAACAGGGATCAGGGAACCGTAGAGCAGCCGGAACGGGAGCGAATAGCTCTGCGGACAGGTTCGCGTGTTTACATCGTGTATGCACAGGATTTGCTTGCGAACATTCAACGGGCCGGTATTGCAGAAGCTGAGAAGCCCGCCTCGAACGTGACTCGCGAGCGCAGTCTGCTCCCAGAGATGACCGTATGTTGGCGCGACGATGCGAGTTGAAATCGCTTTCAAGGAAGGGACTCTCGCTTCGCCGGGCACAAGCAGCTCGATCCCGAGCCCCCTGGCGAGCGCTGACTGCTCGACGAGCAGTTCGTCCAAGGCATGCAGGATCTCATAAGCGTATCGCTGGACACCCGTGACTGGTTGCGCCAGAAAGCGTCCGTTAATCGTCCACGAGCGTTCCATAGTTCGCCATCACTCACGTCACAGAGGCGGTAAAGCTTAGCGCAAACCACCACCCGCCGCTCCTAGTGCGCCCTCAGCCCTTGGGTGAGGCGCAAATGCCCGCTTGGTTCGTTTCCGGCAGGGCGGTACGAGCGGCTTCAGTCGAAAGGCTTTCCTCGCCACCATCGTTTGGCTAAGGCTCTTGCTCGTCGACGTTGGGGGGCGTACCGCGCTACGCCGAATGGCTTTGTTTCGAGAACGCACGTGTCGAGATAATTTCTCACTGCACGAAAACCGACACATGAAAGACGTCTGCGTGACGACGAAACGGCCGAGCGATGGACGCCTATTCGGCGACAGCTAATGCCTGATCATCGAAGGCTCCTCTCGCGCGGGACCAACTGCCGTTATCGCCGGGTGGAGTAGTTAGTATGGCCGATTTCAGTGGCGTTGACCCTCTAGAGCAGCACAGCAATCCCGCGATGGCTACACCATCATACGAGGTGCGGCGGGGACGCCACAAGGAAGGCTCAGCTCTCGAGGCTCCTCTCGCGAATGGGTATCGAACCTGGACCATCAACGGAGATTTTCTCGGTTTGTCGCCAAATGGCGTTGCCCGTTATGCACGAGAAGTGACCTTGGCGCTCGACACGCTGATGACGGAACATAATCCGCTGACGCAAGGACTCCAACTTGTGATTGTCGCACCCCGCGAACCGCCTGGAGATTTCCGCTTGAACTCGATCCCGGTGCGGGTGGTGCGGGAATACAGTCGACCCAGGCTGCCGCAGCTCTGGGTGCAGGCGCAATTGCCATTATACGTGAGAGGCGGATTGCTGAGCTTCTGCAACCTCGCTCCGGTGACTCTGCGACGACAGATCGTATGCATTCACGACCTACATACACGCTTGATGCCGCAAAGCTACGGGCGACTATTTCGTTGGACGCACAGGTTGGCGCTTCCTGTCCTGGGCCGCAGAGCGGCGGCGATCACGACCGTATCGGCCTTCTCGCGCGATCACATTGTCGGCTTTCGCGTGGCGCCTTCCGAAAAAATTTCTATCACCTACAATGGAAGCGATCATGTCGCTCGATGGGATTCGGCTCGATCTTCCATCGACATGGGGCCGCGGCCTTTCGTTTTTTGCCTTGGCCAGCGCCAGAAATACAAAAATACAGAACTTCTTTTGAAACTTGCTCCAGCATTGGATCTGATGGGGCTCGATCTTTATATGGCCGGAGATGTCGACGCTGCTTTGCTGGAGCAACTTGCACCGCAGAGACCCACGAACCTCCGACTGCTGGGGCGCGTCAGTGATGACGACCTGGCCAAAGCGCTTTCGCAGGCACTATGTTTCCTTTTTCCCTCCCGCATCGAGGGATTTGGTCTGCCTGCCATCGAAGCCATCGCGTTTGGTTGTCCCCTTATCGCCTCGACTGCCCCCTGTCTGCCGGAGATTTGTGCTGACGCCGTCCTCTACGCCGACCCGGAAGATGCTGAATCATGGGTCAGCGCTGTCCGCGAACTTTGCAATGATGACGGGCTACGTCGCCGCTTGATCGATAAAGGCAGAGCGCGGGCAAAGACCTTCTCGTGGCGTGCGATCGCCGAGACGTATCTGCACCTCATGGCATATATCGACTCCGATCGGGGTCCAAGACGGGCGAAGCGGTTTCAGGCTTCAGGGTGACGATTTTGTTCTTTCACTGGGGCCGATTGATAGCCAGTGTTGCGACCGTCGTACCCCTCGAGGTCTACAGGCGAACAGGGCGTTCCGGTCTCGTCCGGTCTATGCTGGCGGAGAGCTCGGCGACCATGCGGCAGCCACGACCAGTCCGAGGACGAGATTATTGCGACGTCGTAGGACGTTCTGTTCAACGCGCCTCAGCGCCCTGCCATCCATCACGAGTCGTGCCGAGGCCCAAGGGGAGCACCGATACTGAATTCGCATTAGCCCCATTTAGCAATCTTACGTCGAGTTCCACTCGATGTATTATGCAAGCGCAGAGAAAAGAGGTGCCCGGCAATGACGTTTGCGTCTCACGTGTTTCCACGGGCACGCATGCTGTGATCGCCCGACAGGGAGACGAGTTTTGGCTAGTCCAATGAAGGTTTTGTTGTCTAAGTCCAACGAACGTATTTTTTGAAGATCAAATATGGTGTAAATTGGTTTCTCCTGCGCTAGAATAGTACTAATATAATTTTTCGATTGTTACTGTTATTACTAAATAATGGCTGTTTATTTGGCCCAGTATTTTATTGATAGGTTACGGCAGATTGCTATCACCATGAGAATATCTCGAAAAATTGCCTAAGGATGGTGATGCGAGCCGCTGTTCATCTGCCTCTTGTTTAAACAAATTTGCGGGGATTTTGTACTATGCCTTCCGTGGCTCGACCCGACGCAAATACCGCGCTCGACTTTGACTCCCTGCACGGTTCCGTCCCTGAGGAAATTGGAGGAACGCGTGATAAATTGGAGACGGACTCGGCCCTGCTCGTTCTCGACAGTCGCGCGCTCGATAGGGAATGTCTGGCTCAATGCCTTGTGCTGCACGGGGTGGGCCTGGATGTCTTGGCCTTCGGATCAGTGGATGAATGGCGGAAGGCCAAAGATCTGCATCCACGCGTGGCGGCAATCCTCTTGAACATAGGCGGCCGAAAAGTCACTGATCCTAACATTGCGGCCGACTTAGCACACCTGGTGGGGGAATTTAGCCCGAATCCGGTCGTCCTCCTGTCCGATATAGATGAACTGGCCCAAATCCTAAAGGCGCTGGAATGCGGAGCTAGGGGCTATATTCCCTCCGCGACCGCCTTCGATGTCTGCGTGAAGGCCATCAACCTGGCACGGGCAGGGGGTATATTCGTTCCCGCGAGCAGTGTCCTCGGACGCACCGCGACAGACGCTCGCGAGGAAGCGGCACGGCCAGCCGCGGGGATGTTCACACAGCGGCAAGAAGAGGTCATCCAGGCGCTCAGGCGCGGCAAGGCGAACAAGATTATTGCCTATGAGCTCAACCTGCATGAGAGCACCGTGAAGGTGCACGTCCGGAACATCATGAAAAAGCTGGGGGCCACGAACAGAACTGAGGTGGCTTACAAAGCCAGCCGGATGTTTCCAGCCGAGGTCGGAGCACTGGGTTAGCCATGGCTGCCGCAGCGACGCTCTTGTTAATGGTTTCAATAGCCGACGGTGCGCGAGATGGTGCAGGTGGATTTTGCTCGATTTAAGCCAGGCTCGGCCTATGAGCCGGTCCACGAATCCGGACCCGACCGGTTTACCCTTGAAACGACCGCGCTGATAAGGCCGACAGGGTTTCGGGAGTATGACGCGCGATGGTGGTTCGGCCGGCCGGATGGTGGGAAGGCACCGGAACTGAACCTCATGGGGGTGCAGGCTCTGGGCATGGGTCTCGGCACCTTCATGCGGCGCTCGGGTGCCGGTCCGGAGATTGTCACCGGACATGACTTCCGTTCCTATTCGCTAGCCATCAAGCTCGCCTTGGTCAGTGGACTGTTGGCCGCGGGCGCGCGGGTCCGGGACATCGGCCTGGCGCTGTCGCCGATGGCCTATTTCGCGCAGTTCGCGCTCGACGTGCCGTCAGTGGCGATGGTGACCGCCTCGCACAACGAGAACGGCTGGACCGGCGTCAAGATGGGCACGGCCCG
>NZ_AUTC01000163.1 GCF_001461695.1 Sinorhizobium fredii USDA 205 | reverse complement strand
CCGCTTGAGCCAACAGAATGGTTCAATTTAACCAGGAAAGGCTCTAGCCGGCCGGGGTATCGGCCCTGCCAAGCGACGCCAATCTGTCGAGCGCTCCCTGAAGAATGAAGGAGGCGGCGGCCGAGTCGATGCGCTCGGCGCGTTTCCTGCGCGACACGTCCATTTCGATCAACACCCGCTCGGCCGCGACCGTTGAAAGCCGCTCGTCCCAAAGCACGAAGGGGATTTCCGTCTTCTCGCCCATGCTGCGCACGAAGGCCCGCGTCGCCTGGCAGCGCGGCCCTTCCGTCCCGTCCATGTTGACGGGCAGGCCGATCACGAAGGCTCCGATCCGTTCCTTTGCGGCGAAATTGAGCAGCACTTGCGCATCGATGCCGAACTTGACGCGGCGAAGGACGTCGCGCGGCGTTGCGAAGCGCCGTCCGAGATCGGAAACCGAGAGGCCGATCGTCTTGGTGCCGAGGTCCAGCCCCGCAATCGCCTGATGCGGCGGCAGCCGCGCGGCGAGTTCTTCGATGGTGAGAATTGCCATAGGATGAGCCGATTCGATCTTTCCAGTGCGCTGGTCTGATCCATATGCTTGTCCGACAGATAAATCGATCACCTTTCTGGTCCGGCTCGGGCCGGGCGCCGTGGTTTTAGGGAGAACGTCATGAAGATCAAATGGCTGGGCCATTCCGCCTTTCACATCGAAACCGCCAAGGCGAAGATCCTGATCGATCCGTTCTTCACCGGCAATCCAGCCTTCGACGACCGCGAGCGACAGGCCGCCACCGCCGGGCTGACGCATATCCTTCTCACCCACGGCCACGGCGACCACGTCGGCGACACGGTGGCGATCGCCAAGGAGACCGGCGCCACCGTCGTCGCCAACTTCGACCTGTGCATGTGGCTCGGACGGCATGGCATCTCCAAGATGGAGCCTGGCAATACCGGCGGCACGATCAAGCTCGGCGCTTTCTCGGCCACCTTCGTCAATGCTCTGCACTCCTCGGCGCAGATCACCGAGGACGGCGTTTCGCACTGCCTCGGCAACGCCAACGGCCTCGTTCTTCATTTCGACGACGAGCCGACGCTCTACCACATGGGCGACACCGACATTTTCTCCGACATGGCGCTGATCCAGGAGTTGCACGAGCCGGATATCGGCATCGTGCCGATCGGCGACCGCTTCACGATGGGCGGAGCCGTGGCGGCGCTCGCCTGTCAGCGTTATTTCAAGTTCAACACGGCCATTCCGTGCCACTATGGTTCCTTCCCCATCATCGACCAGACGCCGGAGACCTTCGTCGCCGGCATGGATGGCGCCTCGACGCTGGTCGCGACACCGGAGGTCGGCGGCGTCGTCACGTCTTAAGGACGAGCGACTGCCTGACACAGAAGCGGGTTGGCGTTATTCGCGAGTTGCACGTTGTGCAACTCGTCTTTATAGCGGGGGAAATCCTGAGAGACCGGAGACGATCATGTCCGTAGACCTAGCCACCGTGAAGCGTGTCGCGCGCCTTGCCCGCATCGCCGTCAGCGAGGAGGAAGCCGAACGGATGACCGGCGAGCTCAACGGCATCCTCGGCTTCGTCGAGCAGCTATCCGAAGTGAATGTCGATGGCGTCGAGCCGATGACCTCGGTGACGCCGATGGAGATGAAGAAGCGGGACGATATCGTCGCGGATGGCGACAAGGCCGCCGATATCGTCGCCAACGCGCCGAATTCGGATCGTGATTTCTTCCTCGTTCCCAAGGTCGTCGAGTAAGCCGCTTCCGCCGCCCGCGTCCAGATTTCGAAAGTTCGATTGCACCATGACCGACCTGACCAGCCTCACGATCGCCGAAGCCCGCGCCAAGCTTTCCGCCAAGGAAATCACCGCGGTCGAATTGACCGATGCCTATATCGCAGCGATCGAGGCAGCCAACGACACACTTAATGCCTATGTCACGGTGACGCCGGAGAAGGCGCGGGAGATGGCCAAGGCCTCTGACGCCCGTATCGCCGCCGGCAAGGCCGGGGCGCTGGAAGGAATTCCGCTCGGCATCAAGGACCTTTTCGGCACGGAGGGTGTCCACACCCAGGCCTGCAGCCATATCCTCGACGGCTTCAAGCCGCGCTACGAATCGACCGTCACCCAGAACCTCTGGAACGACGGCGCCGTCATGCTCGGCAAGCTCAACATGGACGAATTCGCCATGGGCTCGTCCAACGAGACCTCCTATTACGGCCCGGTCAAGAACCCGTGGCGCGCCAAGGGCTCGAACATGGATCTCGTGCCCGGCGGCTCTTCCGGCGGCTCTGCTGCCGCCGTCGCCGCCTATCTCTGCGCCGGCGCGACGGCGACCGACACCGGCGGCTCCATCCGCCAGCCGGCCGCCTTTACCGGTACCGTCGGCATCAAGCCGACCTATGGCCGCTGCTCGCGCTGGGGTGTCGTCGCCTTCGCCTCCTCGCTCGACCAGGCCGGTCCTATCGCCCGTGACGTGCGCGATGCGGCGATCCTCCTGACGTCGATGGCAAGCGTCGATCCGAAGGACACGACCTCCGTCGACATTCCCGTTCCCGACTACGAGGCGTCGCTCGGTCAGTCGATCAAGGGGATGAAGATCGGCATTCCGAAGGAATACCGCGTCGACGGCATGCCGGAGGAGATCGAGGCGCTCTGGCAGCAGGGCATCGCCTGGCTGAAGGAAGCCGGCGCCGAGATCGTCGACATCACGCTGCCGCACACGAAATATGCGCTGCCCGCCTATTACATCGTCGCGCCGGCCGAAGCTTCGTCCAACCTGGCGCGCTACGACGGAGTACGCTACGGTCTGCGTGTCGACGGCAAGGACATCGTCGACATGTATGAGAAGACCCGCGCCGCCGGCTTCGGCCGCGAGGTCAAGCGCCGCATCATGATCGGCACCTATGTGCTTTCGGCCGGCTATTACGACGCCTATTACCTGCGCGCCCAGAAGGTCCGGACCCTGATCAAGCGTGACTTCGAGCTTGCCTTCCAGGCAGGCGTCGACGCGATCCTCACCCCCGCCACGCCGTCCTCGGCCTTCGGCATTGCCGACGAGGATCTCGCATCCGATCCGGTCAAGATGTACCTGAACGACATCTTTACCGTGACCGTCAACATGGCCGGGCTTCCGGGGATCGCCGTACCGGGCGGGCTCGATCACAAGGGCCTGCCGCTCGGCCTGCAGTTGATCGGCAAGCCTTTCGACGAAGAGACGCTGTTCAAGACGGCCCATGTCATCGAACAGGCCGCCGGCCGCTTCGCTCCTTCCAAGTGGTGGTAACCCGCCACCGCGTGGCCCTTGGCGATAGTCAAGCGGCGTCAATAGTGATGTAATGAAAGCGGAAAGGGGCTCCGCTTCATGATCGTCATTCGCCACGCTCGCCAGAACGAGATCGGCCTTCTTGCGGCGATTGGGCTGAGGGCCTGGGCAAAGGCGATTGCAGGGCTCGCGGATGTGGCGGGAATGCAAGACGCGGCGGAGAACGCATTTGTCGACTTCCTGACGGAGCACTGGCTTTCCGTTCTGCTGATCGAGGAGGAAAACCAGATCTGCGGCTGGGCCGCCCGCGAGGACCTCGATGGAACGATCTCCGATCTCTGGATCGATCCCGCAGCGCAGGGCAGGGGTCTTGGCCGGGCGCTGCTGGCCGACATGGAGCAACGCATGGCGGCTGAGGGCTTCGATGCCGCAGACGCAAAGACGCATGCGCAGAACGCCTCCGCGGTCGCCTTCTTCCAAAGCGCCGGCTACCGGGTGACGTGGCTGTCGACCGCCTATTCACAGAAGCTCGACCGCGACATGGAATTCATCGGCCTCTCCAAACAGTTATAGGCGAACCATGTCGGAGCACAGCCGATAGCGTGCGGCGGAAGGAAGGCGCCAAACCGGAGATGGATTCCGTCTCCGGTTTGTAACCGGATGGTTACATGCCGGAGGGTCACCGGTTGTCGCCTTCGGAACGGACCAAATAGAGCCCGCGTTCGGTAATGCGATAGGGCCTTCCGCTCGACGACTTGATCGCCCGCTTGCGTTTCAGCTTGCGGAAGAGCTCGAGATCGACGCCGGGATAGACCCAGCCGTCGCGTGTGAAGCAGCGGATCTCGGCGATCGTCTTGCCTTCCCGCTTAATTTCGATGCGGCCGCCCTGGGCCAAATGGTGAAGAATGCGCTGTTCGGCGCGCGAAATGTCCATGTTTTGAGTGTTCCGGAATGGCGTTCTTCCGAACGCAGGAAAACGATCCGCCGATCGTGAGATGAGCGGGGTTCGCGTTTCCGGCCCGTGCGCGCAGTTCTGGTGAATGCGGGCAGGGGCCCTTACCGGGACTCAGACTGAAGGAACATAAAGACTCCGTTCGGACAGCGGGATTCTTAGGCAACCGCTGCCAGAACGTCAAGGTTGCGCACCGACGGCCTTGATATCGGCACGAGCGCGCGCCGGCTGCGCGGCGCCGCACAAGCCTTGCACCGCACGACCAATTGCTCTACCGAGAAACCTCAAAATTCAGGCTTCAAAGAAGAGCATGATATGACCATCGTCGACGTCCGCACTCCCGATCCGAAACGCTTCATTCCCGGCGCCACCGGCGACTGGGAGGTCATCATCGGCATGGAAGTCCATGCCCAGGTGCTGAGCAATTCGAAGCTGTTCTCCGGGGCGTCGACCGAGTTCGGCAACGCGCCGAATGCCAATGTCTCGCTGGTCGACGCGGCCATGCCCGGCATGCTGCCGGTCATCAACAAGGAATGCGTCAAGCAGGCCGTGCGCACCGGCCTCGGCCTCAAGGCCAAGATCAACCACCGCTCGATCTTCGACCGCAAGAACTATTTCTATCCGGACCTGCCGCAGGGCTATCAGATCTCGCAGTACAAGGATCCGATCGTCGGCGAGGGCAAGATCATCATTTCGATCGGTCCCGACCGCCAGGGACAGTTCGAGGATGTCGAGATCGGCATCGAGCGCCTGCATCTGGAACAGGATGCCGGCAAGTCGATGCATGATCAGCATCCCTCCATGTCCTTTGTCGACCTCAACCGCTCGGGCGTGGCGCTGATGGAGATTGTCTCCAAGCCGGATCTGCGCTCGTCGGACGAGGCCAAGGCCTATCTCACCAAGCTGCGTTCCATCCTGCGCTATCTCGGCACCTGCGACGGCAACATGGACGAGGGGTCTATGCGGGCCGACGTCAACGTCTCGGTGCGCCGCCCGGGTGCGGCTTTCGGGACGCGCTGCGAAATCAAGAACGTCAACTCGATCCGCTTCGTCGGCCAGGCGGTCGAATATGAGGCGCGTCGCCAGATCGGCATCCTCGAGGATGGCGGTACGATCGATCAGGAAACCCGGCTCTTCGACCCGAACAAGGGCGAAACCCGCTCGATGCGCTCCAAGGAAGATGCGCACGACTACCGCTATTTCCCCGATCCGGACCTGTTGCCGCTGGAGTTCGACGGCGCCTTCGTCGAAGCGCTCAAGGCCGATCTTCCGGAACTGCCGGACGACAAGAAGGAGCGCTTCGTCCGTGACCTCGGGCTCTCGGTCTATGACGCTTCGGTCCTCGTTTCGGAAAAGGCGATCGCCGACTATTTCGAAGCCGTGGCCGAAGGACGCGACGGCAAGATTGCCGCGAACTGGGTGATCAACGACCTGCTGGGCGCCTTGAACAAAGCCGGCAAAGCCATTGAAGAGACTCCGGTTTCGCCGGCCCAGCTCGGCGGCGTCATCGATCTCATTAAGGCCGGTACGATCTCCGGCAAGCTCGCCAAGGATCTCTTCGAAATCCTCTGGAACGAAGGGGGCGATCCGGTCGAGATCGTCGAGAGCCGCGGTATGAAGCAGGTCACCGACACCGGCGCGATCGAGAAGGCCGTCGATGAAATCATCGCCGCCAATCCGGACCAGGTGGAGAAGGCCAAGGCGAAGCCGTCGCTTGCCGGCTGGTTTGTCGGCCAGGTGATGAAGGCGACCGGCGGCAAGGCGAACCCGCAGGCGGTGCAGGCTCTCGTCAAGGCCAAGCTTGGCATCGAAGAGTGACGATGTTCTTCGTCCGCACGGCAGGCGAGCGCGACCTCGAAAAAGTGCGCGCTCTGCTCGTCGCGACCTGGCACGCGACCTACGACAGCTACCACGGCATCGGCAAGGTCGACGAGCTGACGGCTAAGTGGCATTCGCTCGATGCCCTGAGGGCTCGGCTGCAACGCAAGAACGCGGAATTCGTCGTCGCGGACAACGGCAAGGAAATCGCCGGCATGGGCTTTGCGGCCATGTCGGACACGTTTCCTAAGACCGTCATCCTTCATCAGCTCTACGTCCTGCCCAAGTTCCAGCGGCAGGGCATCGGCCGCGACATGTTCGCCGAACTCGAAACCTGCTTTCCGGACGCGGAGCGCATGCGGCTCGAGGTCGAGCCGCAGAACCTTCACGCGCTGGCCTTTTATCAGGCGCACGGGTTCTCAGAGGTCGGAACGACGCCGAATTGCGGAGACGAACAATCGGGCATCCCGGCACTCATCCTGGAAAAGCGCCTCATCCGCTAGGCTGCCGCTCAGGAGCTCTTGCGGCGGGTTCGGAAAATGGCCGATGTGGATCACCGGCGAAGCCCGCCGGCGGCGGCGAGGATCTCTGTCGCGGTCGGGAAGACGCAAAGGCTGTCCGGACTGTCGCGCGCCTCGATTTGCGCCCAGCCGATCACGCCGGCCGCATCGACCAGGAAGTGCCCGACGAGCTGCGTGGCGTGGTTTGCCAGGATCGCATTGTCGGCTTCGTCAAGCTCGAATCCGTCCCTGGCGTTGAGTACGACGTTGGCTTCCATAGGCTGCAAGGGTTGCGGGAACTCGCCGGTAGGGTTGATGCGAGCCGCCTCGAATTGCGCCATCGCTGAACGATAGGGCCATTCGGGCTGCTCGTTGCTGCCCTCGGGAAGGAACTCGCCATATGGTACGCCGAAGGCTCGGTGTGTGCTGCAATCCGGGTCGCACAGAAGCATGACCGGCGTCGGCCGGTGGCGGTAATACAGGCGGGCGCGCTCCAACGGCGTGTTGATCACGGCAAGCGTCTCTATTCCGTCGGCGCGCAGGGCAGTCTGCACGCCGGCAAGCTGTTCCACCTGACGCCGGCAGAACGGGCAATGCAGCCCGCGAAAAAAGCCGATCAGGAACGGGCGGCCATGCAAATTGGCGAGAGAGACCATTCCTTCTCGGTTGGCTGCGGGAAGCGCGAAGGAGGGCGCGGCCTCTCCTGGCTGCAGCGGACGCCTTTGGTCTCCCATGGCATATTCCTTTGAGGGTTGTTCACGAGATCAGCGGATTTCTTGAATGCTTCACCGACGTTCTCCAAGGCCCGGCACTGTACCGGAAATGGCATCTTCACTCTATCTACAAGGTACAGAATACCACGGGTCTGCCCCGAACGGCGGGAACGCATCTTACCTGACCTTTGTCACAATACTGTCGCCTCTTATCGTTGATGTGGGTGAGGACGGATAATGGCATGGAAACGACAATGACGATCGATCTTGAAATCCGCCAAGCCGAGCGCCGCGATTTACCTGCGATCATCGCCCTTTTTGCCAATGATGAAGTCGGCGGGCACGGCGATTCGACTGGACCGGAAGCATTCGGCGACTATCTTGCGGCTTTCGAGAAGATTAGCGCCTCGGTCCACCAGACGCTCTATGTCGCCTGCCACGGTGGCGAGGTTGTGGGCACATTCCAGACGGCGATATCGACTTCGCTGCCGGGGCGCGGCAGTTCCAGCCTGGTGATAGAAGCCGTTCAGACCCGCGAGGACATGCGTGGCCGCGGCATTGGCGAGCGCATGGTCCACCACGCCATTGCCGAAGCGCAGGAAAAGGGTGCGGCGAAAGTGCGGCTCACCTCCAATGCGGCGCGCTTCGACGCGCATCGTTTCTATGAACGCCTCGGTTTCGAGCGCAGCCACTTCGGCTTCAAGATGCGGGTGAAATGACCGCGTGTTCAGGCGGAAACACTGGACAAGGCAAAAGTGGCGCGGCATAAGCGGGAGCGAGATTTTGTTATCCGGCTGCCTCCCATCGGCCGGTAAAGGACGATACCCATGAAGCTCCTGCTGCAGATTTTCACCTGGTGGAACGGACAGACGATCGGTACGCGCTTTCACACCTGGCGTAATGGCCAGCGCGTCGGTGAAGACGAGTTCGGCAACGTCTACTATCAGGGCGGCAAGGATTCCGAGGGCCGGACGCGCCGCTGGGTGATCTACAATGGCCCGGCCGAGGCGTCTGCCATTCCGGCCGGTTGGCACGGGTGGATGCATCACCGCACCGACGTGTCTCCTGCTGACGAAAAATATGAAGCACGCGAATGGCAGCAGCCGCATCGGGCCAACCCGACCGGCACGCCGAACGCCTACCGGCCGAAAGGTTCGCTGGCCAATGCAGGCCGGCGCCCGCGCGTGACCGGCGACTACGACGCCTGGACGCCGCGCTCCTGATCGCAACGCAGGCAGGCCGATCGTTCTTCTCACCTCAACTTATGAGGATCGATCACGGCGCAGCCACATTTCGGGTTTAGCGCCTGAGGGGCTATCCAGAACAAACAGCATCGCAGGGGATTGGCGGGAATGGCAGATTTCTGTCTGCGGAATTTGATCGGCCGGACGGCCCGGCACACCGGTCTGGCGCTTCTTCTGGCCCTGCCATTGATCTCCGCCGTCGAGCCGGCACGCGCGACGCGCCTCTCCAACGCCGTCGCCGTTTTTTCCGGTATCGACAAGATCACCGGCCGCATCACCACCTTCGACGTCTATATCGGCGAGACAGTGCAGTTCGGCGCTCTGCAGGTGACCCCGCACGTCTGCTACAGCCGTGACGAGACAGAGGCGCCGAAGACCACCACCTTCGTGGATGTCGACGAGATCACGCTCGACCGCAAGATCCGACGCATCTTCACCGGCTGGATGTTCGCCGACAGCCCGGGCCTCAACGCCGTCGAGCATCCCGTCTATGACGTCTGGCTGCAGTCCTGCAAGCCGACCTCCGACGTTCCCCCGCCGGATACGGCCGCGAAGCAGTAGGCCGCCATCTTCTTGCCAGACTAGAATTCAAGATTCGGCGAGGCGATCGCCCTGGCAAGCAACAGGTCGTACTCGGCCTTCGGCACGTCGACAGCGCCGAAGGATTTCAGGTGCTCGGTGGTGAATTGCGTGTCGAGCAGCTGGAAGTGCCGGGCGCGAAGCCGCTCGACGAGATGGACGAGACAGATTTTCGAGGCATCGGTCCGCAGCGAGAACATGCTCTCGCCGAAGAAGGCCGCTCCCAGCGAGACGCCATAGAGGCCACCGACGAGCCTGTCGTTCTCCCAGGCCTCGACACTGTGGGCATAGCCCATGCGGTGCAATGCCGCGTAGAGAGAGCGGATCTTGTCGTTGATCCAGGTGGTCGGCCGACCGGGTGCGGGCTTCGCGCACCCCTCGATGACCGCCTCGAAGGCCGTATCGAAGCGGATCTCGAACGGGCGCCTGCGAATTCTCTTGGCCAGGCTGTGGGAGACGTGAAATCGATCCAGCGGGAGGACGCCGCGGATCTCCGGCTCGACCCAGAAGAGCTCTGGATCGTTGGCCGAATCAGCCATTGGAAACAGGCCGATGGAATAGGCACGCAACAACATGTCCGGGGTGATTTCCGGTTGTTTGCTGCGCGATCCTTTCAATCTCTTACCCTATGCGGACGTTGCGGCCAGATGGTGCTCCAGCCAGTGGATATCGTAATCACCGTTGGCGATATCCTGATTATTTATCAGTTCCTGGAAAAGCGGCAACGTCGTCTTGATGCCATCGATGACAAACTCGTCGAGCACGCGGCGCAGTCGCATCATGCATTCGACGCGCGTCCGCCCATGGACGATCAGCTTGCCGATCAGGCTGTCATAATAGGGCGGAATGCGATAGCCCTGATAGGCGCCACTATCGACGCGCACGCCGAGGCCGCCGGGCGCGTGGAAATGCGTAATCGTGCCCGGGGAGGGGACGAAGGTGCGCGGATCCTCGGCATTGATGCGGCATTCGATGGCATGACCGGAGAAGACGACGTCTTCCTGCTTGACCGAGAGGCCGGCGCCCGATGCCACGCGGATCTGCTCGTGCACCAGGTCGATGCCGGTGATCGCTTCGGTGATCGGATGCTCGACCTGCAGGCGCGTGTTCATCTCGATGAAATAGAACTCGCCGTTCTCGTAGAGGAACTCGATCGTGCCGGCGCCGCGATATTTCATCTTCTTCATCGCGTCGGCGCAGACCTGGCCGATCTTCATGCGCTGCTCGACGTTGAGCGCCGGGGAATTAGCTTCTTCCCAGACCTTCTGGTGGCGGCGCTGCAGCGAGCAGTCGCGTTCGCCGAGATGGATGGCATTGCCTTCACCGTCGCCGACGATCTGGATTTCGATATGGCGCGGCTTTCCGAGGAATTTCTCCATGTAGACCGCGTCGTTGCCGAAGGCGGCGGCCGCCTCGGCGCGCGCCGTTGCGACGGCATTCTCGAGATCTTCTTCGGTTCTGGCGACCTTCATGCCGCGCCCGCCGCCGCCGGCCGTTGCCTTGATCAGCACCGGGAAGCCGATCTCGCGGGCGACCTTCAGCGCGTTCTCGGGCTTCACTTCGCCGTCGGAGCCGGGGACAACGGGGATGCCGAGCTCTTCCGCGGTCTTCTTGGCGGTGATCTTGTCGCCCATCAGGCGGATGTGCTCGGCCGTCGGGCCGATGAAGGTGATGCCGTGCGCCTCGAGGATATCGGCGAACTTGGCGTTTTCCGAAAGAAAGCCGTAACCCGGATGTACCGCATCAGCGCCGGTGATCTCACAGGCGGCGACGATCTGATGGATGTTCAGGTAGCTATCGCGCGACGGCGGCGGACCGATGCAGACGCTCTCGTCCGCGAGCCGCACATGCATGGCGTCGCTGTCTGCCGTCGAGTGCACGGCAACGGTCGCGATGCCGAGTTCCTTGCAGGCGCGCAGCACGCGCAGGGCGATTTCGCCGCGATTGGCAATGAGGATTTTCGAGATCATCGCCACGCGCCTTATTCGATCACGATCAGAGGTTCGCCATATTCGACCGGGGCGGCGTCCTGCACGAGAATTTCCGTCACCTTGCCTGAGCGCGGGGCCGGAATCTGGTTCATCGTCTTCATGGCCTCGATGATCAGGATCGTCTGGCCTTCCTTGACTGTCGCACCGACCTCGATAAACGGGCGGGCGCCCGGGGCCGGGGAGAGATAGCAGGTGCCGACCATCGGCGCCGTTACCGCGTTCTTTGCGTTATGGCCGCCTTCGGCCGCGGGAGCGGCGACCGGGGCAGGTGCCGCCGACATTGCCGGATGCATTTGGTAGGCGGGCATCGCCTGCATCGGCATCGCGACAGGCGTGCCGTTGCGCGAGACGCGGATGCGCAGATCGTCCTGTTCCACTTCGATCTCGGTCAGGTCGGTATCCTTGAGGATATTGGCGAGATCGCGGATCAGCGCCTGATCGATACCCGGTTTCTTGTCAGCCATGGGATATGAGCCTCGTGTACTTCTTATTTCGACGTGTTTGTCAGGTTCTTTAGCGCATGCAGCGCCAGAATGTAACTCTGCGCGCCGAAGCCGCAGATCACGCCCTTGACGGCCGGCGCGATCATCGACTTGTGGCGGAATTCCTCTCGCGCGTGAATGTTGGAAAGATGCAGTTCGACGACGGGGACGGCGATCGCGCGAATGGCATCATGCATGGCAATCGACGTGTGGCCATAGGCGGCCGGATTGATGGCGACGCCGGCGGCCTTTTCACCCGCCTCGTGCAGCCAGTCGACCAGCACGCCTTCCACATTCGATTGGCGAAAATCGACGTCGAAGCCCAGGAGCTTCCCCTCCGCTTTGCACATCGCCTCGATGTCGGCCAAGGTCTGGCCGCCGTAAATGCCTGGTTCGCGCTTGCCGAGGGCATTCAGGTTCGGGCCATTCAGCACAAAAATCGTCGAGGACATAAGGGGTTCCGGTCCGATGAAGGGAGGGTTACCTATAGACCGATGGTTCCGCGAGGGAAAGCCCCCCGGCTGTGCGGGGGATTTGTCCACAAGTCATGGCTCATTGAAGGCGAGAACGGTGTTGACGCGTCAGCAGGCCGTCTTGCCGCATTCACGCAGATTGGCGACCTTCCCGGTGATCTCGGCGGCGCCGACGGCGCCGTAGACCGCCTCGTTGCCGATCACATAGGAAGGCGTACCGGTGATGCCGAGATCGTTGGCGAGCATGTAGGCTTCGCGCACCGAGGCGTCGTTCGGGTCGTCCTCCATTTTCTCGCGCAATTGCTCTTCGGTCACCCCGAGCTTGGCGGCAACGGCGATCGCCGTTTCCTCCGTTGCTCGATCTTCGGCGCCGAGCAGCGCGCGGTGGAAATCACCGTACTTTTCCGGTGCGACCGAGCGGAACGCGGCGCTGACCTTGTGAGCGGCGAGCGAATCGGGGCCGAGGATGGGGAGCTCCTTCAGAACGAAGCGCACGTTCTTGTCCTGGGCTATGATCTCATCCATGTCCGAGAGCGCCCGCTTGCAGTAGCCGCAATTGTAGTCGAAGAACTCGACGATCGTGACGTCGCCCTTGGGATTGCCGAGGGTCACGTCGTAGGCGGAATTGAAGATCGCCTTCTCGTTTTTTGCGATCGCGGCCTGCGAGGCTTCCTGCTGCTTGGCGCGCTGCTTGGCGGACAGCGCTTCCTGCACTTCCAGCATGATCTCCGGATTGGCGAGGAGATATTCCTTGATGAAGGCGCCGATCTCTTCCTTCTGTTTCGGGTCGAGCGCCGCCGCCGGCTCGGGTAGGGCGATGCCGGCTGAAAGCGCAATCAGCGTTCCGGCGGCAATCATCTTCTTCTTGAGCGTCATCATTCCCTCGTTGTCTTCTCGTACCTGTCTGTCGCCCATTTCGCACTGCCGCGTCAACGCATCTTCGAAGGCAACGGCGCTACAGCGCCGCACGTCTTATCAGACGCGCAAAGGTCGCTGTAGCACTTTGAATTGCTGCATGTCTTTGTCCTCAAATCGGGGTCGATTTAAGGAGACATGCAGGAGCGAGCCTGCCATCGGTGCGAGCATAGGGTGCGCGGGCGCGAAACGAAACGGCAAAATCGGCCGAATTGCGGCGCTCCCATACTTGTGAAGGATAAAGCGATCGGGCAAAGGGGCGGGACGCCAGCCAACTTGTGAGGATCAGCCATTGGCACAGATGTCGAAACGCAGCGCCGTCGAACCGTTCCATGCCATGGACGTCCTGGCGGAGGCGACGCGGCGTCGCGATGCCGGCCATCCGGTCATCTCGATGGCGGTCGGCCAGCCGGCCCATCCCGCCCCGAAGGCCGCACGCGAGGCGGCGCGGCGGGCGCTGGAGCATGGCCGCCTTGGCTATACCGACGCCCTCGGCACCCTCTCCCTGAAGCGGGCGATCGCCGCCCACTATCAGAGCCGCCACGGGATCACGCTTGATCCGCAGCGGATCGCCGTCACCACCGGTTCGTCGGCGGGCTTCAATCTGGCCTTCCTGGCTCTCTTCGATCCGGGCGACTGCGTTGCCATCGCCCGACCCGGCTATCCCGCCTATCGCAACATCATGGCCGCACTCGGCTTGAGCGTGGTCGAGATCGAAGCAAATGCGGAAACCGGCTTCACGCTCACGCCCGAAAGCCTGGAGCGGGCGGCGGCGCAAGCCGGCAAACCGTTGAAGGGCGTGCTTCTCGCCAGTCCGGCAAACCCGACCGGCACCGTCACGGATAAGGCGCGTCTGAAGGCGCTTGCCGACTATTGCCGTGCCCAATCGATCGCCTTCATCTCCGATGAGATCTATCACGGGCTAACCTTCGCGGGCGAAGAGACCTCGGCGCTGGAGATCGCCGACGACGCCATCGTCATCAACTCGTTCTCGAAATATTATTGCATGACCGGCTGGCGCATCGGCTGGATGGTGCTGCCGGAAGATCAGATCCGTGTCTTCGAGCGCATCGCCCAGAGCCTCTACATCTCGCCGCCGGAGCTTTCGCAGATTGCCGCGGAGGCGGCTCTCGGCGCGCATCAGGAACTGGACGGTTACAAGCGAGCCTATGCCGCCAACCGTGATCTTCTGCTGAAGCGCCTGCCCGAGATCGGCTTTTCGATCGCCTCGCCGATGGACGGCGCCTTCTATGCCTATGTGGACGCCAGCCGCTTCACCAACGACAGCATAGCCTTCGCCCGCCGCATGCTCGCGGAGATCAACGTCGCCGCAACACCCGGCTTCGACTTTGATCCGCTCGAGGGACACCGCACCATCCGTTTTTCCTATGCGGGTTCGGGCGCCGAGATGGCTGAAGCGATGGATCGCATTGCGCACTGGTTGAAATAGCGGGCCTTCCAGACTGCGCCGGCCAATAGGCGATCACAAACAAAAAAGGCCCGGATACCTCCGGGCCTTTCGTTTGGTAAGTCAGTGCTTTCTTAGAAAAAGCCGCGACGCTGCCACCAGCCGCCTTTTTTCGGCTTGGCCTGCTCTTCTTCGTTGCTCTCGCCCTTGGCGACATTCGAGGTCACGACGGGCTCGGAGGCAATCGTCGTCAGATCGCGGTTCGAGCGCGCCGGCTTGGCAGCCTCCAGGTCCGCGACCGCTTCCTCCACCGCAGCAGGAATGGTTTCGTCCGGCTGTGCTTCGATGGCCTGTACGGCGGCCGTGTCGGCACTTTCCGCGGGTGCCTCGACCGCGACGGCCTTCTTTCGGCTGCGCTTCGGCTTTGCCGGCTTTGCTGCTTCCACGGCCGGGACTTCGGCTTCCGCCGAAGCGGCATCCACGGCGTGCTCGACGGCCGCGGCTGCGGCAAAATCCGGCTCTTCAGTTTCCGCCACTTCCTCGGCATCAGCCGACTCTCCACCGGCGTCCGTCGCGAGACCGGCATCGCCTTCGGCTTCGCGGTTGCGGCGGCCGCCCCGCTTGCCGCGACGGCGACGCTTGCGCTTCTGGTCGCCGTCTGCCGTTACGCCGTCCTGGGCCTCGCCTTCGTCCTCGGACTCATCGGCTTCGTCATCCGCACCATCGGCCGTGTCTCCGGCCTCGGCCCCGACCGAGTCCGGCGTCTGGCCTGCGCCCTTGCCGCGGCGGCGGCGACGACGCTTGCGCTTGCGCCCGCCCTGATCGTCGGACGGCTGTGCCTTAGGCTGTTCCCGGCGTTCGGCGGTGATTTCTTCCGCTTCTTCCTCGTCCAGATCTTCCTCGACGACGACGTCTTCTTCGTCATCCTCGGGTTCAGGCACGAAATGCAGGAGCTGTTCGATCTTCACCGGATTCTCGACCGGTTCGCCCCGGTCGATCGCGAAGTGCTGCGCGCCCACATGGGCATCGGCTTCGATAATGATGGAGACGCCGAAGCGCCGTTCATAGTCGGTGATCGTACCGCGCTTCTGATTGAGCAGGTAAAGCGCGATCTCCGGGATCGTGCGCACCGTGATGTCGTGCGTGGTGTTCTTGAGAAGATGCTCCTCGATGCCGCGCAGGACATGCAATGCGACGGAAGACTGCGAGCGGACATGACCGGTGCCGTTGCAATGCGGGCAGGACTGCATCGTGCTTTCGAGCACCGAGGCGCGGATGCGCTGGCGCGACATTTCAAGCAGGCCGAAATGCGAGATGCGGCCGACCTGGATGCGCGCCCGGTCGTTCTTCAGGCAGTCCTTGAGCTTCTTTTCGACGGCGCGGTTGTTGCGCTTTTCTTCCATGTCGATGAAGTCGATGACCACAAGGCCGGCGAGGTCGCGAAGACGCAGCTGCCGCGCGACTTCCTCGGCCGCCTCCAGGTTGGTCTGGAGAGCGGTGTCCTCGATCGAATGCTCGCGGGTGGAGCGTCCGGAGTTCACGTCGATCGAAACAAGCGCTTCGGTCTGGTTGATGATGATGTAGCCGCCCGATTTCAGCGTCACTTGCGGCTGCAGCATGCGATCGAGCTGGGCTTCGATACCCGAACGCGAGAAGATCGGATGCACGTCGCGATAGGGCTGCACGACCTTCGCGTGGCTCGGCATCAGCATCTTCATGAAGCCCTTGGCTTCCTTGTATCCCTCTTCGCCGGAAACGATGATCTCGCTGATATCCTTGTTGTAGAGATCGCGGATCGAGCGCTTGATCAGGCTGCCTTCCTCATAGACGAGGCAGGGGGCGGTCGAGTTCAATGTGAGCGTGCGGACGTTCTCCCACAGGCGCATGAGATATTCGAAGTCGCGTTTGACCTCGACCTTGGTGCGGTTCGCACCGGCCGTGCGCAGGATCACGCCCATGCCCTGCGGCACGTCGAGGCCGCGGGCGATCTCCTTGAGGCGCTTGCGGTCCTGCAGGTTGGTGATCTTGCGGGAGATGCCGCCGCCGCGCGCCGTGTTCGGCATCAGCACCGAATAGCGGCCGGCCAGCGAAAGATAGGTGGTGAGCGCGGCGCCCTTGTTGCCGCGTTCTTCCTTGGCGACCTGAACAAGAATGATCTGCCGGCGCTTGATCACTTCCTGGATGCGATACTGTTTGCGAGGCTTGCGGATCTGGCGGTCCGGAACTTCTTCCATCGCGTCTTCGGCGCCGACGGACTCGATGACTTCCTTCTCGCCGTCATGACCGTCGTCATCGTCGTCATCATCGTCGTCGCGGCGGCGGCGTGCGTCGACGTCCTCGGAAATCGAGTCGACATCGACCATTGCGGCCATTTCGCCGCTGCTGCCATCTTCGCTGGCCTCGGCGTCGGCCGGCGCTTCTTCTTTTTGTTCGCTGGTCTTGGCTTTCGCCCGACGCGTGCGCTTCGGCTTGGCCTTGGGCTTCTCGGCCTTGGCTTCCTCTGCCTTGGCTTCCATTGCCGGTTCGGGCGTCTCGGTCGTCTCCGCGGGTTGGGCTTCTGCCGGCGCTTCGTCTCTCGTTGGCGCCGCGGCCTGGTCGCTTGCGGTTTCGACCGGCTCGATGTCGTCCTCGCGGCGAGCCTCCTCGGCTTCGGCCTTCAAGAGCGCCTGACGATCGGCGAGGGGGATCTGGTAGTAGTCGGGGTGAATTTCGGCAAAGGCCAGAAAGCCGTGGCGATTGCCGCCATAGTCCACGAAGGCCGCCTGGAGCGACGGCTCCACTCTGGTCACCTTCGCCAGATAGATATTGCCGCGGATTTGCTTCTTATGTTCCGATTCGAAATCGAATTCTTCTATGCGGTTCCCGCGAACGACAACGACGCGCGTCTCCTCTGAGTGGGACGCATCGATAAGCATTTTCTCTGCCATCTAAGCTCTGCTCCTCGGCGCAGAGCAACGGCAGACAGAGGCACTTCGCTTGGAAGGCTGTCGAACACGTCGGAAACTGCGCCGGATGTGAAAGGTCCTGTTTGGTGCAGGTGAGGGTGCAGCAGCCAGACGGCAGCCGGAACGATTTCGTCCCGGGGCCTCTTTACTCCTGACCGATACTGCTGAGTCACATCAAAGACCAAACAAGAATGCCAATGTCCTGGGCCTCAAGGGGAGGCCCGATGAATACGCCCGCTTGCGGGCATTCGGTGAAAATCACCATCAAGAACTCCGGCCACCGCCGGAAATTGCGATCCAGTGTACGGGAGGAAATGCAGCGACGGCGGATGAACACCTGCGGCCGCGGAAGCATGATACGGTTGCAACCGGCTGTTCCGGCTCGATCACTTCGCTGGCGCCAAGCCTCTCAAAGCTCCGGCTGCCCGGCCGACGATTCTATCCCGTCAACACTTTCTCCTTGTGACGCTTTTATGTTTTCTATGTCACATTGGCAAGGGAAAAGCCTTTGCCGCCACAATATTGATCGATTCGCTTGCCCGGGTGAAATCCGGTGTTCGGTGAGCATTGCATCGGTTCCGAACCATGCCGCATTCGTCGCTTTTGGCGGCGCTGCGTCAAGGTTCGGTTAACCATGAAGGTTCATTGGTGGGTAGCGATGGTCGCGGCTCCCTGGGGCCTTGCGCCGGAACTCGAATGACGATGGGGGAGCCCGGGTGAAGCCTTGCGCAACAGAGCTGCATTGGCCGCAGGCGAAGCGGCTGGCGCGTCGTGCCGTGTGTGTGATTGCCGTGCTGGTGGCGACGATGGCTGTCCCGTTGCCCGCCGCGAGGGCAGCCGACGGGGCCGCGCCGCTATTGGCTTATGGCGCACGAGTCGCCGGCGACGATGCACGCACGCGTCTCGTGATCGAATTCGACCGCAGCCCCGAATTCTCCATTCACTACGTCGCAAATCCGGTTCGCGTCATCATCGACCTGCCGGAGACGTCCTTTGGCCTGAAACCTGAGAGCCTGGAGCCACGAGGCCTCTTCGACGCCATCCGCTATGGCGGGATGGGGGAGGGAGCCTCGCGGCTGGTGCTGTCCGCCAAGGGGCCGACGGAAGTGACCCATGCGGAAGTGAAGCCGGAGGAAGACGGCAAGGGCTTCCGCCTCATTGTCGATGCGGAGAAGATCGACCGAGCCCGCTTCGACAAGCTTCTCGGCGATCAGCAGTGGACGGGAACGGTGCGCGCCGCCAAGACCGACCGTCCGGCCCTTGCGCCGGCAAGGGCTCCGGGCGCATTCGTCGTTGCCATTGATGCCGGCCACGGCGGCATTGACACCGGCGCGATCGGCATCGTCACCAAGACGCAGGAGAAGCACGTCACGCTCGCCTTTGCGCGCGATCTCGTGGCGACGCTCAACCGTGAGGCCGGCATCGAAGCCTTTCTGACACGGGACGGCGACGAGTTCTTGTCCTTGCCGCAACGTGTCCAGATCGCCCGGCAGAAAGGCGCCAACCTATTCATTTCGGTCCATGCCGATACGCTGAAGCAGAAGGACATCCGCGGCGCCACGGTCTACACGATCTCCGACAAGGCGTCCGACCACCTCGCGGCCGATCTGGCGGCGCGTGAAAACCTTTCCGATGAGATCGCCGGCATACCGCTGGAAAGCGAACCGGCGGAGGTAGCCGACATCCTCATCGATCTCACCCGCCGCGAAACCCAGGCCTTTTCGGTCAATCTGGCGCGCAGCGTCATCTCCTCCTTCGAAGGACAGATCGGGCTGATCAACAATCCCCATCGCCATGCCGGCTTCCGCGTCCTGCAGGCGCCGGATATTCCTTCGGTCTTGCTCGAACTCGGCTTCATGTCGAACAAGGACGACGAGAAGCAATTGCTCGATCCGGCGTGGCGCAAGAAGGTTTCGGAACTGCTGGCCGTTGCCGTTCGACGTTATCGCCAGACGGCGGTGGCGAACGGCGGATGAGCGGCGGCCTCCCCAGCGGGAGCGGGAAGTGATTTGTGTCGCCGGCGTAACAGCGATATGCTTTTCAGCGAGATGCGCACAGTATAACCGAAAGCCAGCCCTATTTTACTCACAATCCGGGCCTTTGGGGAAAGGGCGTCCCGAATTTGTTGGGAAACGATGTTGAAGCTTGAGTTTCCTCGCCATATGAGGGAACCCGCGAAGCGTGTAGCGTCGTGCCAGGCGATTTCCGACGAAAGCGTTTGGCGCGGGCTCTTGGCTTGCGACAGTGGGGTCCTGCGAATGGCGACCCGGCAATGGGACAATAAGGTACCGGTATCTGGCTGATGATCAGACTGATAGGATATTTTTTCGGCATTGGTGCGTTTCTGCTGCTCGGTGCCGCTGCGGTTATCGCGATCTATTTGGGCGCGATCACCAAGGATCTGCCCGACTATGAGGTGCTGGCCAAATATGCGCCGCCGGTCACGACGCGCTTTCATGCCGGAAACGGGGCGCTGATTGCCGAATATGCGCGCGAGCGCCGCCTCTATCTGCCGATCCAGGCCATACCGGATCGCGTCAAGGCGGCCTTCATCTCCGCCGAGGACAAGAATTTCTACAAGCATCCGGGCGTCGACGTCACCGGCCTCGCCCGCGCCATCGCCGTCAACGTCCAGAATTTTGGCTCGGGCCGGCGCCCGGTCGGTGCCTCGACGATCACCCAGCAGGTGGCGAAGAACTTCCTGCTGACCGCCGATCAGACGATCGACCGCAAGATCAAGGAGGCGATCCTCTCCTTCCGCATCGAGCAGGCCTACACCAAGGATCGCATTCTCGAACTCTATCTGAACGAGATCTTCTTCGGGCTGAATTCCTATGGCGTTGCCGGTGCGTCGCTCACCTATTTCGACAAGTCCGTCACGGAACTGACGGTTGCCGAGGCCGCCTATCTCGCTGCCCTGCCGAAAGGACCGGCCAACTATCACCCGTTCCGCAAGACCGAAGCGGCGATCGAGCGCCGCAACTGGGTGATCGATCGCATGGTCGAAAACGGCTACGTCACCAAGCCGGATGGCGAGGAGGCGAAGAAACAGCCTCTCGGCGTCACGCCGCGGCGCGGCGGTGCCCATCTTTTCGCCTCGGACTACTTCGCCGAAGAAGTCCGTCGGCAGATCATCCAGAAATATGGCGACAATGCCCTTTATGAAGGCGGTCTTTCGGTGCGCACGTCGCTCGATCCGCACCTGCAGATCATCGCCCGCAAGGCGCTGCAGGATGGGCTGTTGACCTATGACGAGCGCCGCGGTTTTCACGGACCGGTCAAGACGATTGAGATCGGCGGCGATTGGGGCGAGCCTTTGAGCAAGGTCCCGGCCCTGAACGACGTACCGGAGTGGAAACTTGCAGTCGTACTTGCGGTCGACGGCGAAGGCGCCGAAATCGGCATCCAGCCGGCGAAGGAAGCATCCGGCAAGATCGTTGCGGAACGCGTCACCGGATACATTTCCGCAGAGAACATGAAATGGGCCTATCGCTCCGCCGGCGGCCAGCGCAAGACGGCGAAGTCCCCCGAGGGGGCGGTCGGCCCCGGCGATGTCGTCTATGTCGAGCCGCTCAAGACACAGGGGCAGTATCGGCTTCGCCAGCCGCCGAAGGTTCAGGGCGGCCTGGTGGCGATGGATCCGCATACGGGCCGTGTGCTGGCGATGGTCGGCGGCTTCTCCTATGGCCAGTCGGAGTTCAACCGCGCCACGCAGGCGATGCGCCAGCCCGGCTCCTCCTTCAAACCCTTCGTCTATGCGGCTGCCCTCGACAACGGCTATACCCCCGCCTCGGTCATTCTCGATGCGCCGATCGAGATTGTTGCCGGCGGTCAGGTGTGGCGCCCGGAAAACTATGGCGGCGGCTCCGCCGGACCTTCGACGCTGCGCCTCGGCATTGAAAAGTCCCGTAACCTGATGACCGTGCGGCTCGCCAACGACATGGGCATGAACCTCGTCGCCGAATATGCCGAGCGCTTCGGCATCTACGACAAGATGCCGCCGCTTCTTTCCATGTCGCTCGGCTCCGGCGAGACCACCGTGCTGCGCATGGTGTCGGCCTATGCGGTTATTGCCAATGGCGGCAAGCAGATCAAACCGTCGCTGATCGACCGCATCCAGGACCGCTACGGCAAGACGATTTTCCGCCACGAGGACCGCACCTGCGACAACTGCAACGCCGACGATTGGGCCGAGCAGGAAGAGCCGGTCCTGACCGACAACCGTCAGCAGGTCCTCGATCCGATGACCTCCTTCCAGATCACCTCGATGATGGAAGGCGTGATCGCGCGGGGTACGGCCGCCGGCAAGATTCAGCTGGATCGCCCCGTCGCCGGCAAGACCGGCACGACCAACGACGAGAAGGACGCCTGGTTCGTCGGCTATACGCCAGATCTCGTCGCCGGTCTCTATCTAGGCTTCGACGATCCGGCGCCGCTCGGCCGCGGTGCGACGGGCGGCAGCCTCTCGGCACCGATCTTCAATGCCTTCATGCAGGAAGCCGTCAAGGGCACGCAGCCCGGCAAATTCGTGGTTCCGGAAGGCATGAGCCTCATCCCGGTCAACCGGAAGACCGGCATGGCAGCGGTAGAAGGCGAACCGGACACGATCATCGAAGCCTTCAAGCCGGGGACCGGTCCGGCCGAAACCTTCTCGGTCATCGGCGACCTCGACGAATACGCGCCGCCGGAGGAGATTCTGAGGAACTCCCCGCAGGCCAACCAGGCCGTGACCTCCGGCTCGAACGGCCTCTTCTGAGCCTTATCTTCAGGACGATGCCCGTCGCCTTTACATCGGCGGCGGGCATCGCTATTTGACCCTCACATTCTGAAAAGCCACATCAAGAAGCAGGACCATGCGCAGCGAAATCGAGAACATTGTTGACGAAATCAAGCAGGCCATAAGCCTGCTGAGGAGGCATCTTTGACTGGGACCAGGCGGTAAGACGACTGGACTGGTTGAACAACAGGGCGGAAGATCCAGCGCTCTGGAACGATGCCGGCGAGGCGCAGAAACTGATGCGCGAGCGCCAGCAGCTCGACGACAGCATCACCGGGCTGCGCCGTTTCGAGCAGCAGCTCAGCGACAACATCGAGCTCATCGAACTCGGCGAAGAGGAAGGCGATTCGGCCATCGTCACCGAGGCCGAGGAAGCGCTCCGGCAGCTGCACAACGAGGCTGCGAAGAAGCAGGTCGAGGCCATGCTTTCGGGCGAGGCGGACCAGAACGACACCTATCTCGAAGTCCACTCCGGCGCCGGCGGCACCGAAAGCCAGGACTGGGCGAACATGCTGCTTCGCATGTATTCCCGCTGGGCGGAGCGCCAGGGCTACAAGGTGGAGCTCATGGAAATCCAGGATGGGGAAGAGGCCGGCATCAAGTCGGCGACGCTGCTCGTCAAGGGCCACAACGCCTATGGCTGGCTGAAGACGGAATCGGGCGTCCATCGACTCGTCCGCATCTCGCCCTATGACAGCAACGCCCGCCGTCACACCTCGTTCTCGTCCATCTGGGTCTATCCGGTCGTCGACGATTCGATCCAGATCGACATCAACGAAGGCGATTGCCGCATCGATACCTACCGGTCGTCGGGCGCCGGCGGTCAGCACGTCAACACGACCGATTCAGCGGTGCGCATCACGCACATGCCGAGCGGCATCGTCGTGCAGTGCCAGCAGGAGCGTTCGCAGCACAAGAACCGCGCCAAGGCTTGGGACATGCTGCGCGCCCGGCTCTATGAAGCCGAGCTCAAGAAGCGCGAGGACGCGGCCAATGCCGAAGCGGCGTCGAAGACCGACATCGGCTGGGGGCACCAGATCCGCTCCTATGTCCTACAGCCCTACCAGCTGGTGAAGGACCTGAGGACAGGCGTCGAAAGCACGAGCCCGGGCGATGTGCTCGACGGCGAGCTCAACGAGTTCATGGAGGCGGCGCTTGCCCACCGCGTCAGCGGCGGAGCGGACGCAGTCGTTGACGACCTAAACTGATTCTCCCCGAAAAATAGGGATCACGGCCGGGCTCCCCGGCCGTTTTCTTTTGAGGTTCAGTTGGTGGCGCGCTCGATCTTGATATCGCCGACTTCGTCGATCAGCACCGTCCAGGATTCCGGTTCGGTGGCGGACGGGTCCGTCTTCAGATAGACCGTCGCGTGCATTCCCGGCTGCCGGGTGATGCCCGTCGAGCTTTCGGGACGAATGTCGGTGACGAACGGCTTCATCGCCGCGAATTCCTCGAGTTCGGCGGAGGAGACCACCTCGGGGCCGGCTGACGTCACGGCGATTTGCTGGAGATGGATGCTTGCGGTTCCGTCCGCCTGCCGTACGGCAATCAGCTTGTAATAGCCGCGCTGTGCGGCTTTGGATTCTTGCGCGCTGCCGGTCGGATCGTCCGACGGTGCCGCAACCGAGCCGTTCTCCCAATAGCCCGTACTCGTCACGAAGGTGACGTTCGAGGGGACGATTTCGCTTTCCTGCGCCCGTGCAGCGGCGGCGGCCAGAACCAGGCAAAGCGCGATCAACAGGGGCTTGTGCATCGTCAACAATCCCTCGCAGGCGGCTTTGGATGACAACCGCTTCTGCAGACTACCATATCGGGTGATTTCAGTTGGAGAACTGTTCGGCGAGAATCCGGTCGGACCAGGAGTGGTCCGGATCGGACAGGATGCGGGCCGTCAGCTTTTCCGACTCGGCGATCTGCACCCGGCCGACCGACTTGACCTCCTGGTGATCCGCGACAGCGTTGACCGGCCGCTTTTCGGCCTCGAGGATCTCGATCTCGACGGTGACGCGATTGGGAAGCAGCGCGCCGCGCCAGCGCCGCGGCCGGAAAGGGCTGACCGGGGTCAGCGCGAGAAGAGGGGCCTCAAGCGGCAGGATCGGGCCATGCGCGGAGAGGTTGTATGCGGTCGAGCCCGCCGGCGTCGCGAGCAGCAGCCCGTCGCAGGTCAGTTCATCGAGCCGCACCTTGCCGTCGACGATGACCTTGAGCTTGGCGGCTTGGTAGGACTGCCGGAAAAGATAGACCTCGTTGATCGCGAGCGCGGTGAATGCATTGCCGTTGACGTCGACCGTGCGCATTTCCAGGGGGTGAAATGCGTTGTCGACTGCACTGGCGATGCGCTCGCGCAGGTCCTCGGTGCTGTAGCGGTTCATCAGGAAGCCGACCGAGCCGCGATTCATGCCGTAGACGCGCTTGCCGCTGTTCATCGTCTTGTGCAGCGTGTGCAGCATGAAACCGTCGCCGCCGAGCGCGACGATCACGTCCGCCTGCTCCGGATCGTGGTCTCCGTATATCGCCTTGAGCTCTTTCGCCGCCTTCTGCGCCTCGTCGGCCGTCGAGGCGATGAAGGCAAGTGTGCTGAACTGGGTCATGCATTCAGTCCGTTGTTGTTGCGTGCGGCGCGGCGATCGGCACCATGCCTATTTTTCTGTCATGCCCCTGCGGCAAGTGCACCCGAAATTTTCAGGGGGGCCGCATTTTTGCTTTACACCGGGAAGGAATATGCTAACTCCCGTGGTCGAAGCGTGCCCTTATAGCTCAGTTGGTAGAGCGGCTGATTTGTAATCAGTAGGTCGGGAGTTCGAGTCTCTCTGGGGGCACCATTTCTCTCAAAGCTTTTCGGTAAATCTGCCGCGATGCCGCCTCGGCCGATCGATGATTTGCGATTCCCTCAAATATCGAATGACTGCGCCGGCCTCGGATCCACCTCGCGGCAGCGTTCCATGGCCTTGATCAGGTTTTCGGCGAGGTAGTCGATCAAGGCGCGGGTCGCCGGCAGCATGCCCTGGCGTGAGGGGAAGACGAGGTGGACCATGACGTTGCCGGACGTCCATTCGGGAAGCACCGGGACGAGCACGCCGGTGCGAAAGGCACGCTCGCAGATGTGGTCCGGTAGCATCGCGATCCCCATGCCTTCGATCGCGGCGCGTTCGAGGATGACAAAGTCGCTGCAGCCGATCACCGGCCGGTGTGCGATCTCCATCGACCCTCCATCGGCGTGAAAGAGGCGCCAAATGTCATTCGCGTGTTGCTCGTTCATCGACAGCGTCGGCATTTCGGAGAGGTTGGAGGTTGTGACCTCTCCGAGACGGGCAAGAAGCGTCGGGCTCGCGGCGAGCCGTTGCCGCACCTCGCCGAACTTGCGTACGATCAGTTGGCTGTCGGTGTCGAGCTGGTCGCGCGCCCGCAGTGCCACGTCGAATCGCTCTTCGATCATGTCGAGGCGCCGGTTCGTCGCTGTGATCAGTAGCCGGACTCCCGGGTACCGGCGATGAAAACCGGGAAGGATGTCTGCGAGCATCGGTGTGAAGCCGAGCGGGCAGCCGAGCCGCACGACGCCGGTCGGCTCGCCGCGCACTGCGGCGATCTCCGCTTCCACGGCCGCCACGCCGTCCAGCAATCCCTGGGCATGTTCGTAGAAAACGCGACCGATTTCGGTCACGCGCAGTTTGCGCGTCGAGCGTTCGAGAAGGCGAACGCCCAGCTGATCCTCCAGCCGCGCCACATGCTTGCTGAGCTTGGACTTTGGAATGTTCAGGTCGCGCGCGGCGGCGCTGAAGCCGTTGTTCTTCACGACGGCGGCAAAGAGGGCGATATCGTTCAGGTCATGCATCCGAGCCTCCATCAGAGCGGACGAGGAGGCGCTCGCATTCGCTCTAGTTTGCCTGAATTGTTTCCCTCGGGAAACGGAATGTCAATTATTCGCCGTCTTATCCGGTGATTGTTTTCAAATCATATGTTGTGCACCGCAACTCGAAACAAAGGTGCCTCCCATGAACGTCCTTCATATCGACTCCGGCATTCTCGGAGAACATTCGGTTTCCCGTCGCCTGACGGCAGCGATCGTCTCGCAGATCAAGGCCGACCGGCCCGATGCGAAAGTGATCTATCGCGACCTCGTCTCCGAGCGGCTGCAGCATTTGACCGGCGCGCAGATCATGGCGCCCGCCGATCTCGACGGCGTAGATCCGGCGCTGGCTTCGGATGTCCGGACCGGCCGCCAGATGCTCGACGAGTTCCTTGCCGCCGACACGATCGTCGTCGGCGCGCCGATGTACAACTTCTCGATCCCGAGCCAGCTGAAAGCCTGGATCGATCGCCTGGCCGTCGCCGGCAAGACCTTCCGCTACACCGAAGCCGGCCCGGAGGGTCTCGCCAAGGGCAAGAAGGTCATCGTCGCCTCGACGCGCGGTGGGCACTACTCTGCTGGGCGAGCCGCGGCCATGGATCATCAGGAAGCCTATTTGCGCACTGTCTTCGGCTTCTTCGGGATCACCGATGTCGAATTCGTCCGTGCCGAGGGCCTGAACCTTGGTACCGACCAAAAGCAGTTCGCCATTGCCGAAGCTGAAAAGACGATCGCTGAGGGCAACGTTCTGCGGCTCGCGAGCTAAGCATCAATTCGGCCGGCTCCAACAAAGATGCCGGTCCTGTTGCGGAAGAATGCCGGTTGCGCAAGCGGCCGGCATTCTTCGTTTCTAGTTGGCCCGGAATTGCGCTATTCTGTCGATATGAAAAGCCTTGTCGCCTTGCAGGTTTTGGCCTTGTCGCTGGCGGCTGCCGCCATGGTCGCCGAAAGTGCGGCTGCGTCCCCGCCGGACCGGCGCTGCACCTGCCGCAACCGCGACGGCGCGAAATACGAGCTTGGTCAGGTCGCGTGCATCCGCGTCGGCGGCATTTCCTACATGGCGCGTTGCGAGATGGATCTCAACGTCACGACCTGGAAGAAGGTCCGCGACGGCTGCCCCACGGCCCAGGTCACGACGACCAGCGTTCCAATACACTAATCGTCAGGCTTTCAGATGCTGCCTTGCTGCGTACATGGCGATCGCGGCGGCATTCGAAACGTTGAGCGATTTGATGGCGCCCGGCATGTCGAGACGGGCCAGCGACGTGACGGTCTGTCGCGTCTTCTGCCTCAGCCCCTTGCCCTCCGACCCCAGCACGAGAGCGATCTTCGCGCCCGAGAAGGTGTCCTCCAGCGGTTGCGGCCCCTCCGAATCGAGGCCGATCGTCTGGAAACCGAGCCCGTGCAGTTCCTCGATCGTGTCGGCGAGATTGGTGATCTGGATATAGGGAATGAGCTCCAGCGCGCCGGAGGCCGACTTGGCGAGCACGCCCGATTCCGTCGGGCTGTGGCGCATGGTGGTTATCAGCGCGCCGGCCTCGAAGGCGACCGCCGAACGCATGATGGCGCCGACATTGTGTGGATCAGTCACCTGGTCGAGCAGCAGGATCAACGGGCAATCGCTGAGCGCCTCGAGCTTCCGATGCGGCAGCGGCCGCGTCTCCAGCATGACGCCCTGATGGATGGCATCCGGCCCGAGGGCCCGGTCGAGATCCTGCGGCATGACGGTTTCGACGGGGAAGGGGAGAGCCGAAAGATCGCCGAGTTCCAGCCGCACCGCCGCGTTCTGCGTTACGCTGAGGCGAATGATGGTGCGGTCCGGATTGTCCAGGGCGGCGCGAACCGTATGCAGGCCATAGAGAAGCACCTCATCGGCCGCCAGCGCCGGCGGCTTCCAGTCGGCCGGCAACTTCCGGCGCTTGTCGGGACGGGGTGTCGGAATCTCGCCACGCTCGCGGCGGGCGTCGCGATGGGCGCGCCGGAGAGTGGCGTAGTGGCTGTCCTTGGCGCTCTTGTCGCCGCTCTTGTCCTTGCTCATGCGCGTCTTATAGAGAGGTTCGTTCGGTCTTGGAAATGGTTTCGGAAAACCGTGCTCGTCTGTGCCTGTGGAGAATTTCTGAAATTTTCCGTTTCGCTCTGTTGACAGGAAGAAGGTGGGCGGTCATATACCCGGCGCAGATCGCGAGGCGGCACGAAAACGGCGCCGGTTCTTCTACGATCTCAAAAGCTTGGTCGATTGATCCCGACAGAATAATGGAGGGATGCCCGAGTGGTTAAAGGGGACGGACTGTAAATCCGTTGGCTCAGCCTACGTTGGTTCAAATCCAACTCCCTCCACCATTCTGCTTCAGGATCGAAGGCCCGCGGGTATAGCTCAATGGTAGAGCAGCAGCCTTCCAAGCTGAATACGCGGGTTCGATTCCCGCTACCCGCTCCAGCTTTTTCAATGACTTAGAAGAATGGCGTGTCACTCGTTTCACTGCGTGTCACTTGCGCTTTTCAGCCCGGGCCTTGGCAATCTCCCGGCTCTTTTCCAGACCATCGCCTCGGCTATAGCGCCGAGTGGTCTTTGTCGTGCTGTGCGTCGCCAGATTGCTGGCGTCTTCCAATGAGCCGGTAGCCTCGACCGTCTCCGTCACAGCACCCGCCCGCGCATCCATCGACCAGACATTTGATGGAACGCCGGCCGCATCGCGCACCTTCCGGAACTTCTCGGTGTAGCGATTCTCCCAGTAGGGTTTCCCATAGTCCTCATCGATGACCACCGGGCCGATATCCGGTATCCGGTAGGCTTTCAGTGCCTCCTGAACGAGCGGCATGACCTTCAGGTCTCGAGACACCTCGGCACCCGTCTTGCTCGTCTTGAGCGTCAGGATCAGATCTTTTGAGATCTGCTGCCCCGTCAGTCCGCGCCAGCGGAACGCGCCACCCTCAGGCGGCGGGGCCCACTCCCCAATCACGTCAATGCGTCTCAGTGCTGTTTCGAACTTCAGCGCCTCGACAAATCCGATCGACGGGCATTTCAATTCGATGCTCTTCTGCACGATCGCCAGGCACTGCTCGTAGGTCATCGCGACCGTTCTTGCCGCCGGCTGTTCGAACCGCATGTCGGCCAGGATTTCCCGCGCCTGTGCGCAGCCGTGGAGACGTTCCCCGGCTCCGTAGGAGATGATCACCCGCAGGAGCTTGATCGCGCCTGACGCCCGCCTGTGGCCTTTCTTGCGCCATTTGGAGAACCAGTCACGGAAATCAGATGCCTTGAGTGCATCTATGCGCCGGCCGCCGACGACCTTCTCGAGCACGCGCAGGCTAGGCTCGTAATCCCTGATCCGGGTTGAATGCTTGACGCTGTGCAGAGTGCTGGTCTTATCGCATCGGTAGCAGTCGATCAGGGCCTTGATGGTCCCGTCGTATTTGGGCGGCGCGTCGATATTGCGCAGATCCGCCCGCAACTGCTCGGTGAGCCGCTTGCATTCTGCGGCTATCCCCTCATCGGATAGACCATCGGCAAGGCGGATGGTCGTGAGATAATCCGGAGCGGCCTTAACCGCCCGTTTCGGATTCCAGTAATGGACGGCGGTCCCGTCCTTGTTCAGCCGGTACTGGTAACCCGGTCTGTCAGTCCTCATCCCAATTTTCCTTTCCATCTGGGGCTAGATTGCCCAAATGGATGATGCCTCCCTGTTTGGCCGGCGCAAAGCTTCCGCAACTCCCGCCACCGCAGGAGCCGCTTGTCGATCCTCGCACCGGCCGGATCACGCAGACCTGGTATCTCTACCTCCAACGCCTCGATCAGCACATTCGCGAGATCGAGGAACGCCTCGACGCCGGCGGCCTGTAAACTGGAGCATTCACGATGGGCTTTCTCGATTCTCTGACCGGCGGCAACGTCGGCAAGGCAGCGGCCGCCGCAACGAAGAAGAACCGCACCCTGATCAACAAGTTCGATCGTCAGGGTCAAGGCATCATCAATACCGGTGAGGCGCGGTCATCTGGCGCGATCAACAAGGCGATCGCCGGCTATGATCCGTACACGAGCGCGGGCCGTGACGCCACGTCGATGTATTCCAACGCCCTCGGCCTTGGTGGCGACGATGGGACGGCCGCGGCACAGGGCGCATTCCAGGCTGGCCCCGGCTATGACTTCGCCATGGATCAGGGCACGCAAGCGGCTCTGCGCGGTGCCTCGGCAGCCGGCATGCTGAACAGCGGCAACACGCTGACGGCTCTCACGCAGTACGGCCAAGGACTTGCCAATCAGGAATACGGCTCATGGCTCGATCGGCTGCAGGGGCTTTCTAGCCAAGGCCTCAGCGCCACAGGCGGCCAAGCGAGCGCCTATGGCGGCCTCTCTGATCTCTACCAGGGCACGGCCGACGACCGCCTCGGCCTCGCGAGCAACGTCGTTCAGGCCCGCATGGGCAACAACAACCAGCTCGCGCAGGTTCGTGAGCAGCAGTCTGCGGCAAAGGGCAGCTTCCTTGGCGGCCTGCTCAATATGGGCGTCGGTCTCGGTACGAAGGCATTGACGGGAGGTCTTTTCTGATGGCTCAGCTTGCAAGCCTCGTCCTGCCGAACATTGCCATTCCCGAGCGCGACTATTCCTGGCTTGGCGGCATCGCCGACACGCTCGGCGGCGCGATCGACCAGTATTCGCAGGATAAGTCCTTCGGGAAGCTCGCCGACCTGATCGGCAAACAGGGCGGCGCTGCGCCTGCCCAGCAGCAGGGCGGCTTCCTGTCGCGCCTGGCCCCTCAGCAGCAGCCGCAGAGCTTCGCGGCGCCTGTCACGCCCGTTGAGCGCGGGCAGCCTCAGGGCAGCACGTATCAGCCGTTCATCGAGACTGTTCGTAGTGGCGGGGTAACGAACCCTTATGCTCTGTCGGCAATCGCCGCCACGGGACGCGCCGAGAGCGGCTTTTCGCCGAAGAACGCCAACCGCACTTGGAGCGACCCGAGCCAGAGCGGGCAGGCGGGTACGGCCGGCGGAATCATGTCCTGGCGCAACGAACGGCTGGCGGGCCTCAACGCCTATGCGGCGAGCAAGGGCGAGCAACCGGGCAACATCTCTCCGCAGACGCAGGCTGAATTCTTCCTTCAGGAGGATCCGCAGCTGATCGCGGCGCTCAACAATGCCGGCAGCGTCGAGGAAGCCCAGAACCTCATGAACAATGCGTGGAAGTTCGCCGGATACGATCAGGCGGGTGGCGAGGCGGCCCGTCGGCGCGCGCTGGCGCAGAACTACTTCGCGCAGGAGTTCGCGAACGCGTCAGCGCCCCAGACTTCTGCCGATGCGGTGAACGCCATGGCGGCCGGTACGCTTCCGGCAGTTTCCGGTGCGCCTCTGTCTGAGGAAGCCTTCACAGACCGTTTCGGGCTTACGCCTCTCCCTGTTGACAAGGTCGAGGGCAGGGAAGCGCTTGCCGCGCGCCTCGCTGAGACCAATGCTGCCGGCGCTGCGCCTGCACCGCAGCCCGTGGCAACCCCCGCAGCATCTCCTGCAGCCTTCGCGCCGGTAGAGGTCGCAGACGTCTCGGGCGCGGTCGGCATTCCCGGTGTAGCTCCGCAGTTGGACGCGGGCCTCGGCGGCATCACCAACCAGCAGATTGCCGACCTCGTCCGTGATCGCAACACCCGCGAAGTCGGCCTCAAGCTGTGGCAGCAGAAGCTCACCGGCTCGAATGACAGCGCGTTCCACTTCCTCACCGCTCCGGATGGCACGCTGTTCCGTGCCAACAAGCAGACGGGCCAGGTCGATCCGGTCGGGAATTACGGAAAGCAGAAGGGCCAGTATCGCACGCTCACGGCCGAGGAACGAACGCAGCTTGGCATCCCCGAGACTGACCAGCGCGTTTATCAGGTCGGCCCCGAAGGCCAGATTTCTGCCGTCGGCGGGGCAGGGCAGACGATCAACGTCGGCAACGAGGTGGAAGCACGGCGCCAAGCGGCGGCGCAAGCTGGCCTCACGCCTGACGATCCGGCTTATCAGGGTTTCATCCTCACGGGCAAACTTCCGCGCGAGAACGAGCAGACGCTCACGGCGACCGACAAGAAGGCCATTCTAGAGGCCGACGAGGCGGTCATGAATGCAGAAGGCGTCATCCCGCTGCTCAACCGAGCCCTTGAATTGAACGATCAAGCCTATTCCGGTCCGTTCGCCGGGACGCGCGGCATGATCTCCGGCACGTTCGGCGCTGATGCCGGTGAGGCAACGCTTGAACTCGATAACGTCGTGACCGGTCAGGCTCTGGGCCAGCTCAAAGCCATTTTCGGCGGGGCACCGACCGAAGGCGAGCGCAAGATCCTGCTCGACATGTCCGGTTCGTCGAACCTCCCGCCTGAAGTCCGCCGCGGTATCTATCAGCGCGCCATGCAAGCGGTTCAGCGCCGCCTGCAAACCTACCGCGACCGCGCCAACGAACTGCGGGGCGGCACCTTCTACAAGCCAGAGAGCCGCTCGAACAAGGG
The DNA here is from genome assembly GCF_001461695.1 of Sinorhizobium fredii USDA 205. Lineage (GTDB taxonomy): Bacteria > Pseudomonadota > Alphaproteobacteria > Rhizobiales > Rhizobiaceae > Sinorhizobium > Sinorhizobium fredii. Next base: position 11,429 of record NZ_AUTC01000163.1, on the reverse strand, counting down.
CAACCGCACGCAATCCGGCGTGACGTGGGAGATCGTTGAATGACCGTTCTCAACATCAACGGCCGCCGCGTTCAGGTCGATGACAGCTTCAAGAGCTTGTCTCCAGAACAGCAGGCAGCGACGGTCGATGAGATCGCCAAGTCTTTCGACGCGCCGGCTGCAGCCGAACCAGAAGCAAAGGCGGCGCCGGCCGGTCGTCACCTCTCCTATGAGGAAGGCTTGCTCGAGCTGGAGAAGGAACGTCAGAACACGGGAAGCGGCAAGGCAGGCGCCTTCGGTTCCGGCTTCATTGGAGACATCCCGATCGTTGGTCCTGCTCTGCTCGGCGGTGTCGAGCGTGCGGCGGCCGGTATCTCCTCCCTGATCGATGGCGAGGACTATGCGACGAACCTCGAGCAGGGGCAGCGGACCGTCCAGGCGGCGCAGGAGGCGAACCCAGGATCTCGGCTCGCCGGTAGCGTTGCGGGAAACGTCGCGGCTTTCGGCGCCCTTGGCTCTACAGCAGCAGGCGCGCGGGCATTGGGTATCACCGGCCCGAACCTGCTTTCGCGCGCTGGCGCCTCTGCTTTGTCGAGCGGCGGCATATCTGCGGCTGATACTGCAGTACGCGGCGGCAACGCGGCAGACGTCATCAACAGCGGTGTCATCGGTGGCGCCATCGGCGGCGCTGTCCCTGTCGTCGGGGCGGGTGTTCGGGGCGTTCTCGGCGCTGTCGGTGAGAAGGTCGCTCCGGCCGCCCGTGCCGTTCTCAGGCCGGCCGAGGAAGCATCCCGACGCGTTGGCGTGGCTGTCAAGCGCGACAGGCTTGCAGGCGACGTGCTCAACTCCACAGACGAGGCTGTTGCACGCTCTACCGGCGTTCCGCTTCTGAACGTCGATCGAGGTGGAGAGACCACGCGGGCGCTTGCGCGTTCCGTCTCCAACCAAGCCCCGGAAGCGCGCCAGGTCATCACCAAAGTCGCCGACGACCGCTTCGCCACGCAGGGAAACCGTGCGGTTGACGTGATCCGCCGCGTTGCCGGCGGTTCCGTCGATGACATCGGCTATCAGGATGCCATCCGTACAGCAGCACGGCGCGCCAACAAGCCAGCCTATGACGCCGCCTATGCCAGCCCCAACGCTCAGCAAGTGTTTACGCCGCGCATCCAGCAGTTGATGCAGTCTCCGTCCTTCCGCCGCGCAATCGATACCGTGCCACGGAAGAGCGCAGATCGCGGGGCGATAACCGGAGCAAAGGAAATCCCGAACCCGTTCACGCAGAACAGCCAAGGTCAATACGTGCTGAAGCAGAAGGCAGACGGAACGCTTGTGACGCCTAGCCTTGAATTTTGGGACCATGTGCAGCGCAATCTTCGCTCCGCATCGGAAAAGGCTGCTCGCGCTGGCGATAACACGACGGCATCGGAGATCGGCGCGCTTCGGACGGCGTTGAACAACGAACTAGATACCGCTGTCCCGACCTTCAAAAATGCTCGACAGGGCGCGGCCGCCTTCTTCGGCGCTGATGACGCGGTCGAGGCTGGCAAGAAGTTCGCCGGGACGCCGCGGCTCGTGCCTGAAGCCCAAAAGGCCTACGCCAAGTTCACGCCGGCAGAAAAGGCAGCCTTCCAAACCGGCTATGCCTCCGAGCTGATCGACCGCATCAAGGCAGCCGGCGATCGAACGAACGTCATCAACTCCGTTTTCAAGTCTCAGGCATCGCGGGAATCGCTAGAGCTCATCTTCGGGCCACAGAAGGCCAAGGCGCTTGAGGCCTATGTGAGGGTTGAGGACATCGCCGATCGGCTGCGCGGTGCCATGGGCAACTCGACCACCGCAAGGCAGCTTGTCGAGCTCGGGCTCGGCGCCGGCGGCGGCTATGCCATTTCGGGCGGTGATCTGACCGGGGCGGTAATCGGCGGTCTAGCTGTAAAGGGCGGCCGAGCTCTTCAAAGCCGAGCAGAAAATCAGGTCATGCAGGCGGTGGCCAAGATGCTGACCTCGAATGATCCGCGCGCGATTGCGAATGCAGTCACCCAGGCAGAGAAAAGCCCAGCCTTCATGAAAGCGCTTGAGCAGATCGGCGATGCTCTGGCCATTCCGTCTCGGGCAATTCCGCGCGTGCTGGGGCAAGAGCCACGTCAGCCGCTGGAAATCACCGTCACGCCTCGTCAGTGAAAGAGGCTCACAACCCAATCACCAAAGCCGAATAGGCGCTGTTCGTGGAGCCACCAGCCGAGAGGCAAGAGGATGGCGAGCGCGATCATGTTGCTGACTAAGGTGAGAATGTCGGGTTTATCGTGCATGCGCTGAAAATGCGCGCGCTTTGGTTGAATTGCAAGGCTCCCCCGGGGGGCTTTTTACATGGAGATGCCGATGTCAGGTTTCTGGCCAAGCTCGTTCACGACCATTCAGGACCTGAACGGCAAGCCGATCGTTGGGGCGAAGGCGTATTTCTACGCCGCCGGCACCACGACGCCGATCACGGTCTATCGGGATTACGGCCTGACCACGGCGCATCCGAACCCGCTCGAAACGGACGGGTATGGCCGCTTCCCGGCTGTGTTCCTCGACGAGGCGGACGAGTTCTACCGGGTGCGCGTCACGACGCCAGGCGGCTCGATCCTCTACGACAGCGATACCTTGCCGATCATCGGCCCGACCGAAGGCGGCGGCTCTCCGCCGGCACCTGTTGACCCTAACTCCCTTCTGGAGACGGGAGACATCAAGGTCAGGTACGGCGAGGGTTTCCTAGACGGCTATGTACGAGGCAACGGGCGGTCGATCGGCACGGCCACCAGCGGCGCGACGGAGCGGGCGAACTCGGACTGCCAGACGCTCTATGAATTCCTCTGGAATGCCGATCCGAACCTCGTGGTTGCTGGGGGCCGCGGCGCTTCAGCAAACGCCGACTGGTCCGCGAACAAGCCGATCGACCTTCCCGACTTCCGTGGGCGGGCGATCGTCGGCCTTGACGACATGGGCAACATAGCGGCTGGGGTGCTGACGGATGCCGATGATCTCGGCTGGAAGGGCGGCGCGCAGACGCACACGCTCAGCATCTCCGAAATGCCGGTCCACAACCACGACGCAACGTCGGACAGCAAGGCTCCGATCCTCAACGGGTTCACGGACATCGCTGGCGCCCAGACTGGCGGCGGCGGCTCTCGTGTTGCCTTGTCCGGGGGCGGAACTGACGTTCCGACCGTGGCGCATAACCACGCCATCACCGTTCAGAACAAGGGCGGCGGCGCCGCGCACAACAACATTCAGCCGTCCCTTGCCCTCACCGTCTACATTCGCCTTTAGGGGGAGACCAAGTGTTCGAAGCACGATTTGAGCAAGTCTCCAACCGCGCCGATTGGGTGCAGCCCTTCGAGATCGTCGATGACGACACCGGGGAGACCATCACGGACTTTACCGGCGTCGAGGTCACCATCGAGGTTCGCGAGCAGGGTTCATCATATGCTCGCCTCTCGGCCAGCATCGACAACGGCAAGATCACCGACCTGGGCAATGGCGTCCTTGAGTGGCAATTCCCGCGCTCCGACATGACCGGCCTTTGTTCCGGATCCTATGAGATCGGCGTGACGATCGAGCGCGACGACCTCACCACTCAATACCTCATCGGCATAGTTCCAATCGTTGACGGGATCGTTTCCATATGACCGCAGCCCTTCGCCTTCGCATGCTTCCGCGCTTCCCGGCCCGAATTGAGGGCACAGACGGGGTCAAGGTCGAGCGGGCCAGCGGATCTCCCGATCTGACCGTCAGCCTCGATTTCGAGAACCTGGGCGACATCGCGACGATTCCGGACCCGGAGCAGAACTATTTTGCGATGTATGACGCCTCGACGGGCGCCTATCACCGCATCCTTCTGCAGTCGATGATTGATGTTGCCGGCGTGGCGTTCGGCTATCCGACAATCGCCGCGGCCGAACTGGCGAACGTCCCGGTCGCCGTTCATGCGATCTATGTCTTCGGCGATGCGACCGTCGGCGACGGCGCGGGCGGCCTTTTCATCGACAGCAACAACGGCAGCGCAACGACCTTCGTGTCTGGCGACGGCCGCACTTGGTATCTCGCCGAGGATATCGGCACTGATCGCCTGGTGAGCGACAATCTGAAGACGCTCGCCGGGATGACGCTTGGCGCGGCCGGTCTCGCCATTCTCGCCGATGCGGTACAGGCAGACGTTCGCGACTATCTCGATATCCCGCCTTATGTTGCGGATCGCACGGCGTTGAAAGCGCTCGACACGACAAAGGACACGCTCGCCTTCAACAAGGAAGCGGGGCGGCAAGGTATCTTCCAGTGGACCACTGGCGACCATTCCACTCAGATCACGGCCGACACGCAGGAAGGCGTCTATATCAAGGCCGACGCGATTGCTTCGACGGCCGGCGCCTGGGTGCGTGTCGGAGATCCGACCGTCTATCATTTCGGCGGCTCGGCGGGCGCCAACAGCGCAACGGCAATTTCGGTCATGGCGGCGGTGATGGGCTTTGTCCGTTTCCCGACCGGCGCGACGAAGCTCGGCGCGAACCTGACAGTTGATGTGCCGGTTTACTTCCAAGATGCCGCGTATGTCACCGTAGACGCCACGTTCACGCTGACCATCACCAACCGCATCGAAAGCTCGCGCCAGTGGATTTTCCGCGGTGATGGTTCGATCTCGCTTGCCCACGACAGCGACAGCGGCGAAGACGCGCGCATGGTGCATGTCTCCTGGTTCGGCGCGTTCCCCACGCCGGCTGTGGGCGGCACTGACCAGGGACCGCTCATTCAGAAGGCGTGCACCGCGATGGGGAACCTTCGCGAGAGCGTCATCGAGTTCGATGTTGGCAACTATTACGTCGATTCCGGCATAACAGTAACTCGCGGGTGCTGGATCAAAGGCGCGGGAACACGTCGAACCGTCTTCAAGGTTGATGCCGACGGCTTTGACGTCTTCACAACGGATGAGACAGCTTGCCGCTTTACTGGCATCCAGTTCGAGCTCGATACGATCACCACGCGCGCAAACGCCTGGATAAGGGTTGCCCATAGCGAATGCTATATCGAGGATATTTTCTGGCAATCGGCCGCTCTCGGCATTGTCGTAGAGAATGGCGGAACCGCCTGCCGTATCAAGGACGTGACCGGCGTCTATGGGGCCGATCCGGGCGCCGGCTCGAGCATGATCCGCGTCTTGGGTGCGACGGGTGTAACGATCGATGGTGTGCGTATCCCGACGTCGAGCACTCTTGCCCCGACAGCGATGGTGCATGCCGGGGGCTCCGGGGCCAGCGCAATTTCAGGCTTGAGCGTCGAAAACACGAGTGGCGTCGGTCCATGCCTCCATGTTCATCTTCAGGCGTCGGCCGCGAACATCAGCCATGTGATCATCAACGGCGTTCGCTACAACGGCTTCGCCGGCACAGCTCCCGCCCAAGTGATCAAGCTGGAGACCGCGAGCACGTTCAGCATCGACGGGGTTTCCATCTCCGACTTCCAGATCAACTCCCACCCGACCGCAGGCATTAGCCTCGTGCAGGCTAGTTCCGGGGTGCTGGAAAACGTCACGATGTCAAATGGTGTCATCGTCGGCGCTTCCGGCAACGGCGTTGAATTCATCCGCACGGCCGGGACGCTCGGAAGCGTTCGTATCGACGGGACAGTGGACGCCAGCGAGAGAGCAACGCCGTTCTCATACTCGGGCACAGTCAGTGACATCCAAATATCGCCGCAAGCTCTTCCCAACGTCAATTCGGCGTTCTCGTATTTCTTCACCATCGCAGATGACAGTGTCGCGACAATCGATCTTCGCCGGTCCGTGTTCTCGGGCGCTGTGCATCTCACGGCCGGTTCGGCACGTCACGGCATCTTCACGATCCGGGCGGCGTCCACCCCGACCGTCAGCGCCAACCGAGTGACAGACGCGAACACCGTAGCAACCGCTGCTGTTCTGACCGGCACGACTGGCACGGATGGCAATCTGACGCTGGGTGTGCAATCCGGTGTTCTCTATATCGAGAACCGGCTAGGCTCGTCGCAGAGCGTCAGCGTCACGGTGATGGCGGCGTAATATTCCCAATCACGCAAACCAATTGATCTGGCCTGTTGCGGCGACAATCTATCCGAATTAGCCGCGCTCCAGGACAGAACCGCCACCAGAGGGCCAGCCACGCTCCCGGTGGCATGACGGTCAGATGGCTATGGCCGTCATCGTAGCAGGCGATAACGTGATACTGTAAAGGCGAGGAGGTTGCGCATTTGCCTACGACGCGAGTCAGGTCTTCCGCCGAAAAATGCTCAAGCACATCGGCAGAGCAGGTGATGTCTCCGCTGGGGATCTTATCCTTGGTGATGTCAGCTTTCCAAAAGAGAACATTTTGCGGGCGCTCTACGAACTTCGGCGACAGCGCCCAGTCGACCGCGTAGACCTTACGGACGCTCCCGGCAATGGCGCGCGAGAACTCGCCATTGCCGCAACCAACCTCGACGACAGTTTTCGGCTTGGATGAAAGGATGACCGCCTGTTCGGCAACGAGCCAATTGTTCGCCATATAACCAGCATCCTCCTCATGAAGGCGCTGGTAATAAGATGCGTCTATGCTTGAGGAAGCCTGTCGCGGACGGATCACCGTCTTTGAAACCTGGCTGGAAAGAGGGTCTTCAACCCTCCAGCCAGTCTTCATCAACAATTCTGCGAACCGAGTTTCTGACGCTATCAGTGCCTCAAGTTCTGCGGGCTGCATTGTCGGCGCGCATCTGCAGAATAATATCGATCAGTTCCTCGATCTCGATCAGCTTACCGGTGTCGGGATTCAGGTAGACGGATTGGTTGATGCATGCCACGTGAAAAAGCTCCTCCACAGTTCTCCTCTGTGTGCGTCTTTGGACCGTGCCGCGATCATCCGTCAAGCCCCATCCGGAATAGAAAGGAGCGCCGAAGGTTACTACTTCCTTTTCGCGCATCAGGCCCTCGAAGCCAACCTGGGATGAGACGGTATAGATCTTGTCGCACCGATCGATGACGGAACCGATCGTCACGTCATCCGGCAACACGGTTATCTCGTTGATATTCCTGTTCCGGTAGGAGTTCATGTTGCGCTGAATGCTGTCCGGGTGCCTCTTGAAATAGACCGGGCGCCCCGGGTTTTCCTCGACGGCCGCATCAAGCATCCGGTGGAAGCTGAAGTCATTAGCGCCGGCAAACTGGATCGATGCATCGCCCTTCTTTTGGTCGATCACAAGAACCGCGTTCGGCTCGATCTCGAATTCAGGCCCTACGACGTATTTGTTGTATTTCGTGATGCCTTCTGCGCAGATCCGGTTGATGACCGCGCGGGCGCGCCTGGATTCCTGTTCGGAAAGCACGAAGTCAGACTTGTTGAGGGTTCTCTCGATGCGAGAAGGCTGACGGGCATCGAAATAGTATCCGAGATCGTCGATCATGAAGCCTAGAGCGCGCCGCTCGTTCAATGTCGCGTCGGGGTCGAAGTACGAGGCGAAGGCACCGAACAGAGCGACTTCGGTGAAATAGAGCGGCAGATCGTAAAGATAGGCCGTGTCGACACATGACCAAAACATGTCCTGCTCGATGCGCTGAGATAGCAGGAAAACAGCATCCGGCAGGCGATCCGTGAAATAGAAGAAATTCCCCGTTTTCGTGATCGTTTTGATGTTTTCGGCGTAGCCGCCCTCCATGTCCTTCTTGTGGACGTTGGACATGATGACCGAATTCGCCGGAAGGGATTCGATCATGGCCCGGGCGCTGAATGCTGCAGGCGCGTTTGCAGACCTGCTGACGAGGATGTTTTTCAGGGTCACGCCGCGATCTGCGGGGGGCGCGGTCTGCGGTTTTTTCTTCTCGAGCGCATCAAGGCGTCGTTCGAGCTTGCCGACTGCGAGTCTCGTCTTTCGTATCCTGGTGAAGCTTACGAGGGTTGCGGGAACGATAACGGTCAGGAATCTGCCGAGGGTCATCTTCTCCGGTGCGGACTTTTTGTTGGTCTGCTTCGGTTTGCCGGAAGGGGCCTCCTCGGGCTTTTCAGGTTTCTCGATCTCGAGGGCATATGGCGTCAGGGCGAGGTAGACGAACCACTCTTCAGCGCGAGCGTGTTCGAGGGACATCCATGGCTTCCGCTTGAGAGTGTAGTGAATGATTGCTGGGTCGGATATCGCTGCTGTCGCCTCTCCCTGGTTCATGTAGTTCTCGACGCCGGCAACCTTTTCGACCCAGTCGGTCTTGAACATCGAGCCGTGAACGTTCCATTTGACCGGAACGTATTTGATCGAGCCGAAGAACAGTTCGGTGAGTATCTGCTGATCGCCGAGAACGAGTCGGTAGCGGTTGCTCTCTAGGTATCTCTCAACGAGCTCGCTGAAGCCGATCGCGCGCATCAGATCGACGTTGACCAGCAGGACGCCTGCATTCACATGCTTGGCGCTCTCAGCCAGACCGAACTTGGCATTGTATGTTCTGGAAATCGTGTCTTCGACGCCGGCAAACAGGGCCCCGTCGAAGGGGACGCTGAACAACTCATCGATCGACTTGCGAATGATCAGGTCGCTGTCGAGATAAAGCACCTTGCGCGCATCGGCCGGCAACAGCTTGTGCATCAGGAGCCGGTAATAGGTGGCGATCGAAATGCCCTCCGATGTCTTGATGTTGGCGAATAGGCGGGCATCGACGGGGATTTCGTGAAGGCTGAATTCCCGGATGGAGCGCAGCGCTTCCAGCTTGGCGCGCTCCGCTTCCGGCAACAGCTTGTCGATCAAGATGAAGACCCGGATTGGTGCGCTTCCCGAATAGTTCTTGAGGATCGACGCGAGCGTCACCGCGGTAAAACGGACGTATCGATCATCTGAGGCAAACACCAGATCAACGGTTTCCTGAACCGGCTCAATATGGCCAGCCGCTTGGATGCGTTCGAAAGCTACCGGGGCTTGCGCGAGGGACATTTACGGCTCCGAAGGAAATTTAGGGTTGCCGAGGCTTTTAACTTCGCACTGCACAAATTGAAAGACAAAGCTCATCGCCAGGTGAGGCGAAATTTCGCTACATCGTCAGGCCCCGCCCTCGCGCGGGGGTTTTCTTTACCTTCAAAGGACATCGCTATGACCTACAAGCTGCCGCTGGAATGGCTCCAGCCGGTGAAGATGTCGCGCATCATCGCGCATTGGAGCGCCGGCGCCTATCGGGCCTCCGATCTCGACAAGGAGCACTATCACTTCATCATCGAGGGATCGGGGAATGTCGTGCGAGGAGATCACACCGTCGCCGACAACGTCATCACCGGTGATGACGACTATGCGGCCCACACGCGCGGCTGCAACACCGGATCGATCGGCGTCTCTCTCGCCTGCATGGCGGGCGCCGTCGAAAGCCCGTTCCACGCCGGCAAGTTCCCGATGACCGAACCGCAGTGGCATCGCGCCATGGATGTCATCGCGCATCTCGCCAGCTTCTACAAAATCCCGGTCACGCCGAAGACGGTCCTCTCACATGCAGAGGTGCAGGCGAATCTGGGCATCCAGCAGCGCGGCAAGTGGGATTTCACCAGGTTGCCCTTCGCGCCGACGGTCATCGGGGCGAAGGCATGCGGCGACAAAATGCGCGCCGAAGTCAAGGCCCGTCTCTAACCCCTCCCAACAACGAAGGAACTGACCATGCGTTCACTGATGATTGCATCGGTGGCGGCGCTTTCGCTCGCCTCCTGCACGACTACCGGCTCGATCGACACCGCGATCAAGGCCAGCCTGCCGAAAACCTGCGCTCTGCTTGAAACGGCTCACGCTGCATTCATCGCGGCCTCCGCCTCCGGCAACATCAAGCCGCGCACCATCGCCAAGGAGAAGGCCGCCTACGACGGTGTGCGGGTCATCTGCGCCGATCCTGGCAGCGTCACGGCGGCCAATGCGCTCGTGGTGGCTGCGACCGCCTATGCGACCGTCTCGCTCGCCCTGCGCGAAGCCAAGGCAGCGGAGTGACCGGCCATGGACGCAAGACAGAAACTCGAAAACAAGATCATCGGCGCGGTGGTGAGCGCTGTTGGCAATCCTGCCGTGCCGGCTCAACCGGGCGCAGTGTCACCGATCGTCGAGGCAGTCACCAGCAAGATACTGCCGGAGATCATCAACGCGACGAATAATGAGCCCTGGTATCGGTCGCGTGTCACGCTCGGCGCCCTGCTGGCGGCCATCTCCGGCATCCTCGGCGCCTTCGGATATGCCCTCCCGGCAGAACTGCAAGGCAACGTGATAGACCTGATCATTGCGCTCGGCCCCGTCGTCGGCGGGGCGCTGGCGCTCTATGGTCGGTGGGCAGCAAAGAAGCCGATCGGCGGATAACAGAACAGGCCGGCCCTCATCCTCGGGGGCCGGCTCTTACCGTGGCATTGCATACGAGGGCAGGGGATTGAGCACTGGAACCCAAGAGATGACAATCGAAGCCGCCGACCTCCGCTCCCGGGTGGTCTCACTGGAGCACAAGCACGCGGCCACAGAGCAGCGGCTGACCAACATGGAGCAGCGGTTTGTGCAGGCCGACATTGCGGACGCGCGGAAGGAAGAGCAGTGGAAGAACCTGCTCGAGAAATTCGGCGGCCTGGATAAGAAGCTCGACAAGATAAACGGCTATCTGGTGACCATCGTTCTGGCGATCGTGGTCGGCCTGCTCGGGGCGTTCATGACGTTCGTCACGAAAGGCGGCCTTCACATCCCATCCTGATCACCGCGCCTGCTTCCTCGCGTACTCCTCCGTCGCTGGTGCCGGCGAGAACATATAGACGAGATCGTCACACCCGATGCCGCACGAGCGATGTTCGGACGGCCGCACCCAGCGCGGGCAGCTCTGGCCTATGAGGTCGATGAAATCCCGGATCGGCATATCCGGCCCGTGCTTCTCTATCAGACGCGCGACGTTGTAGCGTCCTTTGCGGCCGCAGTGGCAGGTGAGCACCATGTGCGGCTTGGTGAACTCGGAGAGGGTTCGGAGCTTCTCGGGCATGCGGCTGATATGTTGACGACTGCCACGCGAGTCAATCCGTGTCGGGAAGTCCGGGGCGCTTATGCAACGCCCCGGATTGCGAGTGACACGCCGCATTGAAAACGTTCAATGTTCTGGAAGCCTTCCAAGCTGAATACGCGGGTTCGATTCCCGCTACCCGCTCCAGCCACTTTCCGTTCGACTTCAGAAAAGTCGCGGATGATCCTGACATCGTTTAATTTTTCGGCTTTGGCGAATCTATCTGCGCCGGCGCGCCGGAGCTTCGCTATAGACTTTAAATTTGGCTGAGACCTTGCCGTCCGGGCGGACGCAATTAAGTCTTGCGCAAATGCCGCGAAACCCTTAAACGGCTGCACAAACCGGCCCTGCCGGCTGATCAATCGTATTTGACCACAGGAAGCGTACCCATGGCAAAGAGCAAATTCGAGCGCAACAAGCCGCACGTCAACATCGG
>NZ_AUTC01000162.1 GCF_001461695.1 Sinorhizobium fredii USDA 205 | reverse complement strand
TCCACTCTATGCGCCCCCGAAATTACACCACCTTCCCGGACGCTATCGAAAGAACCAAGGCGATTTGTTCCGGCGTGACGAGGGCGCAGCGGACAACCCGTTCAAGCTGATCTGGGAATTCGAGCTGTCTCGAGGCGATCATCGACTTCAGTTCCGAAAGACTGCTTGGTGGTGCTTCTTCAATCAGGCCTCGCATTCTCTACCGTTCTCCAGATGTGAGCGGCAATTACGGATGTCCATGTGAATTCGGGCGCACCGTCGTTCGACCCTCAAATTGCCTGCGGCTTGAAGTCACTCGGCGCGACGGGCATCACCCCCTTGAGCAGGGCGACGGATTTCTCCAACCCCTCGAGGCTATTGAGCAGCACGTCCTCGTGCTCGATCGACAGCCAGCCGTCATAGCCTGCCATCTTCAGGCGGTAGCAAAACTGTCGCCACCACTCCTCGCCGTGGCCAAAACCGAGGGTGATGTAGGACCAGCTTCGCGCCGGAACGTCCATCAGCGAACCATTCTCGAGGAGCGAAGTTGTCGCTTGAACAGGCGCGTTGAGCATCGTGTCCTTGGCATGGACGTGATAGACGGCCTCGCCGAGTGCTTCGGCGGCGACGAGGGGATCCGCCCCCATCCAGAACAGATGCGATGGATCGAGATTAGCGCCGACAATCGGGCCGAGGGCCGCCCGGAGCTTCAGAAGCGAGGGAACGTTGTAGACACACTGGTTGCCGTGAAGCTCGAGTGCGATGCGTTCGACACCGCAGTCTATCGCGAGAACGACGATCTCCGTCCAGAAGGGTAGGAGCTTTTCCTCCCACTGGTAACGCAGGATCTCCTGCGTTTCCGGCGGCCAGGAAGAGACGACCCAGTTCGGCATCAGATCGCCGTTACGTCCTGCCGGCAGTCCGGACATGGAGCAGACGGTCTTGATCCCCATCTCGCCGGCGATGCGGATCGTGTCCTTGAGGCACTCGCCCTGCTCGGGTTGGGTTGGATGCAAGGGATTGCCGTTGGCGTTCAACGCAATGATCTCGAGCCCGCGGGTTTCGAAGGCGCGAGTGAAGGCGCGGCGAGCATCGGCGCTTGCCTTCATCGTCTTCAGGTCGAAGTGGGGAGCTGTCGACCAGCCGCCCGTGTTGACCTCCACGCCCGAGACTCCAAGGCGCGCGGCGCTGTCGAGAAGCCCATCGAAGGTCATTCCGCCGAGGCTGTCCGAAACGAAGCCGAGTTTCATCTCTTTAATCCTTTAATGTTTGTAGAGGGACGGCTTTTCCGCTCTCGCAAGGGTGACGCGCGCGCCCTTCTGAAGGGCTTCGACGCCCGCTTCCGCAACGCGCGCTGCGCAGTAGCCGTCCCAAGCGTCCGCCGCGATTGGAGGGAATTCCCCGGTTCGGACGAAATTGAGAAAGGCCTTGTTCTGAAGCCGATAGGCCTCCGCAAATCGCGGCCTCCAATCCGGCCCATAACGCTCGTAGGACATGAGCCGGCCGTTCTGTCGCGTATGGATCGGCGCGTTGAGAAAGACTGACCCCTTTTCGCCGACGAGCTCACCGCGGACGTCATAGCCGTAGGCGGCGTTGTTGTTGATCTCGATGTTGACCAACTGGCCCTTGTCGGTCTCCAGGACCATGAAGACCGGCGCTCCCGTCCTGGAAGCATCTATCCCGGCTGGCTGGAAGACGGAGATCGCCTTGTAATCGGCGCCGAGGACGAACCGGGCGACATCGAACTCGTGGGGGGCAGAGTTGGTGATAGCCATCCGGCCCGTGAAGTTCGCAGGCGCTTCCACGTTCCGGTGGAAATTATGCATCATGATCGCGGCCCCGAGCGAGCCGTCGTTCAAGGCCGCTTTCATGTCGCGATAGGACGGATCGAAGCGGCGCATGAAGCCCAGTTGGACGAACTGCCGGCCGCGGGACACTTCCGCCTCGATGACTTCCTGGCACTCCTTCGCGCTTTGCGAGAGTGGCTTCTCGCAAAGCACGGGCTTTCCAGCTTCGATGGCCGCAAGCGCAAGCGGCGCATGGGTTTCGTCGGGGCTGGCAATCAGAATGGCATCAACGTCATCGCGTCTGATGGTGGCAAGCGGATCGTCCGAGACGTCGCCTGCCCCGTATTCGTCGGCCGCCTTACGCGCACGCTCCTGCGAGGCGTCGCAGACAACCTGCAGCGAGGCTCCCGGAAGATCTTCAGCGACAATGCGGGCGTGGTCGGCCCCCATGATACCCGCGCCAATGATCGCTATTCTGACAGACATTTTGAACCCTTTACTTGCGAAGCGCCCATTGCCGCAGCGATCGGTCGCCATAGGCGGCGAGTACCACGATGAGACCAAGGACGAGGATGAACCATTGTGGACGGACGCCCGTAACCACGAGATAGGATTGAATGGAGGACAGGACGAAGGCCCCCATCAGCGCACCTGGCAGCGAGATCCTGCCGCCGGCGAGCAGGCAGCCGCCAAGCACGCAGGAGGCAATCGCCTGCAGTTCCATCAGGCGCCCCATCGAGCCGTCTGCGAAGCCAAGCTTGCCGGCCTCGAGCGTGCCAGCGAAACCCGCCAACATGCCGCACAGGACAAAAGCGGACAGTTTGATGCGATCAACGCGAACGCCACGCGAATGCGCGCTTTCGGCAGACCCGCCAACGGCGAGAAGGCGGTTGCCGAAAGGCGTTGCCTTCAACGCCACCAGGAGAATAACGGTCAAGGTCGTGAGCCAGTAGAGCGCGGTGTTAAAGCCCAGGAAATCACCGCCGCCGAGGACGAAGTAGGTCCAGCCCTTGCGCGCTGCATAGGGAATAGAGAATGAAAATCCCTCGGTCAGAGCGATGGCGATGCCGCGGAAGATCATCAGCGTCCCAAGCGTGATGATGAGGGATGGCGTGCCGGTTCGGGTAACCAGCAAGCCGTTGAACAGTCCGATCGCGGCGCCGACCAACACCGCAGCAACTGCGGCGATCGCCGGGTCAACCTGAGCGGCAAGCCAGAGGTAGGCCAGCGCGCCCATGCCGAAAGTCGAACCGACCGAGATGTCGATCTCGCCTGTCCCGATCACCAGAGCGACGCCGAGACTCATCAAACCCAGCGTTGCCGTCACCTGCAGGATGGTACCGATATTGTAGAGATTGGCCCACCGACCGTCCGACGTTGAGGCGAAGATGACGATGAGAACGGCGCCGATCAGGAAGATCCCAATTTCCGCGTGGCGTCGAATGAGAGGCTTGGCGGAGGAGTTAGCCATCAGACGGCCTCCCGCTTTTCCACGACGCGCCCGCCCTGGCGGATAACCTCTTCGAGTTCTTCCGCCGTCATGGAATCCGTCGTTGCGTCCGCGACCTTTTCGCCATTCTCCATGATCACAATTCGGTCGGCGAGCTTGTGCACCTGGAAGATGTCGTGGGTGATGTAGATGACGAGCAGGCCCTGCTCCTTGAGCTGGACGGCGAGCTCGTTGACGTGCTCGCGTTCGCGTACCGACAGATGGTTGGTCGGCTCGTCCATGATGACGACCCTGTTCTTGAATTCGACCGCGCGACCGATCTTCACAGACTGACGTTCTCCGCCTGACAGGCGTTCCACCTCGTCGTCCGCGGAGACATTTGCACGCAAGCCGAATTGCCGGATCACGCGTGTAGACTTCTCTCGCATCTTGCCCATATCGAGGAAGGGGATGCCGAGAACACGCTTAACCGGCTCGCGTCCAAGATAGAAATTGCGCGCGATCGACAGGTTGTCGCAGAGGCCGACGGACTGCTGGATCGTCTCGATCCCCTGGTCGATCGCAAGCTTCGGGTGAAATTTCTCCACCTTATTGCCATCGAAAAAGACTTCGCCCGACGTCGGGGCGTAAATGCCGCAAAGGACACGGATCAGCGTCGTCTTGCCGGCGCCGTTGTCGCCGACCAGGCCAATCATCTCGCCGGCGTGAAAGTCCACCGAGACGTTCTTGAGGGCGTGGAAAGCGCCGAAGTGGAGATCAAGGTTCTTGACCTGAATGAGGGGGTTGCTGTTCGCCATTTTGATGTCCTCCCGCGTCAAACGCTGTGTCCGAGGAAACGGGCCAGTTTCTGATTGAAGATCACCGCCATGATGAGCACGACACCGACGAAGGTGATGTACCAGGACGAGGGCGCGCCAAGAGCGATGAGTTCGTAGCGGAAGCTGACGACGATCAGAGCTCCGAGTACGGCTCCAATGATCGAGCCGCGTCCGCCAGTCAGCAGGCAGCCGCCGATAACCGCGGCAGAAATGGCCTCGAGCTCCATATTTTCGCCGAGCGTGACATGGGTTTGCGGCTGGTTGCATAGGGTCAGGATGCCGGCGAATCCGGCGAGTAGCGAGCAAAGGACGAAGGCCCAGATCTTCACTCGGTCGGTGCGAACGCCGCGCGATTCCGCGCTTTCACGGTTTCCCCCGGTGGCTAGAAGGCGATTTCCGAAGGGTGTGGCCCTGAGGACGATACCAAGAACGGCCGCGACCACGACAAGCCAGAATATGGCCGCTTCGACACCGAACAGTTCGCCGCCGAACAGACGGGTCACCGGATGGATGCGTGCATCGGCTGAGAAATTGTGGACCGAGCCACCCGTCCAGACATAGATGATCCCACGGACCGCGAAGAGTCCGCCGAGCGTCACGATCATCGACGGCAAGTGCCCCTTCACCACGGTTAACGCCTGAAGAAGGCCAACGAAGGCAGCCATGACCAGCGCTATGACGAGCGAGCCGGGCACGCCGAAACTCGGCTCCAGCGTGATGAAGGCAACGCCAGCCAGCCCGTAAACGGAGCCGACGGACAGGTCGATTTCCTTCGTCATGATGACAAGGGCCTGGCCCATGGCGACGAAGGACAAGATGGCTGTGAATTGCGTGACGTTGGTGATGGTCTGGGCGGTCCACCAGCCGGAAAAGTCGATCAGGGAAAACACGACAAGCATGACGACGACGCCGATAATCGCGCCGAAGCCTTGGCTTCGCACAATCTGTTTCATGACACTCTGCTCGCTGGTTTCAATGCGCGATATCAGGCGCACAAAGAAGTAAGGGCAGCCGGCGCTTCTCGTCGCAGCCGGCCGCCCCACCGGGAGGAACCCTTACCAGGTGTTCTGCTCGTCGTAGGCCTTGTCGCCAAAGACGCCGCGAACCAGTTCGGCCCACTTGTCGGCGTTGTCCTTGTTGATGATCACGGGACCGGTCAGGATATTCGACTGCGGCGCGTAACCGAACTCCTTGTTCCAGTAGAGCCATTCCATCGGAGCGTAGCCCTGCAGCCAGAAGCCCTGGCTGTTCGTCGCCAGCACATGTCCGGCGCGCACGCCCTCGATCGAAACCGGACCCTCGTCAACCGTCAGGACGGTCACGCCCTTGTCGTCGACATTCGGGTCGAGCTTCATCTCATTGGCGACACCCCATGCCCAGGGTGAAGACCAGCCAGCAACCGTGAAGATGTAGTTGGTATCCGGGTTGGCCTGCAGGAAGGACTGCAAGGTATTGCGTGCCGTCGCCGGTTCGGCGCCGATGAAGAGTTCATCAACCTTGGCGCCGGCCTTCTCCATTGCGTCCTTCATCCCGGCGCAACGAGCCTTGAGACCCTGGTGGGCGGAGTCATGGCTTGCGCAGACGACATGGGTCGGTTTCGGAATTTCGCCGGCTTCGGCCTTTTCGAGCGCGTATTCGCCGAGCTTCTTGCCGGTCAGATATTCATCGCCGCCAACATAGGTCAGGTAGGGAATGCGCTCGCCCTCGGGCCGGCCGTCCGGAATATTGAAGGCAACGACCGGAATGCCGGCTTCGATGGCCTTGCGCAGCGGCCCTTCGAAGGCATCGGAACTGACGATCGGGACGGCAATGCCATCGGGTTGCGTCGAGATAGCCTGCTCGAGAAGGCGAACGTGCTCCTGGACCGAATAGTTGTTGGTGGAGATGTATTCGGTTTTGACGTTCGGATATTTCTTCTCGAACTCCTCCATCGACTTCGTCAGCCAACCCATGTTCGGATCGTTCGATCCGATGTGAGAGACCATGACGAAGCGATATTGCTTTTCGCCGTCCTGCGCGTTGGCTATGCCGCCGAGTGCGGTGGCGGCCATCAAGGCAGAAAGCAGAACTGAATTTCGGAATTTCATGGGGTTCCTCCTCCGTTATCGATGTGATTATGTGGATTGAAATCACATCAGACAAGGAAGACGGAGGCCATTTTATGATGCGAAATACATCAGAAGATCGATGTCGCACAACATAGTGGCAAGGCGTTCAAGAATCTGGCGTTGCAAAGAGCAATGACTTCCGCGATGATGTCTTTACCATCAGTTTTAGGCGGAAACTGGAGAAAGCTGTGGTCGATCACCTGCAAAATCGGACATGGAAAGGCCCCAAGGTCCAGGAAATTGCCCAGCTCGCAGGAGTCGGTCCTGCGACGGTCGACAGGGTCCTCAACAACCGCAGCGGCGTCCGAGAACGAACGAGAGCGCGCGTCCTGGGGGCGCTCGAAAAGCTGAAGAACGAAAGCGCGGACCGCGACATCCCTTTGCATATTCGTCTATTTTGTGACTCCGGCGAGACCTTCAATGCAGCAATGGCGGCCGCTGTAACTGAGGTCAACCGAACCCTTGCCGGCATCGAGATTGAAGGAGATTACCTAACCACCAGCGAAGTCGAGCCTTCATCGTTTGCGCGCCGGATTGAGCAGGAAGGCAGCGCCGCGGATGGTGTCGTAGTCATCGCTCGCGAGCATCCGGCGATCAACCGCGCGATACGCAAGCTTCGGTCCATTGAAATTCCCGTCATCTGCCTGACGACCGATCTGCCGAGTTGCCGTCGCAGCGCCTACATAGGCAATGACCAGTATGCCGCTGGCAGCGTGGCCGCGCTGTTGATCGGCAATGCGCTTCCGAAGGAACGTAGCAATATTCTGATCGTCATGAGCGTGGCGTTCCGCTGCCAGCAGGAGCGTGAGATGGGGTTTCGAAGGGTGCTGCGTTCCGATTTTCCATATTTGAAGATCGAGGAGCGTGTGATTTCTGACGACAGGCCGGAGAGCACTTGTGAGCAGTTAACCCGCTATTTCGAGGCACATGGTTATCCGGCCGCGATCTACAATGTCGCCGGCGCCAACCGCGGCGTGGCAAAGGCACTGGAGGACGCCGGAAAGGCCCGCGACACGGTCTTCGTCGGCCACGAGTTGACCAACCACTCACGAAACCTGCTGGAATCCGGCGTCATGGACTATGTCATTTCGCACGACTTCAGCGGCGAGTTGACGGCGGCTGCCAAATGGATCCGTGAGAACGTCGGCGGCGTAACGGTTGAGCCGTCCTATTCGCAGATCCTGGTGCACACCAGATACAATTGCGGTCTGTGACGCCGGCGAGCTGCGCTTCGCGCTCGAGCCGGCGGCCGTCCAGCTTGCCCTCAAGGATCCGGATTCCGACCTGCCGGATGAGCTGGACCGGACCGTTGCGGAGTTCGTCGAGAGGGCTGGCGAGTTCGGGAAACTTCGCGAACGGGATTGAAAGAACAATCCCCTGGCCCCCCAGCAATCGCAAATTGTCGACGTCAAACCGGCAAGCCGACCAGTTTGCGCAAGCTCTTGTCGAATGCGGATTCGGGGACGAAACGGCGCAGCAAGCGAACTTGGCCGGCGAGTTTTCCGGCGGTGTAACGTCTTCTCGGCGCCTTATCCGTTGCCGCTTTGACAACGATCTCTGCCACGACCTCGGGAGCGTCGCCTGTTTCGACGCTCTTGCGCATCTGCACTTCCATGTCAGCGCGCACCGCGTCATAGACAGCAAGTGAGCGATCGGGCTTGGTGGTGTTTTCCTCGAAGGCGGTGCGGGTATAGCCGGGCTCGACCAGCGCCACCCGAATTCCGAATGTCCGCAGTTCGTGATCAAGCGATTCGGAGTAGCCTTCGACGGCATGCTTAGTCGATGCATAGAGAGCATTGTAGGGCGACGGGATCAGCCCAAGAATGGAACTGATGTTGATGATCCTGCCCTTGCCTTGACCCCGCATGGTGGGCAACACCGCATTGGTGACGCGGAGCACGCCGAAGACATTCACGTCGAAGAGCGCCTCTGCCTGGGCAGTTGAGGACTCCTCTGCGCCGCCGAGCAGTCCGATGCCGGCATTGTTGACGAGCAGGTCAATACGCCCTGTCTCGGCGAGCACCTGCTCGACTAGTTTCGCCACGGATGCGTCATCCGTCACGTCACAGGTCAGCATGGTGACGCCGTCGGATCTTGCGGGCACCGTGCGACGGCTGGTGCCGAAGACGCGAAAGCCTGCGCGCTGAAGGGCTTTGGCGGTAGCGTGCCCGATGCCGGTCGATGCCCCCGTCACCAGGGCGACACCAAGAGTGGCTTTGTTCATGAGATTTACTTCCTTCCTTTTGGCATTTTGTTTCGGGTGGATTGGGAATAACGGGAGCGGTCAGAGGCAAGCCGTCAGCCACGGGTCTCTCCGGCGCCGGCCAGCTTGTCCGTCCAACGTCGGAACACCGCGCTCGCATTGACTCCTCCGAAGCCGAAGCCATTGGAGATCGCGTAGTCCATCTCCGTTGGCCGAGCCCGGTTCGCAACGAAGTCAGTCCCATCGCCGGCCGGATCTGGAGCGTTCAAGTTGAGTGTCGGCGGGGCGATCTGATCCCTAAGCGCCAGGATCGTGAAGATAGCTTCAAGCCCGCCGGCAGCTCCGAGCAGGTGTCCGGTCGCCGACTTCGTTCCGCTGACAGCTATGGCGGAGTCTGTACCGAAGACCCTCTTGATCGCCGCGATTTCTCCGAGGTCGCCGACTGGCGTCGAGGTCGCGTGCGCATTGAGGTGGCGGATCTCGCGCGGCGAAATTCCGGCCTGGGCAATGGCGATCTCCATCGCGCGGCGCGCACCGTCGCCGTCCTCGGGACCGGACGTGACGTGGTGAGCGTCCGCTGTCGTGCCGTAGCCGACGAGCTCGGCGAGCGGTTTCGCCCCGCGTGCAAGAGCGTGGCTCAATGCCTCTATGACGAGGATGCCGGCGCCTTCGCCCATGACGAAGCCGTCACGCAACATGTCGAAGGGACGCGAGGCCTCGGTCGGCCTGTCATTGAAGCCGGTGGAAAGGGAGCGTGCGGCGGCAAAACCACCGAGGCTGACGGCATTCATGCATGCTTCCGTTCCGCCGCACACAGCAATGTCGGCTTCATTCGCGCGGATAAGACGAGCCGCATCGCCAATCGCCTGAATGCCGGCCGCACACGCCGTCACCGGCGCGCCGAGCGGACCTTTGAAGCCGTAGCGGATGGAAATCTGTCCCGCTGCGAGGTTCACCAGGAAGGATGGCACAGTGAAGGGCGAAAGCCGTCGGACACCGCGCTGATCAACCGTACGCACCGCCTCCGTGATGGCCGGAAATCCGCCGATCCCTGACGCG
This sequence comes from Sinorhizobium fredii USDA 205, assembly GCF_001461695.1. Lineage (GTDB taxonomy): Bacteria > Pseudomonadota > Alphaproteobacteria > Rhizobiales > Rhizobiaceae > Sinorhizobium > Sinorhizobium fredii. Next base: position 33,728 of record NZ_AUTC01000162.1, on the reverse strand, counting down.
ATGATCGTGGCTGTGCGCAGGCGGTCCGTTTCGGAGTCAGGTCGCCAGTTTGCCTGATTGAGTGCCTCTTCCGCCGCTGCCAGCGCGAAGAGAATGAACCGGTCGACCTTGCGCTGATCCTTTGGGGCAAAGACGGTATTCGGATCGAAGCCCGCCTCGGGGTCTTCTTCCAGCGAGGGCACGGTTCCACCGACCTTCGCCGGGAGGTCTCCCACCACTTCGTCCGGAAGCCGCCGGATTCCCGAACGGCCCGCTAAGAGCCGAGACCAGGAAGTCGCCACGTTGGCTCCGAGGGGGCTGACTGCTCCCATGCCTGTGATAACGATCCGTCGCATTTATCCTCCTGTTGATACCGGTACGCCGCTGGAACCGCTCGGCTCCGCACGGGGTTGGCGCAGCACCACCGGTAGAAAGATCAGAAGGGCAAGCGCCGGACCCGTGGTCAGGACGACGGCAAGGGAAACAGACGACGGAAACGGCAGGGCGCTGACGAAGGACGCGCCGATCGCGGCGCAGCCCATCTGCATGAAACCGAGCAGCGCGGATGCAAGCCCAGCTTGTCGTCCAAAGGGATTGAGCGCAATCGCAGTGCCGAGCGGATTGATCAGGCCCATCCCGAACAGATACAACGCGATGGCCAGGGTGAAGGTCACAAGGGTCGGCACGGCCGCAAATGCGAACATGGCGGCGCCTCCAGCGAGCGCGATCAAGAGGCCGACCATGCTGATGGCGCGCTGGCTCCAGCGATGCGCCAGGCGCGGCGCGAGAAATCCCGCCAGAAAGACGATCAGGACCGTCGTTGCGAACGACAAGCCGAGCTGGAAGGCCGTCAACCCGAGCTCGTTCATCAGCACGCCGGGCGCAGCCGCGAAGAAACTGTAGAGACCGCCGATGTCGAGGCTCACCGCAAGCGCGGGCAGTAAAAAGCGGGGGTCGCCCGCCAGGCGGCCATAGGCGGCCGCCACGGCCAAGGCGCCAAGGGCGTTCTGCAACCAGCGGGATGGGTTTCACCAACGCGGCCGAGGTAATGCAAAGCCAGCGCCGCGCCGAAGCCCGCAACGACAAGAAAGGTGACCCGCCAGCCGAACAGGCCGGCAAGGATGCTGCCGAGCAGAGGCGAAAATCCTGGTGCCGCCGCCCCGGCAATCATGGTGAGCGACAGAGCCCGGCCAAGCGCCTCGCCGTCGAACAGGTCACGCGCGATGGCGCGTGACAGCGCAGAGGCCGTGCAAGCCCCCAACGCCTGAATAACGCGGCCAAGGACCAGGAAGGACAAGGTGTCGGCGAAGGCGCAAAGGATGCTGCCCGTAGCAAAGATCGCAATGCCTCCCAGCACCAGCGGTCTGCGGCCGAAACGGTCGGAGAGGGGACCAACCGCAAGCTGCCCGACAGCGAACGCAACGAAGAAGCTGCTCAGCAGAAGACCGAGTTCGGGTGAGGAAAGCGCAAGCTCTGCGCCCATCCGCGGAAAGGCGGGAAGGATGATGTTGGTGGCGAGCGCCCCGAGTGCCGCTAGGCCGGCAAGCAGGAACAGGGCTCCGCCTGTGAGGCGGCGTTCGGAAGGCGCGGGGTTTACGATCGAAAACGCAGACATCACGGTTTCCTGCCCAAGACAAGGCAGGTCGACGTGCCGTGCGCGTAGATCCGACCCTGAGCGTCCTCGATGCTGCCCTCCAGCGTAATGACGGTCCGGCCGCGGGACACACATGGCCGGACACACGCATTTCGCCGGAATCGGCAAAGATCGGGCGGACAAACTTGGCGGTGGTTTCGTGTGACGGACAGGTTTCGCCGGCCACAAGCGTCGTCTGGGCGGCAAGCGCCATGACGGTGTCGAGCATCGTCATGATCCAGCCGCCGTGAACCGTATTCGTCAGGTTGCAAAACCGCGGCTCGGGCGTGGCCAGGAGCCCGACCTTGCCTTCTTCCGGAGGGAGCAAGGTGAAAGGGAGAGTTTCCGCCATCGGTGGCCGGCGGATGCTCCCGTCCGCCAGTTTCGCAACGAGCTCCAGCCCGGACCAGAGCTCCTGGTGGGCGACTGAAACAGTTGCGCTGCGCTCTTCGGCCGGACGCATCGTCATTGGCGCGTTCCCGACTCTGTATCGCCCGCAGACGCCTTCAGTACGCTTTCGGCGGCCGTCTTCAGGAACCGCTTCGACATCTGCTCGTCGTTGACAGCGCGCGAGAGGAGCACCGCACCGACCATCGTCGACAGAATGGCCATGGCCTTGCCGTCTGGCTCCTCGCCGTCGGCCGCGCCAACCCAATCACCGAGCATTTCAAGGTATTCCCTGATTCCGGCTTCGAATGACGCCTTCACGTCGACGCCTTGCCTGGCAGCATCCGAGCCGAGCGCAACGACCGGGCAGCCGTCCATCTTCTCCTCTCGATGTGCCATGCTGAGATAGAAGGTGACCACTGCGCCAAACGGGTCCTGCGGATTGACCGCGGCAGCAGCGGACCATCGACGAAGGGCACTCTCCAGGGCCCGCCTCGACGCCTGTGCCGCCAGATCGTCCTTGGATGCGAACTGCTTGTAGAATCCACCTTGGGTCAGGCCGGCCCCCTTCATCAGATCCTTGAGCCCGATGCCATCAAAGCCGTGCTTTCGAAAAAGCCGGCTCGCCGCATCGATGACCGCTTCGCGATTGGCCTCCGCCTGGGCTCGACTAACTCTCATGATCGACCTCTAATTAGATTTCACTTGACATCTATACCACGGATAGATTTAGATCGCAATCTAAATTGAGGCGGCGGCCGTCAACAAGGGTCATCTGACATGAACCGCAAATTTCTATTCACATCGATCGGCCTCGTGGCCGCAGCCGGGAGCGCGGCGTTCGCGTTCGTTTTTGAAACGCCAGCACCGCACGCGGAGGCCGCCGATCCCCGCATCGCGCCACCACTTGTGAAATTGGTGGAAGCCACAAGACCGGAAAGATCCGAGCGCGCCTTCACAGGTACAACCGCCGCCCGGGTGCAGAGCAACCTTGGCTTTCGCGTACCTGGCAAGATCGTGGAGCGATTGGTCGACGTCGGTCAGCAGGTCAAGGCGGGTCAAGCTCTGATGCGCATCGACGAAACGGATTTGCGTCTTGCGCTGACTGCCAAGCGCAATGCGGTTGCCGCGGCCCGCGCGGTCTTCGTTCAGGCAAGCGCGGACGAGAGGCGCTATGCCACTCTTGTCAAAGGCGGAGTCGCCGCTACTCCCCAACGTTACGAGCAGGCAAGGGCGGCGCTGGATACGGCTGAGGCGCAGCTTGCCGCCGCGGAAGCGGAAGCCAAAGTCGCAGAAAACGAAGCGACCTACTCGGTTCTGGTGGCCGATGCGGACGGAACGATGGTCGCGACGCTCGGCGAACCCGGACAGGTCGTCGCAGCGGGACAGACGGTGGTTCAACTGGCGCATGCAGGCCCGCGCGAGGCCTTGGTCGCGCTTCCCGAAACCGTCCGTCCCGCAATCGGGTCGGAAGCCGAAGCAAGTGTCTATGGAAGTGACGGGCGGCGCGGAAAAGCGCGCCTGCGACAGATCTCGGATGCCGCCGATCCTCAGACCCGCACATACGAAGCGCGTTACGTGCTCGACGGCGACGCCGCCTCGGCGCCGCTCGGTGCGACGGTTACCATCAGAATCCTCAACGGAGAAGGGCAGTCGGAGGTCGCGGTGCCGGTCGGCGCCGTGTTGAATGACGGCAGCCGGACCGGGGTTTGGGTTGTCGATCAAGCCTCTGCCACCGTGCACTTCGCTCCCATCGAGGTCAAACGGCTCGGTGAAGAAACAGCGTCTGTCACCGGCATCACGGTTGGAGAGCAGGTCGTCGCCCTCGGGGCGCATCTCCTCAAAGATGGCGCGCCCGTCAGGACCGAGCTTCAGGCAGAGGAGTCCAACTGATGAGCTTCAATCTTTCCGCGCTCGCGGTTCGGGAGCGAGCTGTCACTTTGTTCTTCATTGTTCTGCTGGCCGCTGCGGGCATCTACGCCTTCCTCAGTCTTGGGCGCGCGGAGGACCCCTCCTTCACCATCAAAACCCTGACGGTCACTACCGTATGGCCAGGCGCAACTGCACGCGAAATGCAGGATCTTGTCGCGGAGCCGCTCGAAAAGCGCGTCCAGGAACTGACTTGGTACGATCGTGTCGAGACAACGACAAGGCCTGGCTACGCATATCTGACCGTTACGCTGAAGGACAGCACGCCGGCCACGGCCGTGGAAGAGGAATTCTACCAGGCGCGCAAGAAGTTGGGGGATGAAGCCCGCAACCTGCCTGCTGGCGTCTTCGGTCCCTTCGTCAACGACGAATATTCGGACGTGAGCTTCGCTCTTTATGCGCTAAAGGCCAAGGGTATGCCAATGCGCGAGCTTGTGCGGCAGGCAGAGGTGATCCGCCAGGACCTTCTGCACGTGCCGGGCGTCAAGAAGATCAACATCCTTGGCGAGCGGCCGGAACAGATCTTTGTCGAGTTCTCCTATGCCAAGCTCGCCACTCTCGGAGTATCGGCACAGGACATCGCCGCTGCTTTGCAGAGACAAAACACCGTCACACCGGCAGGCTCGATCGATACGCGCGGACCGCAGGTATTTATCCGGTTCGATGGCGCCTACAATAGTGTCCAGGCAATTGCCGACACGCCGATCGTGGCTGCCGGACGTACGTTGAAACTCTCTGATTTCGCGGAGGTGCGGCGAGGGTATGAAGACCCCGCGACCTATCTGATCCGGCATGAGGGCGAGCCGACCATCATGCTCGGCGCAGTTATGCAGCAGGGCTGGAACGGTCTGGAACTCGGAAAGGCGCTCGAAGAAAGATCTGCCGCGATCGCGCAGACGCTGCCGCTCGGTATGACGCTCGCCAAGGTCAGCGATCAGGCCGTGAACATCGACGCTGCGGTCGGCGAGTTCATGATGAAATTCGCCATGGCGCTTGGCGTTGTTTTGCTTGTGAGCCTGCTCAGCCTCGGCTGGCGTGTTGGGATCGTCGTGGCACTGGCCGTTCCCCTGACGCTTGCCGTCGTCTTTCTGATCATGCTGGAAACCGGGCGGTTCTTTGACCGCATCACGCTTGGTGCACTGATCCTGGCGCTCGGCCTTCTCGTCGACGACGCCATCATCGCCATCGAGGTGATGGTGGTGAAAATGGAAGAGGGCATGGATCGCATCAAGGCGGCGGCCTATGCCTGGAGCCATACGGCCGCGCCGATGCTGTCGGGCACGCTTGTGACGATCATCGGGTTGATGCCGGTCGGCTTCGCCAGATCGACCGCCGGCGAATATGCTGGCAACATCTTCTGGATCGTGGGCTTCGCGCTGATCGTTTCATGGGTCGTCGCGGTGATCTTCACGCCGTATCTCGGGGTCAAGATGCTCCCGGATATCAAGCCGGTCGAGGGGGGCCACCACGCCATCTACGACACTCCGAATTACCGGCGCCTGCGGGGTCTCATCGAGTTTGCCGTGCGCCACAAGTACATGACATGCGCTGTCGTTGGCATCGTCATGGCTCTTTCTGTCGTTGGGATGGGTGGAGTAAAACAGCAGTTCTTCCCGACGTCGGATCGTCCCGAAGTGCTGGTCGAAGTTCGCATGCCTGAAGGCACGAGTATCGAGACGACGACGGCCACGGTCGAGAAACTCGAGCGCTGGTTGCAGGAACAGCCCGAGGCGAAAATCGTCACCAGCTATGTCGGTCAGGGCGCTCCCCGGTTTTTCTTTGCCATGGCACCGGAATTGCCGGATCCCGCCTTCGCCAAGATCGTTGTGTTGACCCCCGACTCTCACGCGCGCGAGGCTTTGAAGCACCGGCTGCGAGAGGCGGTGTCCCAAGGACTCGCGCCCGAAGCCTATGTCCGTGTGACGCAGCTCGTGTTCGGTCCTTATACACCGTTCCCCGTCGAGTTTCGCATCATGGGGCCGGATCCTGTGCAATTGTACGACATCTCTGAGAAAGCCCTCGACATCATGAAAGGCGTACCGGACGTCCGTCAGGCAAACCGCGACTGGGGTAATCGTACGCCTGTGCTTCGCTTTGTCCCCGACCAGCACCGGCTCAATCTGATTGGCCTTTCGCCGGCTGAGGCAGCCCAGCAGATGCAGTTGCTGCTGAGTGGTATTCCGGTGACGCAGGTTCGCGAAAACATCCGCAACGTACCTGTCGTGGCACGCAGTGCTGGCGCGAGCCGCCTCGATCCGGCGAGGCTCGCCGACTTTTCGCTGATGAGCAGGGACGGCCGCCAGGTTCCGCTCGATCAGATTGGCCATTCGGAAATCCGGTTTGAGGAACCGATCCTGAAGCGCCGCGATCGAACCCCGGTCATCACGATCCGATCGGATATCAATGAGGCGACGCAGCCCCCGGAGGTCTCACAGCAGGTCATGACCGCGCTTCAGCCGCTGATTGCCTCGCTTCCCGTCGGATATCGTATCGAAATGGGCGGAAACATTGAGGAGTCTCTCAAGGCGAATGTCGCGCTCGTCAAAATCTTCCCGGCCATGATAGCTGCCACGCTGATCGTCATCATCCTCCAGGTCCGAAGCCTGTCGACGATGACCATGGTCATGCTGACCGCGCCGCTCGGGCTTGCCGGGGTGGTTCCCGTCTTGCTCCTCTTCAATCAGCCCTTCGGCTTTAACGCCATTCTCGGGTTGATCGGACTGGCCGGAATCCTGATGCGTAACACCTTGATCCTGACCGAACAGATCAAGGAGAACATGGTGGCCGGCCTCGACGACTATCACGCCGTCATTGAGGCGACGGTGCAGCGGACACGCCCGGTCATCCTGACAGCACTTGCAGCCGTCCTTGCCTTCATTCCGCTGACCCATTCGGTGTTCTGGGGATCGATGGCTTATACGCTGATTGGTGGAACCGCGGTAGGTACTGTGATGATCCTGCTCTTCCTTCCGGCACTGTACGCGGCGTGGTTCAGGATCAAGCCGACTGCAGATGAGACCCATGAGCCGACCGAGGAGCTGGAATTGCGAATAGCAATGGCTGCCGAGTAGCGTCTGTCGCGGGCTTGCTGGCCTTGCCTGCACGCGAGCTTGGCCAGCCTCACGACTTCCCGCTCGCAGATGCTTCACGGCGGGCCGTTCCGTTCATCCACTCTGGGGATACCATGGATTATCCGGTCCGACCGGCGGCAGATACCGAGAGCATGCGTGCGCGCATCCAGGAGGTGGCGGAGGAGCACTTCCGTCGTATAGGTCATCATAAGACGTCCGTAGCCGACATTGCCTCTGAACTCGGCATGAGCCGGGCGAACGTCTACCGTTTCTTCCCCTCCAGGGATGCAATCAAGGAATCCATCTGCAGGCGGGTCTTGAACGGTACCGCCGAGCTCGCCCTTACGATCGCACGCAGGAGCACGCCGCCCTCGGAGAAACTCCAGGAACTCCTGACCGCCGTCCACCATCACAACAAGACGAGACTGCTCAACGACAGGCGCATGCACGACCTGATTGTAGCCAACATGCAGGAGAACCGGCCGGTCATCAAGGCGCACGCTGAGCAGATGGTGACGATCTTCGAGGCGATCATCCGCGAGGGCATCGAAACCGGCGAGTTCGAGATCGAAGATCCCGCCGAAGCGGCGCGCGCAGTCAAGACCGCGTTCATGCCGTTCATCCATCCGATTCTGATCGAGCACTGCCTTCAACACTGCGAAGACACCGACGCGGGCCTGCGCGAGCAGATCCGGTTCATCCGAAAAGCTATCGGGAGGTCCGATCATGCCCGCTGACCAGCCGGATGCGGACCTAACGGGACAGTCGATCCAGGATCGATCCGGTTCCATCCGTCGCGACAGGGTAAAGAGCGGAATTTCGCTGCGGATGGACGGCAGAAAGCGCCGGAAGCCGTCATCGGGCCGCCGCGACGAACCATCATGCGCAGATGCGTTCAGCCAGCAAAGACGTCCCGGATATGGTCGAAAGCGCGGGCGACGGCGGGGCGCGGCGGGGCGAACGCAGGATCCTGCTCCGCTTCGACCACCAGCCACCCACGGTATCCATTTCCCCGGACAAAGCGGGCAATCGGTCCGAAATCGACAATACCGTCGCCGGGCACAGTGAACATGCCGTTGCGCACACCGGCGTTGAAGCTCAGGTCGCCCGCCCGGACATCGCGTATCACTGGGCCGCGAACGTCCTTCAGATGGATGTGAACGATCCGATCATCGAAGCGCTCGATCAGCCGGACATAGTCAAAGCCGCCCGCTACCGCATGTCCGGTGTCGAGGAGAAGCCCGGTTTCCGGGCCCGTTCTGCCAAAAATGTCTGAAATCTCATCGAATGTCTCTGCCACCATCATCAGATGATGGTGATAGGCAAGTTTGAGATTGTACTCGCCCGCCAGACGCTTGGCGAACTCGGTGAGCCGGGCGGCATAGGCGACTACCTCCGTCTTCGGCATAGTCAACCGCTCAGACATCGGTGCATCGAGCGGCGATCCTGGTGTCATCACCGCGACCTCGCCATAGACCATGACCTTGCACTCCATCTCGCGCAGAAGTTCGGCATGGCGGGCAACGGCTTTCATTTCTTCGCCGACGCCGCGTTCAGCCAATTCTCCCGAATGCCAGCCGGACGCCAAGGCGAGGCCATGGCTTGCAAGAAGCGGTCGCAAGGTTGCGGCATCTCGTGGGAATTTCCTTCCGAGTTCGACGCCTTGGTAACCGGTCTCGGCTGCGTCGCTCAGGCATGTCTCTAGCGAGATGTCGGCGCCAAGGTCCTCAAGCACGTCATTGGTCCAGGACAGCGGACTGACGGCAAGACACACGCCGGCGGGCAAGGCAATGGCTTTTCGAGGGATCATATTGTTCTCCGCATGGGCTGGATTCTTTGAGCGGTGGGGCGCTCCCCGTACTCGAGAAATGACGGTCTCGCCAATGACTCCGGCTTATGTGGAATTGCGCACGACAAGGGTGCCCGGCAGTGTCACGGTCTCGGGCTCCAGCCGTCCCGTGATAATCCCGACGATCACCTCAACCATTTCGTCGCGGGGCTGCTCGTAGGTAGTGAGGCTGTAGGCGGACGATCCACAGAGCTCGTAGTTGTCAAAGCCGACGACGGCCATGTCTTCCGGGACGCGCAAGCCAAAACGGCCGCGGATCTCATCCATCGCTCCGAGCGCCAAGATGTCGTTTTCGCACATCAGGACGTCGACTCGGTCCGCGGGGTTGGTCTGCTTGAGGTAGCCGCGGACGGCGTCGGCCCCGGCTTCGGCGCTGTATTTCTCAGCCGAGAACACCGCGACGTCGTCCACGCCCTTCTTTCTCCAGAATTCGACGAAATGCTGCCGACGTCTGAGTGCCGTCGACAGGACGGTCGCACCCGTCATAAAGCCGGGACGCCGGTATCCTCTTTCGAACAGATGATCGACGATCTCCCGCAGCGCCAGTTCGGCATCGCATGTGACCGCCGGCACGCCTTCGATCTGACTGTCTCTCGCCAGCACGAACATGGGTGGCGTCCCCCGGCCGAATTGCAGATCGCTCAGTGTCTCGCTGCGAAATGCCGTTCCGAACAGGATGACGGCATCGACCTGGCGCTGGTCTGCGTGGAGCAGTGCGTGCACATGGTCGAAGTGCGTGTTGATATTGATGAGCACGGCGACCAGCCCCTCGGCCTGCAGTCGTTCGGTCAATGTCTCGAGGAACGGCAATTTCTGAGGATTGGCGAAATCATCGACGAACACAGCCACCTGATGGGTGGAGTTGGTCGCGAGGCTGCGGGCAAGCAGGTTCGGAGTGTAGTTGAGCGCCGCAGCCGCTTCGAGGACTTTGCGTTTGCTTTCCTCCGCGATCGATGCGCCCGGAGTGAAAGCCCGTATGACCGTCCACTTCGAGACACCGGCGGCATCCGCCACTTCCCTCGCTGTCGCCCGCTTGCGCATAGAGCCTCCCTGTGAAATGGAACGGATATTCCATTTTTTGATTTAGATGAAATGAATGCTTGCTTTTACGCTATTCAAGGATAATATGCACCCGTTTGCACCCGGTAGCAACAGAAATGCACCCGGTAGCATTCGTTTTTCTCGCCATCCTGTGGAGTGGACGGCGAATGAGGAGGAACAAATGAAATCCCTTTTGAAGAAGCTCGCATTCGGCGCGGTCGTACTCGGCGTCGCCACCTCGGCGGCCGTGAGCGCGAAAGCTCAGGAGCCCACCATAATCGCCGTGACGCATGGGCAGGCATCCGACCCTTTCTGGTCGATCGTGAAGAACGGCATCATGCAAGCCGGTAAGGACAGCAACGTCCAGGTCGATTACCGCGCGCCGGAGACCTTCGACATGGTGGCGATGGCTCAGCTCATCGAAGCTGCCGTAAACCAGAACCCTGCCGGCATCGTCATTTCGAACCCGGACCCGGATGCGCTCGGCCCGGCGATCGAGAAGGCCGTCGCCGCCGGCATTCCGGTCATATCAATGAACTCGGGCATCTCCGCTGCCGAAAAACTCGGAATCAAGCTGCATGTCGGCCAGGATGAGACGCCGGCTGGTGTCAAGGTCGGCGAGAAGCTGAAGTCGCTCGGCCTCAAGCACGTCCTCTGCGTCAACCAGGAAGTTGGCAACGCCGCGCTCGACCAGCGTTGTGCCGGTACGGAGCAGGGCTTCGAGGGTGGCAAGGTCACGGTGCTGCCGACGACCTCCGATCCCGCCGAGATCGAATCGAAGATCCAGGCGGCGCTGACGTCCGACCCGTCGATCGATGTCGTGCTCGGCCTTTCGGCTCCGCTCGTCGGCGAGCGGGCCGTGGCGGTCGTGGAGAAGATGGGAGTCGGCGACAAGGTGAAGGTCGCCTCCTATGACCTCTCAGCGAGCTTCCTTCAGTCCGTGGCCGACGGCAAGGCGCTGTTCGCGGTCGATCAGCAGCCTTATCTGCAGGGATATCTGCCGGTGACCTTCCTGGCGCTCAATGCGCGTTACGGAACGATCCCGGCCGGCAACGTGGCGTCTGGTCCGAGCTTCGTGACCGCCGAGACGGCTGCGCAAGTAATCGAGAAATCCTCCCAGGGTATTCGCTAAGGCGGAGCCTGGCAGCCCCCGTCCTGAACGGGGGCTGCCCCTGTCGCCGCGCATTTGGCCAACGCGAAACTTCGATTCGCAGGCGGTCGTCGCGCGAACGGACAACGACCCAGATTTTAGGAACGAACCATGACGCTAGCCAACGAACAGAACGGGTCTGTAGCCAGATCCGATGAGCGGCTGAAAAAGGTTTCGACATTGACCGCAATTCTACGGCGTCCCGAACTCGGCGCTGTAGCCGGTCTGGTGCTCGTGACGATCTTCTTCCTTCTCACCGCCAATCCCGCCATGTTCACGTTGGCGGGTGTGATGAACTTCATGGCCCCGGCCGCCCAGCTCGGCATTCTCGCCATCGGCGCAGCTCTCTTGATGATCGGCGGCGAATTCGACCTTTCGATCGGCTCGATGGTCGCCTTTGCCGGGCTGGTCTTCGGCACGGCGCTGGTCGTCTGGCAGGTGCCGCTCAGCGTCGCCATTCTCGTCGCCATCGCCTTTGCCGTATTCATCGGCATCACCAACGCTCAGCTCACCATGCGCACCGGCCTTCCGTCCTTCATCGTGACGCTGGCCTTCCTGTTCATTCTGCGCGGCCTGACGCTGGTCGGCCTGAAATGGGCAAGCGGTGGCGCGACCCAGCTTCGCGGCATGAAGGAAGCGGTGGCCGGCAGTCCGCTGGCCCCTCTGTTCTCTGGAGACGCCTTCCCCGGACTGTTCACCTGGCTTGCGCAAGCGGGCATTATCGACACCTTTCCAAACGGCTCGCCGAGAGTGTCCGGCATCCCCGTCGAGATCCTGTGGTTCATCGCCATCGCGCTCCTTGCCACCTGGATCCTGTTGAGGACGCGCTTCGGCAACTGGATCTTCGCATCCGGTGGCGATCCGCGCGCAGCGCGCAAGTCGGGCGTGCCGGTGGCGAGGGTCAAGACCACGCTCTTCGTCGTCACCGCTCTTTGCGCCACGCTGGTCGCCATCCTCACCGTGCTCGACGCCGGCTCGACGGACGCCCGTCGCGGCTTTCAAAAAGAGTTCGAGGCAATCATCGCGGCGGTCATCGGCGGCTGCCTGCTGACCGGCGGCTACGGCTCCGCCATCGGGGCGTTCTTCGGATCGATCGTCTTCGGCATGGTGCTGATTGGTCTGACCTACACCTCGATCGACCAGGATTGGTACCTCGTTTTCCTCGGCGGCATGCTGCTGACCGCCGTCGTCTTCAACAACGTCATCCGCAAACGCGTCACGGGAGAACGCTGATGAGCACATCTCAGACGCCCCTCGTCGAGGTCAGGAACCTCGTCAAGCATTTCGGCTCGGTCATCGCCCTCAACGGCGTGTCCATGAGCGTCAATCACAACGAGGTTCTATGCCTGCTTGGCGACAATGGCGCGGGCAAATCGACCCTGATCAACACGCTTGCCGGCGTGCACAAGCCGACCTCGGGTGATTTCCTGGTCGACGGCCAGCCCCGGGTGTTTTCCGGCCCGCGCGACGCCCTCGATGCTGGCATTGCCACGGTCTATCAGGACCTGGCGATGATCCCGCTGATGTCGGTCACCCGCAATTTCTTCATGGGGCGGGAGCCCTTGATCGGCTTCGGCCCCTTCAAGCGCATGAACATGGATGAGGCCGACAACGTCACGCGTGACGAGATGCACAAGATCGGCATCGATGTCCGCGACCCGCAGCAGGCGGTTGGCACGTTATCGGGCGGCGAACGGCAATGTGTGGCGATCGCCCGCGCGGTTTATTTCGGCGCCAAGGTGCTGATCCTCGACGAACCGACGTCGGCGCTCGGCGTCGCCCAGACGTCGATGGTGCTGAAATATATCAACCAGGTCCGAGCCAAGGGGCTCGGGGTGATCTTCATCACCCACAACGTTCGTCACGCCTATGCCGTTGGCAATCGCTTCACCGTGCTCAACCGCGGCAAGACACTTGGAACCTATGCCAAGAACGAGATCGGTATCGATGAACTGCAGAACCTGATGGCCGGCGGCAAGGAGTTGCAGTCTTTGTCGGAAGAGCTCGGCGGAACGATCTGATCAAATGCTGTTCGCAATGCATGCCGGTGCGGCGTTTTTGCGCCGCTCCACCCATCGTCATATCCAAGTACGGAAATCGCAATGACTGTATCCAAGACTGCTCCCTTCCCACTCGCAGCTTGCGCGGAAATGCTCTGGCGCGACAAGCCGATCGAGTGGCGCGCCGCGCGCCTCAAGGAAATGGGTTTCGGCGTTGGTCTCTGGAACTGGCCGGAACACGATCTCAAGAAGTTGGAAGCGACCGGCGCGACCTTCACGATCATGAACGGCTATCTGACCGGCCGTCTGACGGACGACGACGGTGCAGCAGAACTCGTGAGGACCGCACGCGAGACCGCGCAGGTTGGAAAACGGCTCGGCGTGGAGCGGCTCAACCTGCACGGCACAGGCTTGGGAGACAGAGGCCTGCCTGTCCAGCCGATCGAAGTCGTCACCGGCGCGATGTGGCTGAAGGCGCGCGACACTCTCTGCCGTGTTGTGGATATGGCCGAAGACGAAGGCGTCACCTTCACGCTCGAAAACCTCAACCTGCCGGTCGACCACCCCGGTGTGCCCTTCGGCCGCGCCGAGGACACGCTGGCGCTTGTCTCGAGCGTCAATCATCCGCGGCTCCGCCTCAATCTCGATCTCTACCATGCCCAGATTGGCGAGGGGAACCTGATCGAACTCTGCCGCAAGTGCCTGCCTTGGATCGGCGAGATCCAGGTGGCGGACGTACCCGGCCGCTGTGAACCGGGAACCGGCGAGGTCAACTGGAACGGCATCGCCAAGGCGCTGAATGCCATGGGCTATTCCGGCCCGATCGGCATGGAAGCCTGGGCGGCAGGCGACCCCGAAGCGGCGCTCGAAGCGTTCCGCACCGCCTTCACCGTCTGACTTTTTCAACCCTGACAGGATCAATTCAATGCTCAAGAACAAACGCGTCAATGTCGGTCTGATCGGTGCCGGCCGCATCGGTTCCTTCCACGGTGAGACCGTCGCACGCCGCCTCGTCGACGCCGAGCTCGTCGCCATCGCCGATCCCGCGCCAGGGGCTTCGGCCAGTCTCGCCGGCAAGCTCAACGTTGAAAGCTCTTACACCGACGTCGCGGATCTCCTCGCCCACCCGGCACTCGATGCGGTGATCATCGCCACGCCGGCGCGGTTTCATACGAACATCCTCGTGCAGGCCGCCGAAGCCGGCAAGGCGATCTTTTGCGAGAAGCCGATGGCGTTGACGCTGGAGGACGCCGACCGGGCAATCGCGGCGGCACGCTCAGCCGACGTTCCGCTCCAGGTCGGTTTCAACCGCCGCTGGGATCAGGCCTTCTCGGAAGGGCGTTCCGCGATCGATGGCGGAAAGATCGGTACCCCTCAGTTGCTCCGATCGCTGACCCGCGACCCCGGTCCGTTCGGTGCCGACCCCGCCAGGATTCCGCAGTGGGCGATCTTCTACGAAACGCTGATCCACGATTTCGACACGCTGCTTTGGCTGAACCCGAATGCCAAGCCGGTCGAGGTTACGGCCGTTGCCGACGCGCTGGTTCGTCCGGATTTCGCCGACAAGGGCTTCCACGACACGGCGGTCGTCACGATCCGATTTGACAATGGCTCGATCGCTGTCGCGGAGGCGAACTTCTGCGCGATGTACGGCTACGACATCCGCGGCGAGGTCTTCGGCTCCGGCGGCATGGTGACCATGGGCGACGTCCGTCGTTCCAGCATGACGCTGTTCGATAAGAACGGCGTGTCGAGCGACACCTGGCGTCGCGACACCGACCATTTCGTCCACGGTTACACAGCGCAGCTCGCGTCCTTCGTAGCAGCCGTTCGTCGCCGCGAGATCACCGAAGGACCGACCGGTGTCGATGCGCGCAATGCGCTGAGCATCGCGCTGGCCTGCATTGAGTCTGTCTCACGGAAGGCAGCCATCGCGCTGTAATAAAGGGCGAGGAATGGAGGCGGTCATGAAGACGAGCGAGGGGACAAAACCTCCGACCGACGTCATGGAGCTCAAGGGCCTGTTCGCTTGCAGGTCCCTTACGCTGCCCAAACAGCTCGAGCAGGTCGCTCGTCTGGCGCTTGCAAGGCCAGATATTATCGCCTTCGGCAGCGCTCGTTCGATCGCTGCCGTGTGCTCCGTCTCCCCCACCTCGGTCACACGTCTTGCTACCGCCCTTGGCTTCGACAGTTTTCGGGATTTCAAGTTGTTCTTCCAACAGCATCTAAGGAGAACTGCGAACTCCTAGATCAGCGGGTGTCTTTGACGGGCTTCGGTCGTCCGCGGCCTCTGCGGCGGCCACCTTCGTCTCGTCGACACGCGATCGTCAGTCAGCGACCGCTCCGGGGCCGACAGCCGTCCGGCAGTTTCTGGCGTCCAAAAAAGCGATAGCGGACATTCGATACGGTAGGTCCGAGGTCGTCCCTGACTGACCGGACCCTAAGCCGACCTTCTCACACAGAGATCGAAAAGGCAGCGCTGACCACTCCGTCCGCTAGTATCAACCTACAAGCCGCGTCAATCTTTCAGCTCAATCTTCGGCGCACTCGCGTTTGCCAATGGCTCGGCGTAACCTTGCGTGGTTAGCCGTGTGGTCGCTCTCACGAAGGACTAGGTATGGAGCGTCGGCTCGCCGCCGTCCTAATCGCGGACGTCGTGGGCTATGGCCGCCTGAGCCAAGCCGACGAGGAAGGCACGCGTGCCCGCTTCCAAGCCGATCTGCGCGAGGTCTTCGAGCCCAGAATCGCCGCGCACCATGGCCGGCTGATCAAGACCATGGGCGACGGGCTGCTGGTGGAGTTCCACAGCGTGGTCGATGCGGTGCGCTGCGCGGTTGAGGTCCAGCGCGCCAAGTCCGAGCGCGACGTCGGCGTTGCGGCCGACCGTCGGCTTGCGTTTCGCATTGGCATCAATCTTGGCGACGTGATCGTAGAGGGCGACGACATCCACGGCGAGGGCGTGATCATTGCCGACCGATTGCAGACGATCGCCGATCCCAGCGGCGTGATGATCTCTGGCACCGCCTTCGATCAGGCCATTCACAAGGCCGATGTGGGCTTTGCCTATCTCGGTGAGCAACACCTCAAGAACATCGCCGATCCGGTGCGCGTCTATCGCGTCCTATTCGATGCTGGGGCAGCGGGAAGAGTTGTCGGCACAACGCGCAAGGCGGGCGCTCGGCTCCTGATCTTGGCAGTGGCTGGAGCGGTGTTGACCGCCGCCGTCGCGATGCTCGTGGTCTGGCAGATGTCTATGCCGCCTGAGCGGCCGTCCGTCGCCGTCCTGCCGTTTGCAAACCTGAGCGGCGACTCCGAACAGGAATACTTCGCCGACGGGATCACTGACGATCTCATCACCGACCTCGCCAAGCTGTCGGGACTGGTCGTCATCGCTCGCAATTCCGTCTTCACCTATAAGGGCCGGCCGGTCGTCGTGCAGGACATAGCGCGCGACCTCGGTGTCCGCTATGTGGTGGAAGGCAGCGTCCGGCGAAGCGGCGACCGGATTCATGTCAATGCTAAGCTCATCGATACGGCGACCGGCGACCATCTGGTGGCCGAGGAGTTCGACCGCAGCGCCTCGGATGTCTTCGCCGTGGAGGACGAAGTAGTCCGCCATATCGTCGAGGCTCTCGGGGTGCAGCCGACGGCGTCGGAGCAAGATCAGTTGGCGCGGCCGCCGACCGCGAACCTCGAAGCCTATGACTACTATCTCCGCGGCGAGCAGGCGGAGAGAACCGGCCTGCTGCGGGAAGCGTTGCAGCTCTACGCGAAAGCGACCACGCTCGATCCCTCCTTCGCCGAGGCGCATGCGGCGGATGCGCGCACCGCGGTCTATGTCTGGCGCCTCGACTATGACAACGTTCTGCCAGGCCCCGTGGCTAGGAGACGGGCGTATGAGAAGGCCGGAAGCGCGCTGGAGCTGAACCCGGAATCCTCGCGGCCCTATGCCATCCTCGCCATTCTTCAAGTCGTGGATCGCCGATACGAGGAGGCACTCGCTTCCG
Source organism: Sinorhizobium fredii USDA 205 (assembly GCF_001461695.1). Classification (GTDB taxonomy): domain Bacteria; phylum Pseudomonadota; class Alphaproteobacteria; order Rhizobiales; family Rhizobiaceae; genus Sinorhizobium; species Sinorhizobium fredii. The sequence continues at coordinate 16,682 of NZ_AUTC01000162.1, read as the reverse complement.
CCGGGCGGGCCGTGGCGCTGGGGCCCAGCGACGCCGAGGCCCATGCGGCGTTGAGCCTCGTCCTCACTTTCGCCGGCCGCCACGCCGAGGCTGTCGCTGCAATCGAGACCGCGCAGCGGCTCAACCCCAGCCTCTCGACGAGCGAACGGCTGGTCGCGGGACTGGCGTTCCTATTGCATGGGGATTACGCCCGGGCGATTGAAACGCTGAAGCGCGCCCGCGCCGAGGCGCCGCGCCTCATCGATATTCATGCCTTACTCGCCGCGGCCTACGCTCGCGCCGGTCGTTTGAGCGAAGCCCGCGACGCGGCGGGGGAAGCCCGCCGTACCGCCCCCGTCACTTCCGTCGAGACCTGGCGCGTTCTCTATGCCCATTTTCGCAATGGTCAGGACCTCGAGCGCGTCCTCGAAGCCATGCGCGACGCCGGCCTTCCCGAATGGCCCTTCGACTTCCGCGGCGAGGATCGCGACAGGCTGAGTGGGGCGGATATCTCCCGCCTGGCCTTCGGGCGGACATGGCAGGGACAGACAGGCGCGGGCGAGCCGGCTCTCCTGCAACTTCGCCGCGATGGCAAGACGGCTTTCCGGACTCCGACACAGATCGCAACCGGGACCGCCTTCGTCGATCGGGACATGCTGTGCGAGCAGAGCGAGAACGTGTTACTCGGGCGGCCCCGCTGCGGCCCGGTTTATCGGCGAACCCATGACCCGGGCAAACCCGAATACACCTATGTCAACGCATTCACGCTCTTCCATTTTTCGCCCGTCGAGTAGGTCCGCTGCCCGTCTCGACGTGGCACCTCGATCTGCGCATCACCGGAACCCGTCCTGCTCCAGCTGGGTCTCGACGGCGGGCCAATTAGCCTCAGCCTTTGCCAAGAGGTCGCTCGGGCGGGCCTTGAACTCGGCCATGAATTCCTTGCTGTAAGCCAGGTACAGCTTACCGTCGATGATCGCCCACGCTTCCGGATCGATATTGATCGTGGCACCATTAAAGGCCACTTCTCCGGTGCAGTAGCCCCCGTATTGTGGCGCATACGTGGTAGGTTCACCGATGAAGAGCTCACGGTGCTTGCTGCTGGCGAAGTGCCACGGCGTCCCCAGCCAGTCGTAGGAGAACTCCTCGGAGCCCTTCATCGCCCGGCCTTCGGTGAAGTAGGCAACCGGGTCGTAGCCCATGATCGCTACACCGCCGAAATAGCCGGTATTGACCTGGTCGGCGGCGAGGGCAGGAACGCAACTGACCATCAAGGCGATCGAGAGTGTCGCTCCAAATGCTGATCCTCGAGTGGGGGTGACGCCATATTTTTGGAGTGCTTCGCACATACTCCGTCCTCCGTTCAGTCACTCATCTCGATGCACAACGAGGCGCCTATCACCTCGGCGGGCGGGCAGGCCGCGCCGTGGCGCTTGAGCACCCGTATAATGTCTCTATGACCCTTGAAGCCGGCGCGCGTCACCGGCGTGTACCTGTGAAGACTCTCCGGCCGGTTGACATTGGCACCGCGGGCGATCAGCAGCTCAAGCATGGCGACGCGGTTCTCTTCTACGGCGACCATCAGCGGTGTCACGCCCGCCTTGTTGGCAGCATCTTCGAGAACAGCGCCCTTGCCCAACAGCAGTTCTGCGATCCGCACGCTGCCCGAATACGCCGCCGCATGGAGCGGCGTGAAGCCCCCGGCGTTGCGCGCCATCACGTCGGCGCCTTTGCTGAGCAGCAGCGCGGCGACCGCCGGGTGATCGCTGAGCGACGCAGCGATCAGCGGCGTGGCTTGGTCGCGATCACGGCTGTCGACCTCGGCTCCGCTCGCCAGCAGGCGCTCGACTCTGGCCGTGTCGCCGGCCTTCACGGCGTCAAACAAGGACTCACCCGCGACGACACTCGCCGACGCGAGTAAGACAGCCACCACAAACAGGATTCGAAACATGGCTGCCCCCTCGAAAGGCTAAATAGTTTACACCTCAGGCCTGCTTAGTGAAAGCGGCGATCGATTGGTTCTGGGTCACCGCTCAAACATCAAAGTCCGTCGTCAGCAAGGCTGAATGGCTGATATTAGGCCGAGACGTGACCTTGTCGGCATGGTGTGCGTAGGCCCGGAAATGGCGCAACTACGATGTCCAGGGTGGTCGCCAGCAACGTCTGCTATCGGGCAACAGCAAAGATCACCTCAATGGCCGACATGAGGGCGCGCATTGCGGACACGCCTAAAATGTATCCCGCCTGCTAGTATGCTTAGGTTTGCTTCGGCGCCCGCGCATCAATCGCCCCAGTACAACGCATGTCGAAGCGTTTGGCGAGTTCCGCCAGGCTGACCTCCCCGAGACGGCCGATCAACAATGCCTCAGCCTCACGCATGGCGCCTTCGACCGCCTCGTTGACGACCTTCTCGACGGCGCAGTCGGGGTTGGGATGCTCGCTACCGATGGCGAAGATGCGCGGACCTCCCACTGCCCGATGAACATCGAGCAGCGACACTTTCGTCAGGTCCATGGCGATCGACCAACCGCCGCCGTGCCCTTTCTCCGATCGCACATAACCCGCTTCACGCAGGCCTGCCATGGTACGACGTACGACCACCGGGTTGGTCCCAAGCATGCGCGCGACCACCTCGGACGTCATAGGTCCATCGTGGCGTGCCATGTGGAGCAACACATGGAGCATGCGGGAAAGACGGCTGTCGTTGCGCACGGTTTCATCCTTTGCACGGTGGAGTGGATTGGCAGCATCGGCAATTCACGTTACATTAAATGTTACATGATTCGTAGAGGCGTGACATGCGTGAATTTGAGAACCCCGATCATTGGGATACTGCCGCTCGGCACTACGAGAAGACCGCGCACCCCTTCACTGCGCGCTATGCCGAAGCGGCGTTGGCACGCGTGCCGCTGACCTCGGAGGCTCGAGTCCTGGATGTCGCGGCCGGCACTGGCGCATTGGCACTGGCTGCGGCGCGCACGGGCGCTCAGGTGCTCGCGACCGACTTCTCGCCCGGCATGGTCACCCGCATCGCGGCTGCCCGACTGCCCAATGTGGAGGCGCGCGTCATGGATGGGCAGAAGCTCGACCTTCCTGACGCGCGTTTCGACGCAGTCTTCTCGATATTCGGCGTGATCATGTTCCCCAACTGGCGCAAGGGCCTCGCCGAGATGGCGCGAGTGACTCGTCCGGGTGGATATGGTGTGGTCGCAACCTGGCAGAGTCGTGGCGCGGCGACGTTTCTGCTGCTGGGCCAGATCCGCCAGACGCTGTTTCCTGACCTTCAGAGCATGGCGATGCCGAAAGCCGTCCAGGCGCTAAACGATCCGAAGGATTTCGCGCGGGAACTGATCGATGCAGGCTATCGGGATCCGCAGATCGATCAAGTCATATATGAATATGAACTTGAGGTCGCGACACTCAATGAGCCCGACACATTGTTTGGCATGTCTCCGGATTGGACTAGTCTTTCCGATCAGGAGAAAGCGGCAGTCGTCGCCGAGGTCCGCAGAATTGCTGCCGATCGAGCGGTTCTGCCGATACCATCTACCGCACTGATCGGTGTCGCGCGCCGCTGAACATCGCGCGGCGGCGGCTGAACGGATGACTGCTTTCAAGAAGGTTCGGCTCCGATATCTCCTCTGCTGAAGGTGACTGGCATGATCGTGCGAAATGAAACGCCTCCTCCCGGATTTCGAAAAGGCCGTGTTTATGCAAGGTGGAGCGATCTGCTCGCTGTTCCAGGAGGTTGGGCCTGATGCGGAAGCGAATGTGGCGAAGGCGAAGAGCATGGCGCAGCTTGCCGGTACCATCATCGATATAAATAGCAGGGCGTATTTGGGGCCACGATTCTCAAGCCACCAGTGATGTGAGCCGTCGATCTGGACCAGTTCGCCGAAGCAATCGCGCCGGCCGGGGCTCGAAAACCCGCTTCTTGCGTTCGCGTCACGCCATCCAGGCCGGCTTCCATCATCTACTGACGCAGCGGCTCTTCTTAGCCGCTCCTGAGCTTCGCGACAGCGCGTGGATGGATGAACGATCTTGTGTTCTTCAAGCTGTGCGAGGCTTCCGAGCATGCCTGTTTATGCCGTGATACTCTTCGTTGCTCGGAGGCGCGTGACGACTAAACCCTTCTCAGTGCCGAGGAAGAATGCAAGGAACTGGAGGCCGCTACGATTGCCTACATCAGGGAGCAGCAAAATCTTCCTCATTTGTGAAGCCGACTGCCAGGTCGAAACGTCAACACCAGTTGCATGCCGCTCCGTAATCTGCAACCGCGAGCGATAGAGCGGCGAGCGCGACTCCGAGCACAGCGCCTGATCCGAGCGCGATAAGCTTGGTCAGTAGTCGACCCGTCCGGCTCCTCGGAGGAGCTCGAAAGAAGGACAGCGTGCCGGAAGCGAGTGTTCCCATGCGAATGCCCTCTGTCGCACAGCATGTGCGGGGATACGACCGAAGCGAACGAGACCATGTCACGCAGCGCCGGCTATCGCAGACGCTGCGCGACTGGAGGCATTTCTCAGCCCGCGATGGTCACGAGCTTTTGCAGGCTTTGCAATTCCATCGTGAACGAGCCAGCGCGTCTGTCCAGTTGCCATTTGTGACTAGCCTTCTCCGGGCTGTCCCAGCATCCAATGATCGCCTGAAAGGTTAGGGTCCGATGAGAACCCAAACGGCGAAGACAGACACCCGACAGAGGCGAGGCTGGAACTATCTTGGGGGTTGAGGGTTCACTGCGAGGGATCGGGAGGAGCCGCAATGGCCAAGCGATTTGCAAGAATGATTTCGCCAACAAGAGAGACGGAGGCCGAGCTTGTGAAGCAGGTCGTTTCCGATTCGTGCAATATATCCACCAGGTGGACCCGAAGGGCCATACGGCCGCTGTCGAGGGGTTGAGAGCTCTCTACATGATCCGCGAGTATGATATGACGGAAAAAGATGAGCTTCTAAAGGCGTTACTCGCGAGCGACGAAGCCCCTGAAGCCACGTCGCAGCCCGGTTCGCTCTCGGCGTTACTCTCGTTCAAGCTGATTTGACGGGGTGTAAACTGAGGGTCGTCACGACGCCAAGGAGCACGGATTCGTCTCCCTTCGAACCCCACCACCCGTCGCCTTGGGCGCACTGTCGTTTCGTGCGCCCAAACATCGAAGCGCCGGCGTGGTGAACTCTATTGTGCTTTTTCCACCTGCCCGCGGATCTCTCCATCGGGGAACTTTTGCGTGTGGATGTTGAGATACCATTTTCCGGACTGCAAATCCGCCAGTTGCTGGTCGGTGATTTCGGCAGATCCGGAAGCTATGGCTTTGGAGATATCGACCACCGGATCGGCATTTTCGCCCGGAGCCGCCGGGCCATGAAAATGCGCGGCCGTGGCTTCCCCGGACAGACCGCTGGAAGTCACCGTCCATGTCAGCTTTTTGGTGGCGGTGTCCAAGGTAATGTCACCCGTACCCTGGCCGGCGCTGTCGTTAGGCGGCACCTCACTCGATGCTTTCAAGTCAGCCTTGAATTTCAATGTCTCGGCCGAAACGGGGCTCGTAGCCATTAAAGCAACTACGGCGAGGCCGGCCAGGAGCGAGTTCTTACGGATAGATCTCATCGCACATTCTCCAAAAGTTCAGGTGTACAGCAGCCGGCCTTTCAACTCTTTAGACCCGGGATGAGTTCCAGTCGCCACTCAAGTCAGACCGGGGCAGGTGCAGCTATCCGTGCGCGCGTCTTCCTCGTCGTCGCTCACGGATGCGCTTAGGCTGCACATCAGATTGAATGCAGCACGCGTTACAAACGCCGCTTACTCATCCCTAGTGATCATCCCGGAGCAGATGAATAGTAACTAGAATTGAGCGATGCACAGGCCGGCGCTGTGGCAAGTTGTGGGTGCGAGAACTACCTCGTTGTGCTGCCTTGAGGAACCGCGCTTCGGCGGCGTTTCTGATGCTACGCTGCGAAAAGCGCTTACGCCATCAAAAGGCGAAATGTACGGGGGGACAACTTTTCGGACGCAGTGCTAACGACATGTCGGAAGCGCTCAACTATAGATTTCACATCACCTACTCCTAAAGCGGTACACAAACGACTGCGGCGGGCCAAGCCAAAAACCAAGTGTCGTCGGGCCGGCGATTTCAGCGCGCCGGTCAGGGGAGGAGCTGCGCGTCCATTGAGAAGTTTTCTTAATTAGGGTGCACCGGCTCCATCTCGCCCGCAATCAAGAGTCGGGAAAGAGTGAATGAATTTTCTTGAAACTTTTGAACGCGGCGCGGGGTGAAAGCGCCAGCAATGCGGCAAGGAGATAAGCAAAATGACTTTCTTCACAACGAGCTTCATGTCGGATGGGCCGTACAGCGCCAGCCTCAGCCAATCCGCGCAAGGACAGCTCTCATCGAGCTACACCAACGCGCTAACGGAGGCGCTGGAGGATGCGACGGTCGCTGACTACGTCGGCTTTCTGGCCAACCAGGCTGGCCTTTCGATCGATGATGCATTGGCCGTGAAGGCTTCGGTGATCGCCGGTGATTTCACGCTCACGGGCCTGTTCGGAGCGGCACAAAGCAAGACTGGCGCCGTCGACGGCAGCAGCATTACCGACCCTGCGCCCAAGATGCTGGTCAATGGCGTTGAAATTGACTTGGCAGCCATTCTCACCGGTCTCGACACCGAAACTTGGTCGACGGTCCAGGCGAACGGCAAGAAACTCGACACGATCTATCATACCCGAGAATTCTACACGGATACGCAAGAGCCGGCCGATTACCACGCCGGTTGGGCTGACACGAACCAGCCCCCGAGCGCCGAGCCGATCCTGAAGGAATTGACCGAAGACATTGTCGCGTCTCCTATCGATCTTCTCGCGACCGCATCCGATCCGGATGGCGGAACGCTTTCGGTTGTCACCGGCAGCTTGAGCTTTTCCATCGATGGAGGACCTGAGTCCACCACTCCTCCTGGTTACGTCACCATATTGGACGGCGTAGTGACGGTCGATACGTCCCACCCCGATCTGCAGCCCGGCGGAGCCATCGATCTGAAGGTGGGGGAGACGCTGAGCGTCGTAGTCAATTACATGATTGAGGATGGCCAGGGCGGCTCGACGGCCAACTCGTTGACCGTTCAGATAGCTGGCACGGCGGACGTCTATACCGCCACAGACTCATTTACCTTTCAGAAGATCGGCGGCGGTGAGGATGAACGGTCGTTTTCGGGATCCTTCACCGTCGATCCAGACGGTTTTGATGGCATAGTCACAGTGACCGGAGACGCCGATCTGAACGCGAGAAACGAGAGCCTTGAAGGTTTGATTGACACACATTCGTTCAAATTTGTGGGCGCCGCTTCGAACAGCTCCACAACCGAAAGCTTAAATCCATATTCCGATACGGTGACACTCAGCGACGCCGATTTCACCGACGGAATGATTGCGTTTAACGGTGAGTTCAGCCAGCAAGTCGCGAACGGTTCGTCGATTAGCGTTCAACTTGAATACGACTACTGGGCCTAAATCGCCGCGAACAGCATGGCCCGGCGACGAGTCGGGCCATCGCGCCACTACCGTCTTGGACTTTTGATGGCCGATCGTGTGAGATTGACCCCGGATGCCGAGGGCAACCTTTGCATCACCTGCGAAAGGGGGCTCGTCAGCTTCGCCAGAAGGTACGGTGCGGGGCGAGGAGCTCGTCCTCGATCTCGGGAAAGCTACCAACCGGACTCAGACCTTTAGCGACAAGCGTCGGACCAAGGACCAACGTTCCGAGGTAACGTTCTCCCGGGGTCTTTCGGGATTGTAACAACGGTCGATCAGAGCGCGGCCGTCTAGAAGCGCGGCTCTCGCTTGTGGGACACCACCGTGATGGCCCAGAGCGAGCTGAGCGGGCCTTCCGGGTCTATTCGCCCACCGGGGAGTGGGTGCCGATCTCGCCGCTTGCTAGCAATTCCTTCAGAAGCTCATCTCTGTCGGTCAGATCAAACTCTCGGATCATGTATAGAACTCTCAGCCCCTCCATCACAGCCGAATGGCTCATCAGGTCCACTTGATGCATTTTGCACCAATCAGAGACGACCTGTTCGACAAGCTCGGCCTCGGCCTCTCTCTTTGGCGAAATCTCTTTTGCTGAATGCTTGGGCATTGCGGTTTTCTCCCGGCCCCAAAAGGGGCCTCTCGTCTCTGTCCGGTATCTTGCTTCTAGATGGCGGCAGGAACTCAGCGCGGCTTCGAGTTGTCTATGGTTTGCGGCGCATAGACAGCGGTTTCGGTCCTATTGTCCGACCAAGCTCCACCAACCGCGAGATAGGCAAGGATTGCGCCGATGGCGAGCAAAAGTAGGCCGATCGGGAAGGCGGTTGACTGCGTGTTGTGACGATCGCGGCGTAACATTTCACGGCTCCGTTAGCAGGTAGGAGAACGAAGGGGGCGTTCTCCGGTTCCCCCTCGCGCGTCCCGCGGGACTTTAGTCCGAGACGATATGGCCAAAGGTCCTACGCTCATGAACTGCCGCCGCTGAACTGGCGCCGTTAACCGGATACCGCGCGATGGCCGGTGTGGCTCAAGACGATGACCGTCGTGTTCATTCCAGCCGGATGGAGAAGCGCCGAGGGCGGCCAAATTCCCTGCGTCAGCTCCCTCCATTGCCATGCCAGTCGCTGCCCGATTCTGGGGAACCGATTTGCCACGACATAGAAGTTGAACCTTGAGGTAGTCCGGCCTTCATCAAGCTTGGGCTTTCATCGCATTGATCAAAGTCCGGAAACCCGCAGATAGGTGCCGGCGACTGGGATAGTAGAGATAAAGCGGCTCCTCCGGCTGACACCAGTCGTCCAGCACCTGTACGAGCTCACCGCCTGCAATCTGCTTTTGCACGCGGTTTTCCCAGACATAGGCAAGCGCCACGCCGCTGAGGGCGGCCTCGACCATCAGTTCGTGATCATCGAGCGAAAGCGGTCCGGTCGGATGAAAGCTCACCGACTGCCCGTCCTTCTGAAATTCCCAGGCATACCTCGCGCCGGATGGGAACATATTCTGGATGCAGAGATGGCGTTTGAGGTCGTGCGGCGTGATCGGCTTCGGCCGCCGCTCGAAATAGGCGGGCGAACCGACGACGACGAGGCGCAGCCGCGGCTTGATGCGGAGTGCGACCATCCCCTCGCTCACCCGCTCCCCGAACCTTATTCCGGCATCGAACCCCTCCCTGACGATGTCGACCAAACGATCGGTGGCGCTGATTTCCAGCTGCAGATTCGGGTTCTTATCGAGCAAAGGCCCGATGACGTGGCCAATCACAAATGGCGCGATCGAGTTCGGCACGTTGATTCTTACTCTGCCGAATGGCGTGTCGCGAAACCTGTTCAGCGCGTCGAGCGCGGATGTGATCTCGCCAAAGGCCGGATCGAGATACGACTGCAAGAGTTCGCCTGCTTCCGTTAGGGAAACGCTGCGTGTGGTGCGGTTCAAAAGCCGGACACCGACACGGTTCTCGAGGTTCACCACCGCGTGGCTGATAGCCGAAGCCGTGACGCCCCTCTCCTCGCCCGCCTTCCGAAAGCTCTTGTGCCGGGCCACAGCCACAAAGGCTGCAAGTTCGGAAAGCTCGGATGCCCGCATTATTGAACTCCACTCATCATAGTTTCGAGAATAACGAATCTTATGCATCACAACGATTTGGGTCAAATTCAGCCCGTCAGCACAGTGCGGACGCCAACCACCACATCGGCTCTGAAAGAGCCATCAAATCTGGAAGGAATGTGTCATGAAGGTCTGGTTTATCACTGGGGCATCCCGTGGCTTCGGCGCGCTGATGACCAAGGGGGCACTCGCAGCCGGCGACGCCGTGGTCGCTACTGCCCGCAACCCAAGCGCTGTGATCGAGCAGATTGGCGACAATTCCAATCTTCTCGCCGTCGCGCTCGATGTCACGAATGAAGCCCAGGCGAAAGAAGCCGCCGCGAAGGCTATTGAGCGCTTCGGGCGCATCGACGTCCTCGTCAACAATGCTGGTTATGGCTTGCTGGGTGCCGTCGAGGAAGCAACAGCAGAGGAAATCGAGAAGCTTTATGCAACGAATGTCTTCGGCGTGCTGAAAGTTACGCGCGCCGTCCTGCCCTACATGCGCCGCCAGCGGTCGGGCCATGTGCTGAACTTCTCGTCGATCGGCGGCTATTTCGGCTATCCCGGATGGGGCGTTTATGGTTCGACGAAATTTGCCGTGGAGGGCCTCTCGGAGTCGCTGTCGGCGGAACTCGAGCCGTTCGGCATCAAGGTCACGATCATCGAGCCGGGCTTCTTCCGCACCGATTTTCTGGCCGACAACTCGCTATCGGTCAGTGCGGCCGCAATCCCCGATTACATCGGCACGCCGGCCGGCAACATGCGCGACTTTGCAGCCGATGCAAATCACGCTCAGCCCGGAAATCCGGCAAAGCTCGCCGCGGGGATCGTCACTCTGGTGAACTCGGCCAAGCCGCCGCTGCGCATGCCCTTCGGCAGCGACACGGTGGCCGTCATCGAGGAACAGAATGCCAGTGTCGCCCGAGAGCTCGCCGAGTGGCGCGAACTTGCTCTCTCTACGGATTTCCCGAAGAATGGGATAGCCGTTTAAGTATCCCCCGATCCCCGGGCTCCGTTGGAGACCAACAAACGGAGCCCCGAACTCCTGGGTAATCGGAGCCCGCGTTTCTGGCCCGGATACGTCGGTTGCTGAGGGAAATACGAAGCATCGCATTACGTATAAACGCTTCAGATCGTGAGAGAAGTCTCCCATGCGTGAAGGCCGGCTTGCGGACACAACGGATCATATTCGCCGTTTACAACGAGGCCTTCTGCCGCCGGTAATTCCAGAGGCGTTTGCGGGCGATACGCGGTTGGTGGGTCGATGGCGGAACGAGCCGTTCGAATATGATCTGCCGCCCTTAAAGGACCATGTCCTCGCTGCGAAATATTTCGGGGAGGGGATGGCATCGGTGACGATCGGGCGGGAAACGACTTCGGCGCCCGCGGCGGCGGGGACGATCACCCTGGCGCCGAGAGGGCACGCCGGCTTTTGGCGGGCGGACGGCGTCGTCGAGGTTTCAAACGTCTTCTTGGGGCACAAGCGTCTTCTGGCTTGTGCGGATCAGATCGGCAATGGCCGCGAGCCGGAGTTGCTCGACCGCGTGAACTTCGGCGACCCCAAGCTCTTCGCGATTATGGCCTTGATCAACGACGAAGTCAGTTCCGGAGATGGGATAGCATACCTGTTCATCGAGCAGCTCCTTGATCTTGTATGCCTCCAGCTTCTCAGAGCTCATTCCGCAACGGCGATGCCGATGGCGCCCGGGCCGCGGCGCGGCCTGTCCGAGCGGCAAGTCAAACGCGTCACCGCCTATATGCGCGAGAATTTCGCCGAGGACATCCAGCTTCAGGAGCTTGCGGATCTCGTCAATTTGAGCCGCTTTCATTTCTGCAGGGCTTTCCGCTTGGCGACCGGACAAACGCCTTACGGCTGGCTGACTCGCCAGCGGATCGCCCACGCCAAGGAGCTCCTTAAAAACCCAACGCTGCGCATCATCGACGTCGCTGTGATCGTCGGATACGAAACGCAATCTTCCTTTGCCGCGATTTTTCGCAAGGTGGTGGGTCTCACGCCGAGCGAGTTCCGCCGCCGTCTCTGAGGCTGAGTGTCCATACAGGCGAGCTCGTCCGTAGAGCCATACGTGCTGATCGCCGCAAGATTCACGCAACTTCGCAAGATCGCGACAGTCACGAAGGCGCGCGAGTTCTATTTTGCCGCCGCTAATCGCCTACAGCACCGCGCGTCAGCCGCGCAAAGGCTGAAAATCGGCTCCGATTTCAAGAGACATGCAGTAGTGGAAGAGGGTGTTCCTTCATGACCGAGAATCCGTCAGAACTGCGTCAGCCAGGCCCAATCATATCTCGCCGGGAAGCGCTCCAGGCGACAGCTGGAGCAGCGGCGCTGGCAGCCTTGTCGCCCGCATCCGTGGCAGCGGCGAACGCGCCTGCGGCCGCGACGAGCACGGTGACGGTGACTGTGAAGATGACGGTGAACGGTCGCGTGCACACACTAGCCGTCGACCCGCGCCAGTCGGTCCTCGACGTTCTGCGCGAGTCGCTGAACCTCACCGGCACGAAAAAGGGGTGCAATCAGGGTGCCTGTGGCGCCTGCACGGTTCTCGTCAATGGCAAACGCATTGTCTCCTGCCTGACTTTGGCAGCAATGCACGATGGAGCGCAGATCGAAACGATCGAAGGTCTCGAAAAGGGCGGCGAGCTTCATCCCCTCCAGGAAGCGTTCGTGGAGCATGAGGGATTGCAGTGCGGCTTCTGCACGCCGGGCCAGATCATGTCGGGGCTGGGCTGCATTGCCGAGGGTCATACGGGCTCGCCGGAAGAGATCCAGTTCTGGATGAGCGGCAATATCTGTCGGTGCGGCGCTTATCCGGGCATCGTCGCAGCCATTGCCGACGCGGCAGGGAGGAGTTGAGCCATGTTTCCCTTCGTGTTGGAGAAGCCTCAGAGCACCGAAGAGGCGGTTGCCGCCGCCGTCGGCGGCGCGCGTTATATTGCCGGCGGCACGACGCTCGTCGACCTGATGCGCGAAGAAGTGGAACGGCCGGAGCGGCTGCTCGACATCAACGCGCTTCCCTTGGCCGGCATCCGTGTAGAGGGCGAAGATCTGGTCATCGGCGCGCTCGCGCGCATGGCCGAAGTCGCCGCCGACCCCAATGTCAAACGCCTGCAACCTGTCGTCGCCGAAAGTCTGATTGAGGGCGCTTCGCCGCAGTTGCGGAACATGGCCACGATGGGTGGTAACCTGTTGCAGCGGGTGCGATGTCCGTATTTCCGCATGCTTGACGCCGGCTGCAATAAGCGCACGCCAGGCTCCGGCTGCAGTGCCATCGAGGGACTGAATGCCGGGCATGCGATCCTCGGCACGAGCGACCACTGCGTCGCGACGCACCCGTCCGACGTGGCCGTTGCGCTCGTGGCGCTTGATGCGACGATGCGGGTCCGGGGACCACAAGGCGAACGCGGCTTTCCGGTTGAAGAGCTTTTCCGGCTGCCGGGTGACACACCGCATCTCGAGCACTCACTCCTCGCCGGCGAGCTCATCGTCGAAATCCGCGTGCCGGGAGGGCCACACGGTCGCCGCGCCCGCTACCTGAAGGTCCGCGACCGGGCGTCCTACGAATTCGCGCTAGTCTCGGCAGCGGCTGCGCTGGTGATAGAGGATGGCGTGATCCGCGAAGTGCGTCTCGCCGTGGGCGGAGTTGCCACGCGGCCCTGGCGGCTGCGCGATTGCGAAGCCGCTTTGGTAGGGAAACGGCCGGACCGGCACGTCTTCGAGGAAGCAGCTGGGCTGGCTACGCGAGGCGCCCGGCCGCTACATCACAACGCGTTCAAAGTCGAACTCTTGCCGCGGACAATTGTCCGCGCGCTCGAAATGGCGGGGGAAGCAGCATGACTGCGACGTCTATCGGAAAGCCTCTGACGCGGGTCGACGGTCGCGCCAAAGTCACCGGTGCGGCGCACTACGCCGCCGATTTCAACCAGCCGGACCAGCTCTACGCAGTGATCGTCAACGCAACGGTTGGGCTCGGTCGGGTCAGTGGGATTTGGAACGACGAGGTCGAGCGCATGCCCGGCGTCGTCGCCGTGATAACCCACCACAACGCGCCGAAACTGGCTTACCTACCGCACAAGGCCGTCATCGATCCGGCCGACGGTGAGCGGCTGCATGTCCTGCAGGATGACGAGGTGCGTTTTTACGGCCAGCCCGTCGCCGTCGTCGTCGCGCAGACCCTCGATCATGCCGAACGCGCTGCCGCTGCGCTGCGTGTCACTTATGCCGCCCGGCCGCCCCTTGTCGATCCTTCGGATCCGCGTGCAGAGGCGATCGTGCCGGCAGCGGCCACCCGTGCGAGAGCGCTCGCCGACAGGGCGCGCGGCGATGCCGATGGCGCCGTAGCACAGGCCCCGATCAAGATCGACGAGACCTATGAGATCGCCCGCGAGAACCACAACCCTATGGAGCCGCATGCGACGATCGCCGCCTGGAAAGAGGAGCGGCTGACGCTCTGGAGCAAGAGCCAGTATCTGGTGAACGAGCAAGCGGAAATCGCCGCCGTCTTCGGCATGCCTGCCGAGAACGTGGAGGTCGTCTGCCCCTTCATCGGCGGCGCCTTCGGGACGAGCCTCCGGACGTGGCCGCATGTCACTCTGGCGGCAGTTGCCGCGCGTCATGTCGGCAGGCCCGTGAAGCTCGTTCTCACGCGCAAGCAGATGTTTTTCGCCACCGGCCACCGCCCGCGCACACGTCAGAGGGTGGCGCTCGGCGCGACGCCAGAGGGCAGGCTTACTGGAATAGTTCACGAGGGCACCGGAGAGACGAGCCGTTATGAACAATTCATGGAGGCCCTGACCAATGTCACCGACTACCTCTACTCGTGCCCCAATGTGCGCACGCAATATCGCCTGACGCCGCTCGACACGAGCACGCCCAATCATATGCGCGGACCGGGGGAGGCCAGTGGTATCTTTGCGCTCGAAAGCGCCATTGACGAGCTGTCCTACAAGCTCGGCATCGACCCGGTCGCACTCAGGCGCCGCAATGAACCCGAGCTCGACGAAGCGGAAAACAAGCCATTTTCCAGCCGCTCTCTGGTCCAATGTTACGAGCTCGGCTCCGAGCGCTTCGGCTGGGCGCGACGAACACCCGAGCCGCGTTCCATGCGCGACGGACGCCTTCTGATCGGCATGGGAGCGGCCACCGCCACCTATCCGGCCTACCAGGCGCCTGCGCACGCAAGGGTGCGGCTGCTTGGGGATGGCGTGGCCGAGGTCGAGGCTGCCGCGAGCGACATGGGGCCGGGGACCTACACATCGATGACGCAGGTGGCGGCCGAATTCCTCGGCTTGCCGCCGGAACAAGTCCGTTTCAACCTCGGCAGATCCGCCTACCCCCAGACGCCGTCGCATGGGGGCTCGTGGACGATGGCCTCGGTGGGGTCGGCCATCCGGGCTGCCTGTATCGCGGCGCAGGCTGAGGCGGCGCGACGCGCAATGGCGGATGACAACTCGCCCCTCTTCAGGGCGCCGGTAGGAGATCTGGAATGGAGTGAGGGCCGACTGCGCCGTCGCGGACAGACCGGGGCGGGTTTATCCTATGGCGACATCGTCGCGAGGAGCGGAAGGCCGGTCGAGGCAGACGGCTCTGCCGAGCGCGGTGGGGACGTTGCGGAACGTTATTCCATGCATTCCTTCGGCGCAGTTTTTGCGGAAGTCGCGATCGATCCTGATGTCGGAACCATTCGGGTGCGTCGCATCGTCGGGGCCTATGGCATCGGGCGCGTAGTTAATCCGCTGCTTGCAAGGAGCCAATGCACCGGCGGCATGATCGGCGGCATCGGCATGGCGTTGATGGAGCGCACGGTTCTCGATCCGCGTGACGGGCGGCCGGTCAACGCCCACATGGCTGACTATCTCATGCCCGTGAACCTCGACATACCTCGACTGGAGGCGCATTTTGTCGACGAGGTCGATCCGCATGTGAATGCGCTCGGCGTGAAGGGCCTTGGCGAGATCGCGCTGGTAGGCACCGCACCGGCGATCGCCAACGCGGTATTCCACGCGACCGGCAAGCGCGTCCGCTCGCTGCCGATCCACATCGACGACGTGCTGAGTGCATGAAACGGGGACGGATTCTGAGCTAACGTTTCTTGTGACGGTCGGCAGCGCGGAAACGCTGAGTGAGCCAACCTCATCCTTCGTGCCGTCGTACTCGATTTTTTGTTCCCGGTCAGGCCAGCCGCGAGCCATCGCTACACAATCCGACAGCGCCGGAGGAGGCCGTGCGTCTTGTGCGGCCTTCGCCGACGGCACTGGGCCAGTCGGAGGACCGCTGCAACTTGGCGCGTCTCACGCACTCCCCTCTGTCTCGCTACCTTCGTCCAACTCATGGAAGGGCAGAAAGCCGTACGACTCCAACCATTCGCGAATGATGAGGCGGATTAGCTCTTGTCGCTTCATCTCAAGTTCTTCGCTGGCGCGAGCGAGCGCCCTCTCAACGTCGTCGTCAAAGGTCATCAGAGTTTGACTTTCAGCGTGTCAATGCCGTTCCCGTAGGCCACTACTCGAGATGACGCCCCTGCTTACGAGCCACCCCTCGAACGTGCCCGGACATCCCGAGTCAGTCCACATCCCACGATACGAGAAACCAGGGCCATGGGGGCCGCGCCCAATTGCGTTGAAGCCTTCCTCGTTCAGGCGGGCGGTTCCACCTGCCTTTTGGACCGTTCCGGAATACTTCTTCTTCGCCCTTCTGATTTTCACTGCTTGCCTCCCACGCACTACACGAGAAATCGTAGGGTCGCACAGCGCAGGTTGCAGTCAAGGATTAGGGCGCCGCCCAATTGGGGTATTGGGGCGCGCTCTGAGTGTTACCGTTTGCCGGCTGCGCGCATAGTAGCAGTCGGAGGGCTGGCGCCATGCCGACAAGAAGATTGAACAGAGCAAGTTTCACTAGGGCGATCACGTGGTGGCCAGGGCGAGGTCATCTGGATCGACTACGATGGCACCCCTCGGGTGCGGTTCAAGGGGGAGAGATCCCGATCAGGATCAGCTCCTCGTACCTTGTCTGACGTTTGTCGTGGCCGTCGATGCGCCCGAGCGATTCCGCTCCTCACGCGCGGTGGGGCCGCACTTCGGATTGACGCCGAAGAAG
>NZ_AUTC01000161.1 GCF_001461695.1 Sinorhizobium fredii USDA 205 | reverse complement strand
AGCACGGCGACCAATGCCGTCTGCTACACCACCTCACGGGACACGATCGACAACTCGGCCCGGCGCCATATTTCGCGCAGCGAGACGGGTTACGACCTCTGTACCACGTGCGACATCGAGCACCGCTTCTCCTGATTTTGGCTGCGCACGAGCAATGAGGTCCGCGGCCCATAGGGAAGTTATCGCGGGCACGAGATTGCGCTCGTACAACTCGGCCGCGCTCCCATCGAGTTGCCAATGTTCCTCGCCGTCTGCCGTTACGACTCTCCACGGGTGGATGACCGCCCAACATGCTGGGAAATGCCTAAAGTACCGCGCGGGCCGGAGGCTGGCTGGGCCGACGACGCGGCGCACTTACGCGGGGCGCATCCGCGAGCTGATTGCAGGCTATTCGACCTTGGAAGCGATCGCTACGGCGCTGCCGAAGGTGCGCGACGCGCTTGTGCATGAATTTGCAGGTTTTGAGCGCAAGCTGCGGGCCATCGCCCGCCAGGACGACAACGCACGGCGGCTGATGACGACGCCAGGCGTTGGCGTCCTGGTGGCGCTGACGTTTGTGGCGGCCGTCGACGCGCCGGAGCGATTCCGCTCGTCACGCGCGGTGGGGCCGCACTTCGGATTGACGCCGAAGAAATATCAATCGGGCGAGACCGATCATAGCGGTCGCATTTCGAAGATCGGCGATGGGAGCTTGCGCACCGGGCTCTACGAGGCGGCCAACGTGATCCTGACGCGACCGGTCAAAGGTTCCGATCTGAAGGGCTGGGCGTTGGCGGTCGCCAGACGTGCCGGTCCCAGAAAGGCGCGTGTCGCGCTGGCCCGCAAGCTGGCGGTGGTGTTGCATTGCATGCTCAGGGACAGAACCAACTTCGTTCCTCGTAAGGTAGCGCCAGCCCTGACGGCTTGATGGCAGGAGACGACAAGACAGGCTTTCGGACGGGCACAGCCATCAGCCCTCCGCAGCAAGGTCCCTTCGCCGGGACGATGGATGGGTTAGGCCGCTATGCGATCAGCAGCACGCGGTGACTGCGCCTCTAAAGATTGGCCAACCGGTCCTCAGCAGACCCCATAGAGCAGCGGCTTGAGCTCCGACTGCGGACAGAAGCAAGCACTCGGCGAGGGATTAAGCTCACAAGGGATTGACGCAAAGCCCGTTACAGAAGATTGCATAATG
>NZ_AUTC01000160.1 GCF_001461695.1 Sinorhizobium fredii USDA 205 | reverse complement strand
GCCATCATGCTCTGGCTCAAATGATTAAATTGTCACTACAGCCTAGCTCCCAGTTCGGCAAGTTCTCGAAATCGCGTACCACACAATGGCAATAAGCCAGGCAACGAACAGCGCCGCCCCAATGAGAAATGTCAGGGCTATGTTAATGGAAAACCGCTGCATAGTCCGAAGTGCATTCGCATCGAATGGGCCAATCAGTGACGTCGCTGGAGGGCAAATGGCTCCATGATCCCAGCTCGCCCTGCATCCGCTTATGTAAGCCAGACCCTCAGCGATGAACGCGACAAGCAGCGGCGAGAAGGAGAAAGAGATAATCATGACAAGAGCTATCACATAAGGCTTCATGGAAGTCTCATCTCTTTCATCCGTAGTGGCTACGCTACGAACCGCTCATTTGGCGCAACCTTGGAAGACACTGACCTTTTCGGCTGCAGGCCAAAGTTGCCTTAGCAACTATGACAGGAATAGGCGAGTGAGCCCATTGCGGTCGCAAAGCCTCTACAGTTGTATCCTTTCCGTTCACCTATCAGGAATCGGTAACTTTCAGTGGGCCAGCCGAGCGACCACACAGGCGCGAAGTTGATACATGCCCGCATGGGCATGCTGCTGAAACGCTGGTCGCCGACCGGAAAAAAAACCCCGCTCGGATGAGCGGGGCCCAGTCGGGGGAAATTGTTTGGTGCGGTCTAAGCGAGCTCGACCATCGGGTCGCGGCAATATTCCGGCGGCACGCGGACATCGATGACCCAGGGTTTGCCGGACTTCACCTTCTCGATACCGCGCTCCAGCGCGCCGGAAAGCTCGGCGATATCGGTGATCGGCCCTTCACCATCGATTCCTTGGGCCTTGGCGAGCATCAGCAGATCCGGGACGGGATCCTGGAGGCGCTGGCCGACCCAGGCGTTTTCCGGCGGGCGGCCGCGCTCAACGGCGACCTGCGCCTGGTGGTGCTCGTCGTTGAAGTAGGAATTGTTGTTGGAGATCACGTAGAGCAACGGAATGCCCTGCGATGCGGCGCTCCACAGCGCCGTATTGCCCATGGTGAAGTCGCCGTCGCCAACGATCGCGATCGGCACGCGCGGAGACTTCATGTCGCGCAGCGCCAGTGCCGCACCGATGCCGATGCTCGGACCGGAACCCACGCCGCCGCCGCCATTGTGGCCGAGATAGTCGTGCGGATGTTCGAGTTCGTTGGCATTGGTCGGCCAGCCGAGCGGCCGGGATGTCAGGCACACGTCGCGATCGCGGGTTACCCGGTTGAACACCCTGGCAAGGTCCATGAGGCTGATCGGGCCGGAGGTTCGGGACGGTTCCGCGTCGAGGCGGCGGCGCTCATAGGTCCTTGGCGCGGGCAGGCGGGTTTCGAGCGCCTCCAGAAGCCGCGAGACGGCCGTTTCCGGCACGGTCGGAATGTTGACGTCGACCGCCGGCAGGCCCTGATAGTCCATGTTCCAGCCGCGATGGATGTTGAAGTCGTTCGACACGCTGATGATCAGCGCACTCGTGCCGCCGGCCGGGAAGACCTGGTTGATCGTGCCGGCGAGGTCGAGCCAATCGAGAGACAGCACGGCGTCGGCTTCGTTGAGGTGCTTGAGCAGGTTCTTGGAAAGCTTCCAACCGGTTTCGCCGACGAACAGCGGATGGGTGGTCGGGAAGCTCGTCGCGAGCTTCACATGCGTGAGCACCTTGGCTCCAAGAAGTTCCGCGAGCTTCACGCGTTCGGCCCAGCCTTGCTCGCTGCGCGAGGTGCGGCCGCTGAGGATAACCGGACGCTTGGCCTTGGCCAGGATCTCGATCGCCTCCTCCAGCTCGCGGCGCGGCGGCTCCGAATCGGCGGGGGCGCGGAAGCGGGAAATGTCGTGCAGCGCCGGGACCTTTTCGAGTTCCATTTCCTGCACGGTAACGTCGAGATTGACATAGGTCGGGCCGGATGGGCGGGCGGTCGCCAGCATCGTAGCGCGGCGGATCGATTCGACCGCGGCTTCCGGCGAGGCCGGCTCGTCGTCCCACTTGGTGAAGTCGCGCACCAGACCGCCCTGGTCGATCGTGCAGTGAATCCACTCGATCCACGGGCGGCGCTTGGTGGCGTCGAGCGGGCCGGTAGCGCCGATGACGACGACGGGAACGCGGTCGCACCAGGCATCGAATATGCCCATCGTGGCGTGCATCAGGCCGACATTCGAATGGACGGCAGCAGCAAGCGGCCTGTCGGTGATCTTTGCCCAGCCCTGGGCGATGCCGATCGCATGTTCCTCGTGCATGCACAGCAGGATCTTCGGCTTCTCGTTGCCGAGATAATTGACGAGGCTGTCATGCAGGTGGCGATAGCTCGCGCCCGGATTGAGGCAGATATAGGGAAAACCCTGTTCGCGGATCGCAGCAGCGATCAGGTCGCTGCCATAACGCGGGGCGCCGGTTTCAACCGGGACGAAACGCTTCGTACCCTGGTGGTCCATGATCGGAATCCTCGATTTTTCTGGAAGGAAAAACGCCCGGAGGCAAAGAAAAACGCGCGACGCAGGGGCGTCGCGCGGGTGTTTGATCAGTTGTCGAAACCGTCGTTGATCGCCTTCTTGAGCGTGGCGACCACTTCCGGCGGGGTCGAGATGATCCGGTTGGCGATCGCGTCGACCTCCTTGCCGCTGATCGGTGCGATCGGGATTGAGCGGGCCTTGGCATCGGCCAGGAACTCCGGATCCTTCATCAAATCGTCGAAGGCGGCGGAGAGGCCGGCGACGCGGTCCTGCGGTGTTTCCGGCGGGGTCATCAGGGCGCGGCCGATATCGCCGCCTGCACCGAAGAACTCGATCGCCTGCTTCTTGGCTGGATCGTTGGTGAGTTCGACGGCGGTCGGGGTGTCCGGCAGGTCAGCCAGGCGCTTTTCGGAGAATTGGACGACCGGGACGACGTCGCCGGCAGCGAGCTGCTGGGCATAGTTGACCGACCAGTTGGCCCAGACGGTGGTCGTCAGATCGGCCTCGCCGCGGAACACGGCGAGCGCGCTGGCGGTGGCGCTGTCATAGCCGCAGACCATGTTGAATTTCGAGCCGATCAGCGATTTCAGCACCGCGCCCGTCTGGGCGCTCGACGTCGTGCGGCCGGAACAGCTTACATTCGCTTCGGACTTCAGCGAATCTTCGATCGACTTCACCGGTGAATCCTTGCGCGCCATCATCACCGAGGTGACGTCCGCGGCACGGCCGATGAAGCGCATCTTGGAAACGTCCCAGCGGCTCTTTTTCGGCTCAAGGACCTGATCCTGTGCCAGCGATTCCGGCAGGAGGGCGACCATGGTGCCGTCCCGCGGCGCTTTTGCAAAGAAATGTGCCGCAGCGAGCGACCCGCCGCCACCCGGCATGCCCTGCACGATCACGGTCGGATTGCCGGGAATGTGCTTGCCAAAGTGCTGAGCAAGGAGCTGGGCATAGAGATCGTAGGAGCCACCCGGCGGATGGCCGATCAGGATAGTTACGGTCTTGCCGGCATAAAAATCGGAAACCGCGTCGGCCTGAGCCGCGGCCGCGCCGAAGATGCTGGCAAACGCCGTGGCCGCAACCGCGGTCAGCAGACGAATAGATTTGAGCATCGAGATTTACCTCCCTTGGGATTGCCTCCTGGCGATCGCCTTCGTTCTATCACATAATGTGACGGTACGACTGTATGACAAAGATCGCGGTTGCGCAACAGCAAAGCGTGCGCTTCGGCTCCCGGAAACAGACGCCCGCCGATTTTGTTTTAGGATCGCCTAATTTTATGCGGGGACCTTGCCCGTTTTGAGACCGGGCGGTAAGCGATGCCTGACGAGCCGGAGGCAGATCATGGCGGACCAAAGACAGGGACTATGGGATTTTGCCTTGCAGCTCTATGCGGCGCCGGGGGTCGGCGAAGCCTGCCTCACCCTGCAGGACGAATGCCGTGTCGATGTGCCGCTTCTGCTGTTCTCTGCCTGGCTTTCGAAGCAGTCCGTAGCGCTGACGTCGTCCGACCTCGCCCGCATCGACGGGATCGTCGCCGACTGGCGCAGCGAGGTGGTGCAGCCGTTGCGCGCCGTGCGTCGCCGGCTGAAGAGCGGGCCTTACCCGGCGCCGACCACGGTGACCGAGGCATTGCGAAACGGCGTGAAGGGTGTCGAGCTCAGTTCGGAAAAGATCGAACTGGCCGTGCTGGAGACGGAAGGCGAGGCGCTGATCGCGGCGGGCGCGTTCGCCGTCGATGCGACCGGAAACCTTGCGGTGGTGCTGCGGCATTTCCGTGCCGCGGATCCGGGCGCGAAGGCGGCGCAAGCGCTGGCCGTTATCGAAACGGCGCTTGCGGCGCTCTAGCACTTTGTATCTAGAGCATCTTCTGTTTTCAGCGATGTCGCCTGAACGCAAGATGATCTAGTGCTGTCCGGGAGAGCCCGGACCGTCCTTCCAGCGCTTCACCATCGGCAGGTGAATGTCGAAGAGGTCGAGCGCGCGTCCGACCGTCTGCGTGACCATGTCATCGAGCGTCTTCGGCTTCGAATAGAAGGCAGGGACCGGTGGCATGATGATCGCGCCGTTGCGGGTCGCCTGGTCCATCAAGGCGATATGGCCGGCATGCAGCGGCGTCTCTCGGAGGAGAAGAACGACGCGGCGGCGCTCCTTGAGGCAGACGTCGGCGGCGCGGACGATAAGCTCCTCATTGTAGCAGTTCGCGATGCCGCTCAGCGTCCGCACCGAGCAGGGCGCGACCAGCATGCCCGCGGTGCGGAACGAGCCAGAGGAAATCGCCGCGCCAATATCGCGATAATTGTAAAGCACATCGGCGAGCCCCTTGATCTCGTCGGCGCTCATGTCGATCTCGTCGGTTGCCGTGCGGAAGGCCGCCGGCGAGATGACCGCATGCGTTTCGACGTCCTCGACCTCCCGGAGAAGTTGCAGCGCCCGCACGCCATAGATGATGCCGGAAGCTCCGGTGATGGCAATGATGATGCGGCGCATGCGGCTATCCCGTGATTATGACGCGTCGAAGGCGTTGCTGGAGGCGGAGACCGCCGAATTGGCGACGTGCTTTTCGGCTGCGGCCTTGGCCGCCGTCTTGTCGCGGTTGACGATCGCGGCGACGATCGCGTCGATTTCGGCGATGCTCTGGCTGCGGCGCTCCTTGCGCACGACGGAGCTGCGCCGCAGCGGCGAGGTCAGAAGCGTCAGCTTCTTGAGGAGATCGAAGGCGATGGGATTGCGGGCCCCGGTGCAGATGCGATCGTAGAAATCCCGCTTGGTGGCGACGATCTCTTCGGCGTTGCCGCTGAGATAGGCCTTCTTCAGCACTTCGCTCTGGGCCTTCAGCGCTTTGACTTCGTTATCCGGAGCGTTTTCGATGAATTGCTCGACGATCAGCGGCTCCAGCACGCCGCGAATGCGGTAGATGTTTTCCGCATCGGCGCGGGTGACCGTCACCACTGTGAGGCCGCGATTGTTGAGATCGGTGAGGATGCCCTCCGCCTGGAGCTGGCGCAGCGCCTCGCGCAGCGACGTGCGGCTAACATTGAGCTTCTCGCACAGGTCCTTCTCCACCAGACGGGTCCCGGGCTCTAGCGCGCCGGTTTCGATAGCCCTCCTCAGCGAGTTCATGATCTTGTTCCGCAAGGGGGCGGGCTCGTGGATGAGCGGATTGAGCGACTCTGCAAGTAGATTGGCCATGTGTCTCCTCGTATGCCCCTGCATTTCAAACCAATGTGATCAGATGATTGTCATACAAACAAAACGGAGCGCCGTCACCTCTCGTTCGTCGATAAACCCGGTATATCGGTGTCACGCAGAAGGCTCCTTCACCGGTTGCGTCTTGAGGCAGCGCCAGATCCGATCGGGCGTCGCGGGCATATCCAGGTGCCTCACGCCAAAGGGCCGCAGCGCGTCGGAAACGGCGCTCATCACCGCCGACAGCGCCCCGACCGTGCCGGCTTCGCCGGCGCCCTTCACGCCGAGCGGGTTCTGTCTGGTCGGGACCGGATAGCCGACGACCTCGACACCCGGCATATCAGCGGCCCGCGGCATGGCGTAGTCCATGAAAGTCGCCGAGAGAAGCTGGCCGGAATGCGGATCATAGACGGCGTTCTCCATCAGCGCCTGACCGAGCCCCTGGGCCACGCCGCCGGTGATCTGCCCCTTGACCAGCGACGGATTGACCATGTGTCCGACGTCGTCGACCACCGAGTAGGCGACGAGTTCCACATGTCCGGTTTCGGGATCGACCTCCACCTCGCAGATATGGCAGCCATTCGGGAACGTGGCGCCTTCGTTGCTGACGAAGGTCTCGGCCGAGACGGGCCCGGCTTGCTCGGCCATGATCTGTGCAAAGGAGACGGCCCGGTTGCGGCCGTCGACACGGTATATCCCGTGCTCGAAGACGATCTCCGACCGATGCGCCTCCAGCCGCGCCGTGGCGTGCTCCTTCAGGCGCTCGATGATCGTGTCGGCGGCCGCCCATATGGCGCCGCCGGCGGCGGCGAGCGTCCGCGAGCCGAACGTGCCGGTGCCCCACGGCACCTCGTGCGTATCGCCGGTGACGATTTCCATGTCCTCAGTATCGAGGCCCAGCCGATCGGCGATGATCTGCCGGAAGGCGGTGCCGTGGCCTTGGCCGCTGTCCATCGAACCGACATGGATTCGGATCTTTCCGGCGGGTGAGATTTCGACGCGGGCGAACTCGGGATTCGGCCTGGCGACCGGACCGCCGGCGATCTCGATCGGATTGGCGATGCCGATGCCGCGCAGCTTTCCCCGTGCCCTGGCTTCGCTCCGGCGGGCCTCGAAGCCGGCCCAGTCGGCGATCTCGAGCGCCTTGTCGAGCACGCCGGGAAAGTCGCCGGAATCGTAGGTGAAGATGAAGCCGCTCGAATAGGGCATGGTGTCCTGCGGCACGAGGTTGCGGCGGCGAAGCTCCGCCCGATCCAGGCCGATCTCGTCGGCGGCAAGGTCGATCACCCGCTCGATGATATAGGTCGCTTCCGGCCGGCCGGCGCCCCGATAAGGCGCCGTCTGCTGGGTGTTGGTAAAGATGCCATCCACCTTGGCGTAAATCTTCGGCGTGCGGTAAACGCCGGCAATGCCGCCGAGATTGGCAACCGGCGGATGCGCTGTCGCCGGGCCGAGATAGGCGCCGAGATTGGCGCGCACATGCACGTCGAGCGCCAGGAACATTCCGTCGGCGTCGAGCGCCAGGGCGGCATCCGCCCACATGTCGCGGGCATGCGCGTCCGCCTGGAAGGCTTCGAGCCGATCCGCCGTCCAGCGCAGCGTGCGGCCGGTCTTTCGCGCCGCAAAGAGGAGCGCCGGATATTCGGGATAGCCGGCATTCTTCATGCCGAAGGAGCCGCCGCAATCAGACGCCACCACACGTACCTTGTCCGGTGCGACGCCGAGGACAGGCGCCACATCGCCGGATACCCGGTGCGGCGCCTGGGTGCCGAGTTCGAGCTGATATTGGTCGGCGGCGGGATCATAAGACGCGATCGCCCCGCGCGTTTCGATCGGGGCCGCAACGACGCGGGAAATCCTCAAGCGCTGCCGAACCACGGTGTGAGCAGTGGCGATCGAGGCATCGACGTCGGCCTTGTCGCCCTTCTCGTAGGTGAAACAGCGGTTGTCGGGAAAGTCGTCCCAGACGAGCGGCGCGTCGGGGAAAACGGCTTCCAGCGGATCGACCACCACCGGCCGCTCCTCGATCTCGACCAACACGGCTTCGGCGGCGTCAAGCGCGGCCGATTTCGTCTCCGCGACGACCATGGCGACCGGGTCGCCGACATAGCGCACGTGATCGATCGCCAGCGGATAGAAGAGCGGAACGCGCATCTCGCCACCATCCGGACCCGGGTGCCTGCCGCGCGGCTCTATCGGCGCGAGGCCGGCGGCCTTGAGATCCGGACCGGTGATGATGGCGAGGACCTCAGGCATTCCGGCCGCCGCGTCGCTATCGATGATGACGATCCGGCCCGAAGCCACCTGCGAGCGGACGAAGACCGCCACGGCCTCGCTCTTGGCGGCGAGGTCGTTCATATAGCGGCCGCGGCCGGTGATCAGCGCGTCATCCTCGAAACGCAATTGTGATTGGCCGATCTTCAGCTTCGTTCCTCCCAGGTCGCGTCGAATAAGTATGGATCGAACTTGAACAGGTGCGGCGCAGTCGGCTTGGACCGCCCGCGCCCGTTCGTTGTCAGTCCTTCTCGATGTCGCGGGTCGGCGTTTCCGGCTTCATGCCGCCCTTGCGGCGGGCAAGGGTGTTCTCGCCAGTCTTGCGCCAGTCGCCGTTGACCGCATCGTCGGCGAACTGCGTCCAGCGGTCGGTCCAGTCGCCGAGCGAATAGCCATGCCATGGCGGCTGCGGGGTGAGTCGGGGAAGCTGGAGATCCTCCCAGATCTGCCGTGCCCTGACCATGTAGGGCTCGGCCGGCAGGGCCAGCGGCGGCATCGGTGCCTTCAGCGTTGCGTCGATCAACAGCGTGCCTTCGGCGCTCTTCGAACCGGACTTCGGGCCGTGCCCGCCGGAGCGATACGGCGTGACATGCACGTCGTCGATCATGTTGGCGCGGTAGGCCAGCGACCAGAAGACCGCGTCCGCATTGCGGCTGTCGATATCGTCGGAAACGGCAATGACGATCTTGCCGCACTGGGCCTGCAGCGTCGCGGCTCCCTGCAGGCCGCGCCAGACTTCCGACTGCGGCGCCGAGCGGTCGAACTCCAGGAAGATCACCTTGCGGATATTGGTGAGCGGCTCGTGCATCACGACGCGCCTGAGACCCTTGACGTTCAGCACCTTCTTCAGGTGGTTCAGGAAAAGCGGCTCATAGGCGACGCGCTTCAGGACGCTCGATTCGCTCGGAGTCACCTGCGAGACGATCGAGACGAGCACCGGCTTTCTCTTGCGGGTGATCGCCGTCACCTGCATCGACATGTTGAAATCCTCGAGCGCCACATGACCGTGGCTTTCGCCGAAGGGGCCTTCCGGCTCCAGCAGGACCGGGTCGATCAGGCCTTCGATGACGATCTCGGCATCGGCCGGCACTTCAAGATCGATGGTCTTGCATTTGACGATGCGGATCGGCTCGCCGATCAGCCCGCCGGCGACGCCGAGCTCGTCCTGGTCGATCGGCAGCTTCTGCGGGCCGGTGAAGATCACCGCCGGCGCACAGCCGATGACGATGGCACAGGGCATCGGCTTGCCCATCTTCTGGTATTTCACCAGTGCTGGTAACCGCCGGCGCCGGAAAGGCGGCTCGCCATGCGCACGCCAAGACGGTCTTCCGCCTTCAACGCCGCCCGGTAGGTGCCCATGTTGCGGATGCCGTTTTCCGGGTCGCGGGTGACGCAGAGCGTCGCGGTGAAATAGGGCGCGCTGTCGAAACCGGGCGTCGAGATCGGCACGGGCAGTGAGCCGAGACCCTTGCCTTCCTGCTTCAGCTCGTCGCCGGTGACGACGACTTCCTGGCAGGGTGCCTCGGTGACGGTCACCGGATCGATCGGCTGCTCCATGGCCTTCACCCAGACGTCGCCGATCTCATCCTCCGAGACGCCGAGACCCGCCGCATAGATAGCCGGCGAGGCGGCCAGCACGCCGACGGCGACCGGGATGTCGTATGTCTCGCCCTTTGCCCCCTTCACTTCGGTGAAAAGAAAGCCGCGGCGCTGCTCGTCCGGCAGGCCGCCCTGGAACTGCCAGCGGGCGAGCGGGTGCAACTCGCTGTCCTTGTCGATCGGCACCTGAATCTTCGTGAGAAGACCAAGGGCCTCCAGCCGCTGCAGATGTTCCTGCAGATCGATCGGCGCCTTGCGCGCGAATGGTGTCATAGCGTGCCTCCAAAGCCACGTTCGGCCTCCGCCCCGGCGGGCCGAGAAGCCGACTTCCTTTTCAATCGAAAAGCATCGAGCCGGATCGGGCAATCGTCCTTTGTCAAAGGTCGATCTTTTTCGATTGCTTTATGTTCGCCATACTGTCATACATTAATACGAAGCGCAACAGCATGCGATACGGCCTGACGACAAGGTGATCGCATGTCGGCGGCCCGGTGGAACCGCCGTGATTCAGACGAAGAGGTGCCATGACTAGCTCGCTCAAGACCGCTGCAACCGAGGTGATTGTGCATCCGCTGAAGCTGCCGGGGTCCCCTTCGGCCGAGCTTTCTCCGGAAATGAAACTGGTCCGGGAGGCGCTGTTCAAGCATGTCGGCAAGCCCATTCCGCGCAAGGAAGACGGTCGGCTGATCACCGGCAAGGGCCGTTTTTCCGACGACTTCTCCTTGCCCGGCCAAACCTATGCGGCGATCGTCCGCTCGCCCTATCCGCATGCGCGCATCCTCGGCATCGACAAGACCGAGGCGCTGGCAAGCCCCGGCGTGCTGCTGGTGCTGACCGGTGAGGACGTGCTTGCCGATGGCCTCGCGGACATTCCGCACAATCCCGTGCCGTCGACCAATTTCGACATGAAATTGCGGGCGAAGGACGGCAGCAAGGCCTTCACCGGACCGCATTACCTGCTGCCCGCCGACAAGGCGCGGCATGTGGGCGAGGCGGTGGCGATCGTCGTCGCCGAGACTGCCGCCGAGGCTGCCGATGGAGCCGAGAAGGTTTTCGTGGACTGGCGGGAACTGCCTTATGTGACCGATACGGCCAAGGCGGCCGAGCCCGGCGCCCCGACCATCTGGGACGAGGTTCCGGACAATGTGTTCATCGACACGACCTTCGGCGACAGGGAAGGCACCGACGCGGCCTTCGCCCAGGCCGACCATGTGGTGAAGGCCGAGTTCCATATTCATCGCGTCACCGCCGTCACCATGGAGCCGCGCGCTTCCCTTGGCCACTACGATCCGGAGACGAAGCGCTACACGCTCTATGCCGGCAGCGGCGGCGCCGTGCGCCAGAAGAACGAGCTTTCCAAGGTGCTTGGCATCGAGCCGAAGGATATCCGCGTGCTGTCCTTTGACGTCGGCGGAAACTTCGGCGCCCGCAACCGCGTCTATGTCGAATTCGGCCTGGTGCTCTGGGCATCCCGCAAGCTCGGCCGGCCGGTGAAATACACCGCGACCCGCTCGGAAGCCTTTCTTACGGACTATCAGGGCCGTGACCTGGTGACCAAGGTGGAACTGGCGCTGCGCAAGGACGGCAAGTTCCTGGCCATGCGCGCCGACAACCTCTCGAATGTCGGCGGCCGCGCCGTGTCGCTCTCCCCGCTCAGCAAGGGTTCGGGCCTGATCACCGGCTCCTACGACATTCCCTATGCGACGTTGCGCGCCCGTGCCGTGTTCAGCAACACGATGTGCACCCAGGCCTATCGCAGTTCGGGCCGCCCAGAGGTGACCTACGCGATCGAGCGGATGGTCGAGCTTGCCGCGGACCAACTCGGCTTCGACAAGCTGGAACTGCGCCGCATGAACCTCATCCCGCCTTCGGCGATGCCTTATACCAATGCGGTCGGGTCGGTCTACGATAGCGGCGAATACGAAAAGAATATGGACCGCGCCCTGGAGATCTCCGAGTGGGCGAGCTTCGATGCCCGCAAGGCCGAGGCCGCCAAGCGCGGCAAGCTGCTCGGCCGCGGCTTTGCCAACTATGTCGAATCGTCGATCGGCACGCCGAAGGAACGCGCCGAGATCGAGATCAAGGACGACGGCAATATCGAGGTCGTCATCGGCACCCAGCCGAGCGGCCAGGGCCATGAGACGAGCTTTGCCCAGGTCGTCGCGGACATGATCCAGGTACCGGTCGAAAAGGTTTGGATCGTACTTGGCGACACCGACATCGTCAGCGTCGGCGGCGGTTCGCACTCGGGCCGATCGATGCGCCACGCCGGCACGGTCATGGCCATGGCATCGGCCGACCTGCTTGGCGAAGGCCGCAAGCGCGCCGCCGAACTGTTGGGCTCGGCGGCCGACCAGATCGACTTCGAGGGCGGCGTCTTCAAGCTGCGCAATACCAACCGGACGATCGACATTTTCGAGCTTGGCCGCCGCACGCGCACCACGCACGGCGCGCTGCGCGTCGTCAAGGACAACGAAATGCACACGCCGGTCTACCCGAACGGTGCTGCCGTCTGCGAAGTCGAAGTCGACCGCGACACTGGCCATGTGCAGATCGTTCGCTATGCGACGATCGACGACGTCGGCCGCTGCATCAATCCGCTGATCGTCCACGGCCAGACGCATGGCGGCATCGCCCAAGGCGTCGGCCAGGCGATGTGGGAACTCTGTGCCATCGACCCGACCAGCGGCCAGCCGCTCTCAGGCTCGCTGATGGACTACGGCATGCCGCGCTCCGACAACATGCCGAGCTTCAAGTGCGAGATCGCCGAGGTGATTTCGCCGACCAATCCGCTCGGCATCAAGGCGGGCGGCGAGGGCGGCACGACACCGGCGCTGGCGACCGTCGTCAATGCTGTGGTCGACGCGCTTTTGGAATTCGGCGTCAAGGACATCCAGATGCCGGTGACGCCGGCCAACGTCTGGCGCGCCATGAACAACGGACGCAAGGTGTCCTGAGGAGGATTTAATGAGTGACTTGAAGACCGTCCGCGTCATCGCCTTTCCGGGTGCGCCGAACCTGCCGACCTTCGCGGCGATCGAACAGGGCTTTTTCACTGACGAAGGCATCCAGGTTGAGCTGGCGCTGACCCCGAGCTCGGTGGCGCAGGCGGAGAAAACCGCCGCCGGCGAATTCGACATTGTCTTCACCGCCTATGACAACGTCGTGGCCTATGAAGAAGGCCAGGGTGCCACGGCTGCCGGAGTGAACCCGGACTATGTGGTGCTGATGGGCGCCACACAGCTCGAGCTCGCGATCGTCACCGCGCCCGACGTCAAGACCTACCAGGACCTGAAGGGCCGATCGATCGCCCTCGACGCGCTGACGACCGGTTTCGCCTTCGTGCTCTTCGAGATGATGGCGAAGAACGGCCTGAGGCGCGACGACGTCAGCTTCGCCGCGGTCGGAGCCACCCCGCAGCGCTGGCAGTCGGTCAAGGCCGGCGAACACGCCGCGACGCTGACCATCGAGCCGTTCACCAGTATCGCCAGGCGCGCCGGCTTCAACGTGCTCGACGTCTCGTCCAACCACTTCGACAGCTACCAGGGCGGCGTGGTCGCCGCCCGCCGGTGCTACGCGGCCGAGAATCCGGAAACAGTCGAGGCCTTCCTGCGCGGCTATTTCAAGGGGCTCGAATGGACGCTCGATGCGAAGCGCCGCGATGCGGCTGCCGAACTCCTCAAGTCGAGGATGCCTGACATCCAGCCGGCCGCCGTGCCCTCGATCATGGCAAGCCTGCTTTCGCCCCGCTCCGGCCTGACGCCCGGTTCGAAGATCCTGCCCGACGGCATGCGGACGGTGCTCGACCTGCGCTCCCGCTACGGCAAGGGGGGAAAGCGGCTGACCGACATCTCGAAATATCTCGACCTCTCGTTCTTCGAGGCGGTCACGGGCGCCAAGTGACGGCAAAGGGAGGATAGATCCATGGATATGAAGGGCGAATACCGCATCGCCGCACCCCGCGAGCATGTCTGGGCATTGATCAACGATTCGGCCGTGCTGAAAGATTGCATTCCCGGCTGCGACAGCCTCGAGGGCACGCCGGAAACCGGTTACGCGGCCCGCGTCACCACCAAGATCGGCCCGGTCAAGGCGACCTTCGCCGGCGAGGTGATGCTCTCCAACGTCCAGGCGCCCGAAAGCCTGACCATCTCGGGCGAGGGCAAGGGCGGCGTCGCCGGCTTCGCCAAGGGCGGCGCCGACGTGCAGCTCTTCGTCGACGGCTCGGAGACGGTGCTGACCTATATCGCCAAGGCGCAGGTCGGCGGTAAGCTCGCCCAGCTCGGCGCGCGGCTGATCGATTCTACCGCCAAAAAGCTGGCCGACGAATTCTTCGAAAAGCTGGCGACGCGCGCGGCCAACGAGGCGGCCGATGCAGGCGCGACGGTTGTCCCGCTTGCCCAGGCGAAGCCAGCGGAGCTGGCCCGAAGCGCGACCGTTGACGCCGCCGCTCCGGCTGCGGCGCAGGCAGTGCCCGCGGCGAAGCCATCAAGCCATTTTCCCTTCGTCGTCTTCGGCCTCGTGGCCGTGACCGTCGTCATCATCGCGGCGCTCGCCGTCTGATAGTTTGAAGAGGAGGGGCCGATGTCCCGTGTAACCATTACGATCAACGGCAGGGCGGAGACGCGGGAGGTGGAAGACCGCACGCTTCTCGTGCAGTTCATCCGGGAGCATGTCGGTCTCACCGGCACACATGTCGGCTGCGACACCACGCAGTGCGGCGCCTGCACCGTCCATCTCGATGGCAGGGCCGTGAAGAGCTGTACCGTGCTTGCCGCTGCCGCCGATGGCGCAGAGGTCACGACGATCGAGGGGCTTGCCGACGGTCAGACGCTGCACCCCGTCCAGCAGGCCTTCCACGAGCATCACGGACTGCAATGCGGCTACTGCACACCGGGCATGATAATGGCCTCGGTCGACATCATCCGCCGCCATGACGGCATGCTCGACGAGCATACCGTTCGCCACGAGCTCGAAGGCAATATCTGCCGCTGCACGGGCTACCACAACATCGTCAAGGCAGTGCTGGACGCGGCGGAAAAACATCGCGCGGCGCATGCCGTGGCGGCCGAATAAGGGGCAAGCCATGTACGCAACCACTTACCACAAGCCCAGGACGCTCGCCGAAGCCGTCGCGCTCTACGAGAGTTCGGACGAGCCGACCTACCTCTCCGGCGGCCACACGCTGATCCCGACGCTTAAAAACCGGCTTGCCGCTCCGCAGCACCTGATCGACCTGCGGGCCATTCCGGAACTCTCCGGCATCGCGGTGACGTCGGACACCGTCGTCATCGGTGCGGCGACCAAACACGCGGCCGTCGCGGCATCGAAGGAAGTGAAGGCGGCGATCCCGGCGCTGGCCGGGCTGGCCGGCTCGATCGGCGACGTGCAGGTGCGCCATATGGGCACGATCGGCGGTTCCACCGCCAACAACGACCCGGCCGCCGACTACCCGTCCGCGGTGCTGTCGCTCAATGCGATCCTGCACACCGACCGCCGGGAAATCCCGGCCGACGAATATTTCCAGGGCCTTTACACAACGGCGCTCGAGCCCGGCGAGATCCTCGTCCGCCTCGAGTTCAGGATCCCGGACATCGCCGGCTACGCGAAATTCCGCAATCCGGCCTCGCGCTACGCGATGGCGGCGGCGTTCGTCAGCAAGCACCGCGACGGGCATGTCCGCGTGGCGATCACCGGCGCCGGCAACGAGGGTGTCTTCCGCTGGACGGAGGCTGAGGAGCGGTTGACGGAAAACCTGACGGCGAAGGCCCTTGACGGTCTCGCCATCGACCCGTCGCGGATGATGGGCGACATGCATGCGCCGGCCGACTACCGCGCCCATCTCGTCACCGTCATGGCACGCCGCGCGGTCCAGAACCTCGGCGGCACGCATATTGTTTGAACGACCGGCCGGAATGGAATCGGCCCGCAGCACATTGAACAGGTTCTGTCGGTGACGGAACCGGGGAGCTAGAGATGGCACAGAATTGGACCCCGAGCAGTTGGCGGCAAAAGCCGATCGAGCAGGTACCGGACTATCCGGACAGGGCCGCCTTGGCGGCGACCGAAGCTAAGCTCGCGACCTTTCCGCCGCTCGTTTTCGCCGGCGAGGCGCGCCGCCTGAAGAAGCAGCTCGCCAGCGTGGCGGACGGAAACGCCTTCCTGCTGCAGGGCGGCGACTGCGCCGAAAGCTTCGTGGAACACGGCGCCGACAATATCCGCGACTTCTTCCGTGCCTTCCTGCAGATGGCTGTCGTGCTGACCTATGGAGCCCAGCTTCCGGTCGTCAAAGTGGGCCGCATCGCCGGCCAGTTCGCCAAGCCGCGCAGCAATTCGCACGAGACGCAGGACGGCCGGACGCTGCTCACCTATCGCGGCGACATTATCAACGGCACCGACTTCACCGAGGACGCCCGCACGCCCGGAGCGGAGCGGCAGCTCGATGCCTACCGCCAATCCGCTGCAACGCTCAACCTGCTGCGCTCCTTCGCGATGGGCGGCTATGCCAATCTCGAAAACGTCCACAAGTGGATGCTGGGTTTCGTGAAGGAAGGCCCACAGAGCGAGCGTTACCGCAAGCTTGCCGACCGCATCAGCGAGGCGATGGCCTTCATGCGGGCGATCGGCATCACCACGGAAAACAATCCGAGCCTGCGCGAGACCGACTTCTTCACCAGCCACGAAGCGTTGCTGCTCGGCTACGAAGAGGCCCTGACCCGCGTCGATTCGACCTCGGGAGACTGGTACGCGACCTCCAGCCACATGATCTGGATCGGCGACCGCACGCGCCAGCTCGATCATGCACATGTGGAATATTTCCGCGGCATCAAGAACCCAATCGGCCTCAAATGCGGTCCGTCGCTGCAGCCCGACAACCTTGTCGAACTGATCGACGCGCTGAACCCGATGAACGAAGCGGGCCGCCTGACGCTGATCTGCCGCTTCCGCTCCGACAAGATTGCCGACCGACTGCCGAGGCTGATCCGGGCTGTGGAACGGGAAGGTCGGAAGGTCGTGTGGTCCTGCGATCCGATGCACGGCAACACCATCACGCTCGGCGGCTACAAGACGCGACCATTCGAGCGGGTCCTGTCGGAAGTCGAAAGCTTCTTCCAGATTCATCGCGCCGAAGGCACCTATCCGGGCGGCATCCACGTGGAGATGACCGGCAAGGACGTCACCGAGTGCACCGGCGGCGCCCGCGCGGTGACGGCCGGCGACCTGCAGGATCGCTATCACACCCATTGCGATCCGCGCCTCAATGCTGATCAGGCGCTGGAACTTGCCTTCCTGCTCGCCGAGCGGATGAAGAGCGGCCGCGACGAGAAACCGACTGGCGCCTGGATGGCGATTTGAGCCTTTGAAACCGCCCGCCGGCGAGGACATCCGATGCTAAGCAAACCTGATGAGGAATTGCCGGTCCCGCACCACGCCGTCCTCACCGACGATGCGGAAGAGATTCTCGCCTTTGGCCGCGACGCGCTGCGCGACGGGCAGCGCGTCGCGCTGGTCACGCTTGTCGCGATCCGCGGCGGCGCGGCCCGTTCGCTCGGCGCGCACATGGCGGTGCGGGACGACGGCTTGTTCTGCGGCTTTGTCTCGGGCGGCTGCGTGGAGGCTGCCGTCGCGGCGGAAGCCCTTGAGGCGATCAGGGCCGGATGCGACCGCAGGCTCATCCTCGGCCAGGGTTCCAAGTTCTTCGACATCGTTCTTCCCTGCGGCGGCGCGATCACTCTCGCCATCCACGTGCTCCGGCGCAGCGATCCGCTCGAAGCCGTGCTTGCAGCGCTCGCCGCCCGCAAGCGGGCCGGCTTGCGCTACGACGCAGCGGCTCAGTCCCTGGAGTTCATAAGAGGAGCGACAGATCCGGGGTGGGACCAGGGGAGCTTCGTCGCCAGCTATCGCCCCGTCACGCGGGTCGTGCTCTGCGGACGGTCGATCGAACTGAAGACGACCATTAGCCTCGCCGGCGCCGTCGGCTACGACATCGTCGCTGTCGAGGGAGCGGCAGGGTTGCGGCCCGAGCAACTGGACGAGGATTCCGCCGTCGCCCTCCTGCACCATGACCTGGACAAGGAGATGGCTTCGCTCGAGATCGCGCTGGCAAGCCGGGCCTTCTACATCGGCGCGCTCGGCAGCGAGCGGACCCATCGGCGGCGCTGCGACGAACTCAGACGGCGCGGTTTCTCCGAGGCGTCGATCGCCCGCATCAAGGCGCCCATCGGCCTGTTTCCAAAAGCGCGCGATGCGGGGTCGCTCGCCTTGTCCGTCCTGGCGGACATCGCCGCCTGTCACACTGCCGCAAGACGAGTGGGGCGTTCAGCGGGCGGCGGGATCCAGGGCGGTGGCGTCGGCAACCGCTGCGCCTCTTGAAGAGACCGGGTTCCAAAAATCAGGAAACCCGTGATGCCTGTCCAGATCGTCAGGTCATCCGTCGCACGACCCACAGCGACCGGCCCGCATGCGCGATTCCGGACACCAGCCGAAGGCGAGGATCGTCCTTGAGCCGCTCGGCTTCAGTCGCCTCGAGAAGCAGCGCCTGCCGATCGGTCTCGTTCGCATTCGGCGTAATCCAGCAGCCCCGATCGTCGCAGCAGAGGCCGGCTTCCGGATGCTCCTGCAGGTATTCGATCGCATATCCGGCATCCACTTTTCGCGGTCCCGAGTCGACGGACATCTGCCCTTCCTCCTGCCTCAGAGATGGCTCAAAGACTATACTTGATTATCCACCATTCCGCTCGGACGTTCGTATCCCGGCTCAACCTGATGACGGGGGTCTACGACATCATTCGCCGCGTGTGCCGGATGTCGCCGAGATTGAGACGCTGCTTGATAAACCATCATAGCTGTTGACGAGAATTTAATCTCATCTACTATATCTTGTGTTCGAGGTTCTTTCGATTCGAAGATCGAAAGCTAAGACGGGAATCCGGTGCGCGGCATCCATGATGGGCGTGCAAGACCAGGGCTGCCCCCGCAACTGTGAGCGGCGAGCGTTCACCCGACGATGCCACTGGGGCCGAAAAGCCTCGGGAAGGCAGGGTGGACGCGGTGACCCGCAAGCCAGGAGACCTGCCTCTCAACAAGATCGTCCACGGGCGGGGTGTCCGGCAGGCGAGCGACGGAGCGCGGAATGATGCCGCACCGCCGTTTCCGCGAATACCCCGCCTTAACTGCTGCGGGGTGAAGTCCATGTCGATTCTGTTTCCAGCGTATCCGCGCGAGTAGCGGCGCGTCCGGCTGTCGGATGTCGGAGGCGGCTGCTTTTTTTGCTTCTCCCATTCTTCGCGCGGCCATCGGCGGATGGCCGAACGATTTCCCATGCCGATTGTGAAGACACGAGGAAACCATGTCGATTACCGTCTACAGCAAACCTGCCTGCGTCCAGTGCACCGCGACGACCCGCGCTCTCGATCGGCAGGGCATCGACTACACCATTGTCGACGTCTCGGAAGACGCGGACGCCTTTGCTCTGGTCCAAGACCTTGGCTACCGGCAGGTTCCGGTCGTCATTGCCGGGGAGCAGCATTGGGCGGGTTTCCGGCCCGATATGATCAGCGCGCTTTGATGAGAGGCGAGCGATGGGCGGGCTCGTCTACTTTTCCAGCCGGTCGGAAAACACCCATCGTTTCGTCGCAAACCTGGGCCTTCCCGCGCGCCGCATTCCCGTTCGTGCCGATCAGGTTCTGAGGGCCGAGGCGCCCTTCGTGCTGATCGTGCCGACCTATTGCGGCGGCGATGGCCGCGGCGCCGTTCCAAAACAGGTGATCCGCTTCCTGAACGTAGCGGAAAACCGGGCAAATCTCCGCGGCGTGATCGCCGCGGGCAACAGCAACTTCGGAGCGACCTTCGGGATCGCCGGCGACATCATCTCTTCGAAATGCCATGTGCCGTATCTCTCGGCGCTCTCGCCGAACGCTGACGAGAACCACGATTTCTTCTCGGGTTCCGGCTCGTCCTATGTCATCGGCAAGGCGGTCGCGACGGAGGATGAGGACTGGGATTTCTGAAGCCGCGGCCTACATCGCCGCGCGTCTTATCAGACGCGCAAAGGTCGCTGTAGCACTTTGATTTGCTGCATGTCTTTGTCCTTAAATCGCGGTCGATTCAAGGAGGCATGCAGTAGCAATGGAACCGGCCTTGACCAGAT
The DNA here is from genome assembly GCF_001461695.1 of Sinorhizobium fredii USDA 205. GTDB lineage: Bacteria > Pseudomonadota > Alphaproteobacteria > Rhizobiales > Rhizobiaceae > Sinorhizobium > Sinorhizobium fredii. Next base: position 22,276 of record NZ_AUTC01000160.1, on the reverse strand, counting down.
AAGATCAACTAATTAAGGAAGCCGATGACGGTTCCCCTACGACGAAGCGAAGGGGATTAATAGGGAACACGGTGCGGACGACCCAAGAGGGACCAAGACCGTGGCTGCCCCCGCAACTGTGAGCGGATTGCCGCCCATCCTGGTGATGCGAAAGCATCATGCCACTGCGAGCTCGATCGCGGGAAGGCAGATGGACGGCAGATATCCGCGAGCCAGGAGACCTGCCGTCATGCGTTCACTCCACCACGGGCGGGGATGCCCGGAATAGGACACGTCATGACCTCGCCTTGCGCCGACCTGCGCCTTGCTGCCTTCGGTCTTCCCCGTTTCTCGACGCCGTCGAGCTGTCGCTAGACGGGCTCATCCCGTCCGTCCGCGCCACGCCGGGCCGCATTTCCTTGCGGCTGCTTCATCGAATCCGGGGAATAAACTTATGAAAAGCATCTTTGCGAAATCAAATCGCGGCATCGTCTGCGCTGCCGCCGTTCTGCTGGCGGCTATTGGCGTCGAGGCTCAGGCCGAGACCAGCTATCCGTTGACGCTCACCAATTGCGGCCATCAGGTCACCTTTCAGAAGGCGCCCGAACGCGTCGTTTCGATCGGCCAGAGCAGCACGGAGATCCTGTATCTGCTCGGCCTCCAGGATCGCATGGTTGGGACCGCCGTCTGGATCGGTCCGGTCACCAAGGGCTACGAGGAAGCGAACGCCAAGGTCGAGCGGCTGGCCGACAACGACCCGAGCTTCGAAAGCGTCGTCGCCAAGAAGCCGGATCTCGTGACGGCGCAGTTCCAGTGGCATGTCGGTCCGGAAGGCATCGTCGCCACGCCCGAGCAGTTCGAGGTACTCGGCATTCCGGTCTACACGTCCCCGGCCGATTGCGTCGGCAAGGACAATACCGGCGGCGGCGATGGCGTTCGCCACACGGTCTTCACCATGGACCTGATCTACCAGGAAATTACCGAACTGGCCCAGATCTTCAACGTCCAGGAACGCGGCGAGAAGCTGGTCGCCGAGCTGAAGGCGCGCGAGGAAGCGGCGAAAAAGAAGATCGCCTCGGCAGACGGCAAGCTTTCCGCGGTGTTCTGGTTCTCGAGCGCCGAGCTCGACATCGATCCCTATGTCGCCGGCAAAAACGGCGCGCCGGGCTACATCATGCGGGCGCTGGGCATCAAGAATGTCGTCGACAGCGAAGAGGAATGGCCGACCGTCGGCTGGGAGACCATTGCCAAGTCCGGTCCGACGCTGATCGTCGCGGGCAAGATGGAGCGCCGCCGCTTCCCCGCCGACGACGTCGCCGTCAAGCACAAGTTCCTGGAGACCGACCCGGTCACTAGCCTGCTGCCCGCCGTGAAAGAGGGCCACGTCGTCGAGATGGACGCCCAGGCGATGAACCCGACCATCCGGACCATCGAAGGCATCGAGGTCCTTGCCGATGCCGTCGAGAAATCCGGCCTGAGCAAGTGATCGGCCTCACGCCATCCCTGTCCCGGACGAGCGCCAGCCTGCTGGCGCTCGTCGTGCTGCTCGTCGCGCTCTGGTTGGGCGCGGCGATCGGCGAAACGGCCATCCCCATGGGCGTCGTCGCCAAGACGGTCGCCAACCGGCTGTGGGATGCCGGCTACGGGCTCGACGCGCTCGACGAGGGGATCATCTGGAACTACCGGGTGAGCCGCGCCATCGTCGCCGCCTGCTGCGGTTCGGCCTTGGCGCTTTCCGGCGTCGTTCTGCAATCGCTGCTGCGCAATCCGCTGGCCGATCCCTATATCCTCGGGATCTCGGCGGGCGCATCGACGGGCGCGGTCGGCGTCGCCGTTCTCGGCATCGGTGCCGGCCTGTTGACGCTGCCGGTTGGTGCCTTCGTCGGCGCGCTCCTCGCCTTCGGGCTCGTCAGCCTGCTGGCGATGCGCGCGGGCAGGGGCCATGGCGCGATCATCCTGGCCGGCATCGCCGGCTCGCAGCTTTTCAACGCGCTCACCTCCTTCATCGTCACCAAGGCCGCCAATGCGGAGCAGGCCCGCGCCATCATGTTCTGGCTGCTCGGCAATCTTTCCGGCGTCCGCTGGCCGGATGTCTGGCTCGCAGTGCCAGTCGCGGTGGTCGGCCTCATCGTCTGTCTGTGGCATGCGCGGGCGCTCGACGCATTCACCTTCGGCACCGAATCCGCCGCCTCGCTCGGCATCCCGGTTCGACGGGTCTATGGCGTCCTGATCGGCGCAACGGCAATGATGACGGCGGCCATGGTCAGCATGGTCGGCTCGATCGGTTTCGTAGGCCTCGTCATCCCGCACGTCTCCCGGATGATCGTTGGCGTCCGGCACGGATTGTTGCTGCCTGCCTCCGCTTTGATCGGTGCGGTGTTCATGATTGCCGCCGACATCGGGTCGCGTGTCATCATAGCGGGGCAGGTGCTACCGATCGGTGTCGTCACCGCGCTCGTCGGCGCCCCCGCTTTCGCCGTCATCCTCAGCCAGCGCAGGACAGTTCGATGCTCGCCGCTTGCAATGTGTCGTGGTCGACGTGCGGGGTTTCGATCCTCCGGGATGTCTCGCTCGACGTCGTTGCGGGCGAGTTTCTCGGCATCGTGGGGCCGAACGGCTCCGGCAAGACCAGCCTGATGTCGCTGCTCGCCGGGCTTCGACGGCCGAGATCGGGCAGGGTGCTGCTGGACGGCGAAAGCGTCGACAAGCTGGGCCGCAAGGAAATCGCCAGGCGCATTGCACTGGTCGAGCAGCAGGCCGAAACGAGCGAGCGCATCTCGGCACGCCAGGCGGTGGAACTCGGCCGCACGCCGCATCTCGCGCCCTTTACGCCGTGGTCGGCCACCGATGACGACATCGTCGACGAGGCGATCCGCAATGTCGGCATGGCTGAACTCGCGGCGCGGCTGTGGCACACCCTGTCGGGCGGCGAGCGGCAGCGTCTGCATATTGCCCGTGCGCTGGCCCAGCAGCCGCAGATCCTCCTTCTCGACGAACCGACGAACCACCTCGATGTCGGTCATCAGATCGGCCTTCTGCATCTCGTGCGCCAGCAGGGGCTGACGGCGGTCGCCGCTCTTCACGACCTCAACCATGCCGCCATGTTCTGCGACCGCGTCGCCTTGATGAGCGGCGGTCGCATCGCTGCCCTCGGACGCCCGCACGAAGTACTCACCGGCGAGCGGATCCGCACCGTCTTCGGGGTCGACGTCGATGTAGAGCACGAAGTCGAGGGCCGCTGCCATATCCGCTACCGCGCGCCGGGTTCGCCGATTGCCGAAAGGCCGATGCTGAAGAGGATTTCATGATCAATCTTGCCAGGCTCCTGTTGACCGCCCTGATCGCACTCTCGACGCCGGCCTTGGCGAGCGCCGAGACGGTCGAGGTCAAGATGCTGAACCGGGGTGAAAAGGGCTCGATGGTTTTCGAGCCGGACTTCCTTGCGCTGCAGCCGGGCGACAGCGTCAAATTCATTGCCACCAACAAGAGCCACAACGCTGCGACCATCGACGGGATGGTTCCGGACGGGCATCCGGCGTTCAAGGGCAAGATTAACGAGGAGATCGTCGTCACCTTCGATCGATCCGGCTTCTACGGCATCAAGTGTTCGCCGCACTACGGCATGGGCATGGTCATGCTGATCAAGGTCGGGGACGTCGAACTGCCGCAAAGCTATCGCGCGATCGAGGTCCCCGCCCGTGCGAAACCGCGCTTCGAAGCACTCTTCGCCGCAGCCGCGGCGGAGGTAGCCGGGAAATAGCGGTCGCGACGGACACCCCTGCGGCTTTCGGGGCAACGGGTTCGCTACTGTGTGTTTCCCTGAATCGTAGCCGATTTAAAGATAAAAACATGCAGCAATTCAACGTGCCTCGTTAGCGCGTCTGAGAAAACGCACGGCGGTGTCGTTCAGCTGGAAGCCATGGCCCTTCAGGCCGGACCGGCCAGACCGATGGCCTTCCGAGTTGGCACAGCGGCACAATGCTGCGGTGTAACCCAGGGCACTATTGGATGATCGGAAGTGCTTTATCCTCCGACGTCAACGCGCAGTTTCCCTCCCACTGCGCAAGGATGATCGGTTGCACTCCTCCCCCAGAACCGATCTCATAGACCCCGATGCCTCCTCCGGGCTCGGGGTCTTTCTGTATGGCAGCGCGCGTCACCGTGCTACTTCCTTGGCTGCTAGCCTTCCCTTACAATCCCTTCCGGACACAGAGGAGTTCCGCCATGAGCGAAGACGCCTTCAACATGTCGATCCGCAAATTCCTGAAGGAAGTCGGCATCACCTCGCAGCGCAAGCTCGAGGAGACGGTGCGCGAAGGGCAGACCGGCGGCAAGAAGCTGAAGGTCCGCATGACGCTGACGGCGGAAGGCACCGGCCTCAACCACGTGGTGGACGGCGAGATCGAACTTCCATAAGCCCCGGCGAAGCGATCAAGCGACTCGTCCGACGCGACCGAAGCAAAAAGGACGGCCAGTCGACCGCTGGTACAGTCTGGGGACGAATCCTTGCCAACCAAGCCTTGAGCATCCCCCGAATGTGCGGATTCTCCGGGAGATTCTAATTCCCGTCAGGGAAGCAGCACCACCGAGCCCGTCGTGCGCCGCGCCTCCAGATCCTCGTGCGCCCTGCAGGCATCTCGCAGCGAGTATGTCGCGACACGTGACGCCCGTACCATCCCAGCCTCCATCGACGCGAAGAGGTTTTTCGCCGCCGCTTCGTACTCCGTGCGGTTTGCGGTGTAATGCGCGATCGACGGGCGGGTGACGTAGAGCGATCCCTTCGCCCCCAACGAGGCCACGTTCAGCGGCGGGATCGGGCCGGAGGTCTCGCCGAAGCTGACCAGCGTGCCGCGCGGGCGCAAGCAATCGAGCGATTTCGTGAAGGTCTCGGACCCGACCGAGTCATAGACGACATCCACGCCCTTGCCGCCGGTAAGCTCGGCGACGCGGGCCTGAAAATCCTCCTGCGTGTAGATGATGGCATGATCGCAGCCGTTGGCTCTCGCAATCTCGGCCTTCTCGGCCGAACTGACCGTGCCGATCACCGTCGCGCCGATCTGGTGCAGCCATTGGCAGGCGATCGACCCAACCCCGCCGGCCGCCGCATGGAAAAGCACGGTGTCGCCCCGCGCGACCGGCACGCAACGGTGGATAAGATATTCGACGGTCAGCCCCTTGAAGATCAGCGCCGCAACCTCGGTGCTGTCCAGCCTCTCGGGCAGCACGAGGGCGCGGGCGGCGGGCAGATTGCGGTGGGCGGCATAGGCTCCGGGCGGTCCGCCGACGTAGGCGACGCGCTGGCCGAGGACAAGGCCGGTGACGCCGTCGCCCAAGGCGGTGACCACGCCCACCCCTTCGACGCCAAGGCCGGTCGGTAACGCCAGCGGCGCGGCGAAGACGCCTCGGCGGTGATAGATATCGATATAGTTCACGCCAATGGCCAGATGGCGGATCTGGATCTCTTCCGTTGCCGGATCGGGCAGTGCCTGTGTCCGCCACCTCAGTACGGCCGGTGCGCCAAATTCGGAAAATCGGAAAGCTTCGGTTTCGGCTGTCATGGTCCTCTCTCGCAGGGTTTCGGCAAGGATCGCTTGCATTTTGGCCGTAGTCGAGAAACCTTTCCGCAATCCGATTTTCCGAAAATGGAAAGCAACATGGACTGGAACGACCTGAAGTTCTTCCTCGCCGTGGCCAATGCAGGATCTCTCACCGCGGCCTCCAGCCAACTGGGCGTGAGCCCCTCGACCGTGTCGCGCCGGATCGAGGCGCTGGAGGCGGGGTTAAGGGTCAAGCTCTTCCGCCCGCACCGCGACGGCTACGATCTGACGCCGGCCGGGCGAGAGCTACTGCCATCGGCGGAACGCGCCGAGGCGCAGATGCGCGTTTTCGAGCGCACCGCGCGCGAGAAGGACGGCAACCACCTCGCCGGACCGGTACGCCTCGACGTGCCGGAGCTTCTCGGGCAGGAGATCCTGCTGCCCGGGCTGGCGGGGTTTTTGCAGAGCCACCCGGATATCCGGATCGAGATGCATACGAGCGTGCGCCCGCTGCGGCTGGTGACGGAGCAGGCCGATATCGTCCTGCGCCTGGTTCGCCCCGAGCAGGGCAATTACCGCCAGCGCAAGCTCGGTCACGTCGCCTTCGGCATCTACGCCGCGCCGGGCTACGTCGCCCGTCAGGGCACCCCCGCCAGCCCTGCCGACCTCTACCGGCACCGCGTGATCGGCTGGACCGAGGACCTACGGTACCTCGTGATGGCAAACTGGCTGGAGGCACTGTGTCCCGGTCTTCAACCCGCCCTGCGCCTGTCTTCGCTGGGCGCGCAGATGGCGGCGGTGAAACACGGCCTCGGTCTTGCCGTGCTGCCCAGCTTCGCCGCCGAGCCCGCCGGGCTGGTCTCTTTGCTGCCGGAAGCGCCCCGGCTGATCCCGGAGCTTTGGATGTTGGTCCACGAACAAGCAGCCGCTCTGCCGCGCGTTCGACACGTCAAGGATGCCCTGACCACGGTGTTGTCGCCTTTCAAAACATGTTCTTCCGGCGACGGATAGGCGATTGCGCAGGCCGGCGTCGCCGGCGCCTTTCGCCGGCCTCGACATGAGACTTGCCTCCGCGATCGGAGCTGCGCACGGGATGACCCTGCGCTCCAGCATCGCAGAGTTCCGGTACAACTCTAAACTCACCATTGAAATCGATTACATTTTCTGGCTTCATAGCTCACGCAAGATTTTGGGAGGATCTTATGACGAAATTCATTGCTTTTGCGCTTGGCACGGTCGCGTCCATCGTTATCTCGGCCTCGGCGGTCAACGCGGAAACCTTCAAGATCGGCCTATCGAACGGCTGGGTCGGTAGCGAGTGGCGAACCCAGATGATCGACGAGGCGAAGGAAGCGGCGGCGAAATGGAAGGAGAAGGGCGTCGACGTCGAGGTTTCGGTGCAGAGCGCCAATGTCGATGTGCCCGGGCAGATCGCCCATATCCGCAACTTCATCGCGGAAGGCGTCAATGCCATCATCGTCAACCCGAACAGCCCGACGGCCTTCGACCCGATCTTCGCGCAGGCGAAGGAGGCGGGCATTCTGGTGATTGCAACGGATGCGGAAGTGTCCTCGCCCGATGCGGTCTATGTCGGTATCGACCAGACCGCCTGGGGTGCGGCGGGCGCCAAGTGGCTCGCCGAGACACTCGACGGCAAGGGCAAGGTGGTGGCGATCAACGGCGTTGCCGGTCACCCGGCCAACGAGATGCGTGTTGCCGGCTACAAATCGGTCTTTAAGGATTTTCCGGATATCCAGATCGTCAATGAAGTGAACGCCAACTGGGACCAGGCCCAGGGACAGCAGTCGATGCAGAACATTCTCGCCACCTATCCGGACATCAACGGCGTGGTGGTCCAGGACGGCATGGCAGCGGGCGCCTGGAAGTCGATCATGGATGCCGGCAAGAAGGACCAGATCGCCGCGACCGGCGAGATCCGCAAGGACTTCATCGACCTCTGGATCAAGGACAAGCTGAACTCCGGCGCGACCGTGAACCCGCCCGGCGTCATGGCAAGTGCTCTCAACGTCGCCGTGCTGATGCTGCAGGGCAAGGAGTTGAAGGAACCGGCCAAGGCCGGCCAATACGGCAACGCGCTCTACCTGCCGATCCCGTTCATCGACGGCAAGAACGTCGAAGAGGCGGCAAAGCAGCTCGAAGGCAAGCCCGGTTACTATTCCTATACGAGCTCGCTTTCGATCACAGACGCGGAAGCGCTCTTCAAGTGAGCCCGTCGGAGCGACGTGCGCCGGCCGATCTTGGTCGGCGCGCGCTACCCGAAGCGTAACGGACGCGGTTCCATGTCGAAATTGAAACTGAACGGCGTGAGCAAGGCTTACGGCGCGACCTTGGCGCTCCGCCGCGGCGACCTCGAAGTGATGGCCGGTGAGGTCCATGTGCTGATGGGCTCGAACGGTTCTGGCAAGAGCACGCTCTGCAAGATCATTGCAGGCAGCGTACGGCCGGACGACGGCCGGATCCTCATCGACGACACGCCGGTGACGATCACCGGGCCGCGCTCTGCTCGCGCCCAGGGGATCGGCATCTTCTACCAGGAACTCAGCCTCGCCGCCCATCGCACCGTCGAGGAAAATATCTGCCTTGCCGCGCTGCCGGCCAAGGCCCGTCTCTTCGTCGACCGGACGGCGCTGAAGGAACGGGCGGCGCGCTATATCGCGCTGTTCGACGGCGTATCCGGCGATGGTTTTTCGGCCGATGCGCTGGTCGGCAATCTCAGGCCCGACCAGCGCCAGCTGGTCGAGATCATGAAGGCGCTGGCAAGCGAGGCGCCGCTTCTCATCTTCGACGAGCCGACCTCGGCGCTCGACCGCGCCCAGGTCGAGCGCTTCTTCGAGATCCTTCGCGATCTGAAACGGCGCGGCCGCGGCATCATCTTCATTTCGCATCGCATGGACGAGATCAAGGCGATCGGCGATCGCGTTACGATCATCCGCGACGGCGAGACGATCACGACGCTCAATCTCGGCGAGACCGATGCCGGCACGGTTATCCGGCTCATGGTCGGCGGCGCCGGCGACATGCCGGCTTCACAATCCTCCGCGCCGGCGGTTGTCGACGCGAAGGACGGGGCGGCGCTGACGGTCCGCAACCTTTCCGGTGCGGGTTTCCGCAATGTCAGCTTCGAGGTGGCGCGCGGCGAAATTCTCGGCTTCGGCGGGCTGCATGGCCAGGGCCAGTCGGCGCTGCTCCGGGCGATCTTCGGCGCCGGCTCGATCGCAACGGGCGAAATCCGGATCGGCAGCGACCGGTTCGATGCGGCCAGTCCCCGCGATGCCATTCGGCGCGGTTGCGCCTATGTCTCCGGCGACCGCGGCCGCGACGGCGTCATCAGCGGCCGGCCGATCATCGAAAACGTAACGCCGATCCACTATCTGCGCGACCGGCTGATGATCGCCAGGCCGTCGAAGCTCAGCGACCGGGTCGCGCCGGCGCTTGAAAGCATGCATACGAAGTTCGCGAGCCTCTTCCACCCGATCAATTCGCTCTCCGGCGGCAACCAGCAGAAGGTGATCATCGCCCGTTGGCTGATCGACCGCCCGGACGTGTTGTTGCTCGACGATCCGACCAAGGGCATCGACCTCTCGGCGAAGGCCGACCTCTTCGCGCTGATCCGGCAACTGGCGGCCGAGGGCCTCGGCATCATTCTCTACTCCTCGGAAGATGCCGAGTTGCTCGGCAACGCCAACCGCATCCTGGTCTTCAACGGCGGCTCGGTCAGCCGGGAGCTCACCGGTCCGGAGCGCACCCGCTATAATCTTTATCAAGCCGCTTACGAGGCCGCGTGATGACAGAGATCGCAACCAGCCCGACCTATCGGCGCACTGGCGGCATCCGCAGGCTGCTTGAGCGCTACCCCTTCCTGCCGGCGCTCGCCATCGTCCTGGTGCTGCTTTCCCTCAACGGAGTCTTTTCGCCGAACAGCCTCAGCTACCGCTCGCTGACCGGGCTGCTCAGCACCTACATGGCGCTGATCCTGCTGGCGATCGCCCAGACCTATGTCGTCTATGCCGGCGACATCGATCTGTCGGCGGGCTCGATCCTGTCGCTCGTCAATGTCGCGATCGTCGTGCTGATGGAGCGCTGGGGCGGCGGTGCCGGCGCCGTGCTGCTGGCGCTCGCCCTCGGCCTGCTGCTGGGCCTTGCCTGCGGTCTCGTGAACGGGCTGGTCGTCGCGGCGCTGCGGCTGCAGGCGATCGTCGCCACCTTCGCGACCAGCATCTTCTTCACCGGCCTGGCGCTCTACATTCTGCCTGTCGCTGGAACCCCCGCGCCGACGATCTTCTGGCGCACCTATGGCGGCCGGCTGCTTGGGCTCCCCTTCGTCTTCTATATCCTGGGCGGACTGGTCTTGCTCCTGCTGGTGCTCGGCCGCACCCGTCTCACCACGCAATTGCTCGCCGTCGGCGACGACCAGCAGGCGGCCTACCAGACGGGCCTGCCGGTGGTGTCGATCAGAGTCCGGGGCTACCTGCTCTGCGGCCTGTTCTCGGCACTGGCCGCCTTCTGCATCACCGGCGACACGGCAAGCGGCGATCCGCTCGTCGGCGGCAAGATGACCCTCTTCAGCGTCGCCGCGGTGGTGCTCGGCGGCAGCGCGCTCTCGGGCGGCTGGGGAACAGTGGTCGGCTCTCTCCTCGGCGCCTTGACGATCGGCCTCATCAGTTCTGTGGTCTTCTTCATGGGGACGCCGTCCGAGTGGCAGAATTTCGTGCAGGGGCTGGCGATCCTCGTGGTCCTGATGGCCGGCGTGCTTGCCGGCCGGAGGGCGCGTCCATGAGCAGCGTGCTCTCGTTCCTTCGCCAGCCGATCGTCGTCGCGCTCGTCTTCATCGTCCTCCTCCTCTATCTTGGCGAACTCTTGTCCCCGGGCTTCGCCAGTGCTGCGCAGATCCTGCGGCTGATGATCGTCGCCTCGCTGCTCGGCATCGTCGCGGCCGGCCAGAATGTCGTCATTCTCGGCGGGCGGGAGGGCATCGATCTCTCGGTCGGCGGCGTCGTCTCGCTGTCGGCGATCATCGCCGGCAATGTCATGCAAGGTGCCGACATCGGTATTGTGCCGGCGATCGCCGCCTGCCTCGTGGCCGGCGCCTTCTTCGGCCTCCTGAACGGTCTCGGCGTCACGCTGCTGCGCATCCCGCCGCTGGTCATGACGCTCGGCATGCTCGGCGTGCTGCAGGGCCTCCTCGTCGTCATCCGCATGGGCATTCCCTCCGGCCAGGCGGCCCCGGCCCTGTCGCGCTTCGTCACCCAGCCGCTTTTCTTTGGAGTGCCGGGGATCATCTGGCTCTGGGCGGTGATCGGCATCGTCATGGCCTTGATGCTCAGCCGCACGGTCTTCGGGCACCGCATCTATGCGATCGGCTCGAACGAGCACGCGGCCTATATGGCGGGCGTGCCGGTCAGACTGATGCGCATCGCGCTCTTCATGATCTCCGGCATGTTCGCGGCGATCGCCGGCCTTTGCCTGCTCGGCTATTCCGGCTCGTCCTTCGCCAATGTCGGCGAGCAATATACGCTGACCTCGATCATCGCGGTGGTCTTCGGCGGCACCTCGCTCGCCGGTGGCAAGGGCGGCTATACCGGCACCATGGCCGGCGCCTTCCTGCTGGTCATCCTGCAGGGGATACTCACCACAGTGAACATCGACGAATCCGGCCGCCAGATGGTATTCGGAGCGACGCTGCTCATCCTCATGATGTTCTATGGCCGGGGTCGGGCGATGCGCGCATGAGAGACCGGCCGAAGATCAAGGATATTGCCGAGAAGGCCGGCGTGTCGGTCGCCACCGTCTCTCGGGCGCTTTCAGACTCGGCGCTGGTGACGGCGGAGACGCGTCAGCGCATCCATGATCTGGCGCGCGAGCTCAACTACCGCCCAAATGTCAGCGCCCGTAACCTGAGGACCCGCAAGTCGATGGCGGTGCTGCTCGTCGTGCGCGATGTCGGCAATCCCTTCTATCTCGACATCCTGAAGGGAGTGGAGGCGACGGCGCGGGAAGCCGGCTACTCGGTGCTGATGGGCAATACCGAGAACGATCCGGCCCGCGAGATCGAGTATTTCAACATGTTGCGCGACGGCCACGCCGACGGCATGGTCCTGATGACCGGCAAGCTGCCGCCAGAGGGCGGCAATCGCGCCGGCAGCTGGAACCATCTGCCGGTGGTGGTGGCGCTCGAAATGATCGAAGGTTCGGGCCTGCCGCATGTGCAGGTCGACAATGTCGGGGCGGCGCGCGCGGCGGTGGAGCATCTGATCGGCCTAGGGCATAGGCGGATCGCCCATATCAGCGGCCCCGTCCCCGAGCCGATGAGCGTTTACCGCCGGGAGGGCTACCGGCTCGCCATGCGCGCAGCCGGCCTGGAAGTCCCGGCAAGTTACGAGGTGCGCGGCAACTTTCTGCTCGAAAGCGGACAGGAATGCTGCCGGGAACTTCTTGCCCTGCCGGAGCCGCCGACGGCGCTCTTCGTCGCCAATGACGAGATGGCCTATGGCGCCGCCCATGAGCTGAGGCGGATGGGGCGCGACGTCCCTGGCGAGGTCTCGGTCGTCGGGTTCGACGATCTCTATCTGAGCAAGGCCTTCTATCCGCCGCTGACGACCGTCAGCCAGCCGCGCGCCGAAATCGGTCGCACGGCGATGGGGCTCCTGCTCAGCATCTTGTCTGGCGGCAGCGTCAGCGGAGGCGAACCGATCGTGCTGCCGACGGCACTCAACATTCGCGGCAGCACGGCGCCGCCTCGCAATTGAACGGAGGACGGAAGGAATGACGACATTGCCGAGAGAGACCCTGCGCGTCGGATTTGTCGGAACGGGCTTCATCGCCCGCTTCCATCTGCAGTCCATGATTGGCGTGCGCAATGTGGAGGTAACCGGCGTCTATAGCCGCAAGGCGGAAAACCGCGAGCGCTTTGCAGAAGCAGTGAAGGAACTCGAACTCGGGACCTGCCGCCCCCATGGCAGCCTCGACCACCTTCTCTCGGCCGGTGATGTCGACGCAATCTGGATCCTCTCGCCGAACTACACACGGCTGGAGGTCATGCGGACGCTGCATGCGGAGATCAAGGCGGGGCGCAGCCAGGTCTTCGCGGTCGCCTGCGAGAAGCCGCTGGCGCGCACCGTCGCCGAAGCCCGCGAGATGCTGCATCTCGCCGAAGACGCCGGCCTCAACCACGGCTATCTGGAAAACCAGGTCTTCTGCACGCCGGTAGTGCGCGGCAAGGAGATTATCTGGCGCCGCGCCGCTTCGACGACAGGCCGGCCTTATCTGGCGCGCGCCGCGGAAGAGCATTCCGGCCCGCATGAGCCGTGGTTCTGGCAGGGCGACAAGCAGGGCGGCGGCGTGCTTTCCGACATGATGTGCCACAGCGTCGAGGTGGCGCGCCATCTGCTGACGGCGCCCGGCGCACCGCGAAATTCCCTGAGGGTCAAGGCGGTGAACGGCACGGTGGCGACCCTCAAATGGACCCGCCCGGCCTATGCCGACCAGTTGCGCCGGCGATATGGAAGCGATGTCGACTACCGCAATCGCCCCTCGGAGGATTTCGCCCGCGCCACGGTGACGCTGGAGGACGAGGAGGGCAGCGAACTGATGATCGAGGCGACCACCTCCTGGGCTTATGTCGGCGCCGGTTTACGGATCCAGCTCGAGCTTCTCGGGCCGGAATATGCGCTCGAATACAATTCGCTCGGCACCGGGCTGAAGATCTTCCTGTCGCGGGCGGTAAAGGGCTCCGAGGGCGAGGATCTGATCGAAAAACAGAATGCCGAACAGGGGCTGATGCCGGTTCTCGAGGACGAGGCTGGTGTCTATGGCTACACGGACGAGAACCGGCACATGGTCGAGTGCTTTCGCAAGGGCGTGAAACCGCTCGAGACCTTCGAGGACGGGCTCGCCGTGGTCGAGATCCTGATGGGGCTCTACCGCTCCGCCGAAATCGGCGCGACGCTCAATTTCCCGGCGCCGGAACTCGAGAATTACGTGCCGCTGGTGGCGCGCACGGGGGCGTGAGGGGCTTCTGCCGGCTGGAGGGTAATCGAGAAGGGCGCGCGCGACGCGTCGGTCTCTATTGGCTATCGCTTCAGTCGGCGGGGAGGAATCGACGCCGCGCGACGGCGGGATCGGATATACGACGGAGGAAAAGATGATCGAACAGAATTCGGCCGCACGGCCTGCTGGAGCGCGGCCATGCTGATCCTGGATAAGGTGTTTCTGGTCACCGGCGGCGGATCCGGGCTCGGCGCGGCCGTGGCCCGGATGTTCGTCGCGGAAGGCGCCCATGTGGTCATCGCCGACGTCAATATCGAGGCGGGGGCGGCAATCGCTGCGGAGCTTGGTGACCGTGCCCGCTTCGTGCGGACGGATGTGACGAGCGAGCCCGACGGTGCCGCAGCGGTGCAGGCGGCGCTCGAAAGCTTCGGGCATCTGCACGGGCTGGTGAACTGCGCCGGCATCGCGCCCGGCGAAAAGGTGCTCGGGCGCGACGGCCCGCACCGGCTCGACAGCTTTAGCCGCGCAATCGGCATCAATCTCATCGGCACATTCAACATGATCCGGCTTTCCGCCGCGGCGATCGCCCGGGAGGATCCGGACCAGGAAGGTGGCCGCGGCGTGATCGTCAACACCGCCTCGGTCGCCGCCTTCGACGGACAGATCGGCCAAGCGGCTTACGCGGCATCGAAGGGCGGCGTCGTTGCGATGACCCTGCCGATCGCGCGCGAACTCGCCCGCTCCGGCATTCGCGTCGTCTCGATCGCGCCCGGCATCTTCGAAACGCCGATGATGGCCGGCATGCCGCAGGAGGTGCAGGATTCGCTCGGCAAGAGCGTGCCCTTCCCGCCGCGCCTCGGCCGGCCGGGCGAATATGCCGCGCTGGTGCGGCATATCTGCGAGAACGACATGCTGAACGGCGAGGTCATCCGCCTCGACGGGGCGCTGAGGATGGGCGCGCGGTAGGCGTGCCCTGCGGACCGGCCTCGAGCAGTCCGGCCAGAAAGCAGGCGGCATGGCGCACCGATCAGGCACGCTCCGGTGCGGGCGTGCTCGACCGTATGTCGACGTGGTGTGTGTCGATCGCGGTGCTGCATGGCGGCGTGCCGGTGATCGGGTGATCCATGCGCCCTGCGATGGCGAAGTCTATGCTTCGGACCCTGGCAAGGGCGCGAGCCTCAACGGAAGGAAGTTGAGCCTCGATCCGTCTCGTACCATCAGGAACGCCATCACCGGCATTGGCTGCAATACCTATGTCGAGCCGGAGCGGGTTGGCCAGATCATCGCCATGCTGCTCGGCATGGGCGGCAACTTTATCCGCAATGGCTCCGGCGCATTGATGCTCGCCTATGTCGCGGCCGGTCGTCTGGCCGGTTATTACGAGCCGCATATGTATGCTTGGGACTGCATGGCTGGTTACTGCCTCGTCAAGGAAGCCGGCGGCGACTACCTGTCCTTCCCGACCGAGGGCGAAGCCTTGTTGAAGGGCCACCCAGTGCTGGCCAGCAATCCGACGGCGTATGCCGATCCGTTGGCGGCAATTGAACCTCGTTGACTCCCTGGCGATGGGGGCGCGGCGTTTGCATTAACGGTCCTTAGTGCGCGCATGCCCATCGGAGCCTGAGCGAGGCTTGCGGCTTTCCGCCTGCGGAGCGCGGATGGCATGCCGTCCTCTTCCGGATCCATCCGGGGGCTGCAGCATCTTGCGAAATTCATCCCGTTTCTCATGAATGGATGCAATCACCCGGCCCATAGGAATGCCGATGTCGACGAGCACGGCCTGCGAGAGCTGGAGGCTGGCTTCGATGGTTTCTGGCACTGCATCCGTGACGTTCAGCTCGTATAATTCAGTTGCGTGCACCGCATCCCGGGCGCGGGCGACAATGGTAAGATCTGGCCGCTCCGATCGCGCGGCCCGTACGATCGATTCTACCGCGTCCGCATTGTCCAACGTGACGACGAGCGCACGGGCGCTCTGGATTCCACAACGCCGAAGCAACGCGATTTGGGTGGCATCACCATAAAAGATGGTGTGACCGCGAGCTCGCTCCCTGGCGACTAGCGTGGGGTCGGCGTCGATCGCCAGGAAGAGCAGTTCGTGCCGCATGAGCATCTCGGCGACCAATTGTCCGACGCGCCCGTATCCGACCACGATCACGCGCTCAAGGCCGTCATCCTGCTCGGGCGTCAATCCGGCGAACCTCGTGTCATCCATGCGGGTAGACGCTGCGCTGCGGTCTAGCATCCGGATCAGTAGGGGGATGCCAATCATCGTCAAGGTAGCCGCGACCGTGGCGGTGGCGCCCGCTGCACCAGAGACGACGCCGCCCGCCACAGCCGCACCAATAAGGATCAATGCAAACTCGCCGCCGGGCCCCAACACAACCGCTAACTCGCCGGCACCCCGGCTGGGCAGGCCCATGAGGCGCGCGATGAGGAACAGGATACCGGCCTTGATGGCAAAAAAGCCGATCGCGATCCCCGCTGTGGGAACCGGGTTGGCAATGATCGCTGAAAGATCCAGACGGGCTCCTACCGACACAAAGAAGAGGCCAAGCAGAAGTCCCTGGAAGGGCTGGATCGTCACCTCGATCTGGCGGCGATACTCGGTTTCAGCTAAGAGCAGGCCCGCGAGGAAGGCGCCCAAAGCCATGGATTGACCGCTGAGCGCCGTGACAAGGCCGGAGCCTATCACGACCAGTAGGCATGCCGCGACGAACAACTCACCGCTCTTTGTTGCCGCGACCAGCTTGAACAAGGGACGTAGAATGAGACGCCCCAGTCCGGCCATTGCGATCAACGCGATTACCGCAGGAGCAAGCGCGTACAACAAGCCGGTGCCGAGTCCCGTCCCTCCATGCCCCGCCAACATCGTCACCATGAACAGGAGCGGCGCCACAGCCAGGTCCTGGAAGAGCAGCACGGCGAAACTTGCGCGTCCAACCGTGGTGTTCAGCAGTTTGCGCTCTACAAGCGACGGCAGAATGATCGCCGTCGAGGACATGGCGAGCGCACTGCCGAGCACCACCGCTGAAGCCGGGGTTTGATCCAGCAAGTTCGCCACACTCGCGAGGACTGCTGTCGAGGCGAGAAGCTGCAGTCCCCCCAATCCGAAGACGAGCTTGCGCATCAGCAGTAGGCGCTTCCACGACAGCTCGAGCGCGATCATGAAGAGGAGGAACGCTACTCCGAATTCTGCCAGATGCGCGATCTCTTCAACATCCGTTATGGATACTGCAGAGAGCCACGGTAGATCTCGAGCGAGAGCTCCGAGTCCGAAGGGGCCAAGCATGATGCCTGCGGCTAGAAATCCAAAGACCGGGCTCAATCTCAGCCGCCCAAACAGAGGCACGATCACTCCGGCTGTCGCCAGAAACAGCAGAAGCTCCTTGTAATTTTCTGGTCCTGGCGTCATCGACTGCGCTCAAATTTCACCCGGGCGCAAAAGCCCACATCCCATTTTTTGTTCAGAGCTGATGCGCAACACCGCTGGCAGGATAGCACTTCCTCACCTCTGACCGGTCGTACTGATTTCAGGTGATAGTGTCTCCGCTGCGATGATGGGTACCGGGCCGCCGATTCAAATCCCATCGAGGCGAAGGATGGAGCACCTGTGATAGCGGTATCTGCACGCGTATCGGTTGCGGTTCACTCGGTACGTTGTCAACGGGCAGGGCAAATGCAGCAGACAAGGACGTTCAATATTCGAAAATGCTGCGACTCCTCCTCCATTTCTTAAATGCTGCATCGCGGTCAGCGATCGGGGTTTGGCCGAACAGACACCCGCTCGCATTAAGTTAGCAAGACCGAACATGCCGAGGTGTCGAGCAGCAGCAGTCACTCGATACATTCGGCTCTGCTGCCGATACGTGGCGTGCTACTGTGATGGCAGCGTGGAGGTGAAGCTATGGCCTACTCATACCGCTGCAAGGATTATCCTGGAATGGAAGCCTGCTCGGCGTCGTTCACGGCCGAGACAGAAGCGGAGCTGTGGAAACACATTGAACTGCACGGGGCGACCGCTCATCGGGAGGAGCCTGAGAAGTGGTCCTCGGAGGATCGGCAGCAAATCAAAAACTTAATTCGCGAAACGTAGGACGGCCACGCACCCTAGCGTCACCCTGAGGAGCCGCGTGTGGGAATTTACCGCGATGTGATCCTGCCGAAGCTCTGCGATCTTTCCATGCGAAACGAGCGCCTTCATCCCTATCGCACGCGCGTGATCGGCGCTGCGGAAGGCCGCGTCCTGGAGATAGGCAGCGGGTCGGGCCTGAACCTTCCCTTTTACCGTGCGGACGTCCGGGAAATACTGGCGCTGGAACCTGACCCGGCCCTCCTCGCGATGGCCCGACGCGTCCCGCATTCGGAGATGCCGATCAACTTTATCGAAGCGTCCGCCGAAGCCATTCCGCTTGATGACAATAGCGTCGACACGGTCGTGACGACCTGGACCCTGTGCACGATCCCCGGAGCTGCGACGGCGCTCGCGGAAATGCGACGGGTACTCAGGCCTGAGGGCAAGCTGCTGTTCGTCGAGCATGGGCTCTCGCCTGATCATGGCGTGCGCCGGTGGCAGGATAACCTCACGCCGATCTGGAGACGTATAGGTGGCGGCTGTCATCTAAACCGCCCGATCAGACTCATGATAGAAGGCGCGGGCTTCCGGATCGATCGGATTGAGACGGGCTACATGCGGGGGCCAAAGCCGATGACCTTCATGTACGAAGGCAGCGCACGGCCAAAATAACGACGTGTCTTACAGTGCCCCGCAGCAGCCGGCGTCCTCCCACGCTGGAGCGGCGAGAATGCACTATTGCGCAGCCATGCCGCTTGCTGCTGGCGGGCCTTCGTCGGCTCCCGCTTTGACGAGCCCTTCACGGATGTGCTGCGCATCGGCCTCCTGGGCGTAGTGCAAGGTGGCGAGGAAGGAGACAATGCTGAAATCAGGAGCGAGCGCTTTAACCTTCTTCATATGCGCAGCAGAAGCGATTTCATCGCCCAGCCAGCCGTAGCAGGCGGCGACGAAAGCATGCTGGACGTGGTCCATCGCCGAAAGATGCATGAATGCCTCGATCGCTTCGGCGTATTGCCGCGCCGCGAAATGCGCTTTTCCGAGATGGCTCCAGAACCGCTCCGGGTGATGGGGATTGAGCCGCATCGCCTTGCGAATCCATTCGCCCCCTTCCTCCGGGCGACCGAGCCACGTCAGCAGCTCGCCCTGCTGGACCACCACCAGGTCGTAATTCGGATTGAGCGATAGGGCGCGCTCCTGATGATAGCGTGCCGTCGTCAACTCGTTGTTGTTGACGTTGACGGCGGCGAGGATGCGATGGACGTCGGCGTCGTTGTCATCGAGCGCCAGCGCCCGTTCAAGCTCGGCAACGATTTCGGCCCAGACCGCGTCCTTGTCCTCGCACCAGCCGTACACCCAGGCCTGCCCGAGTATGCAGGCCCGCCAAGCATGGGCATGCGCGTAGCCGGGGTCGAGCGCGAGCGCCCTGTCTATCAGGGCCTGCGCCTGCTTGTTGTCCGCGACGGTGGAGCGATGGTGCAGCACCTTGGCGGTGAGGGCGCACTCGTAGGCGGCCATGTTCGTCGGCGTCGTTCGGGCGAGCTGGTCTCGCTGGGCCGCTTCAAGCCGCCCCGGAAGAGTGGCTGAGATCGCCGCCGTCACCTCGTCCTGGATGGCGAAGATGTCGTCGAGTCTTCGGTCGTATTTATCGGCCCAGATGTGGGCATCGTTGACCGCGTCGATGAGCTGGACCGTCACGCGTACCCTGTCGCCGATCTTGCGCACGCTGCCTTCTACCAGATACTGGGCCCCAAGCTTCTCCGCGACTTCGCGCACATTCACGGGCTGGTTCTTGTAGACGAAGCTGGAGTTGCGCGAGATGACGAAGAGCTCGTGGCGGCGGGAGAGCTCGGTGATGATATCCTCGGTCAAGCCGTCGGTGAAGAACTCCTGCTCGGGATCCCCGCTCATGTTGTCGAACGGCAGCACGACGATCGATGGCTTGGAAACCGCCCTTTTTGCGTCCTTCTCCTCCGGCGCGGCCGGCAGGACGGAGCCTTCGAGTCCAATACGATAAAGATGCACCGGACGGCTGATGTTTTTCAGCATCTTGTCGCCAAGGTCTTCAATGGAGACTTCGAGGCGATCGGCAATCTGCGTCGCTACCGCAGCCGTGACGCAGATGCCGCCCACATCGGCCAGTTGCTCGATGCGGGCGGCGATGTTGACACCATCGCCGAAGATGTCGTCGTCGTCGAAAATGATATCGCCGACATTAATGCCGATCCTGAACTCGATCCGCCGATCCTGGGGCACATCGAAATTGCGCCGCTTCATGCGATGCTGGATTTCCACGGCGCATTTCACGGCGTCGGTGACGCTCTGGAATTCAACCAGCATGCCGTCACCCGTCGTCTTGATGATCCTGCCGTCGTTCTTTGCGATGGCGGGATCGATCAATTCTATGCGGTGCGTTCTGAGGCGGGCGATCGTGCCTACTTCGTCGGCCTCCATAAGCCGACTATAGCCTGCCATATCGCTCGCCAGAATTGCGGCTAATCTCTGTTTCATCGAGTCGCCACCGGACTTGCAGATCAGCGGTCTGGAGGACTCTAACGCAGCACAGTGCGATCGCCTATCTTAAATTAGCTCCTTCTTTCGAAAGACACTGGGGCGCACGGTGCGAAGGGGGCAATCACCGCCGCTGTGGGCGCTGGTGTCCCTCGGGGGCGGCTTGAACGTCCTCAACATCGGGGGCACGACGCTCCAGACTACGTCCTTGCCTTTCATGCTTGTTTAGGTCGCGAAAGGCAAACCGGCCGCCTTCCATTGCGGGAAGCCGTCTTTGAGTCGATGAACGCTAAAGCCCTGATGCCGCAGGATCGCCTCTGCTTCGAAGGAGAAGACGCAATAAGGACCACGGCAGTACGCGACTATCTCCCGATCCTCGGGAAGGTCCGCGAGTCTCTGCTTCAGTTGTTCGATTGGAATGTTGACCGCGCCGGGAATGTGGCCGAGCAGAAACTCGTCTTCCGGCCGCACGTCGAGCACCGTCACCGTCCCGTCCTTGAGTTTGGAAAGCAATTCCTCGCGCGATACGGCATCGAGCGTCTGTGGCGAATGGAAATAGTCCGCGACGATGTGCCTGACCTCGGCGACGTTCCGCTCTCCGACGGCTCCGACCGCGGCCATTAGAGCGACGACCTCGGTCTCGCCCGCGAGGCTGTAGAAGACGTGTTTCTCGCGCCGCTGCGAGGTGACGAGATGGGATCGCCGCAACACCTGCAGGTGGCGCGAGGTGTTGGCGAAGCTCAGCCCGGTCAATGCGACGAGCTCTTCTACGGTGCGGGTCCCTTGGGCGAGGTGCTCCAGCAGCTCGATGCGGTGCGCATGGGCAAGGCCCTGAGCGATCTCGGCGAGGCGGGCAAAGATCGCCTTCTTCGCACTTGACACCTTTCCCCTCCCAATTCAATCATTCGCGCTATTAGTTGAATGACTGCTATCACGACAACGGGAGGCTCGCAAGATCATGATCGTCAGGCAGTTCCTTCACACCGATCCGGTCGGGATTTCGGCGGGGGGGGGGGGGGGCGAGCCTCCGGGGCCGTCATCGATCCGGCCGGAGAGGTGGAACCATATCCACGCGCAGCCGAACAAACGGGAATGCGCATCCTCTATATCATCGGCACCCACGTTCACGCCGATCACGTCTCCTTCGGGGGCGTGCTCGCCGACGTCGCGGGAACCGTGCTGTCGGCGAAGTCAAATGTCAGCCTGCCCTTCAAGCCCGTCCACGACGGCGACGAACTGGAACTCGGCAACGTCGTTCTCAAGGTCCTGTACACGCCCGGCCACGCTCCTGAACACATCCGCCTTCTGGTGACCGACCTCGCACGGCCGCAGCAGCCGTGGTTCGTGGTGACGGGACACACGCTGATCGTCGGCGATCTGAGCCGCACGGAGCTCGCAGTCAGCGCCGAGGAAGGGACGAAGAACCTGTTCCGCAGCATCGAAAGGCTCAAAGCCCTAGCCGACTATCTGGTAATCATGCCGGGCGCCTATGCCCGGTCGGTGTGCGGACGGAGCCTGAGCAGCAAGCCGTCGTCGACGACCGGCTTTGAGAAACAGTTCAACAAGGCCTTCAGGATCGAGACCGAGGAGGAATTCGTGGTCTTCATGACGAAGGACATCCCTCTCGCTTGGCCGCGGGCCACTCAACTCCGGGCGATCCATTCCGGCGCGGCCTGACCAATGCCGGCAACTTCGCTTCAGGAGCCGTCGTCGGTCCGGCTCGGTCTCAAGGAGAACTGGCAGCAATTCTCCTTGCTGCTTCTCATCAACGCTTTCGTCGGCGGCATGGTCGGCATCGAGCGCACCGTCGTGCCGCTAATCGGCGCAAACGAGTTCCACGTCAAATCGACGATACTGATCACCTCCTTCGTCATCAGCTTCGGGGTGGTCAAGGCGCTGGCAAATCTCGTCTCGGGCCAGTTGGCGGATAGATTGGGCCGCAAGCGGGTCCTGGTGGCGGGCTGGCTGATCGGCCTTCCGGTGCCCTTCATGATCATCCTCGCTCCCAGTTGGGAGTGGGTGATCGCCGCCAACGTGCTGCTCGGCCTGAGCCAAGGCTTCGCCTGGTCAATGACCGTGGTCATGAAGGTGGACCTCGTGGGACCGAAGGGGCGCGGCTTTGCGGTCGGCCTGAACGAGTTCGCGGGCTACGTGGCCGTGGGCCTCACCG
>NZ_AUTC01000159.1 GCF_001461695.1 Sinorhizobium fredii USDA 205 | reverse complement strand
AAAAGCCGATACGGCTTGCGGCCAATGCCTATCTATCTCGGCGTCATCTATGGCATCGCGGGCACGATCCTTTCCATTCTCGCCGTTCGGGACACGCGCCAGCATGTTCAGCTCGAGGCGAGCCGCGCGGCCAACCCGGCGTCTGCGCTTTCGTTCCGCGAGGTATTCGTTCTGGCGTCATTCAAGGACCGCAACCTGCTGGCGGCGTCACAGGCAGGCCTCGTCAACAACCTGAACGACGGCATGAGCTGGGGCATCTTCCCGCTGTTCTTCACGACGCTTGGCCTCGGGATCGAGCGGATCGGCGTCCTTAAGGCGGTTTACCCGATTGTCTGGGGCGTCGGACGGGTCGTGACTGGTCCGCTCAGCGATCGCTGGGGCCGAAAGGGTTTGATCGTTGGCGGGATGTGGGTCCAGGCGGTCGGGTTGCTGATCACCGCACTTGGCGGCCACTTTGGATGGTGGCTCGTAGGCAGTGTCCTTCTCGGAGCGGGGACCGCGATGGTCTATCCCAGCCTGATCGCTACGGTGTCGGACGCCTCGCACCCCACGTGGCGTGCCCGGTCCCTCAGCGTCTACCGCTTCTGGCGCGATCTCGGCTATGCGATAGGCGCGTTGTCGGCTGGACTGATCGCGGACCGCTTCGGCTTCTCCGCGGCGATTGTCGCGATCGGCGTGCTGACCTTATGTCGGGGACCTTCTACCTCGTAGCGGCTGTCGAGGCAAAGAACCCTGCGTGATTGTGGCGATGAGCGAAGATTCGCAATTCATCGAACGGGACGAACTGCGTCGTAAGTTTGCTGGTGAAGTGAGACGGAGGAGTTCGCTCAAGGGAGATCGGCGCCGAAAGTCAAATGCTACGCCGATGATCTCAGTTGCGTTTTCTCCGCCTCGCATGATGGTAGCTGAAAGCGCGTTGCCGATGCCGGCTCCACAGCTGCCAAGCCGGGACATGATCCGTGTTTCAGAGGCGAAATGGCGCGCATTGGCACCTTTCAACACCCTAGAGTGGCGCCAGTTAACAAGAAATTGACGATAATGGTCCTGAGAACGAAGTTGTGCAAACTCTTGCAAATTACAGGAGGTGACCCATGGATTTCGCTCTCACCATGATAAGGTGTTGAAGGGCGGCTTTGTTACCTCCGTCTTTCGCTCGGTCGAAAACAGGCTTTGAACCTGTCCCAACCGCATCACAAAGATGACCGGGCGGGAAACAATAGCTCAACAGGATCTCCGTCCGGGTTGCTCAAGGTGGGAACACTATGAAAACACCGTGGAAATTCCTTGCCCAACTGACGTCGCGGCGACCATCGGCGAAAGCGCAAGGGAGTTCGATCGGGAATGACACCGATTCCCAGGCGCTCGAGAGCGAAGTGGAGAATAGGTGGGCACCTCCGCCCAGTTCGACGGTAGCGGCGAGCCCACCCGCTCACGATGAGGACGTCTCGGTTGATCGAGGGGCGGTGGCATCGGATAAGGCGAAAGGCGATGGCGGTGTCGCACAGGCGTTAAAACTGCCGATCGATGCTGCAGAGGTTCAAACAAATGCGCGTCATGAAGCCGACCATTCGGGTGCCGGAGCGAATTTGGTTCCGAAAAGTGCGGCAACCAAGTCGCCAAGCAAACCGCGGATCAAGCGTCGAGAACGTGGAAAGAGAGCCAACGCCCACTTGGCTGCGCAGAGCGCTGTCCCCCCAAAGCCTCATCAAAGCGTGCAACCCTTGTCGTCGCGTGACTTGTTTTTCCATGAAGTGGCAACACTCGACGAAGAAATCGAAATGCTGAGGACCCAACTCGCTCAAAAGCTTCATCTGCAGAACGTCCAGCTCAAGAAGATGCTCGAGCGATTCGAAGTTTCGTGAGCTTGGTGGCGCCCCCTGTAAGCGCGCACTTGCGACATTGCTTGGCGGCGAAGATGCCCGCGCCGCGCCTCAGGACAGCCCAGCGACAATACTCAAGCCCAGATCGTCGCGAATTCCTGCCTGATAAGCGTTGATCAGCTTTGCAGCGAGCGCTTCAGCTTCTTCAGACTTGCGTGACAAAGCGCGTCTGTGCAGCTCGTCTTCGAAGGCCTTCCCGATCATCTCCAACTCGTCAGGACCGATTGGATCGAAACTCAAGGTTTGAGCTGAATGCATGCTTCCCCCTCCTTCCACCACCCGATGCGGCGGAAGACCCTTTGTGCCCCTACATGCCAGCCTGATCTGGAAAGTGTGCAGCTTCGCTGGAAATCTAACGAAGGTGAACCGTCCTTACGGCCAGACCAACCGTATCGGTCAACTGCAGCGCCGCAATGGCGGAGCCGAATAGCAGAGCAGGTATAGCCAGAGCTCCCACGAACCTGACCATTTTGAGCCGGCGCGTGCGCTTTCCATCCCAATCGTAAGCCATTCGCTACGCCCTCGCAAACAGTGCGCCAAGATAGAACCAGAGAACGACTTTCCGGTCGAGTCTATTTTCAAGTATTACTTTTAAACGAAATTTCATCGCGGAATTTATATTGCGCATCCTACGGGCGGCGATAGAAAAAGAGAAGTAGAGGGGCCAAGCAATTGAAGCATGCCGATCGCCTTGGCCGTGACGGGCGGGACGTGATCTCTAGAAGGCGGTGCCTTACGGCATACTGCGAAACCGTTCGCGGTCGCGCCG
>NZ_AUTC01000158.1 GCF_001461695.1 Sinorhizobium fredii USDA 205 | reverse complement strand
TCCACTCTATGCGCCCCCGAAATTACACCACCTTCCCGGACGCTATCAGCCGGGGGGCTTGAAACCGGCGCCCCAACCTATCGTCGGGGCTTCCCCCCATCTCTTCTACTGTATCTGTATCGACGAGATGACAGGGCGCGCCGCCGTGGCAGAAGACGCAGGTGGTGGTCCCGCGCCGCGCCCTCTCTGAAATCTGCACCTGTCTGGTCAAGTCTCAATCTTTCCCGCCCGGTCTATGATGCGCAACGGCAGGGGCACGCCTGCCGAGCGGGCAATCGCCCCGAATACAGCCCGCACGAGAACGGGCGCGTCTATGCGTCGCGCGCATGCGTCCCCTTATGGCATGAAGGGATGATTTTCCGGCCCCCGCGCCGCGGCGTTTTACGCTCGTGGGACGCCTGATCACAGAACGCATATGCCGCCGACAGCATGTTTCGTGATTTTCCAGATGGCGACGGGTTCCGCTAACCGAAACCGAGGTGAACGGCGGAATATCGGAGCAATGTCGGGTCTTTGATCGTGGACAAAGCTGGAGCGGCCTTCATGCGCGATGATTAGCGAGCTTGATTTAAGTCTGCGTTCGAAGGTCTGGTTATGAAGACTGCCCTCCTGTTGATCCTTGCATGCGCCGCCCTGACAGGATGCACCAAACCAGCCGCTATGTCAGTCTGCCGGGCTATGCGTACAAAACCGATCCGGCCTGCGAGCGGACCCAGCCGCCGTCGCAATTTGATGAACGTTGCGATTGTCCGAAGCTCGGATTCAAAGGCTTTACGCCGCCTGCCACTTGCGGTGGCGGCATTTGAACTCCTGCGCAACAGCAGGCCCTTTGATCAAAATCAATGTCAGGTCATGCAAGAAGGGAAATGCTTTAAGAGCGCATGCAGCGAAATTGGGGGGAGCCAATGCCTTATACTTCCAACGCCGACCTGCCGCCGGCCGTCAGGCAATCCTTGCCCCGGCACGCACAGGACATTTACCGTGAAGCGTTCAATCACGCATTTGCCGCCCATGTCGGCGATCCGCGTCAGGAAGAGGCATCGCGCCGGATCGCCTGGGCGGCGGTGAAACGCTCTTATTCGAAGATCGGGAACGAATGGGTTGCCTCGGATGGCTGACCAACAGGAGTGGTGAACTATGGCAAGTCGTTTCTTGGCTAAGCCCGAATGGCATTTCTACTTCGAACGGATCGCGGGCGCCCTGGAAGGCAAGCGCGCGCAAGTCGAAGTGACGGGGCTCCGGCTCGGCGACCAGATCGAGGCGAAGTGGGTCCCGCTGCTTGGCATTACCTATGACCAGAAGAATGATCTCGTGGAAATAGCTCTGGAGGGCCTCGATCATCTCGTTCGCAAGCCGAACAGCATAGCCGTTGACGAAGGGCCTGACGGCCTGAATGGCCTGGAGATTGTCGATGCCGATCAGTACCGCCAGATCGTCACATTGGCGAGCCCGCTGAGACTTCCGGCGCCGGACGTTGAGCGCAGTTGAAGGGCCGCCGACAGGCCCGGCCAGCTAGAAGCCTCAAAGTCAGCGACCTGCGTCTCAACCTTGAGCTGCTGAGGCATCATGCCGGGGCGGCGAAGTGGGGCTAAGGCCCGGCCATAGATTTGCTCGCGGGAGTCCTCTCTCCGGTCCTTCCGGAGTCTTGCCGATGAATGTGTTTCGCGCCATTAGCGAAGAAGTCCTCGAGAGCCTCGGGACCAGCGGAGCCGGCCTTTCTTCGAAAGAGGCCGCGAGGCGCTTGGCGGAGTACGGGCCCAACGCCGTCGAAAGGATCCGCGGCAAACCTCTCCACAAGCGTGCCATCGAAACCCTCACGCATCTGTTGGCGCTTTTGCTGTGGTTTGCCGCGGCGATCGCTTTCATCGGGCACCTGATCGAGCCAAACCTCGGAATGGCGACGCTGGGCTATGCGATCGTTGGCGTCATCCTCGTGAACGGGCTCTTTGCCTTTTGGCAAGAATTTCGAGCCGAGCGGACTCTAGCCGAGTTGGCGAAGCTGCTGCCCTCGCAGGTCAAGGTAGTGCGCGGGGAAAGTGTCGCCACTGTCCCCGGCGATGAACTGGTGCCTGGGGGATGTCATCCTGCTGGGGCAGGGTGACATGGTGCCGGCAGATTGCCGTCTGATCGAGGCGTTCGCACTGCGTGTCAGCAATGCCACGGTGACCGGCGAGGCGATGCCGATCGACCGTTCCGCCGCCCCATCCGATGCATCGGATATCCTGCGCAGCACCAACGCCCTGCTTGCCGGCACGTCCGTGCTTGCCGGTGACGGCGTCGCCGTCGTCTTCGCCACGGGCTCGCACACCGAGTTCGGCAAGATCGCGCGACTGGCGCAGAGCGGCACAGAAGTCCGTTCGCCGCTGCTGAACGAAGTCGCCTCCCTCAGCCGCGTCATCGCCGTGCTTGCTTTCGGTCTCGGCCTGGCTTTCTTCGCCATCGGATTTGAGGCAGGACTGTCGATCTGGCAGGCATCGATGTTCGGCATAGGAACGATTGTCGCGAATGTCCCCGAAGGGCTCCTGCCGACGATAACGCTCACATTGGCCATGGGAGCCCGGCGCATGGCGCGCCGCAAGGTTCTTGTCCGCCATCTACCAGCCGCCGAGACCCTCGGTTCGGTCACGGTCATCTGCACCGACAAGACAGGAACACTGACTGAAAATCGCATGGCCATTAGAGAACTCTTTCTGTCGCGCACTTTGGCGCCCGCCTATCCGGCGGACCTCAAGCCGGAGGTGAACAAAGCCGACCGGCGGCTCTGCGAAGTCGCACGATGGTGCCAGACGGTCCAGCGAGCGAAGGACGGCGGGTGGCTGGGCGACCCCATGGAGATGGCTCTGGTCGAGATGGCGGGGCGGGCAGGACTTGCCTCGGCCAGCGTTCAGCTCGTCAGCGAAATTCCCTTCGATGCCGATCGGAAGCGCATGTCGACCCTTCACGAGACCGTAGAGGGGAGGGCTATGTATACAAAGGGCGCACCCGAAACGGTGATCCCCCTCTGCACGGACCTGGAGGCCAATAAAGGGGTTGCGCCTTTGACGCGGAAATTGCGCCAGCGCCTCAAGGAAGCGGAGGAAGCCTTTGCGAAAAAGGGCTTGCGCGTGCTCGCCCTTGCCTACCGGCGCCTGGAGCCAGAGGCGCCCCTGCCGACGAGTGAGGTGGGCCTCGTCTTTCTCGGGCTGGTCGCTTTCGAAGATCCCCCGCGCGAGGGTGTCGCTGAAGCGGTGCGAAGCGCTCGACAGGCAGGCATCAAGATTGTCATCGCGACAGGCGATCATCCCGATACCACCATCGCTATCGGCCGTCAGATCGGGCTGGTCAGGGAAGAGGAGATGCCGCAGGTGGTGACAGGCGAGCGTCTACACGATCTGTCCGACTCACAACTGCGGACCGCTCTCGATGCGCCCTGTCCGATCTTCGCACGCCTCGCTGCCGATCAGAAATTGCGCATTGTTCGCGCTCTGAGAGCCAAGGGGCATGTCACTGCAGTGACCGGCCACGGCGTGAACGACGCGCCGGCGCTCAAGGAGGCGGACATCGGCATTGCCATGGGCAGGACCGGAAGCGATGTCGCCCGCGCAGCAGCCGACATGGTCCTTGTCGACGATAACTTCGTCAGCATTGTCGATGGTATCGAGGAGGGCCGCGCAGTCTTCGACAATGTCCGCAAATTCTTGACCTATGTACTCACCTCGAACGTCGCCGAATTCGTCCCCTATCTCGCCTTCGTTCTCTTTGGCATTCCGCTGCCGCTGACCATCATCCAGATACTCGCCGTCGATCTGGGCACCGATTTGTTGCCTGCACTTGCGCTGGGAGCGGAAAAGCCGCACCCTGATATAATGGCGAGACCGCCGCGCCCCCGTACGGAACGGCTGTTGGATCATCGCTTGCTTCTGCGGGCCTACGGATTCCTGGGCCTGTTCGAGGCGGCGGCGGGAATGACGGCGTACTCCTTTGTCCTCTGGCAAGGAGGTTGGGCGTTTGGCGAGCCGCTGGCAGCTCACGCGGCTCTCTACCTGCAGGCAACGACTGCATGCCTGGTGGCCATCGTCCTTCTACAGATCGTTAACGTGTTTCTCTGTCGGGATGAACGGATCTCGCTGTTTGCACAAACGTCTTTGGGCAATCCGCTGATCTTCGTCGGGATCGCCTTCGAGATCGGGATGATCCTCGCAGTCGTGTACACGCAGCCGGGCAATGCCCTCTTCGGCACTGCGCCTTTGGGATGGCAGGCATGGTTGTTTGTAGGACCGTTTGCGGCGGCCATGCTGGTCAGTGAGGAGGCGCGAAAATGGATTGCTCGATCCCGATCCTCCAGAAAACCATCAGAGAAGGGATAACATAAATGAATAAGTCTCGATCGCGGCGCGCGTAACTCATCCCAATAGCTACGAAACGCCTCTCAGCATGTTTCAATGTTTTGCCTGCATCTTGCGCATCGGATTTGTCTGGACGGGGCCGCCACAAATCGGACGCGGATAGCATTCCTGGATGAATGGCGGCTTCCTCCATGCACGTCCGTGCTTGATTTCCTGTCATCCACCGCGAAACGGGCGCCAGCGCAATTGTTCCTGACTAGAAATAGGACCGAGCGAGCGGCCCGATGTATTCGGTTCTGAAGCCATGCGTCCGCGCCTTCCGGATAAAGGCATTCGCCCCGGCAAGATTTGTCTCGAGGATGCGGGCGTTTTGGCTATCACCAGCGAAATTTGCCTCGAACCAATGGCTCGCGCGTGCAGAGAGCAGGCAGATCCGCCAGTTTTGCGCCTCCTTTCTCTCGACGCGGAAATCCGCATCGCTAGAGGCTGGCTCGCTTAGTTCCACGGTATTTGCCGTGGCAGGCGCAAAAGCTCGATCTGCATGGGCCATATTCACGCTCCTCCTGATTTGTAACCGATTAGAGACTGGTGGTCAGATGTTCCCTTGCCCGAAGGCGCTTGCAGGACGCGGCAAGCCGTGCTTCTTCGAGTATCTCAAAGCGCCGCGGCGTAAGGGCACGGATGATGCCCTCCTCCTGTAACGCCAGAAGCAGATGGGCAAGGCTCGTCGTCGTGATGCCGATGTGTGCTGCCAATGCAGTGCGATTTATCGTCACGACAGCAATCGGATTGCGCTTTATCGAGACGACCGTTCGATCGTGGTCGAACGGACGATAGATGACACGCAGGAGAAAAAAGCCGAGACGATCGATCGGGCGCTCGCTCATGCAAGCGATCTGGTGGAGGCAGCATTGCAACTGCGAGGTTGCGGCGTTCAAAATGGCGTTCGCCAGCTCCGGATCGTTTCGGAGCGCAGCTGTCAGTTGCGCCGGATCGATGCAACGGACTGTCGCCGGGGTCAGCGTCTCGAATTCAATGTCCGGGTGGCGGGAAACCGTTGGATAGACGATGTCATTGGGTCCGAGGATTTGCAGAATGCGGTTGTTGCCGTCTCTGCCTAGCCGACGGATCGCCACCACGCCGTCGACTATTCCGAGGAAGAAGGGCCTCTTGCCATTCCCGGAAAGCACGGAGGCAGCCCCGAAGCGCTTGACGCGCCCGAAGCCCCGCAAATGCCGTTCTATATCAATCGCTGCCAGGTCGGAGCCCAGCGGACTAAATGAAGGGCAATGATTGCGTCTTGCCGCAAAGTTCTTTGTTGCCATGGAACGACCTCGGCTCATCGAAAAATGCAGGTGAATTGATTCCGTGTGAGTCGATGGCCGTCTTTGATGTGAATCAAAGAAGAGAAATAAATATAAGAAATGCTTCGTACTATCGAAGATGTATAGGGGTAATGTCGCCCGTTTGGAGAGTATTTGCCGCCGCCACTCGAGTTCCGGCGTTCACTGTTACAAACTGTTACAATTTCTTAAACACTGTTACTGTGTAGTTATTCTGCAGTCACGCATAGGCGGTCAACTTACCCATTAACCCTAGGGGGAGAGTTACCATGAGCCTTCAGCTAGTTGTCGGTCAGTCGACTAACCCAGCGGCAGCAGCGTCAACCGCGGCAGACAAACCGACACTTTCGTCGCTTTTCTGCAGGCAGTCGATCGAGAGAATCGCTCCGGGTTCCGCCGTTTTCTGGGAGGGCGACGCAGCTAAAAACATCTTTGAGGTCGTTGAAGGCACGCTCAGGGCTTACAGGATTCTCAACGACGGCCGCCGCGTCATTCTCGGTTTCGTCCGCGCGGGTGATCTGCTCGGCGTTTCGCTGAGGGGGCATTACCTTTACACAGTTGAGGCGATCACGCCCGTCGAAGTCCGTCGCCTACCGAAACACCGCTTCGACAGCCTGAGCGAGCGCGAACCGCACCTCAATGAGCAGCTCTTCTCGAAACTCTGCGACGAGATGGCTGCGGCCCAGGATCAGATGGTGCTGCTTTCGCGAAGGAGTGCAGAGGAAAAGCTAGCCGGCTTTTTCTTGCTGATGGCGCGCGGCCAAGTGCAGAAGCGCGGCATGATCATCGAACTACCGATGACGAGGCTGGATATAGCCGACTATCTCGGCATGACGATCGAGACCGTCTCACGGACCATCACCAAGCTCGCTGGCTGCGGTGTTATCGCGACGGTCGGGCGTCATTCCATTGCTCTCCTGACCATGAACGCGCTGGTCGCGCTTGCCGGTGGCGAACTGGAGAACCCGTCGTTTCAGGAAGCGTACCGCCGTCGCCACGCCATGGCGTAACGACTGCGACTTTCACGTCTCGGGCCTCTGCTAGCGGGGCCGGCGGGGACACGTGTCTTGGAGCGTTCTCATTTGCATAATCGTACGAACAAGGCCGAGCTTGGTGGTGGAACGCGGAGCCTGT
The DNA here is from genome assembly GCF_001461695.1 of Sinorhizobium fredii USDA 205. Classification (GTDB taxonomy): domain Bacteria; phylum Pseudomonadota; class Alphaproteobacteria; order Rhizobiales; family Rhizobiaceae; genus Sinorhizobium; species Sinorhizobium fredii. The sequence continues at coordinate 38,091 of NZ_AUTC01000158.1, read as the reverse complement.
CGCCGAGACCACGCACGATGGATTTACACCAGATTGCCCATTCTCCGGGAGCGTCTATGACGGCGGTAATGGAACTGCCGTTTTCCCGGCATCGAATCCGGCGCCCTATGATGTCCTGTGGCTCGGCGCCGCCTCAAAGGAGCAAGCCATGGAATTGAGGATCCCTGAACCGCTCAAGACGGAGCACTCGGCACTTCACTCGGAACTGGTCGACGCGACAAAACAAGGCGGCCGTGTCGGGGCGGCGGCAAAAGAAGTCGCAAGACTCTTGCACCCGCATTTCATTCGCGAAGAAGAATTCGCACTCCCACCGCTCAGCCTGCTTGGAGCGTTGGCGAAGGGAACGTTAATTCCCGGGATGACTGACGTCGTCACTCTGACGGACAGGCTGGAGGCCGAACTGCCATCAATGCTGGCCGAGCACCAGCAGATCGTAGCAGCGCTCGGCGAGCTGGTCGCGGCGGCGAAGGCCGAAAACAAGCCGAAATATGTGGACTTCGCCGAGAAGCTGATCCTGCACGCCAGGACTGAAGAGGAAGTCCTCTATCCGGCCGCGCTTATCGTCGGGCGCTATATCAAGCTGTTGCTTGGCAAATAGCCTCGGATGGCAGGACCTTTCTTGCGTCCGAACGGATCAGCATCTATCCGGTGGCCAAGTGGCATGTGCATATTGAGGCGCCGAATGACGGTCTTGCGCGACATCAATTTCGACAGACGATTTTTCGGCTAAAGGAATGGAGCGCTAACGTCGCGCGTGGCGGAAGGTCTTCATTATGAACAAATCCGAGCTGAAACGCGCCATCGCGACCGGTGTCTATCGTTCACCCGTTGCGCGCTTCGTTTCGATCCTGGGGCGGGAAAGGCCCGCTTCCGCCTTCTTTCTGATCTTCGCGGCGGCTCTCGTGCTCCCGGTCTTGCTGTTCGGTACCCTGACCGCCTGGACGTATGTGCAGGCCGAAAAAGAGCGGGCCGTCGAGAGGGCGCAGGCACTGGCGCACGAACTGTCGGCTGCGGTCGACCGCGAACTGGCCGGACCACGCCTGGTTATGGAAGCATTGGCTACCTCGGAGGAGCTGCGAAGAGGAGATTTGCAGGCATTCCACCCTACCGCAGCAGCCGTTGCCGACTCGCTTGGCCTCACGATCGTCGTGCGGGCTCCTGGACAGCCGCGACAGCTGCTCAATACTTCCGTGCCCTGGGGAACGCCATTGCCGCGCCCGAATCCTGCGATCGCTGAATTCGATCAGCGGGTGCCTCAGCAAAAAAGGCCCGTCATAACGAACATCATCGTGGGCCAGCAGAAGCGTCTGCTTGCCACGGTGATTGTACCAGTCTTGCGAGAAGACGAGGTGATCTATCTGCTCGCCGTCGGCATACCGGTCGAAAGACTGCAACCCGTGTTCAGCGATGTGAGCCTTGACGAGGGATGGCTGGCAGCCATTGTCGACTCGAGGGGTATGATTGCAGCACGTTCGGTTGACCCAGAGGCTTTTGTCGGGAAACAGGCACCCTCCGATTGGATATCGCAGGTTACCGGCCCGGAAGGCCTTTGGCGAGGCCACAACCTGCAGAACGTTGAGGTCGTTGCTGCCTACGCCCGCCCCGGCGACACGAATTGGTTCGCCACCGTGACAGTCCCTATTTCGCTTCTTAACGCGCCGATCTGGAAGGCGCTTGCAACGCTTTCGGCGATTGGGGTCCTACTTCTGTCTTTATCGGTCGCTCTCGCATCTTGGGCGGCGTCTCATCTCACGCGCGCCGTCGGCGCCCTCCAAAACGCCGGCCTCGAACTCGAGAAAAATGAACATGTCTCGCCCGTGGCCACGCCGGTACGCGAGATCAACTCGGTCGGGCGAGTTCTCGCGGCAGCAGCCACCGAGGCGCAGCGGCGTGAGGCTCACCTACGCTCCATTCTGGCAACCGTGCCAAGCGCAATGGTGGTGATCGACAGCCGAGGAAGAATACAGTCGTTCAGCGCCACGGCGGAGAAGCTCTTTGGTTTCACCGCGAGTGAAGTCTCCGGGAAGAACGTCAACGTTCTGATGCCGGAGCCGGACCGAAGCGCTCATGACAGTTACCTACGGCACTACCTCGACACCGGGGAGCGGCGCATCATTGGAAAAGGACGCGTCGACGGTAAAGGCCGTAACCGGTGGGACCCGCCTCATAGCCGATCCTCCAACCGTCAGTCATTGAGGAATATCAAGGCGGCGGACGGTGTCCTCAGCCGAGAGACCGAGCGGCCGCGAGCCCTTGGGCAGTATGGAGTTTCTGCAATCAGCTTCCGCATCCGAGGCTCCTTGCCAGCACTCGGCACGCATCAACCGGGTTTCCGAGCTGAGAGCGCGCGTGACCGTTCTTCCATGCCCTGCAGTATAGCGGTGGGCACACATGGAGACAGCGGAGCGGCCGACTCTTTTCCGGCAGGGGTACGCCTGCCGAGCGGGCGATCACCCGTATGCAGCGCTCAGCCACGCACGTATTGCACGAGTTGCTCGATGTCGAATTCCCGATCAGCGATCACAGATTTCGTAAGGTCGCCGATGGAGATAATGCCGACCAGGCATCCGTTTTCCAGGACAGGCAGGTGCCTGATATGTTTCTCGGTCATAAGCGCCATACAAGACGTCCGCCGTTTGAACCATTATTCAACCGCAAAAAGCACCTGTCGTTGCGCGGGGTCAATGCGGCGCCGGTCAACTGCAGGCAGGCTTGTGGTTGGAATAAACTTTAAGGGCAGGAACCATGGAAATCATCCCTCAAATCCGGTTTCGCGGAATGGAACCATCCGCCTCGGTGGAGGCTGCGGTGCGCGAGCGGATCGCGCGGCTCGAGCGTTTCCACAAAAGAATCACCTCCTGCAACGTGATCGTCGAGGCACCCCATCGCCACGGCCGCAAAGGCTCCATCTACCATGTCCGCGTCGACATCACCGTGCCAGGACGCGAGATCGTCGTCGGGCGAGAGCGGGAGGAAAATCACGCCCATGAAGATGTGCTCGTGGCGATCCGCGACAGTTTCAACGCTGCGCAACGGCGGCTTGAGGATGCCGTGCGCGAGATGAGCGGCTACCGGGTGAAACCGCATCCGGAGACGCTCCACGGCGAGGTCGCGCGGCTCGTGCCCGAGGAAGGCTTCGGTTTCATCACGACAGCGGACGGGCGCGAGTTCTTCTTCCGCCGCGAAGGCATGGGGTCCGACGATCAGTGGAAGCAGTTGAAAGTCGGGACGGAGGTGCGCTTTGCCGAGCACGAAGGCGAGAAAGGGCCCTATGCCTCTGGGGTGTCTATCGCCTGATGCCTTGGCGATCGCGTGGCTTAGAGCGAGATGGAGTGTGCGATTTTCCGTCCCATCTTCAACTGCGGAATCTAGAGGCGGACCATCTCATATTCCTGGCAGGACTCGCCGAATTGTGCCATGGCTTCCTCCAGATAGTCCGCCAATAAAGGTGTACCGAGCAGGTATGACGTGGTCCGGTCATTGTGGGCAGCAGCGGCTTCGGCGCGAATGCTCTCCCAGTCGTCGACGTTGCCATCGCCACGGCCGAGCCAGGACAGCGCCACGAGGTCGATCTGCTCGTCCTCGTTCAGGTCCGAGATCAGGCTCTCGAGCTCAACTTCCACAGGGTCGTCCGGCTGATCTTCAAGCACCGATACCATCATGTCGTCGCTGGCATTGGATGCCGGATCGGGCTCCGTGACCGCATCTTTGGCATCGAACTCGCGTGCCTTGATGATGAGGTAGCATACTTTCTCGGGCGAGATCGACAGGTTCCAAGCCTCACTCATCTCGGTTCTCCAGATTCCATTGGTTCGCTCTGCGGGACCATTCGGAAAGTCGCGCACCCGCGATCATACCAACATCTGTGTCGATACTCGTTGATTCGCATCAATGAGGTCCTACCCGATGGATGGAATTCATCATGTTTGAGGTCTGCAGCGGAGGCAGGTGGACGAATGCGTGCGACATTTGCCTGACGGCCCTCACCGATCTTGTCTGCGACCTTTCTCTACATGGGAGACAGATCGTGGCGCGACCTCGAATTGCTGCGATGGCAATCGACAGATCGCCTCGAATGAGGCGATAGGAGTCTGTCTCCTGCGGATGCTCGCCCCGGATGACATTGGCGCGCGGCTGTTTTCACGGACTCAGGCGTTCCTGAGCGTCGGCCACGCTCAGATGATCCTCGACGGCGGTCACTCCAGGCGCCGACCAAGCGGCGCGTTCCACCATCACCCGTACCCGCAGGCTCTGCACCTTTCCGCGTAATGTCACATGACCGCCGGAAACGTCGACGTCGATATTCTCGGCCTCAATCTCGGCGTTGCGTTCGAGTGCCTCTTCGATGCCGTGCCGGAGGTCAGAGACATCCACGCGGGCAGGCCGGATCTTGAGCTGGTTGATTATGCCCTTCACGCCGGAGAGTTCCCGCACCGCGCTTTCCGCCGCCGAACGTTGAAAACGCCGGTCGACCACACCACTCAGGGTGACAAGCCCCTTCCGCACCTTGACCCTGAATCTCGTTCGGAGGCGCGCCAGGCGAGGATTTTCAGGACGGGCTGGCAATTTCATCGTCAGCGGTCTTCCTGTGTTCCGGCAGTCGTACCTCGATATCCTCCGCGATAGCCCGCACGCCCTTTATCCTTTGGACTACGGGCTCCGCGGCGTGTTTTTCCGCATAGCTGAGCACATGACCCATTAAGGTCACGATGCCGTCCTCGATAATGACACCGATGTTTGCAGCATCTATGGTCGGCTTGTACTCAAGTTCGTTCAGGATGTCCTGGCGCGGTCGCATGTCATCGATCATCATCTCCTCCCGTGACGCAAGGCATCTGAAAGACCGCAGCCGTAGTATCGCCGATCATTCGATCGTCGGTCATTGGGGACATCAAGGCAGTGTGTGCCGCCGGCTGAAGGCGAGCATGCGGCGCGCCTGTTGCACGGCACTGGCTGGAAGGCTCATGGCGTCTCCCTGCCTTTGATCCAGACCGAAGAATTTGAACGCTGTGCGGCGACGGATGTGTTACAATTCGTTCGATTTTGGAACCGACTGTAACTGCGTTGGCTGAAGCGTCTCGAGGGACTGCATGGCCAAGCCGCCCGAACATATCCTCGTCGTCGACGATGACCCGAGAATCCAAGAGATGCTCGCTCGGTATTTCGAAGAAGAGGGATACTGTGTCAACGTGGCAGGCGATGGCCAGCAGATGCGCAGTTGCCTGTAGAAGTTGCCAATCGACATCATTCTGCTCGATCTAGTCCTACCCGGAGAGGACGGCTTGGCACTTGCGCGCGACATAAGGGCCTCCTCTGACATACCGATTATCATCTGACCGGGCGCAACGACGTCGTCGATCGGATCGTCGGGCTGGAGCTCGGCGCCGACGACTACATCACGAAGCCTTTCCATCTTCGCGAGGTATTGGCGCGCCTGAAATGCGCCCTTCGGCGCCGGCAGCCAGGAGCATCGCTGAACCGCAGCAGCGAGCCGCAAACGGAAATCTACAGCTTCGAGGGGTGGCGTCTTGACGTCGGTCGCCGACAATTGCTGGCTGACGACGGGAAGGAGATCTCTCTGACGACGGGCGAGTTCGATATGCTCTGTGTGCTTGTGAACCATGCTGGCCGTGTGTTGCAGCGCGAGCTATTGATGGATCTCACCCGAGGCCGGAACCTCGAAGCCTTCGATCGAACCATCGATGCCCAGATCGCCCGGCCGCGCCGCAAGATCGAGCGAGACCCTGGCAACCCGGCGCTCATAAAAACCGTGAGAGGCGTCGGATATGTCTTCAGCGCAAGGGCGATTCGGCAGGACGTCTAGGCATTTTCGACGCCCCGCATTGACCTTAGATTAGGATCAATGGTTCATTGCACCGGTATGAGGATTCCGCGGTCCTGCCGCCGCGGTCCGCCGGGCGGGCCGGGCCAATTGGCAGGGTCAGGACTTGCGACGCGAATGAAGCCGCACTGTTTGTCGCAAGCCGCCGTCGTCAAATATTCGAGAAGGGCATCACAGACGCCCGGCGTGTCTCCGGCACTTATGATGATGAAGACCGGCACGTCGAGAAGCCGTCCGTACAATACGTGGTGTGTGGTGCGCATCAGGCAGACACCTGCGATGTAACCGCGTGAGTTTTCGACCGTTATGATCTCCTCGGAGTAGGGCGTTATATATTTTCTCGCAAAAGTCGTCGCACAGAGTTCACGCCATCCGGCCACGTCGACCCCGTAGCCGACGGCTTCTATCAATCGATAGGTTTGGTCGACCTGAGGGGGCTTGATGAGGTTGACGGAATAGGCCATGGCCATGCTCGCTCCGGCGGATCATGTGCTCAGGCATTCGCGGTGCGCATCTCGAGCTCGCTGGGTTACCGCGCCGCTGCGGCGATCCCTCCAAGAAGGTCCAATCCCTGAACGCAGATTGGCATTTGAAGCGTACATTCCGCTAAGCGTCGCAAGGTGTCTTTGATGCCCGTCAAAATCGGGCCGATCCGCCGTGTTGCCAGCGCCGCCGGGCTGCCGCAGAAGCCCGAATTGATGCGGGTCAATGCATTGGAATGCAAAGGCGGCTGAAATCCTGGCGCTGGTTGGAGCGCGAACATGCAAGAGATCTCAAGGCTGCTGGTGATTGCCGTTATATTCGGTGCCATTGGCCCTCCCGCTGAAGCGGTCGGAAGTGAACCGGGCCTGAGTGCGCCCGTTAATCCCGGGAGCTCGGGCGGCGCGCTCGTCAACTCCTCCGGTGAGATCATAGGCATCACGCGCGGAATTCCCGCGCCCAGCGAAGCAAGCACCGGCATAGCCTTCGCGATCCCCTTGGACATAGCAGTGCAAATCGTGCGCGAGCTGATCGCTTACGGAGAATACAAGCGTGGTCGGCTCGACCTTTCCGTGACGACCGCGATGGACGCCGAGGGCGGAGGGACCGCTGAGGCGCTAAGGCTTGTCGTGAACGAGCTCGCTTGCGACTCGGCCGCGGAACGGCAAGCCCTGCGGCTTGGCGACTTCATCGTGGCGCTCGATGGCCGTACGCTCCGGACGGAGGCCGCCTTCAGGAACGCAATCAGCTTGCTTCCGGCCGGCGCCCGCATCACGCTCGATATCCGCCGTGGAGAAAAGTCGCAGATGCTCAATTTGACGTCTTCCGATCCAGGCGAAGACGATCGACTTAGCGTAGACGAGGGCATCCTCGAGTCAGTTACCATTGGCTTCCCATCACCGACGGTCTCAGCGGCTTGCGCGCCGACAGGGCCGGTCTTGGTCGACGTTGCGACTGGCAGTCTCGCCCACTTAATCGGCCTGAGGACGGGCGATTATCTGACGGCGATCAACGGCGGGGCCGCCACATCTGCCTGTCAAATCCGAGACGTGCTGGAAGTTGCCGAGGGGGTATCCGTCGATATCCTGCGCGCAGGAATTTTGAAGTCGAATAAAAGCAAGAACCGCTTGCGTGTCGGGCGACCTGCCCGTTTCGTGCCCGTCGCACGTCATGGGTCAACGGGCTTCCGCTGCTTCGGTCATCAGCGAGTGAGATGACATGGAATGGTCAGTGAAGCTTGGGACTGTCGCGGGAACCGAAATCCGTGTGCATATGACGTTCGTGCTCCTGCTCATCTGGGTCTGGCTGATGCACTACCAGATCGGTGGGGCGCCCGCAGCCTGGGAAGGCGTCGCATTCATCGTCAGCGTCTTCGCATGCGTGGTCCTGCACGAATTCGGGCACATCGCCGCTGCGCGCCGATACGGCATCAAGACGCCTGACATAACTCTCTTGCCGATCGGCGGCGTGGCGCGACTGGAGCGCAATCCGAGCAAGCCATCCCAGGAACTGGTGATTGCGATCGCAGGTCCCCTGGTCAATGTCGTGATCGCCGCCTTGCTCATCATGGTCATTGGAGGCGCCGTCGGCCTCGATGAACTTGCCAAGCCACAGGACCCCCGCGTCGACTTCTTTGCGAGGCTTGCCGGCGTCAATATCTTCATCGTTCTGTTCAACATGATCCCGGCCTTTCCAATGGATGGTGGCCGCGTCTTGCGCGCTGTTCTGGCCTGGCGCTGGTCCAGGGTGCGCGCCACGAGAGTTGCCGCCGCGATCGGGCAGGCAGCCGCCTTCGCGATGGGCCTTGCTGGGCTGTTCTACAATCCGCTGCTCATCCTCATTGCGATCTTCGTCTATCTCGCGGCGGAAGCGGAAGCGCAGAGCAGCGAGTTACAGGCGATTTCCGGCGGCGTCACTGTGGGCGACGTGATGGTGACGGAATTTACGGTGCTTGATACAGCAGCGCGCGTCGACGAGGCGGTCGAGATGCTGCTTGCGACCAGCCAGAATGAATTTCCGGTGGTCGACCGGGATGGGCAGTTCGAGGGGCTGCTGACACGTGACGGAATCATCGGTGCCATGAAGGAAAACGGTCCGGAAACACCCGTGCGGACCGTCATGCGCAAGGACATCCCGACAATTGACGAAGGGACCCCGGTCGATGAGAGCTTGCGCATTATGCAGAGCGGAAATGCGCCTGCCGCGGCAGTCATCAACCGTGACCGACGCCTCGTGGGCATGATGAACTACGAGACGATCGGGGAGATGCTGATGCTCCGCGCGGCCGTCGAAGACTTTCGTTTCGCCAGCCTGCGCCAATACCGGTCGAGGCAACGTTGAGGCCGGTGCCGGCTTTGTGAGGCCTCGCCGAGATCGCGACGACCCTCACTCGCCTGGCGCAAATCTCATGCCGAGAGATAGTGCTCGATTTCCGGAATCGGGAACTTTACCAGATCCCTTGCCACTTCGGCGCTTACCGCGGCACGTGTCGATGGGTCCAAGCGCTTGCGCAGGATGCCGAGCACGCGCGGCGGCGCAACGAGAACAAGTTTGGTAACGCCATTGTCGCGCATCGAATCGCCCAGTTGCCCGGCGATCTGCGCAAGAAATGCTTTCTCGGCCTGATCGTGCCAGTCCGTTTCCTGCATCGCGCTTCGCGCACCGCCTTGCGCCTGATAGCGACCCTGACGATCCGTTCCGAGATCCCGCGTCGGCGGTTGATGCTCGGACAGGACGTCGACCGGAACAAGATTGAGCAGTTCTGCATCGCCCTGGTTGCGCAGGATGAGGGCCTTGGCCCCATCGCAAATCAGGAACCAACTGCCATGGGGAATTCTCGTCGCCACCATGATGTCCACCTTTCTTGAATCTACGATGTTTTCGATCGTGTCGCGCTCACCGCGCCATCAAAACGGGGTTCTCGCGTCGTCGAGCATCGATCTCGTGCTCCCCATGATGCGCCTTATTGATCCGCGTCAAAAGCGAAGGCGGGTTGAGAAACTGCCCGTCTTCGTTTTTACGACGGCCAGCGCACTGGTCTATGCTTCTCGTGGCGCGCGGCGGTCATCGGTCTCGGTAACGATGAAGGTGTCCGTGGACCCCAGAATGACGAAGCCCAGCAAATCCCGCGTCATCGCGCTGATGATTGCGTCGCTCCTCAGCGACCTCCTGAGCAAGAGCAGTGCGCTCACCGGCAGGCAGACGAGTACTGAGTTTCGGCCATAGCGTGCCGGCTGCGCATGAAGTGCCACTTGTAGTGTGAAAAAAGCGGCGCTGAAGCGTGCTTGCGCGGACTAGCTCTCGAATTGTAAAGCGATACGTCGCGCATCTCAGCCTCTCTGCCGGGAGAGCGCCATCGCTGCGCCCCGTAATATGGCGTCTTCGCTGCGAATGAGGAAAGCCGGTATCCCCTCCAGCCAGGGTAAGCGTTTTCCTTTGGCGACGAAGGCGGCGCGGAAGTGATCGTGCCTGAGCACACTTTCCATTCTCCGCAGGATGGGCCCCCAGAGATAGATGCCGCCGCGGGCGTCGTAGATCAGCGCGACGTCGCTTGCAAACCTGCCAAGCCAGGTTGTGAAGTGGTTCAGCGCGTCCGCGGCAATGGTGTCGCCCTCACCGGCGGCATCGACGATTTCTGTCGCCGGAATGGAACGCGCAATCTGGCCGGAAATTTCGAGCAGTAGTTCATAGAGATGGCTGAGCCCCGGGGCCGACAGCAGATGTTCGACCGAAACATAATCCGTATTGCCCCGGATTCGCTTGAGAATATCGAGCTCCTCTTGCGTCTGAGGCGCAAAGGATATGTTTCCTGCATGACCGTGGAATGCCGCCCAGGCGCCATTGGCTTGGCTCGCAGTCGCAACCCCGAGCGCGTTGCCGACACTGATGACGGCCTTCGGTGCGCCGACATCGGCATTTTCTCCGCCGATGCGTTCGATGTCGTGCGGACCCAAATCGGGTAGCGCGAGTGAAAGCGCATCGAGCGGGTCGACGATTGTGACGCGCGGTGTGACATCGCTTTTGATGCGTGTGGCAATCAGTGTGCGCTCGAGCTCGGCGCTAAGGGTCGGTGCGCCGTTGGTAATTGCGATGGCAAGCGCCGGGGGAGAGCTGGGAATGGACTTGAGGTACGCAGTCAGAGCTTGGGCCACGGAGGCAAACGCATAGTTGACGAACTGCACATAATGGTCAATCGACAGCTTGTCGCTATTGGCGACAGCAAAGCGCATATGCGTCTCACCTATATCTGCGACGACCGCGTCGTGTGTAGATTTGCTCACCACGTCCTCCTAGCTCTCCCTGCTTACCGCACTGTGCAGCATCTTTGCGCTTTCCACTTTGATGAACATCAACGTTGCGTCGTCCGAGTGGGCAAAAGGTGCTGGGCGAGATCGTGCGCCAAGTGCTCGTGTGTTCGGCGAACGTACGCGGGATATCGCCGGTACACTTTTTGACATCGAAACAACCTGCGGGATCATGGCCTATACGGAGGGGGAGATCTTGCCATGATGGGCTGCCCAAGGTGTCTGTTCGGGACGGTTTCATGCGACCACTGTTGCCCCTGTGCGATCAATTGCAGATCTCGAAGGCCAATGGACGGGCCTGGAAGCATACGAAACCGGAAGAGCCGACGAACTCGAGGCGGACTCTTCAACGTCGGCTGCCGCCGGGACCTGGCAAAAGAGACGATTTCTCGGGGCCGTTCGGTTGATCGAGGTCTGACACGCGAATGCGCGACCTGCGTTGACGCACATCAATGCAAGTTGACTGCACCGGTTGCATTTTTTCCCTACCATTATCCGGCCAAGCAAGAACCGGCCGATGAGGTAACACACCATCTCCGGCGAAATCGACAGGTTCCAGGCCTCACTCATCTCCAAGTCTCCAATTCTCCATTCTGAATCTCCGGACTTCGCTGTCCGATGGGCACGATTGGCTAATCGCGAGAGCAGCCGGACAAACACTCATCTTACCGTCACCGCACCCCCATTCGTTGATTCGCATCAATGAAGCGGTATCTGATGGGATTCATGATGATCAAAATTCGGTAAAGAACTGGCACAGTCGAAGTGGCAGCAATTCGAGTTCGCGAGGCAATGTCCCCACGCCAAGAACGATGAGGCGAGAACATGCTTGCCGAAGATCAATCGGAGGTCATCACGTTTCTGCAGGACCTTCGCGGTGCTACTGCGGTCGAGAGGATCGAGACGCACATCTCCTATGTTTTCCTGATCGGTGACCGTGCATTTAAGATGAAGCGCGCGGTGGCCGTTGACGGTCGTCTTACCGCCGAGCTCATAACCCGAGCAGCCCGCATGATCGCCCGTTTTCATCGCGGTGCTCCGACCATTCACCAGGGCTCCGGTTCTGCGAACATTGCCGGCGTACTTCGCATCAACGCTGCCGGCTTTGCAACCAGCCGGGTCTTCGGAGCCCACGAGCTTGAGGATTTCAACCGTGCGTTCGAGAAGAGGCTCACGGCTGACGCATCGCTGCTCGATGCTCGCGAGGTCGCCGGCAAGGTCAGGAGGTGCCATGGCGATCTGCATCTGCGCAACATTTGCATGATCAACCACGAGCCCCGGCTCTTCGACTGCATCGAGTTCAACGATCAGATCGCCACCGTCGATACGCTTTACGACCTTGCCTTTCTTCTCATGGACCTGTGGCACCGTGGCTTCCCCGAGTTCGCAAATCTGGTGGCCAACCGATATCTTGATGCAACGGATGACGATGAGGGCTTCGTGCTGTTGCCCTATTTTATGGCCATACGCGCGGCGGTGAGGGCCCACGTCATCGCCACGCAGGTCGAGGAAAGCAGCGCCGCGGCCACGGACAAACTTGCCGCCGAGGCGCGCTCCTATTTCGACCTCGCTCGTTCTCTGATCGTGATGAAGCCGGCGCGTTTGATCGTGATCGGCGGCCTCAGCGGTTCAGGCAAAACGACGGTGGCAGAGATGTTGGCCCCACGTTCTGGGTCGCCACCTGGAGCGCGGATCGTCGAAAGCGACGGCATTCGCAAGGCAATGCACGGCGTTCAAGCCGAGGAAAGGCTTGGGCCAGCCGCCTATCGCCCGGAAGTCTCAGAGAAAGTTTATGGCGAGATGGCGCGCCGCACCCTCGCGATTCTGCGCGCCGGCGGCTCAGTCGTCGCCGATGCGGTGTTCGACAGAGAGGCCAACCGGGCGCGCATAGAGGCCGTCGCGCGTGAAGCCGGCGTGCCATGCACGGCGGTCTGGCTCGACGCGAAAGCGTCACTACTGCGCCGGCGCGTGGCCTCAAGGACTGTCAGTCCCTCCGATGCCGACTTGGAGGTACTCGCGCGACAGCTTGTCGCCGACACGGACGGCATCACATGGCAACGGATCGATGCTGATCGAGATGCGCATGAGATTGCCCGCGTGATACTCGAGCTGCAGAGTGATTTAAAGAGACAGGAGGCCAGGCTCCTTGGGTTGTGGTTCGGATGGGCGGGGGGGCGCCGTCGCCGCGTTCGGCCCTAATGGCGCGTGGGGCGATCGTTCGCATCGATATTTCTCAGGTTTTGCGACAGGGATGTCACAGTGTCTATCGCCTGCCGGTCCAGCAATTGATGCGCGTCAATGCGTGAAATCTCGACGCCGCTACGATTGGGACGTCAAGTCGCCAAGAGGAGGTTACGACATGGACGACATCATTTTGAGACAAGACATCATTGATGAACTCGAATTCGAGCCGAGCATCGATGCCGCCAATATCGGCGTCGCTGTCGAAGACGGGGTCGTCACACTCACGGGACACGTGCCGACCTATGCCCAGAGGGCCACCGCCGAAGATGTCGTCCGAAGGGTCAAGGGGGTCAGAGGCATCGCCCAGGAAATTGAGGTCCGGCCCTTCGGCGCCAATAGGACAGCCGACGACGAGATCGCGAAGCGGGCGCTCAACACCATCAGCTGGAACACCGCGGTGCCGAAAGACTCCGTGCAGGTAAAGGTCCGGCAGGGATGGGTCACGTTGACGGGGAAGGTCGGCTGGCACTACCAAAGGACCGCGGCTGCGGATGCCGTGCGTAACCTCGCAGGCGTCGTCGGCGTAAACAATAGCATCGAAGTAAAGCCACCTGCGTCAGCCTCGGATGTGAAGAAGCGCATCGAAGATGCATTGAAGCGCAATGCCGAACTTGAGGCTCAAGCGATCCGCGTCGACGTCCTCAACGACAAAGTCATTCTGAAGGGCAAGGTGAATGCCTGGGTTGAGCGCAGTGCGGCCGAGCGGGCGGCGTGGTCGGCGCCGGGGGTCAGGGAGGTCGAAGATCAGCTAACGGTGTCATAGGATCGGGGCGGCTGGACCGCTTCATTCTGCGCCACGCAGCCGCTACTGTTTCCTTCGGCGGCGAGCATGCGAATCGCACCACCCCGTGAATTCATCGCTTCGCATCAATGAATGCCAGAGCGATCTGGAGAGACTGAGTTGGTGCCGCAAGGAATCCTCATTCTTGCGACTGCCCGAAAAGACGAGGAGAGAACCGTCCGGGCGAAGCACCACTCAGTCGTCGCATGGGCCTTGGAACACCGGCCTCAATAATCTTGTCAGCCATTCCTCTCCGACAATCACTGCAGCTTGACAACCACAGCTTTCCCAGCCCGGACCGGATGACTACCCAATGAAATCTCACATTCAGTTGCCGACCACGCTCAACTGATCATCGACGGCAGTCACACCGGGCGCCGACCAAGCGGCTCGTTTCGCCATCACCTGCGCCCGCAGATTCTGCACCCTTCCGCGCAATGTGACGTGACCGTCTGAAACATCCACCTCGATATTCTCAGCCTCGATCTCGGCATTGCGTTTGAACGCCTCTTCTATGCCGCGCCTGATCTCAGAGGCCTCCACGCGAGGGGGGCGGAGCTTGAGCTGGTTGACTATGCCCGTCACCCCGGAGAGTTCACGCACCGCCTTCTCGGCCGCCGAACGCTGGAAGTGCCGGTCGACCATGCCGCTCAAAGTGACCAGGCCCTTTCGCACCTTGACCTGGATCTCGTTCGGCTCTGTGATAGATGCTCGCCAGGCGAGGATTTTCAGGACGCGGCTGGCGATCTCGTCGTCGGCAGTCTTCTTGTGTTCCGGCAGCCGTACCTCGATATCGTCCGCGATAGCGCGCACGCCCCTTATCCTCTGGACTGCCTCGACCGCGGCTTGCCTTTCCGAATAGCTGAGCACGTGACCCGTTAAGGTCACGATGCCATCCTCGGCAATGACACCGATATTCGCGGCATCTAGGCTCGGTTCGTATTCAAGTTCGTTCAGAATGTCCTGACGCAGACGGATGTCGTCGTTCATCGTCTCCCCCTTGGCGCAAACGCGCCCTTCGAAAACTCGCAGGTTTATTATCGGCGATCTTCCGACCGTCAGTCATTGAGGAATATCAAGACGGGCGGGGACGGAGGTCGGCGTGCTCATCCGAGAGACCGAAAGCAGCCGCGAGTTCCTCGGCAGTATGGGGATTGTGCAATTCATCTTCCGCATCCGCGGTTCCTTTTCGGCACACCTCAGTCGGCGTTTCCGCGACCGATCTTCCATGCCCTGCACGTTGGCCGCCCTGGCGGTGACAGTAGCGAAAGATCTTGTCAGGCAAGGAAGGCTAATTCGTCCATTTTACTATCGCTTCCGATTGAGCCGCATCAATTTCTCCGTCGACCCGCGTGATACACACTACAATCGTTTGGAAAATAGATATGCTCTTCATGATAGACCGCCTCGGGAGGACGCGTTGCTTTGGTCGAGCCGCAAGTTGGACGAGCAGCCGCATTCAACCTCTGTCTCCTCAATGCGCAGCTTCTGGGGATTGATGTTCGCCTATTGGCGTTCCGACCGATGGCAGGAGGCTTGGGGGCTGGCGGCGATCATTGTCGTGCTTACCGCCTTGTCGGCAATGGCCAGCGTCTGGTTCGCCGAAGCGTCGGGCGAACTTGTGAGCGCGATCGCCTTTCTTCATCATCCGGAAAACCCGACGACGCTTAAGACCATTCTGTCGAGCGCGGCAAGCTTGGCCACGATCGTCGTGGTCAGGGAAGTGGGATTCACTGCTTTCCGCCACTTGTTCTCGACGACCTTGCATCGCAAGTGGCGCGCGTGGCTCGATCGGCGCTTCAACGATGCGCTGCTCGATAGCAATCACACGCATTTTCACCTCCAGCAGGGTGCGGCGGAGGCCGTCCCGACGAAGGTTGCCGTGCCAGACAATATCGATCAGCGCATCCAGGAGTCGATCAAAGGGATGACCGGAGGCGCTATCGGCCTCGCCATAGGTGTCGCCGGCGTGGCCCTGTCGCTGTTCTTTGTCGGCGGCAAGATCATCGAGACCTCGACCGAGGTCAGCGGATTGGAGTTCCTCGGCAGTTATGGCAGCGCCTGTCTGACTGTTGCTGCCGTCGTCGCCTACGTCCCCATCAGCACGTTGCTGGCAGCGAAGCTCGGAGAGATCCAACAGAGGCTGGATGTCAGAATGCAATCGGCGGAGGGCAGTTACCGTCGCGACCTGGCGACGCTTCTCCACCGCAGCTTCCACGTCGCTGCAGCCAAGGGGGAGGGAGCACAAAGAGGTCTCCATCGGCGGCGCTACCTCGACGTCGACCACACCTGGGCGAATCTCAACATCCTGACGGCGATCTATATGGGTTTCGAGCTTGTCTACAACTTCTTCGGCTCGCGCCTCGTCGCCTACGCGCCCGGGCTTCTCCCCTATGTAGAGAACAGGATCAGCCTACAGGCCTACATCACCGGCGCCGAGCTGGCCAACGCGATCATCAACGATTGCTCGTGGTTCATACACGTCATGCCGGACATCGCGAGACTGAGGGCAAACGCAACACGCATAACCGACCTGGCAAAGGCGATCGAAGACGCGCAGCAACCGCGCGAGTTCTATGCCCGTACCGGCCACTCCGAGTTGCGTTACGACCAGCAGGATCCACAGTTCGGTTTGACGATCCAGCAGCTTGAACTTATGCACCCCGGCGATGACGAACCCTTCGTCACCGCCGGGAACCTCCACGTCAAATGCGGCGAATGGACTCTTCTCGTTGGCGACTCGGGGAGCGGCAAGTCATCGTTGCTCAAAGCTATCAACGGTCTCTGGCCGCATGGCCGTGGCGCGATCGTGATGCCGAGGAACGTGCGAACGCTCTATGCCGCGCAAGATATTCATCTGCCGCCAGTATCGCTGAAGGCACTGATATGCCTGTCCGATGCCATTGAAGCTCATTCGGAAGCGGAAGCCGCCGCAGCGCTGAGTAGAGCCGGCCTTGCGGATTTCGTCAGCGACCTCGCCATGGAGGGGCGGGACAATCAAAGCTGGGACCAGCTTCTTTCTGGCGGTCAGAAGCAACGGCTCGTTCTGGCACGGATCCTTCTGCTGCGCCCAGGGCTTTTGTTTCTGGACGAGCCGACCAGCGCCCTCGATGGCGAGGCGACGGTCGCGTTTCACCAAGCCATCCGAGATCATTGTCGCGGCGCCACAGTGATCAGTGTCATGCACGATGCCACGCCTCCGAAATCTGCAAGCGGCGAAGAGTTCTACGACAGCGTGCTCGTTATTGCAGACGGTGCTGTTACAAAAACTCCTTTGGCAAATCTGACAACTCGGCCCGTCGGTCCCGCGCGTGTGAAACCGCGCCCATAAATTGAGGCAGGTCTTTGAGGGCAAGCATCGCTGACGCATTTCACACAAGCGATCCTGCGGCCGACTCGCGCGGTGACGCGAGAACCCGAATTTGCCATTAACTCCAAGTCTCCCGATTGCAGCCTCTATCGAGTGCTTATCCAGACTCTTCAGTTCGCCGCGCGGGCAGACCTCCGGTTATCGCTGGTTCAGCCGCACGACGCATCTGTCATCGGCCCATCTGCATGGCGATATTCCTTATAGCATAGCCGCCTCGCGCGTGCGCTCCGCGATAATACATTTGGCCAATGCTACTCCGAGAGATAGCGCTCGATCTCCGGAATTGGAAACTTTACCAGATCCTTGGCCACTTCGGTGGCTACTGCTGCACGTGTCGAGGGATCCAATCGCTTCCGCAGGATTCCAAGCACGCGCGGCGGGGCGACAAGAACCACGTTCGCGATATCTTTATGGCGCACCAAGCCACTCAATTTTTCGGCGACCTGCACCAGAAACGTCACTTCGGCCTCGTCGTGCCAGTCCGTTTCCTGCATCGAGCTTCGCGCGCCGCCTTGCGACTGGTAGACGCGGCCTTGGCGGTCCGTTCCGAGATCCCGCGTCGGCGGTTGATGTCCGGAAAAGATCTCGACCGGAACGAGATTGAGCAGTTCTTGATCACCCTTGTTGCGAAGGATCAGGGCCTTGGCTCCGTCGCACACAAGAACCCAGCTGTTGTGCGCAATTGTTGCTGTTGACATGATCGTCTACCTCGCTTTCATCGTCTGGAACTTTCCTCGGTCAGGGGATTGGAAACGGGCAATCTCGCCTGTCGCTCGGAATCGATCGACGCCAGCGCCTTTGCTGCGAGAGATCGCGTCCGTGCGGCAACAAAGCCCCGATTTATAAGGCTGCCGCAATAGACGAGCGGAGAACCGTTTGGACGAAGCACCACGCCACCGGTAGCTTCGATCAAAGCCTGACCAGCGGCACTGTCCCATATCATCGTTGGTGAAAGTCGAGGGTAAACATCGGCCTCACCGGCGGCGATTAAGGCAAATTTGAGGGAAGAGCCTAGCTGCTTGATAATACAGGGTTGCCATTGAGCAACGAGCGCCGCGGTCTGTTCATCCAAATGAGAACGGCTGGCGAGAACAATCGGATGAGAGTGATCGTGGGGCATTCCGTCGAGCCTGATGCGGCGGCCGTTCTCATCGATCATGAACGCCATGCGCGGACCAGCGGCAACATATAGCCGATCAAGGGCTGGGGCGAAGATCACACCGGCCGTCGCTACGCCGTTTTCAACGAGCGCTATGTTGACTGTAAATTCGCTACGCCCGGCGATGAACTCCTTGGTGCCATCCAGTGGATCGACGAGGAAGCAGAGGGGTGGAATCTCAAAGCTCGATTCGAGAGCGGGCGCCCGCTCTTCACTGATCATCGGAATAGCCGGGAAAAGAAGAGAGCAGCCCCGTCGGATGACTGCTTCGCTTCCGATGTCCGCGGATGTAACGGGCGACTTGTCGTGCTTGAGGTGTGTTGCCAGACCCGCGTTTCGCGATCTCAGGACGGCAGCTCCGGCCGTCCTCACAAGGGGCAACAGTCCTTCGACGAGATCTCTGCGTGCAGTATCATCCACAGTCCGTGCCTCAATCTTCGGTTACTTCGCAATTGCACTGATTTTACGCGCAACCCGCTTGCGCTTGTTGATCGGCATCAATGAACTTCGACATGGCCGGGAACTAGTCGGCGGAATGATGAAGCCTCAAAGGCCTCTTCTCGACAGCAGCTTCTTAAGCTCTCCCCAGGAGCGCGTGTTCAGGACGTCGTCCGCCTCGATCCAGCCTCGCCGCGCCTGGTCGACGCCGTAGCGCATTGCGCGAAGACCCATGGTCGAGTGCGCATCCGTGGAGATCGCCAGCTTCACGCCGATCTGCTTGGCTTGCCGGCAATGGACGTCATCAAGGTCGAGGCGCGTCGGATGCGCGTTGACCTCAAGAAAGCAGCCGCGCTCCCTGGCGGCCGAGATGATGCGGTCCATATCCACCGCATAGCCCGGCCGTTCTCCGAGCAGCCGCCCGGTCGGATGTGCGAGGATATTGAAATAGCGGTTGTCCATCGCACGGAGAATTCTCTGCGTCTGTTCCTCGATGCCAAGGTTGAACTGGTAGTGAACGGCGCAGACAGTGAAGTCGAGTCGTTTCAGGATACTATCTGGCAGGTCGAGCTTGCCGTCGGCGAGAATGTCGACCTCGCAAGACTTCAGCAGCCGGAAACCATCATATCCGTCATTGAGCTTGTCAATCTCATCGAGTTGAGCCGCCAGGCGTTTCGGATCGAGCCCGTGTGCCACGGTGGCATGTCTGGAATGGTCGCTGACGGCCAGATATTCGTAGCCGAGGGCCTGAGCGGCCGCGGCCATTTCGGCAAGCTCGCTCTTGCCATCCGAGGCGCGCGTATGGGTGTGCAGGTCGCCTTTGATGTCCTGCAGCCAGACCAGGCGGGGCAATTTGCCGGCAAGGGCCGCCTCGATCTCGCCGCGGTCTTCGCGCAGTTCGGGCTCGATATAGGGCAGGTCGGCAGCCCGGAAAACTTCCTCTTCGGTGCGGCCGCCAATTCTCTTCTCACCGTCGAAGATGCCATATTCGTTCAGCTTCCAGCCTTTATCCTGGATCCTCTTCCGCACGGCGATATTGTGGGCTTTCGAGCCGGTGAAATAGTGCAAGGCCGCTCCATAGCTTTCCTCTGCAACAACCCTCAGGTCGACCTGAATGCCGGCCTTCAGGAGCACTGTCGATCGGGTTGGGCCCTTCGACAGCACCGTCTCGACCTCGTCGTAAGCTACGAAGTGCTCGATCGCGGCTGGACCATCGGCACAGGTGGCGAGGACGTCGAGATCGCCGACGGTCTCCTTCCGGCGTCGAAAGCTGCCGGCCACTAAGGTCTGGGTGATGCCCAGAGCGGACCTCAGGTAATCTACCAAGCCTCTCGCGAAATCCTCGGCGGTCGAGATCTTGAAGCGCTTTTCGGCGGTTCGGTGCTTTGCAATCTCATCGAGGATCTTGGTTTCGATAGCAGCGCTGAAGCGGGGTAGTTCTCTGACCCTGTGCTCCCGTGCCGCCTTTGCCAGTTGCTCGAGTGTCGTAATTCCGAGGCTTTGATGCAGCACATGCACTCGCTTGGGACCGAGGCCGGGTATCGCCGTCAATGCGGCAAGAGCTGAGGGCGTGCGTGCCTCGACCTCCTCCAGCGATTTCAAATGGCCGGTCTCCACGAACTCGGCGATCTTGCCGGCAAGGTCTTCGCCGATGCCGGGCAGGTCCGAGAGGGAGCGTCCTTCCGCCATCATCTGTGCGACATTCTCAGGAAGGTCCTCGATGGTGGACGCCGCCCGCCTGTAGGCGCGGATACGGAACGGATTGGCAGCCTCGATTTCGAGCAGGTCTGCCATTCGATTGAACAGAGCAGCGATATCGGCGTTGTGGACCGTCATTGTATGAAGATGATCCGGGGCCGGCTTTCCAGCCTTGAGGCAAATCAAAGTCCGACTTTGAAATGCATCAATGCGAAGCCAGCGCGTTAGGCTATTGTCCTTGTCCATGGAAACTGGGCAGCCTTTAGCCCCCGCCTCAGTTGAGGAGCAGGGTTCGCGCACTCGCGATGTAATCGCGATCGTGGCTGACCTTGCACGCGAATTGTATCCTCAGCGTGCCAGATTCATCAACGTTCGCGCCACCAGTAGCATCGAACGCGATCTCGGTATCGACAGCCTCGGCCGCACTGAGCTGGCCTTGCGGATCGAGCGGGCGTTCCGCGTCAGACTATCCGCTCAAACTGTCGCCGAGGCCGAAACCGTTCTTGATCTTGCGGAGGCCCTAGAGCGGGCTCAACCTATGGCGGAACGGGTCCTCCCCGGCGCCCGGGCGGCTGCAATTCTGCCTGCCGTTCCGGCCGCCACTGAGGCGCGGACGCTGGTGGAGGCCCTCGAGTGGCATGCGGCACGACATCCCGACCGCGTGCATCTGACCGTACTGCAGGATGAAGTGACCAGCCTAAGCGCGCAAGCCTGGCTGTGGGCGATACACAACTACCGGGCGACCTTCT
Organism: Sinorhizobium fredii USDA 205; assembly: GCF_001461695.1. Lineage (GTDB taxonomy): Bacteria > Pseudomonadota > Alphaproteobacteria > Rhizobiales > Rhizobiaceae > Sinorhizobium > Sinorhizobium fredii. Next base: position 17,026 of record NZ_AUTC01000158.1, on the reverse strand, counting down.
CCGCTTCTCCCAATTTCGGTTTCGAAATCTGTCTCAACAAGATTGCCGATGCTGACGTCGAGGGGCTCGATCTCAGCTCGCTACGGATGGTCGCCAATGGTGCTGAGCCGGTGAGCGCGAGAACCCTGTGGAGGTTCGTCGAGCGGTTCGGCCGCTACGGCTTTCCTGCAACCGCGATGGCTCCAGTCTATGGACTTGCGGAATGTTCAGTTGGTCTCGCGTTTCCGCCTCTGGGGCGGCCGCCTCTCATCGACGGCGTGGCCGAGATCGCCACCCCCCAAGACGCCATGGCGCTTGAAATCGTCGCCTGTGGCCAGCCATTGCCCGGCCACGAGATCCGTATCGTCGACGACGCGGGGCATGAGTGCGGCGACCGACGCGAGGGAAGACTTGAATTCCGTGGTCCCTCGACAACGGCCGGCTATTTCCGCAACGATGAAAAGACCCGCGCGCTCTTCCATGACGGCTGGCTGGATAGTGGCGATCGCGCGTACATGGCCAAAGGTGATGTTTTCGTGACCGGACGCGTCAAGGACATCATTATTCGAGCTGGTCGCCATCTCTATGCGCACGAGATCGAGCAGGCAGTTGCCCTTGTCCCTGGAATCCGCAGGGGAGGGGTCGTCGCCTTCGGCACGTCGGATCGGGTCTCGGGCACCGAGCGCATCGTCGTCGTTGCAGAGACCCTACAGACCGACCCGGTTTCGCGAGCATCACTGCAGGCACGAATTATCGAGGTGACGTCAGACATTGCCGGCACGCCGGCCGATGAAGTCGTGCTGGTGCCGCCACGCTCGGTGCCAAAAACATCGAGCGGCAAGATCCGTCGCAGCGCCGCGAAAGCGCTCTACGAGAGCGGCCGCATGGGCTCTGCTCGGCCCACCGTTCCGTTGCAATACACGCGGCTCATGCTCTTGAGTGCCAGCACGCAGGCGCGACGCCTGGCACGAGTCTTCCGGGAGACGCTGTATGCGGCTTGGTGGTGGACGGTTCTCAGTGTTGCATGTCTGGCCGGGTCTCTCGCTGTGCTCATCGTCCCGCGCCTTTCTTGGCGTTGGCGAGTCGTCAGATGGATCGCGCGTGCGGCGCTTGCCGCCATGGGCGTGTCGGTCTCCACAGACGGAGTGGAGCGCATCCCCGGCAGAGGCGCGATGCTCGTCTTCAATCATTCGAGTTACGTGGATGCGCTCCTCCTCGCTGCCGTTCTTCCGGGCGAGCCGGCGATCGTTGCCAAGAGAGAGTTGGCCGAGCAATTCATCGCAGGGCCGCTGTTGCGGCGCCTCGGTATTCCGTTCGTGGAACGCTACGACGTTACAGGTAGCCTGCAGGACGCCGAGGCATTGACGGAGCTTGCGCGTAAGGGCCGGGTGCTGGTTTTCTTTCCAGAGGGCACCTTCACCCGTAGAGCCGGCCTCTCAGGCTTCTACCTCGGGGCGTTCAAGGTGGCGGCGGAAGACGGTCTGGCGATTCTGCCCGGCGCTATCCGCGGAACAAGATCGATGCTTCGCGCCGACCAATGGTTTCCAAGACATTTGCCGCTGAGCATCGAGATCGGCGAGCCGATTGCGCCATCGGGTTCGGGATTCGAGTCCATTCTACGGCTGCGCGACGCAGTACGCATCTCCATGCTTGCCCGCTGCGGAGAGCCGGATCTCGGTGAGCTGGTAAAGCCGGAACCGCCAAGGAGCGTAGCCTGGGAAGGTCACGAGCGGCGAATTCACTCCACGGTGTCCCGCTCCTTCAGGGACTCACGACAAACGACGGCGGCAGCTCGCGTATAAGCTGAATGGATTGCTCCAATTCCGTGGCGGCCCAGATTTCCGTCGTCGCGTGGCCGAAGGTAGTCGCGACCTTGGTTGCAGTGGCGTTATCGGGTGCCGCGAAGATGTCGAGGTAGTCAGCGGGGCCGAGGACGATACAATTTGCCTTCCAAGGCACCTGAGGGCATTCGCGGCGGATATGCTCGGCGATCTGGTGACTCAGGCTCTCGAGCAATTTCGGCGACTGCATCGCTTGATGGCTGAGGCGCGTCAACATGATGAACGCTGCCATAGCGGCACTTCCCTCGTTTTCTCGCTGTCGGCAGGATATGCCGCAGCGCGCAACCGGCATTGAGTGGCGTCAATTGCCGCTTTCGAGCGCTCCTCTCGAAAGCCTTCGGGGAGTGTCGGCTGGCGAGAGCCGGATAACCGACGCGAAGTTCGCGCGAAACGGAACACAGGCGGCCTGGCTCATATTGGAGCGCCCCCGGTCCTTAATATGAATCAATGTTTGGTCTCCGTGTCGCCGAGCGCCAAGAAGCTCACGTCCGTTGGCGGGAAAAACGCGGCGTTGATCCGCGTCAATGTGATTGCGCCACGATCGGCGTTTCATCAGTCATTGCCGGCCGGTACCGTCCGGCGGCGAGTGGTTGCCACCATGCACCGGGAGGAGTTCACTATGGCCAAAATTGAAACCAAGTTGCCCGTGAAGACCGAAAAGAGGGAGCCCGCTGCCAGAGAGGATATGTGGTCGCCCTTGGAAAGTCTGCGCCGCGAGATCGACAAGCTGTTCGAGACTTTTCGGCCGGCCGCGTGGAGTGTTCCTTTCAGTCGCTCGTTGCTCGGATTCGAGATGCCGTCACTCACAGGGAAAGAGTGGCAGATCGCACCGGCCGTCGATCTCGTCGAAAAGGATACGGAATACGAGATATCTGCCGAGTTGCCGGGGCTGGAAGAGAAGAATATCGAGGTCAAGCTGTCAAACGGAACGCTGACGATCAAGGGCGAAAAGAAGGAGGAAAAGGAGGAACGGGAAAAGGACTATTATCTTTCCGAACGCCGTTTCGGCTCTTTCCAACGGCGATTCCAGCTTCCTCATGGCGTCGATCCCGACAAGATCGAGGCAACTTTCACCAAAGGCGTGCTGAAGCTCAAGCTTCCGAAGACACCGGAGGCTCAAAAGAGTGAAAAGAAGATCGCCGTGAGAGCAGTCTAGTGCCGCATCGATTTCGTTGAGGTTGGTCGCGCATCGCCTTCAGGCGGTGCGCGATTGCACCAAAGCCGTGACATCTTCTACGTGGTGAAGCAGATAGACCAATCTACCCTCGGTATCGAAAATCGGCCTGTTGACCGGTTTCCCAGAATTTCGTCACGAATGAGCCTTCCGGGTTCCGCGCGTCGTAGCGCTGGATAGGCATTGCGTCGACAATGCCGCGTTCAGCGACCTTCGTTAGTGATGCGAAGAGATGGCTGACGCCGTCAGCCATCGGGTCTTCAGGGGTATCCGGAAAGACGCGAACAGGGGAGAGCCAGCAATCTTCGCTGAGGATGTCATGGTGGCCGCTCCATAAGCCTCGTTGATGTCGACGATGTGCAGGCCTTTGCGAGGGTCGAATAGCAAATACGGCTCCCGAGAGGCGGCAAACCTTGTCTCGAAAAATCATACGTTGGACGGCTGCTTGCGTGAGGTCCAGGTCGGCTTGGAAGCCTTCGTGCTGTGACTCAAGAACAGCCTGATCGCGCAAAGCCTTCGCCAACAGTTCCCTAAGGATGCGACGATCAGCTTCGTGACCTTCCTTTTCGAGGAGTGCTTTAAATCGCGCGATGTTGTGGCGCAAGATAAAGGCGTGCATGGCAACCCCATCGAGGCGCTCTTTCGAAGCTGGTCATACTGAGCGCCGATCGGGAAGGCGTCAACACAAGTATTGCGGCTTTGGTGGTTGGTGTGGAAACAACCGCGAGGCAGCAAGACGACGGCGCGTCTGCGTTTCATGGTCGGCGAGATCGCTGCTGATGTGAATCGAGTAGGGAGGCGCGGCCCGCTCCAGCGCACGCAAGGCTGGCGGAAGCTCGCAGACTCGAATGCGGGTTTCATCCACCAGGGCTGCCAATGACTTGCGCGCGCTAATTCGCCGGCCTCCCGTCATGACAGGCGCAAGAAGCCGTCGTCCGCTCAAGTCCTCATAGCTGCGGCCAATGGTGTCTCCAACCGCGGCGCCGTTGCGTATGTGACGAAAGGCCTGCTTGCGCCCGGGGAGCGTGACCTTGTTCGCAGAAAGCTTCATGCGGCCAAAGCCGGCATATTCCGTCAACTTGTAGGCGATATCGAGGGCGGCCGCGTCTGGCGACACCATCATGTCCGTGCCGACACCAAACGCGTTGATCGGCGCGCCGGCACGCAAGAGACCTTCGATGCTCCATTCATCGAGGCCACCACTGGCGAAGATCTGCACGTGTTGCAGCCCGCCCTCATCTAGGAGTTGTCTTGATTGTCGGGACAGTTCGAGCAGGTCGCCGGAATCCAGTCTTATGGCCTGCACCTTGAAAGTAGACTTCATGCTCTTGGCAAGGTCCACGACAGTCCGGACGCCAGCGATCGTGTCGTAGGTGTCAACGAGCAATGTTGTCTGAGGAAAGAGCTCGGCCAAGCACCGAAACGACTCCATCTCGTTTGGGAAAGCCTGAACGAAACTATGGGCGACCGTACCAGCGACCGGTATGCCGTAGCGCCGGCCTGCCTCCACATTCGATGTGGCCGACACTCCGGCAAGATAGGCAGCACGTGCTCCCTTGACGGCGGCGTCCACACCATGGGCGCGCCGGCTTCCGAAGTCCACGACGGCCCGACCGTTCGCGGCCTCGACGATCCTAGCTGCTTTCGACGCGATCACGGTCTGAAAACCGATCTGATTGAGGATGAGCGTTTCGAGCAACTGTCCCTCCGCGATCGGGGCGATGACCTCCAGGATCGGCTCCTTGGCAAATACGGGGGTGCCCTCAGCTACAGCAAAAATCTCGCCACTGAAGCGAAAGGACCTTAGCCAATTCAGGAACTCCGGCCTGAACCTGCCAAGTGAAGCGAGATGGGCGATATCATCCTCGTCGAAGCGCAATCCCTCGATGTCATCCAGAAGCTCTTCGACCCCGCAGGCGACAAGGAAATTTCTCTCCGGTGGAAGCTTTCTCACGAACAGGCTGAAGACGGCAATCTCGTCCATGCCAAGCGAATGATAGGCGTCCGACATTGTCAGTTCATAGAGATCGGTGAAAAGCGCGGTTACCGGCATGATACGAAGCTCTTCATAACTTTGCGGTCAGTCGCTCGACGGAGCCATGGCTATGGCTTCGTGATCGTTTTCCAACTTCCAGGGCCTGGTCGGGATGTTCAGCGTACCACCATGACGGAACAATGTGCATGCTGGATGATCTTTTGCGACACGCTTCCGACCAGCATACCCCTCAACCGCCCGAGCCCACGGCTTCCGACGACGATCATGTCCGCACCGACGTCCTCAGCGACCTTAAGGATTGTTTCAGCGTAGACGCCGGGCTCGACGCGCGTCTCCACGCTGCTGACGCCGATCCTTCGGGCAATATCCGCAGCATCCTCGGCAATACGGTCACCCAAGACCGAAACCATTTCTCCGATGTCGCCTTGCGAGGCACGGAAAAACTCGCCCATCGAGCTGGGAACTCGCTCCAATTGCGGCATAGTCACGGCCGACACACAGCGGACGAGATGCTCTGGCTCGGCGAGGCGGCTCGCCTCCTCGGCCCTCAGCCCATGCAGGATGACGTGAAGGATCGTGAGTCTTGCTCCGAGAGCTTTGGCTATGTTCGCCGCCATCGCCACGGCTTCTCGGGCTTTGTCGGATCCATCGGTTGCGACAAGAATGTGCTTGGTCATGGCACTTGCTCCATTTTGGCAAAGTCTCGGCCAATTCTCGGTGGAAGGCCTTGACGCTCGTCAAAGAGCTCTGCGACCCAGATCCAGTTTGCGCCGTGTCCATAGTTTGACGCGGGTCAAGGCGGCGCGCGGTAAGGCATGAAAGGCTCGTTTGCATCGAACGAAACCGGAAGCCGGCCGATGAATAGGAAATGGGTTTTCAATCTCGGCTATGTGCTCGTCGCACTCTTGTTGATCGGAACCTTTGAATTCTGGCTGAGCTATCGCGACGTCGCGCAGCTCAGCTATTCCGATGCCTTGCAGGCGGCGCAGGACGGCAGGATCGCGTCGGTCGTCGTGACAGAGTCCTTGATTGAGGGAGAGTTCAAGCAGCCGGAGGAGGGGAAGAAGTACTTCGTCGCGCATCGTGTCGATCCTTCGCTGGCCGAGGTCTTCGAGAAGGCCGGTGCAAAGGTGTCCGGCGGGACCGACAGCAATTGGGCGATGACGCTGCTTTCCTGGATCTTCCCGTTGTTTGTCTTCCTGGGACTTTGGTTCGTGCTCTTTCAGGGCGTCGCCGAGCGTGGCGGCCTCGTCAATATCGGAAAGTCAAGGGCCAAGGTCTATCTCGAGCGGCAGACGGGTGTGACCTTTGACGATGTGGCTGGCGTCGACGAGGCGAAGGCTGAGTTGCAGGAGGTGGTCGCCTTCCTGAAGGACCAGGCGAAATACAGCCGCCTCGGCGCGCATATTCCCAAAGGGATCCTCCTCGTCGGGCCACCCGGCACGGGCAAAACGCTGATGGCGCGCGCGGTTGCAGGCGAGGCCGGGGTGCCTTTCTTCTCGATTTCCGGCTCGGAATTCGTCGAGCTCTTCGTTGGCGTCGGCGCCGCCCGCGTGCGGGACCTTTTCGACCAGGCGCGACAGGCCGCTCCCTGCATCATCTTCATTGACGAACTCGATGCGCTCGGTCGCACCCGCAGCCCCTTCGCCGGCTATGGCGGCGGCGACGAGAAGGAGCAGACGCTCAATCAATTGCTGGCCGAGCTCGACGGCTTCGACCCGCGCGTCGGCATCGTGCTTCTGGCTGCCACCAATCGTCCGGAGATCCTTGATCCAGCCCTTCTGCGCGCAGGCCGCTTCGACCGGCAGGTGGTCATTGATCGCCCGGATCGAAACGGCAGGGCAGCAATCCTTAAGGTCCATATGGCTACTATCGCGATCGCGGACGGTGTGCTTGTGGAGGAGATCGCCGGCATGACGCCGGGATTCACCGGCGCCGATCTTGCCAACCTGGTGAACGAAGCCGCGATCGTCGCGACGCGACGCGGCGCCGAGCGGGTGGCGATCGAGGACTTCAACAACGCGGTCGAGCGCATCGTCGCCGGTTCGGAACGCAAGAGCCGCGTGCTGAAGCCCGACGAACGCGAGCGGGTCGCCTATCACGAAATGGGTCACGCATTGGTCGCCTCGAAGCTCTCGAAGACCGATCCGGTGCAGAAAGTGTCGATCATTCCCCGCTCGATTGGGGCGCTTGGCTACACATTGCAGCGCCCCACCGATGACCGCTTCCTCATCACGTCGAGTGAACTTAAGGAGCGCATGGCAGCCCTGCTCGCCGGCCGGGCGGCTGAAGAGCTTATTTATGGTGAGGTCTCGACCGGTGCGGCGGATGACCTTGCCAAGGCCACCGATGTGGCGCGGCAAAGCGTCGTGCGCTTTGGCATGAGCCCGCAGGTTGGTCAGGTTGTGCTCGAAGAGCAAAGGCTGCAATGGCTTGGCGATGGTCCCGTTGCGCCACGGCAGAAGGATTATTCCGAAGCGACCGCGCGCGAAATCGATCTTGCGGTGCGTTTCATGATCGACGACGCCTACCAAGGAGCCAAGGCGATACTGCAGGGGTGCATGGGGGAGCTCAAGGCCGGAGCAATGCTGCTGCTCGAGCACGAAACCATCACTGCGCAGGACTTTCCCCCGCTACTTCGGACGGGTGGCCAGACAGCCAGGACGACCACGGATGGTGAGACCGCGTCTTCCCGTCGCACGGCTGAATCGCAAGCCGGCGGGCGAATGCTCGATCGCCGTTGACGCACATCAATGCGGCGCGGCGGCATTCGTTGCATCCTGACCCTTGTCGCTCCGAAAAGGGCGGCGGGCATATGATCCGAGCCATTGTCTGGACCGGCCCGATGACAGCACGCCAATCCTGGGGCAAAGGAGGAACTCATGGCAAGCGGACATCCGAGCTTCGATCATACGATCCAGGAAGGCAATATGTGGCTGAAGGCAGTGGCTGAACGCCTGCATTTCGAAGGACGGCGACACGCTTACAGCGCGCTCAGGGCTACGCTTCACGCGATGCGCGACAGGCTGGCCCCGGAGGATGCCGTCCATCTCGGCGCGCAGTTCCCGATGGTCATTCGTGGACTCTATTTCGAAGGCTGGCGACTGGCGGGAAAGCCGACGGACGAGCACTCCATTGACGAATTTTGCGAGCGTATAGCCCGGGAGCTTCCTCCTCAGTTCGGGATGGATGCCAAAACCGTCGCGACGGGCGTTTTCGATGTGATCTTCAAGGAACTCGACCCCGGCGCGGTTGCAAAGGTGATCGATCAACTGCCAGTGCCCTTGAGGAGCCTGTGGCCGCAAGGCGCGCGACGTGATTAAGACGGGATGAAGTACGTACGGCTTGCCGAACGCGTCCCGGTCTAACCAATCGAGCGATCAGCTGCACGCTACCCTGCTGCCACGCTCCTGATTACAGGTGGACGGAACAATGTTGACGGTCTTGAACCTTTCCCAGGTGCGCTTCATCGCCCTGCTGGCCAAAGCCGCTCGCACAGAGAGTGACGCGCTGCTTGGCAACGTCCCCGAGGAGGATTTCGCTGAGCCAAAGCCGTCGCGCGGCGACCACGACACATTGGCGAGCCTCGGCCTGGAGGACCTTCCCGTTGGTACGTCGCAACGCGATTTTCTCAAGGCTGCGATCAACCGGCTTCCGGGGGCGGCGCTCTATGAGCTCTACGCGCTGATGCGCGTCGGGCAGGGGAACCTCTCGGCGAAGACCTTCGAGCGCGGCCTGTCGGATGCTGAATCGCGCGACATCGCCGAATTGGTCGCAATGATCGTGGAAAATCCGGATCTGCATGATCAGCTCGTCAAGGCCCTCTATGAATGCCGTCTCGAAAGCTGAGGATTTGACGTCCGACGAGCTGGGGCGCGCGAGGACGAGCGCTGAACCGGGAGGATGCCATGGAGAATTCGGAGCTGGTCCGGCGTGCGCTTGCCGCCTTGCGCAGCGAACCGCGCCTCGGTCCCACTTTCAAGCTCGACCTCATTCGGATGGAGCCGGATGGGGCGGCACTCCTTGAGGGAGAGGTCGAAACGGTGGCGCAGAAGCGGCTAGCGCTCGAGCGCGTTGCAGCGATACCCGACCTCAACGGCCTCGTCGACCGGATTCGCGTGCGGCCTGCGGTCCCGATGAGCGACAACGGCATTCGCGATCACCTGCGAAAGGTGTTGGTACGGGAGCCAGCTTTCGAGGGGCTGCGCATCACCGAGTGGGATGGCAAGGGCGCCAGGGAGGTCCGCGGCGCCACGAGAGACGGCGAGATCGCGTTCGAGGTCCAGGATGGCGTCGTCACGCTCAACGGGCGCTCGCAAGCCTCGCCTCGAAGCGGCTCGCGGGCGTGTTGGCATGGTGGATCCCGGGTAGTCGCGACGTCATCAACGGAATTGCCGTCACGCCGCCGGAACAGGATGCACCGATCCTCGTCGAAGAGGCCGTGCGTCTGGCGCTGGAGAAGGACCCTCTGGTCGATGCTGCGCAGGTCCGGGTCGGCGTTCGCCGCCGCGTCGTTCGCCTGACCGGATGGACGAAAACTGAAGCGATCCGCGCCGCCGCCGAGGCGGATGCCTGGTTCGTATTCAGTGTCGATGACGTCATCAACGAGATCGAGGTCGGATCGTAGCGCTTGTCGGCGGCTTGGATTCGTTTGTTTGCCGCAGGTTCTGATCGCAAAACCGTGGGACACTTTATGGAACCTGCTCAGCTTTGAGCCGCATCATTGAGCCTTGCCCGAGGCCTGCTACCGTTTTGAAGATGTCTCATAGGGGAGGTGGCAAATGCTACAGGAGTTGGGAACGACCCCGTCGCAAAACCCCCGCTTGATTGGAGGATATCGGAGATGGAGCCCTATGCCGTCGATATCGACCCGGAGCAGATCGTCCGCTGGATCACTGACGAGGATCACGCCACACCGTGCAAGTTCCGGATCGCCGCCAGCCGGACGTCCGAGCACCGGGCGATCCCTCTTGACGACGCGCGCCTTGGAGATGAGGAGCGCGAGGACCTGACCGAAATCGCAACTGTTGCCACGCTCGAAATCGCTCCGGTACCGGCCTCCGACGGCTGGGTCTTGACCGTAACCGTCGAGGATGAAATCGGGCCTCGGCCGGCCAGGGCAGGCATGCGCGAGATTGACTTGGCGTCATTTTACGATCAGTTCGTTCGTACCGGGCGAGGGACCGCCAGCGTGGCCGCCGAGGTTGACGGGCCGGAAGGGGAGGTGCGGCTCTCGCGCCTGCTCGATGCCGTTGCGACAACCGGCACCCGACTGCGTAGAACGCCCAGGATTTGTCAAAAACGATTGGCGTGCCAGTGCAGGCTGGAACCGGATCACGGCAGCCTCTGACGCAGAAAGGCCACCGCGCCCGAAAGCGTTTGCAGGTCCGGATAATCCTGTTCGAGGATCTCGACGCCTGTCGCCTTGTGCAGACCGATGACGAAGTTCAGGAAGTCCATCGAGTCGATCTCGAATTGCGCACGAAACGACTTGTTCGGATCTATGGGCTCGCCTTCGACATCCGGAGCAACTGCATAGAGGGACCTCGCCACGAGGTCGGAGAGCTCGGCATCGGTCATAGACCCTCCGGATGTGCAAGGAGTTCGGACAGGCGGGTGAGGAACTGAGCCGCATGCCGACCGTGGCTCACTCTGTGATCGCCGGCGAGCGTCACCTGGATTACTTGGCGAATGGCTACGGCATTGCCGACGACCCAGGGGCGAGGGCATGCTGTCCCGCAGCCGACAATCGCCACCTGGTTCGGGTAGATGAGCGGAAAGACACTGTCGGCATTACCTTCGCCGAGATTGCTCAGGGTGACCGTGCCGTCGGTCATCTCGGAGCTGCGCAGCCGGCCGAGCCGAGCCCGAGGCACAAGCTCGGCGATCACGTCCATCAGTTCGTCGACGGTTCTTGAATCGGCGTCGCGGATCGCCGGTGCGATCAGCCCGCCGCCGCGCAACGCGGTCGCAAGCCCCATATGCACAGCTGGCGACGGCCGGAAGACGCCATCCTTATAATGACCATTAAGCTCCGGCACTTGCTTCAGCGCCAGTGCCACTGCCTTCATCAGCGGTGCGATGTAAAGGAGCCGTCTTTCCATCGGACGAATGGCGTTCTGTGTCTCGAGCCATTCGAAGAGCGGGGTGGCGTCGATCGCGTGCATGACCCAGTAATGCGGAATATCGCGGTGGGAGCGGACCATGGCAGCACCGATCGCCTTGCGCATCTCGTCGAGGTCGAGGCCTGCCCCACGGCGGTGCGCTCGTTCAGGACCCGTGGGCACCTGTGCAAGTCCGATGATGCCGTCAGACCCGGGGGCCAAGCTCTCTGGCGATATGCCGAGGGCGGCGGCTCGCCGACGTGCGGCGGGCGTGATCCGCAAGGAAGGCGGTGTTGCCGGGGCCGGCGCCTCTTCAGCTCTCGTGAGTCGCTCTTGTGGTCTCGGTTCGACCGGCTTGGTCGTCTTCACGGCGGGAATAGATGCTTCCTCTTCCGCGGGGCCAACGATCGTTGCAAGCACGGTGCCGACAGGAACCTTTCGTCCCGGCTGAATCCGCTGCTCGCCGATGATGCCCTCATTGAAGACCTCGATCTCGATCGCGCCCTTCTGCGTCTCGACGAGCGCGATGATGTCGCCCCGTTCGACGCGATCGCCCGGCGCTTTGAACCATTCGACCAGTGTTGCGGCTTCCATATCGGCGCCAAGCGACGGCATCTTGAACTCGATCATCGTCGCATCGCCTTTCTGACGGCAGCGGCGATCGACTGCGGCTGAGGAAGCGCCGCGAGTTCGAGATGCCTCGGATAGGGGATCGGCACCTCTGCGCCGCAGACCCGCGCCACCGGGGCATCGAGATCGTAGAAGGCCTGCTCTGTGATGCGGCTGGAAATCTCCGCCGCAAGACTGCCGCTGCGCCAGGCTTCGTCGACGATGATGGCGCGATGCGTCTTCCTGACCGAGGCGATGATTGTCTCATCATCGAGCGGACGCAGGATTCTAAGGTCGATCACCTCGCAATTAATGCCTTCGCTGGCGAGCATGTCCGCGGCGTCCAGTGCTTTCTTGACGCAGGCGCTGTGGGCGATCACGGTCGCATCGGCGCCCTCGCGTCGCTTCGCCGCCTTGCCGATATCGACGGACATGTCACCTTCGGTCGGGAGTTCGTCTTCTTCATTGTAGAGCGTCGCATGTTCCATGATGACCACGGGATCGGGATTCATCAGGGCGGGCCAGAGCATGCCGCGCGCGTCGGCGACGGTCGCCGGCGCCAGAACCCGGATGCCGGGAATGTGGCCGTACCAGCCCTCCAGGCTATGCGAGTGCTGCGCCGCAAGCTGGCGTCCGGCACCCGTCGCCATGCGGATGACGATCGGCACCGAGAATTGTCCGCCCGACATATGCCGGAGCGTCGCGGCGCTGTTGACGATCTGGTCGAGCGCCAGCAGGCTGAAATTGATCGTCATGATTTCCACGATCGGGCGCATGCCACCGAGAGCGGCTCCGATACCAGCGCCGACGAAAGCGGATTCCGAGAGCGGCGCATCGCGAATGCGCTCGTCGCCGAACTCGGCGGGCAGACCGAGCGAACAGGCATAGGCGCCGCCATAGCGGTTGACGTCCTCGCCCATGAGAAAGACGCGCTTGTCCCTGGTGAGGGACTCTCGCAGCGCTTCCCGCACGGCTTCGCGATAGGTCATGCGGCGTGTGGTCATGGCACGGTCTCCGGCGGCGAGATGACGTCTTTCACAAGGTCCTCGACCGGCTCCCAATCCGCCGCTTCGGCGAAAGCGACGGCAGCGTCGATTTCCTGCGCGACACCCGCCTCGATCTCCTGTCGGTCGTCCTGGTGAAGGATACCGGCGGACAAGGCCCAGTCAGCGAACAGCATGATTGGATCCCGCTTCTTCCATTCCTCGATCTCCGCCTTCTCGCGATAGAGATCTGGATCAAACATCGAGTGCGCGCGGAAGCGATAGGTCATGGCTTCGATGAAGCGCGGACCCTCGCCCCGGCGAACAGCATGAACGGCGCGGCGCGCCGCCGCTTCGACATCCACGACATTCATCCCGTCGACCGCTTCCGATTCAATACCGTAGACGGCGGCGCGTTCGCTGATGGAAGGGTTGGATTGCGACCGGGCAAGGGCCGTGCCCATGGCATAGAGATTGTTCTCGCAGACGAAGAGCACCGGTAGGTGCCAAAGGGCTGCGAGGTTCAGCGACTCGTGGAATTCGCCTTCCGCGGCCGCTCCCTCCCCGAAAAAGCAGCAGGTCGCCCGTTCGATTCCCACCATCTTGTCGGCGAGTGCGAGGCCGACGGCGAGCGGCAGCCCGCCTGCGACAATCGCGTTGCCGCCGAAAAAGCGGTGGCGCGCGGAGAAGATATGCATGGAACCGCCGCGGCCGCGGCTGGAGCCGGCCGCCTTTCCGAACATTTCGGCCATCACTTCGTTCATCGGAAGGCCGCGCACCAGGGCATGGCCATGCTCCCGATAGGTTGCGACGATGGCCTCGTCTTCCGAAAGCGTAGAGATCACACCGACGGCATTTGCCTCCTCGCCGATGTAGAGGTGCAAGAAGCCCCGGATTTTCTCCTGCGTATAGAGCTCGGCGCACTTTTCCTCGAAACGGCGGATGCGCGTCATCTGGCGCAACAGCTCGAAGGCATGCTCGCGGGTCAGGTGGACGCGATCATCAGCTATGTTCCTCATTTCTCCACCTCAAGCGTCGAGGTGTCGCCTTCAGGCAGGCCGAGCTCACGAGCCTTCAGGAGCCGCCGCATCACCTTTCCGGACCGGGTCTTCGGAAGGCTGCCGCAGAAGTCGATATAGCGGGGCGCGACGGCAGGCCCGAGCCGCTTGCGGGCATGGGCGAGCAGATTCTTGTGCAAGGTTTCGTCGGGCGTGTAGCCGGGGCGAAGCGCCACGAACGCCTTGACCACCTCCATCGCAACCGGATCCGGAATGCCGATCACGCCGGCCTCGGCCACGGCGGGATGCTCCAGCAAAGCACTTTCGACCTCGAAAGGGCCGATCAGATGTCCGGCGGACTTTATGACGTCGTCCGCGCGACCGACGAACCAGTAATAGCCGTCGGTGTCGCGCTTAACGAGATCGCCCGTGAGATACCAGCCATCGACGAAGCACTTTTTATAGCGTTCCTCCTCATGAAGGTAGCCGGTGAACATCGACGGCCATCCCGCCTTCAGCGCCAGTTCACCCTGCTCGCCCGGCGTTTCGACAAAAGTCACGGCACCGGAGGTCTCACGCCTCACCACAGCCGCTTCAATTCCTGGAACCGGCCGACCCATGGAGCCCGGCCTGATCGGCATCGACAGAAAATTGGAGATCATGATGCCGCCCGTCTCGGTCTGCCACCAGTTGTCGTGGATCGGCCGCTTCAGGACATCGCGCCCCCAGATCACCGCTTGGGGGTTGAGCGGCTCGCCGACGCTGGCGATCAGGCGTAGGCGGCTGAGGTCGTACCGCTGCGGTAGGTCGTTGCCGGCTTTCATGAGCATGCGGACCGCCGTGGGGGCGGTGTACCAGACGGTCACCTGCTCACGCTCGAGATTGACGTACCATCTTTCAGCGTCGAATTCCTCCTCGTCTGAGATGAGCGTAGAGCCGATCAGGAGCGGCGCAATGATGCCGTAGGAGGTGCCCGTCACCCAGCCGGGGTCGGCGGTGCACCAAAAGATGTCGTCCGGTTTCAGGTCCAGCGCGTAGGCCGCCGTCAGCTTGTGGGCGACGGCCGCGCCGTGCACGTGCATTGCTCCCTTCGGCCGCCCCGTGGTGCCGCTGGTGAAATGGATGACTGCGAGATCATTTGCACGGGTTGGGGCGATGTCGCAAGTGTTCGGCTGTCCGGCGAGCGCCAAATCGAAATCCACCCCACCATCGCCGCCGCCGACCAGGATGATCGTCTTCAGGCTCGGCAGGTCACCAAGTACCGGCTTCACCTTACGCTCGAACAGTCGCGCAGTGGTAACAAGCGCCCTCGCTTCCGCTATCTGCATGCGCGCCCTGATCGGCTCCGGGCCGAAGGCGGAGAAAAGGGGACTGAACACGGCACCTCTTTTCCAGGTTCCGAGGGCAGCGATGTAAAGTGCCGGCACGCGACCGAGAAGGGTGAAGACGCGTTCGCCCGGCACAATCCCCAGATCGGCGAGCGCATTGGCAAAACGGGCACTGTCTTCCGCAAGCCTTGCATACGTCAATGTCGTCGCCAGACCTTCCGCAGCGATCGAGCGCACGGCAATACGCCGGCCACGTCCAGCGGCAACATGGTGATCGGTCGCTTCGTAGCCGATATTGAAGCAGCCGGGCGCGTCAACGCGGCGACCGAAAGTCTCCTCCGGCGTGGGCCAGACAAAGCCATGCCGGACTGCGTCATAGTCAGCAAGGTTCGGCGACGACCGCTGTTTGTCACTCCCGATGTCGATACCCGCTGCCATTACCGCCTCCTTCTCCTCAAACCAAGAATGACCGGAATGCGGGCGGGCAGCATTGATTATGGTCAAAGATCGTCTGTCGCGGCTTGCTGAGCGCATCGCTACGACGCGCCGACATGGGCTTGTGCGGCTCTCTCCGTTCCTTGCCCTCGTATTGGCAGCCGTTGCCGACGTGGATTGAGCAGGATCAAAGTCATTCTGCGACGTTGTGCAACACTGCAACTGTTTCTGTGAAGCCATCGCATTTCCTTCTTGAAGAGGCGAGCCATGACATCCGGCACTGCGCAGACAACAATCAACAGATCCGAAGTCATCGATATCGAGATCGCGCCGCACGGCTTGCCGGGTCGCCTTCGCCTTCCGCCAAACCCGCGCGGAGTCATCGTTTTCGCTCATGGCAGTGGTTCCAGCCGCAACAGCGCGCGCAACGTTTATGTTGCGGAAGCGTTGCGGGAGCAGGGGTTTGCAACCGTGGTTTTCGACCTCCTCAGTGAAGAGGAAGCTGAAAATCGCGCCAATGTTTTCGATATCCCGCTTCTGGCCGAGAGGACGGTTAGTGCATGCAAGTGGGCCTCGACTGCCAATTGGACTCGAGGGCTGCCAATCGGTCTTTTCGGCGCGAGCACCGGCGCAGCTGCGGCTCTTCAAGCGGCGGCCGAGCTCGGCGACCAGGTGTCTGCACTGGTCTCGCGAGGCGGTCGCCCGGACCTCGCGGGGGCGCTCGAAGAGGTCAGGATGCCGACGCTCCTAATCGTGGGGGGATCGGATCGTGACATTCTCGGGTTGAACCGGGCAGCCTTGGCGATGCTTGCCGGTTCCAAGAAGCTGCAGATTGTTCCGGGCGCCTCCCACCTGTTCTCGGAACCGGGAGCGCTCGATGCGGTGGCCGCCGCCGCAGCGGAGTGGTTCGGTCACTACTGCCGTCAGCGCGAAGTCGAACAGGAACGGAGATAGGCGCGTGCGTTTCTCGAACCGTACTGAGGCTGGAAAACAGTTGGCGAAGGCGCTCGAACATTTTCGGGGCGAAGACGTCGTTGTGCTCGCGCTGCCACGTGGGCCGTGCCTGTCGCGGCCGAGGTCGCAAGCCATCTCGGCGCGCCCCCTCGACCTTCTGCTAGTTAGTGCGCAAGATCGGGGTACCCCGGGAGCCGGAACTCGCGATGGGGGCAGTGATCGACGGCAGCGAGCCGACCGTCGTGCGCAACCGCGAGACAATCCGCGTCGCCGGCATTGCCGGCGCCGAATTCGATGACATCTGCGACATCTGCAAAAGAGAACGCGTCGAGATCGAACGCCGGCGGCACCGATATCTTGCTGCTCGCGCGCCTGTAAACGTTGCCGGTCGCATCGGAGGAAAAAGATGGAAACCGACACCGTGGAATTGGATCAGGAGGCGGTCGAGATAATCCCGCCTGAGCCCAAAAGATGCGCTGTGAAGGGAAGCATGCGGTGCTCGTATTGTCAGCGCCCAATGGGAGACGACCCCGACGGGTACGGCATCTGCCAGGAATGTGTCGAGTGTCCGTAAGCCCTTGGCGAAGCCGGCAGCAGGAGAACGGTGCCCGCGCGCTTCCAGTGG
>NZ_AUTC01000157.1 GCF_001461695.1 Sinorhizobium fredii USDA 205 | reverse complement strand
GGCGGGCGGCCGCAGTCGGGCCATTCGGCCTTTTTTCCGACCTTCACGACGCCGTTCCAACGGAAGCCGTCGCGGCCGACCCCGATCCGGTAGCGGAGAGCACGATCACGCGAGAGAACGAGATCGAGGGTCCGCTTGTCGCTGCGAACGACAATGGTGCCCGGCGGGTGGCTCTGCTCTGCGGTCACAATGGTTGCCGAGCTCGGCCCGAGGCTTCGCGGCACCTGCTGTTTGGCCACTGCTTCGTCGGCAAGGTCAACCAGGCCAAGGACCAGCACTGCGCAAATCATCCAGCTCCGCCATCTCCCCTGTCGCCCTGGCATCCTGCTTTCCTGCGCGCGCGCATTCATCGTACGAGCGCTCCAAGTTTGCCGACACCGCGGCAGAAGTGGGAGCGGGCATTGACCTCGAATGGCAGCACGCCGCGGTTGAGTGCCTCGCTCAGCGTTTCCCAGTCATAGTCGATGAGATGCGCGTGGGTTTCCTTGAACACCTTGTCGACCTGTTGCCGGCGTAGCCCCAGGCTGAACAGGCTGCTGCGGTGCTTGTTGATGACGACGAAAATGGAATCGGAACTGCCACGCAGCCGCGTGAGATTGAGGAACAGATCCTTTGCCTGGTGAAGCGCCGGAATTGTCATTTCACTGACGATCGTAATGCTGTTGACGGATCCGAGCACGTCATCCTTCCATGGCGTCTGGTAGTAGGGCACGTCCAGGATGGTCTGGTCGCTCTCGAAGGCGACGACATCGAGCATGCGCAGCACCAGTTCAGCCCCCTTGGGCGAGAGGAGGACGGACGGCTGCTTGAAGGACAGCAGGGAAAAGCCGCCCGAATGGCGCTTGCGCACTAGATCTACGAATTCGACGTCGACCCTTGATGGATTGGCAATAACCGGCACCAGATCGTAGTCGTTGGCGAGGTTTAGATATTGCCCGAGCGACCCGGACGAAAAGTCAAGGTCGAAAAGATTGACTCGCGGCGAGGAATTCTTCGTCGGCTGCGCCAGCACATGGGCGAGCGAGGAGGCGATCACGCTAGCGCCGGCGCCGCCGACTGCCGAGACGACGGCATGGACGCGGCTGTCGCTCGCGCCGGCTGTCGGCGCGTGCAAGGAGATCATGTCGATCAGCGCACGGCGATCCAGCGGCTTTTTCAGCCAGTCGTTGCCGTTCAGGCGGAACAGAAGCCGCAGCCTGTCATCCGCGAGCTCCTCGGAGACGACGACGAGCGGAATGTTGCGGTTGTTCGTTCGGAAGGCGATTAGCTCCGGCTGTTGCAGGACATCGCCGTTGTCGACGTCCAGAACGATCATGTCGAACTGCGTCGGGTCGACGCGACCCTTCTCGCCGAGCGCCTTCAAAGCCAGGTGCCGTACGTCGTAGCGCGAAAGCGATCCGAAGGTGTCGAGCATGAAGCTTGCGGCCGCCGCGTCATCGGATAGAACAAGGATCTTAGTGGTCGCTACGAAGTTCATATGCGCTGTCATGTCTCTTCCTCACGCAATATCAAAGACTTAGCATGTAGAGCATGTTTGCAGGTCTTCAGTCGTGATTGTCACCGGGTGAGCAGGCACGGTGATGTTGTTAATCCCCAGCAGCCCGCCTAGGAGGAGCGTAGGAGTTTGCATATCGCGAACCTCCATGCGCATGGTCAGAACCGGCCCCTCGGGCCGCCCCCAGTAGCCGAGCCCGGAACGCTGATAGGTGACGGCGATGTTGCCGATATTGATCCGCGAGTTGATGTGGCACAACGCAAAGCGGATTCCAGGGGTCCCGCGAGGTTGGCACTTAGTCGCAGTAGTAGACCCATAGACGATGCGGTTCAGCGCGGAGACATTGCAGTTCACAAGATTTGGGCCGCAAGTGGACGAAATCGTCGCATCGTCTGGCGTTGCGTCGCCATTGTCGAGCGGGTCGTTGGCCTCGGTCGGAAACACCTCGTCGAAGTCACTGCTGAGCGGGTCGGAAACAGCCGCGAGCCTGGCGCCAAATTGCAGTGCCTTGACGGTCAGGTTCCATTGCGACATCGCGTAGCCGAATTCGATGAAGGCTGCGAACATCAGGAGCACGATGGGGAAAGTGATCAGCGCCTCGGTGAGGGCAACGCCGCTTTCGTTCTGCCTGAAAGGTTTGAAGAAACGAGAGGCTACCATCCCATATACCTCTCTTCATGCGAGGCACTGATGGTGATGGCGCCAATGCCGAGCCAGCCAAAAAGCGGTGAGGCTTGGTAGAGATGTGCGGTTTCGATCGTGAACGTTCCGTCGCCACCGACCGCGTTGACTGTGATATCGGTGAGGTTGGGGCCCCAGCCAGGTACGCGCAGGACCGCGCCCTCTGCCGGGCTCTGCGTTCCATAGAAGGCGATCAGTTTCGCCGTCGTTTGCGAGCAGGTCGAAGCATAGGTCGGCGACGTTGGACGGCAGCGCGCCAGATAGCGCCCGGCATCTCGCAATCCGGCATCGATCTGCATCCGCTCCCAGAAGAGATTTCCGAATTCCAGGATTCCCGCTGCGAACACGGTGACGAATGGCACCACGATGATCGTTTCTGTCAGAACAGCCGCCTCTTCGCTCAACCAGAAATGGAACGGCAGCCGACGTCGAAGGAATCTTCTAAACGCGTTCATCGCACCAGCTCCGCTTCTTCGCGCAGGAACTCATCGAGCGTGCCACGGCCACCCTTGCCCGTTATGTCGATCATCTCGAGCGAGAGAAATCGCTCGCTGCCTGCCTTGATCGCCGGCTTGGTCAGGAACATACGGGCGAAAGCGACGGCCTGCGTCTGCTTGTGACCGTTCAGGTGACCGACGGCGTTTTCATACCCGCAGTTGACGATGGCGGCGAAGATTTCGCGCCGGTCGCCGTAGTCGCCGCTCGTGTAGTTCGAAAGGTCTGGGCCTTTGTAGCACTGCCCGCCTGTCCGCGGCACGCCCGTCTCGCCGCTCGTCGAGGCGTGATTGACCAGTGCGGAGTTGTTGAGTTCGTAGCGGTAAACGTCGTAGGCGGAGGGCTGCGACGGAGAGCCGGTTGGCGACGGGTAGCTCGAATGATTGCTCAGGATCGTGCTGACGGAAGGAGCGGCAGTCCCCTGGGCGACGTTCCAGTAGCTGCCGTACTGCCAGTCGTTGCCGCTGCTGATCTTGCCGCCGGCAAGCGAGGTCATCGAAGCGCCGTAGCCGAGCGGCACCGCCTGGGTCACGTCGCCGACGGTGCTTCCGCTCATAATCGGGTTGTATTCGCCGCAGATCTTGTTGGCGCCGCCCGTCTGGTTCTGGGCCGAGCGCACATTCGCGGCAGGCCGGTAGCGACCGTCATCGCGTGCGTTCCCGAATGACCCTGAATACATTCCAAAACGCGTGTTGAGCCCCGCCTCGACCGGTCCGGCCATCGCCCCGGTCTTCGTCTCCAATGCGTCCTGCTTGTAGCACACGCCCGGCGAACCAGTTGCCAGCGCCTCGGCAAGCACGTTCGCGCCGTTGCCATAGGTCGCCAGGAAGCCGAAATTTCCGGGTCCCGGCGCCGATGAGGACGTGCTGTGAAGCTCGATCTGACGGCCGTACAGGTTGCCGGCTGCGAAGTTCGTGTGAAGCGCCTCCGCGGCTGTCTCGTTGGCGGCGGGGCTTGTGTTGCCGGCTGGCTCAAACGGGTTGCAGATGTATATCGGTGTAACATCGCAGGCACTGGCACGATAGACGGCAACGGCGTCGGCGGACACGTTGATCTTGACCCGATCGACTTCATCGGCAGTGATGGGAGTTTTGTCGCCGGGGCTATGAGGAATGACTGGGATCGGGAAAACCGGAGTCATTTCCTGCGGTTTGGCGACGACATAAGCGTAGGAGGCCTCGTTGGAGTTGAAGGTCTCCATCGTCCCGAGATCGATTTCGTCATCATCCTGCGCGGGGATGCTCTTCAGGAAGTGAACCTCTACAGTGTTCGGGTCGTCCGGATCATCTATCTTGGCCGCGTCATAGACAACCGGTTTGTACGAGCCGAGCGACATGCCGGTCCCGCCACCGCCGAAGGCGGCGCTATTGGTAAGCTTCTCGATTGCCGTCTTCGCGCGCGGAATGGCGTCATCACGGCCGTCAAGTTCACGGGCGCCGGCGAGTGCCATCGCGTCGACCGCGTTCTGCAGGTCGGTGTGGAGGTTGCCTGTCCGCCCGACATCGATGATGAGCAGCGAAAAACCGAGCAGGAGTGGCATGGAAATCAGCGTCAAGGCGATGACGTAGCCACGATTGTCATCCAGGAAGCGTTTAATAGCCTTACGCAACAACATCGGCATGCTCCTCGGATCACGGCGGTTCATCCGCCGAGACTCTGATGCGTCGCCCAAATCACGCAGCGCGCTCGGGGCAACGACATGCTTAAAAAACGAGAACGGGACCTTGGAAAATCATGAGCGGAAATTCGCTCGCATCCCGCGCCTCAAGCTAATAAAATCTATTAAACTTCGTATCATCTGATGATCTTGGGTCCGTCCGACGCAAGATCACTGTCAACTCGGTATTTCTATTCCCATTTCTTCCGGCTCGCTTGCCGTTTCTTCAATATTGTCCAGTTTACCTGGCTGCTCCGTTCGGCGGCGTGGCAACCGGCAGGATCACCGCTGATGGCGGCGGCGCGCTCGATTGTCTTCCGCCCTGATAGCCACCGATCGCGCGATAGATCACCTTGCCGTCGCTGGCGATCTGGGTGTTGTACGCCGCCCGCGGGAACGGATCCTGTGTGTGGATGCCCTTGTTGGCCTCTACCGCATTGCCGAGCCCGAAGGTGATCGAATCACGATGGTTCAGATAATCGGCGCAGCCGGAGAGAAGGCCGGCGGCGGCGATGACCAGGAAAGCGCGCTTACTTCTTGGAAAGGACAACTTCGCCTCCCACGTCGAGATCGAGACGATGGCCATATGGGCCCTTAACGCCTTCGCCATTGCGGAAGCGGCGCAGCATGTCCTTGTCCACCTCGAGAATGCCGAGGGCGAACAGCTCGACGTCGTTGGACGAACGCGTCTGTTCGAGCGGGCTATAGAGGTCTTCGCCGGGCTTCGACGGCCGCACGATATGCGGGGTGACGACGATGACCAGGTCCGACTCCCTTTTCAGGAAGCTCGTCGAGCGGAACAGTGCGCCGATCACGGGAACCTGTCCCAGCCACGGCAATTGCTGAACGTCCTTGGCATTGACCGATTGCAGCAGGCCGGCCATCGCAAAGCTCTGGCCGTCACGCAGCGCGACCGTCGTGCTTGCAGCGCGCGAGATGAAGCCGGGATTGCCGTTGACGCTGATCGAAGGGTCGATTTCGGAGACTTCAGGTTCGATCTTGAGACTGATCAACCCGCCATCGAGCACCACCGGCGAAAAGGTGAGCCGCACGCCGAAAGGCCGGTAGTCGGTCTCGGTTGCAAGCGTCGCACCATTCGCGACAGTCGATTGGATCGGGACTTCGCCGCCGGCGTGGAAGCTTGCGGTTTCGCCGCTCATGGCGATCAGGTTCGGCTGCGCCAGCCGGCGCACCAGGCCCTTCTGCTCGAGCGCGTTGATGACGATGTCGATCTGGCCGCCGGAAATTTCAAGCACCTTGGCAATCAGCTGGCCGAAGGGCTGCATGCCGGTCGCGGCACCCGCGGCGTCTCCCAGCGTTCGAGCGAGATTACCATCATCGTCGACGGTAATGCCTTGACTAGTCGTCGCCTTGCCGATGCCGTTCCTGCCCTGGCCGGACCAACCGATGCCAAGGTCGCGGCCGGTCTGGCGCGAGGCTTCGATTACTCGAACTTCCAGCATCACCTGCTGCGATTCGGCAACACGCAGTTGGTTCAGGACAGGTGCTTCGGAATAGGACTGGGCGATTTCCATCACCCGCTGCAGTTCGACCGCATCGCGAACCGTCCCCGTCAGGCGAATGCGATCGTTGGAGTTGAACACCCGCACCTGTGCGGAGGGTGCCGTGGAGCGGATCGCGGAAGCAACTTCACTGAAATCGGCGGCGACCCGCACGTCGATAACGCCGACAAGCGCCTTATTGTCGTCATAGACGGAGATATTAGTAGCACCCGTCTGCTTGCCGCGGATGAACAGCGACTGGTCGGAAAGGGGCACCACGTCGATCATCTCGGCGCTGCCGATAACCAGGTCGCCGAAGGGCTTGCCGGTCCTGACCGTTATCGTGTCGTTTGGCGCCAGCGTCACCTGCTGGACCGAACCGGTAAGGCTTATGAATTTTTCCTGAGCCTCGGCGGGACCCACAACACCGGGTGCCCCGCCACCATAGGCAATTATTGCCGCAGCTACCGCCGCGAGGGTTCCGGCTCTTGCCGCCCCCTTCATGAGTTCCCTGGACATTCCCGCTTCAGCCTCCGCTCCTCGTTCAGCCACAGCGCCTGCGGGCAAAGCCGCTCCCCTCGCTTCACTGGATCATGCCGACTCGGTGCTCTTCGCGCTTCGTCGAGTTCCAGACGCCGACCGTGGCCCATTTTGGCTCTACGGGCAAGAGTGGTTCTGCTTTTCGCTCTGCAATCTGTACCTGTTTTTCTTTAACAGGTTGTTTCATTTTGTCTTCGACGGAATCGATCCGGCTTCCAAGCTCGTCGCCATCTTTCGCGACATCCGCGCTGAGGTCGGCGGAGATCAGTCCGCCGCCAAGATCGGCAACCGTGATCGGCCGCGTCTGCTCGACATTGGACGAGGCGATATTGCGCAGCGTCAATGACAGCGTGCCGATGCTCGCCCCCAGCGTCAGGCGCTGCGCCTCGTCGGTCGTCACCTCGAAGGTGACGGTCTTGACGATGGAAGGTTCGTCCTTGCGCTCGTCGGCGGTCTGGTCGACCGCCAGCACCTTCACGCCCTGGAGCAGAACATCGACATAGGTCTGGTCGCTACCGTTCTGTCGACGGACGACCCGGGTCAGCAGAACATCGACGCGATCTGCCGGTCTTACGAAACCAGCGACGCCCAGCACGTCGTTGACGCGAATGGAAACGGCCTTCATTCCCTGGTCGAGCGCTGCGGACAAAGTGGCGCGCTCTCCGGTCCCGGTAATCTTGGACGAGAGCACCGGCTCGCCGGGGTCGATCGCCTCCATGGCATAGCGCGGCTCGTCCTTGTCCCCGATGACTGCCTCGATGGTCTGGAACGAACCTTGCGGCTGTTCACCCGTCGGCCAGGGGATTGTTTTTAGGTTGTCCCCATAAACCCGATCGCCGAAGCGCATGGGCTTGGCAGCAACCACGAGCGTTTGTTCCGGCGCCTTCTTGGAATTGGCGGCAGCAAGCCGTGCCTGCTGGTCCGCGAGATAAGTACGGGTCCCGAAGACCGCCGCAGAAGCAAGTAAAATGGCGACAGCAAGACTGGTGACCGTCGAAGAACGCATCGCCGATACTCCATACGTGATTAAAAATATACTTTGCAAATAATTAAAAAAGTTGGGAGGGGTTAACAAACCCCTCCTTAGCTTGAATGAAACTTTACGGAGTGACCGCAGGAGCCGATACTTCACCGGTCCACCACGACCCCCAGGTCTCCCAAGCGGCGCTGAGATTCCCGCCCGCAGTGGTCACGGCCGTGATCACGCCGCCGACGAGCAGGGCGAGGAGAATAAGATATTCGGTCAGCGCAACACCATCTTCTTCCCGCGCAAAAGCAGATACCTTAGCTACAAAAGCTTTCATCGAGAAATCCTTTTCAAATATACTTCGCGTGCCGCAAAATTCCCCGGGCCGCGTTGCCGTTGAGACCATCTCCCCGACTGCGATAATTAATAAACTGTTAATCTCTGGATCGTCAATCATTATATTTAGCAGTGTCACGCCGACGTTGCTTATGGTTAAGATAATAAACGAATATCTATGGATTTGAAGCGCGAAAAGTGGTATCGAATTGACGTTGTCTGCATTATATACTCGGTGTTATATAGCCCAAAGGGATTAGAAGCCCTTCGGTATCTTCTTAAAAATAATCAATTTTGACTGTGTATGGAGTACGAGAAAGATGATTGCAGAAATCAACATTTTAATTGTGGCAACAGTATTACTTTTACTTTATGCCGCCTGGAGCGATTTCCGACTCTGGAAAATACCGAACGCAATCGTGCTGGCCCTTATCGCCGTCTATGCGCTTCATGCTGCGCTGCAGCTGCTGACGGCCGAAGATGTGGGCGCGGCACTTTTCTCCTCGTCCGGCATTGCCGGCGATGTCGGAGCCGGCCTGCTGCTCTTCACCCTTGGCTTCGGCCTCTGGTCGTTCAAGCTCTTCGGCGCCGGCGACGCCAAGCTCTTCCTGCCGATCGGGCTTTTCATCGGCTGGCACGGCATGCTGCCCTTCGCAATCTTCCTACTGATTGGCGGCATCGCGGCACTGTTGATCCTTAAATTGCCGATGCCGCTGCAACTGGCGCACTTTTCGGTGGTGGTGCGACTGGAGGAGATTCGCGCGACGCGCAAGATCCCCTACGGCGTCATCATGGTCGCAGCCGCGCTTTGCGTAATAGCTCTGCGGCCGGGTTTTGCCTGAACGCTAAAGTATATCCCCGCGGCGGAGTGATACCGCACGCAACTTTAAGCAGCCCTCAGGTGGATGCAGCGCGGCCGACAGCAGTGTTCCACCGACAGGCTTACGATGGACAAATTATAAAGCGGTGAACTCTGATGAAAGCATTCCTTTCGGCAATGGGTCGGACAAAGGCCGACTACCGCCTTGCCCACTTCATACTACTGTTGCACATCGCTTCGATGTGCGGGCTGGCTTGGTACCTGGAAGTCGAGCCTTACTACCGAACGGGCACATTCTACCTTCGGCTGTCGTTGACGGCTATGCTCGTCTATGCTTCGTGTTATTTGCTATGGACCGTGCTCCGGTTTCTGATCGAGCAGAGAGAGCAGCCCACCGCTGCATTGATCAAGCACATACGTGATGTTTTGATCCGCGGCGATAGATACGCCCACGCGCTTCACTCGATGGTGATATTCACTGGCATGATCACCGTCTTCGCGACGATCAAGTCGACCATACCTGCCATCAATCCGTTCTCCTGGGATACTGTCCTGATTGAGGTCGATCGTGCGATTTTTGGCGGGGTCGATCCCTACGTCCTGACAAGTGCGGCCTTTGGAAACGCCTATGCCATCGTCGTTATAAACTTCTTCTACAACCTGTGGCTCATTCTCGTTGCGTGCTCCCTGGTTTGGGCAGCGTGGACCTCCAATCATTTCCTGCGCTTACGCTTTATGTTTGCTGCGCTGCTCGGATGGCTCGTTGCCGGCAACATTTGTGCGATCGCGTTTTCATCGGTGGGGCCATGCTTCCTGGAGCCACTAACCGGAGATCGGACCTATGCCCCACTGATGCAACTCCTTGAGCAAGTGAATTCCGAGACGGGGCTGGTCTGGGCACTGACTGCTCAGAAGGGCCTCTGGGTAGCCTATACGAGTGAATCCGGAGCGATCTCCGGAATCTCTGCTATGCCGAGTCTGCACGTCGTCTTTGCCGTCACAATCGCCTGCCTGACCTGGAGAATGGGGCATTTTCCTCGCTGGGCAGGAACTGGCTTTGCGGTCATCATTGCGATAGGGTCAGTCCAACTCGGATGGCATTATGCAAGCGACGGCATTGTCGGTGGCGCCTTAGCTCTCCTGTTCTGGAAGATCTCCGGTTATCTCGCGTCCTGGTCTCTGGATCATACATCGCCGGTGCTAGAGCCTGCTCAAGCGGCCGCGGACTGCCCCTCTCAACAGATCGCCCTTCAGGTCGGTGACTGACCTGTGGCGAATGGCGTCGACGATCTGATCGACGGCGCGAGCGCCGCCGTCGAACACAACGCGTCTCCTTGGCTGGCTTACGGGAGAAGGGCCGGAAGGCCGATGATGGCAGCCGGCCGAATCCTGATAGTCGGGCGTCAACCCGTCTTGCTGAACGCGCGCGTGAGGTCCGGCCGCTGGTCGAGACCGTCGAGCCAGCCGGTGTCGAGCTTCGGAACGGAGTCGAAGAGGAGCTTGGAATAGGGGTGCTTCGCGCCGCTCGCGAGCTCGGACGAGGCGAGTTGCTCGACCTTCTCGCCGGCATACATGACGACGACCTCGTCGCAGATCGCCTGCACGGTCGACAGGTCGTGGCTGATGAACACATAGGAGAGGCCGAGCTCGCGCTGCAACTCTTTGAGGAGATCGATGATCGCGGCGGCCACGACGGTGTCGAGGGCCGAGGTGATCTCGTCGCAAAGGATGAGCTTCGGCTCGGCGGCGAGCGCCCGGGCGAAGTTGACGCGCTGCTTCTGCCCGCCCGAGAGCTCCGATGGCCGACGATGGCGCAGGTTGCGCGGCAGTCGCACCATGTCGAGCAAGTCGTCGATGCGGGCGCTCCGCGCCCTTCGATCCATGCCGTGGTAGAAGGCGAGCGGGCGGTCGAGGATGTCCTCGATCGATTTTGCCGGGTTGAGTGCCGTGTCGGCATATTGGAAGACGATCTGCATCTCGCGCAGTTGCTCGCGCGAGCGCTCGCGGGCACTGCGGCCGAGCTCGCGCCCCTCGAAGGCGATGTTGCCGGCGACCGCCGGCAGGATGCCGGCGATGGCGCGCGCAAGGGTCGACTTGCCGCAGCCGGATTCGCCGATGATGCCGAGATTGCGACCCTTCTCGACCTTGAGAGAGACCTGCTTGACGGCGCGCACCAGCGGCAGTCCGTCGGCCTGGCGCGGTCCGTAACCCGCGACCAGCGTGTCGATCTTCAGAAGCGGCGCCGGTGCAGGCTCGGCGGCACCAACTGCGCCGCGCGGCTTCGGCTCGAAGGCGTCGAGGAGTTCGCGCGTATAGGGGTGCTTGGCGTCGCTGAGGATTTCTTCCGTGGTGCCGGTCTCCTGCATCTCGCCGCCCTTCAGCACAACGATGCGATCGGCGATCTGGGCGACCACTGCGAGGTCGTGGGAGACATAGACGCCTGAAATGCCACCCGCCTTCATGACCGACTTGAAGGCGCGCAGAACCTCAATCTGGGTGGTCACGTCGAGCGCGGTGGTCGGCTCGTCGAAGATCACCAGCTTCGGGTCGCCGATGAGGGCCATGGCGGCGGAGAGGCGCTGCAACTGGCCGCCGGAGACCTGATGCGGATAGCGCGTGCCAATGGTCTCCGGTTCGGGCAGCGACAGCGCCCGGAAGAGATCGACCGCCTTGGCGCGTGCTTCGTCAGGCGACATCAGATGATGAATGCGGGTGATCTCGATCACCTGGTCCATGATGGTGGCGGCCGGATTGAAGGCCGCGGCGGCCGATTGCGGCACATAGGCTACCTCGGTGCCGCGGACGCGGGCGCGCTCCTTTTCGCTGAGCGCCACCATGTTCTTGCCGGCGACGGAAACGCTGCCGCCGGAAATGCGGCAGCCGGGGCGGGCGTACCCCATCAGCGTCAGGGCGATCGTCGTCTTGCCGGAGCCGCTCTCGCCGATCAGCGCGACGATCTCGCCGTCGGCGATGTCCAGGCTGATCCCCTTGATGATCTCGACCCGGCGCCCGGAATCGGTGGTGGCTTCGACCTTCAGGTCACGGATTTCGACGAGGTTTGCCATTATGCGCGGTCCCGGATTTTCTGCGGCAGGTTGTCGATCAGCAGGTTGACGCTGATCGTCAGGCTGGCGATTGCAAGCGAGGGAAAGATCACCGCCGGCGCGCCGAAGGGCAGGCCGCCGATGTTTTCGCGCACCAGCGCGCCCCAGTCGGCATAGGGCGGCTGGACGCCGAGGCCGAGGAAGGACAGGCCGGAGAGCAGAAGCACGATGAAGACGAAACGGATACCGAGATCGGCGAGCACCGGCCCGGCGATGTTCGGCAGGATCTCCGAGCGTATCAGATAGAGGGTGCTTTCACCGCGGATGCGGGCAACGGTGATGAAGTCCATGGCGTTGATATTGACGGCGAGCGCCCGGGCGAAGCGATAGGCGCCGGGAATGTAGATCACCGACAGCGTCAGGATCAGCACGGGAATGGAGGACCCGACGGCCGCGACCACCACGAGCCCGAAGAGCTTGCTCGGGATCGAGTTGAGCGCGTCGAGGAAGCGGCTCAGAAGCGTGTCGAGCCACCCGCCGGCAACTGCGGCGATCATGCCGAGCACAACGCCCGAGAAACAGGCGATCGTCACTGCGGCCAGCGAGATGCCGACCGTGTAGCGGGCGCCCATCAGGATTCGCGACAGCATGTCGCGGCCGAGATAATCCGAACCGAGCCAGAAGTCGCTGCTCATCGGCCCGAAATAATCGAGGTCGACGATCTCACCGACCGGGTAGGGAATGATCAGCGGCGCGAAAATCGCGACAAGTGCCCAGCAAAGAATAACCGAAAGGCCTATGATGCCGATGACGTTGAAGCGGTAGCCAAGCCGGCTTCCGGAGGTTCGGGTGGTCGTGGTCGATGTGCTCGAAGTGGTCATTGTCATCGAAGCCTCGGATTGGAAAGGATGGCGATGATGTCGGCCGTCGTAATCAAGAGCAGGTAGCCGAGGCAGAAGATCATCGCGCAACTTTGGATGAGCGGCAGGTCGCGAGTTGCCACGGCATCCACCATCAGCTTGGCGATGCCGGGATAGTTGAAGATCGTTTCGACGATGATGACCCCGCCGAGCAGATAGGAAAGCGAAAGCGCAACGGCATTGACGATCGGCCCCAGGGCATTCGGAAGCGCGTGGCGAAGCACGATGCGCGGGCGGGAGGCACCCTTCAGCAGCGCCATCTCCACATAAGGCGTGTTGAGCGTCTCGATCACCGCTGCCCGGGTCATGCGGATCATCTGCGCCGAGATGACGAAGGTAAGCGTGATCACCGGCATGGCGTAGATGCGGAGCATGTCGGCCAGGCCGTGAACCTCGTTGGCGAAGGAGAGTGCCGGAAGCCATTTGAGATAGACGGCGAAGACCAGCACGGCAGAGGTTGCGATCATGAACTCCGGTACCGAGATGACGCCGATCGTCAGTACCGTAACGGCGCGGTCGTAGAGCGAGCCGCGCAGCATCGCCGCGCTGATCCCGAGCGTCAGCGCAATCGGCACGGAGAAGAGCGCGGTGACGCCCGCAAGCTTCAGCGTATTGACGAAGCGCCCGGCAATCAGATCGGCGACCGGCATCTCGTTGGCGTAGGAGGTTCCGAGGTCGCCCTGCACGAGGCCGACGATCCAGCGCAGGAATCGGAAGACCGCCGGCTCGTCCAGATGCATGGCCTTGCGCAAGCCTTCGACGGCCTCCGGTGTGGCGGCCTGGCCGAGCAGGATCGTCGCCGTGTCTCCGGGCAAGAGCGTCGTCGCGAAGAAGACGGCGAAGGAGACGATCACCAGCGTGATCAAGGCGATGAGCAGCCTGCTCAGCACAAGCGATAGGACACGGTTGTTCACGCGCGCTTCCTTTCGGCATTCGAACCCACATTCAACGAAGCGAAAAACCGGTCCGGGGGCTGCTCGCGGTTTCCTTGCAGAGGAACCGCAGCATGCCCCCGGCCGATCGCTTCATCAGGCTTCGAGCCAGACATACTCCGCGAAGGCATAACCCATCTGGCCGCCAAGCGGGTTGGGTTCCAGCCCCTTGAGCTTGGCGGTGGTCGCGTCGACGTTGGAGATGTAGGCCGGGATGATGGTGCCGGCTTCGTTGGCGACCATGACCTGCATCTCGTCGTAGATCGACTTGCGCTTCTCCTGGTCGAGTGAGCCGCGCGCTTCGATCAGCATCTTGTCGAACTTCTCGGACTTGTACTGGCTCTCGTTCCACGGGGCTTCCGAAGTATAAAGCAGCGAAAACAGGATGTCAGGCGTCGGGCGCGGGTTGATATTGCCGAAATGGACCGGTGCCTTCAGCCAGTAATTGTCCCAGTAGCCATCTGCCGGAACGCGCTGGACGTCGAGCTTCAAGCCGATCTCGGCTGCGGAGGCCTGGATGATCATCGCCATGTCGATCGACGAAGTCGCCGCATCGGAGGCGATCACCGGGATCGACTGGCCGAGGACGCCCGCCTTCTCGAAGTGGAACTTCGCCTTCTCGGGATCGAAGGCGCGCGGCTTCAGGTCGGCATTGTGATAGAAGTTGGCGGGGGAAACCGGCTGGTCGTTGCCGACTTCACCCAAGCCCCTGAGTGCCGACTTGACGATCTGCTCGCGATTGACGAGGTACTTCATCCCTTCAATGAAGTCGCGCTTGTTGCCGGGCGCCATGTCCATTCGCATGTTGAGGTTGGTGTAGTTGCCGGAGGTGGTCTTCGACAGGACGAAACCGTCACCTTGGCTCTCGACAAGGCGCATCGAACGCGGGTTGATCGAGGCAGCGAGATGGATATCGCCGGACAATAGTGCGTTGACGCGGGAACTGTCATCGCTGATCGCGAAATACTCGAAGGAATCGACGTTCGGGCCAGATTTCCAGTAGTTCTTGTTCTTGATGCCGACGGAGCGCACGCCGGGCTCGAAGACTTCCCGGACGAAGGCGCCGGTGCCGTTGCCCTTGGAGAAATCCGTCGTGCCGTCGGCGACGATCATGAAGTGATGCATCGACAGGATGGTTGGCAGGTCGGCGTTCGCATCAGCGAGGGTGATCTCGACCGTCTGTTTGTCGACTGCCCTGAAGCCGGTCATCTGGGCGGCGATCTTGGCAACCTTCGAACCGACCGACGGATCGAGATGGCGTTTCAGCGAGAAGATGACGTCGTCGGCGGTCAAAGGCTTGCCGTCATGGAAGGTAACGCCGCTTCTGAGCTTGACGGTCCAGGTCTTCGCATCCTTGGACTCGATCGCTTCGGCAAGCTCCATCTGCGGAGTGCCGCTCTTATCGAGGAAGGTGAGGCGATTGTAGAAGGAGCAGCAGCGCACATAGTCGGTGGAGAGAGATGCCTTCGCCGGGTCGAGCGTGTCGGCGGTCGAGGACGACCAGCCGGCCGCTTTGAGCGTACCGCCGGTGACCGGCGTTGCGGCAAGAGCATTGCCGGCTCGGCCGAGCACGAGTCCGCCGGCCGACATCGCGACGCCGCCGGCAAGTAGCATCTGAAGGAGTTCGCGACGGGTAGCGCCGCGGCGAATGGCGTTTTCGACGACTGCGTCGTCTCTCTTGGTCCAGTTCGTGATCTTGTCGTTCATGACGTTCCCCATTCGTTTGTGGTGGCTTTGATCGCCCCGTCTTCTTTGCGGGGGTTCGATCGGGTGATTTGCCTGCCGTTCAGGCGGCCTTGCTTTGCTCCACGGCGTCGGCAAGCCCCGCCATGGAGGTGAAATGGAAATCGGGCTTGGTGAATTCGGCGGGCTCGATCGTGCCGCCATAGCCCTTCTGCGCGTGCCGTCGCTCGATCCAGCAGTTGGTCAGCCCAAGCTTCCGCGAGATGCCGATGTCGTGATACTGGCTCTGGGCGACGTGCAGGATGTCGTCCTTCGAATTGCCCTCCGAAGCGACGAAGGCGAAGACCTTCTCGAAGAAGGCCGGATCCGGTTTTTCGGTGCCGGTGTCGTCTGCAGTGAAGGCGGTGTAGAAGGGGTTGCCGAGCTCGCGGGAGAAATGCTCGAAGGCCCAGCGCCGGGCGTTGGTCATGGCGATCAGGCGGTAGCGCTTGGCAAGCCGGGCGAGCGCCTCGGCGCTGTCGGCAAAGCCCTTCCAGTCTTTCGCGGAATCGCGCAGCCTTTCGCCGTATTTCGCTTCGGCGGGAAGTCCGAGCTCAGGCGCGATCGACAGATAGACGCGGACCAGGTCGTCGGGGAAGAGATCGGCATCGGGGGAATAGCGCGCCGCTCGGTAGAGCTTCAGCGCCTCTTCGCCATCGACCGTGACACCCGCCTCCTTGGCGATGCCGGCCAGGCACTCCTTGATGCCGCCCTCGAAGTCGATCAGCGTGCCGACCACGTCGAAGGTGAGATACTTGAAATCCGCGAAGGTCTTTGCCAAGTCTTTTTCCTCGATTGAGCGCAACGAAATTCGTTCGCGCTTGGCTTGCAGAAGAAAATGCTGTGCTCAATGGGCCGCTGGCGCTTGCCACAGGGGGGAAACCCCTGTTTTCCCGGCATTCCTGCACCCTTAGCTCAGCCAGTTTCGCAGTATCGGCTCGCCAGATTCTCTGAATGGGAGAAGGATGGCGGCACAAAATTGCGAATATCATGATAAACCGGTATTTCGCCGTTCCAGCTGCCGATCCGCCGGGGATGCACGGCCGCGGAGCGGGAAGAACGCTGCTTCAGGCAAGTGCCGCGCGGACATCTGGGTCCTCCAAAGTCTCGTCAAGCGTCATCCGCGTCCGCTCGACGATGGCGTCGATTTCCGCCTCGGTGCAGCAGAGCGGCGGGGCGTAGCCGAGAACACCGTTGCCGAAGGCGCGGATAATCAGGCCGTTGTCCCAGGCGCGGTCGAATATTCGGCGCGCCGGATCGGAAGCGGCCGGCAAAGGCGTCTTGCGTTCCTTGTCGACAACCAGCTCGATCGCCGCCAGCATGCCGCGTCCGCGGACATCGCCGACCAGCGGATGATCGCCGAGGCCGCGCAAGCCCGCCATCAGCCGCTCGCCGGCCTTGCGGCCGTTTTCCAGAAGCCCGTTCTCGTAGAGCCGCAGCACTTCAAGGCCGACTGCGGCGCTGACCGGATGGGCGGAATAGGTGTAGCCGTGACCGACCGCCGACGCGCCGGCGCCGTCGGCGATCGTCTCGTAGACCCTGTCCGAGAGGAAGACGGCGCCCATCGGCACGTAGCCCGACGTGAGCCCCTTGGCCGTCGTCATTAGGTCGGGGACGATGTCTTCGTCAGAACAGGCAAACAACGGGCCGGTGCGGCCGAAGCCGGTGATCACCTCGTCGGCGACGAACAGGATATCGAGCTCGTGGCAAACGTCGCGCATCGCCTTCATCCAGCCCGGCGGCGGCACGAGCACACCGCCCGAACCCTGGATCGGTTCGACGTAGAACGCTGCCACCCGGTCTGCGCCGAGCTGTTCGACCTTGGCACGCAGCGCCGCGACCGAGGCGGCGATGATAGCGGCGGGCTCGGTTCCGGCTGGGTTACGATAGGCGTAATGCGACGGGATCTTGTGCTGCCAGTCGAACGGTACGCCGAAGCCGGCATGAAAGGCCGGCAGCGCCGTCAGGCCGGCACCGACCGTCGAGGAGCCGTGATAGCCCTGCGCGACCGAGATGAACTGGTCCTTCTGAGGCCGTCCCTGCGCATGGTGATAGTAGCGGATGAAGCGGATGGTGCTGTCGACGGCGTCCGACCCGCCAAGCGTAAAATAGACATGGTTGAGGTCGCCCGGCGCTCGCTCCGCGAGTTCAGCCGCCAGCCGGATCGCCGGTTCGGAGCCTAGGCCGAAATAGCCGGTGGCATAGGGCAGCTCGCGCATCTGCCGGGCCGCCGCCTCGACGATGCTGTCATGGCCGTAGCCGGCATTGACGCACCAGAGCCCGGCGAAACCGTCGATCATCGTGTGCCCGGAGGCGTCGGTCACGGTTGCGCCCCTAGCGGATCTGAGGACGCGGACCCCGGCGCGCTCGTGGCTGCGATAGGAGGTGACCGGGTGGACCAGATGGGCGCGGTCGAGTTCGATAAGGGAATTGCTGTACATCGAGATCTCCAGATCAGCCGAGCGCCTGATTGGCGAGGGCAAAGGTGGTGGCGGCGCGATCGGCGGCGCGGGGAAGGAGCGGCCTTTCCATGGCGATCCCGCCGCCGACATGGGCGAGCCCCTGGTCAAACAGCCACGAGGAGAGCCCGGTCTCGGCGGTGGTATCGACCCGGATGAATTGTCCGCTTCGCATTGCGATGAAATGGACGACGAGCGCCTTGGCATCATCGACATTTGCGGCAACGACGGGCCCGATGACATCGCCACGGCCAAAGGCGCGCAGGGCGGCGAAACCGGCAATGCGGCCGTTGCGGCGAATGACCGCGAACTCGCCGACTTTGGCGAGATAGGCGATCAGATCCCGGCGATCGGCCCCGAAAGCGATGCGGTCAAGAGCGGCGATCGCTGGAATGTCGTCCCCGGTCGCCGTCGCCGTTTTCGCGGGCGCGGCCAAGTCTCGTGCGATACCTTGGTGCTGCAGCACGGTGCCGGTCTCGCGGAACCCGAGCTTTTCATAGAGCGGCAGCCCCTCCGCCGTCGCCACGAGCCGCAGCGGCCGGTCGCCGGCGATCCGCAGGGCGGCATCCATCAGCCCGCGCCCCAGGCCACGGCCGCGCATCGTCTCGTCGACGATCACCATGTTTATCGTAACGCAGTCGTTCCCATAGGCTGTCGCCAGCGTGGTTCCGACGACCCGGCCGGCCTCGAGGGCGACGACGCCGTCGCTCAGCGCCAGCGCCATCTGCCAGTCCTCCAGCCGGTGCGGCCAGCCCGCCTGGCGGGAAAGCCGCACCGCGCTCTCCAGATGCTCGGGGCCAAAGGCCGTAAGTTCGATCTGACTTAACTGCATGGGAAGATCCTTGATTTCCTCCAGCAAGTTTCAAGGAAGGCCGACCGGCAGATCGTCCGAAGGCGGTGTCGGGGGCGGTATCTTATACCTTTACGTGAGGGGGTCGCCGCATCTTATGCCGGCAGCCCGGCGGCAAAGGGTCTCAAGGGTGGGAAAAGGCTGGAGCGCTGCGGGCGGTGCACACAACCATGTGCCAAAGCCGCCCGCGGATACGGTACAATCTGCTTCGATCGGCGCCAAATCGCGCGAGCCGGCGGGCGGGACACGCCTATGATCCTTTTCAGATAACCCGGACCGCGTCATTGAAAAGGAGAATGCGCATGGCGAACTTCCGTCCGAAATACATCACCTTCGACTGCTACGGCACTTTGACCAACTTCCAGATGGCGGAAGTGGCTCGAGATCTTTACAGCGAGCAACTCGATGAACCGCGCATGGCGGAGTTCATCAAGAATTTCGCCGCCTATCGTCTCGACGAGATTATGGGCGACTGGAAGCCCTATGCGGAAGTGGTCCACAATTCGCTGGAACGTACCTGTAAGCGCAACGGCATAAAATTCCGCGAGGAAGCCGCCCGTGTGGTCTATGAGCGCGTGCCGACCTGGGGCCCGCATGCGGACGTGCCGGCCGGACTTGCCAAAGTCGCCAAGGAGATACCGCTGGTCATCCTGTCGAACGCGATGAATTCGCAGATCATGTCGAATGTCGAGAAGCTGGGCGCCCCCTTCCATGCGGTCTACACGGCCGAGCAGGCGCAGGCCTACAAGCCGCGCTTCAAGGCCTTCGAATATATGTTCGATATGCTCGGCTGCGGCCCGGAGGACATTCTCCACTGCTCGTCCTCGTTCCGCTACGACCTGATGTCGGCGCACGATCTCGGCATCAAGAACAAGGTCTGGGTCAACCGCGGCCACGAGCCGGCAAACCCCTTCTATGGGTATACGGAGATCAAGGATATTTCCGGCCTGCCCGGCGTCGTCGGGCTCTGACGGGAGATGGCCATGCAGTTCAAGTCCTACTGGCACGATACGGCCCCCCCCTTCGAAGGCGGCAGCCGCACACCGGTCGAGGGCCACTATGACGTCGCCGTCATCGGCGGCGGCTTCACCGGACTCGGGGCTGCGCGCCAGTTGGCAATGGCCGGCGCAAAAGTGATGGTGCTGGAGGCGGGGGCGGTCGGATCGGGCGCATCCGGCCGCAACGGCGGCCATCTCAACAACGGCATCGCCCATAGCTTCGTCGCCGCCAAGGCGGAACTCGGGGCCGAGCGGGCGGCGGCGCTCTACCGCGCCTATGACGCCTCCGTCGACACGATCGAACGCATTGTATCGGAAGAGGGTATCGACTGCAGCTTCCGGCGCGCCGGCAAGCTGAAGCTCGCCTCGAAGCCGGCGCATTTCGACGCGATCGCCCGAAATTTCGAGGTGGTGAACCGCGAGATTGATCCGGACACGGCGCTTCTGACGGCAAATGATCTGACGAGCGAAATCGGTTCGGCCGCGTTCCATGGCGCAATGCTCTCCAGGAAGAGCGCGATGATGCATATGGGCCGCTTCGTCGTCGGCCTGGCGGATGCGGCGGTCCGCCATGGTGCGATCGTCGCAGAGAACACTCCTGTGACGAGCCGGCGTCAGTTGTCCGGCAAGCAGGAACTGACGACCCCGCGGGGCCGCGTGACGGCGGATACGGTGCTGCTAGCGACCGGCGCCTACACAACCGGCGCCTTCGGCTATTTCCGCCGCCGTATCGTCCCGGTCGGCAGCTTCATCATCGCGACACGGCCGCTCAGCGACACCGAGATCGCAGCAACCATGCCCGGCAACCGCACCTGCGTGACCTCTCTCAACATCGGCAACTATTTCCGGCTGTCGCCTGACAATCGCCTGATCTTCGGCGGTCGGGCGCGGTTTTCGGCGACATCGGACCAGCGCTCGGACGAAAAGAGCGGCGCTATCCTGCGCGCCAGTCTCGCCGAGATCTTCCCGCAGCTCGCCAAGGTCGAAATCGACTATTGCTGGGGCGGCCTGGTCGACATGACCAAGGATCGTTTTCCGCGGGCGGGCTTCACCGACGGCCTCTGGTACGCCATGGGCTATTCCGGTCACGGGGCGCAGATGTCGACCCATATGGGA
Organism: Sinorhizobium fredii USDA 205; assembly: GCF_001461695.1. Taxonomy (GTDB): domain Bacteria; phylum Pseudomonadota; class Alphaproteobacteria; order Rhizobiales; family Rhizobiaceae; genus Sinorhizobium; species Sinorhizobium fredii. The sequence continues at coordinate 176,032 of NZ_AUTC01000157.1, read as the reverse complement.
ATGCTGCTTGCCGACGCCATTCTCGGCAAGGCTGATCGCAATCCGGTCAAGGACCTAGCCTGGCCGGCAGTCCCCGGGCATTTCGGCAAGCCATGGTTCCTGCCGTTGGTCGGCATGTATTACAAGATGCTCGATAGGATTCAGTAGCTCACTGGACGGTGACGCAGCTTTTTATCTGCCTTCCCTAAGCTCAGCATGCATTCCGGGGCGCCGGCGAAAGCGTTCGGCCGCGAAATCGACGAATGCGCGCACCCGGGCTGAGACCATGCGCCCTTCGGCGTGCACGATGTGGATCGGCACTGGCTCGCGCTCGTAGTCGGCGAGCACGATCTTGAGGCGACCCGCCTCTATCTCCTGCGCCACCTGGTAGGACTGGAACCGGGATAATCCCCATCCAGCCACTGCGGCGGCGATGGCTGCGTCATTGGTGTTGCAGATCAGCCGGGCGCTGATTGGAACGCGAATGCTGCTGTCGCGCCCAAAAAGCCATTCCGAATGACCGAAGAGTCCATCGCGCCCGATGATGCGGTGGTGAACGAGGTCTTGAGGGCTCTCGGGCTTGCCGAAGCTTTCGAAATAGTCTGGGGACGCGCAAAGCACTTGTCTGACCGAGCCGACGCGGCGTGCGATGAGCCCGGAAGCGGGGAGTGCCGCGATACGGACGGCGACATCCAGGCCTTCCTCGACCAGATTGGTGACGCGGTCGACAAAGACGGTTTTCACCTGAATCGCAGGATAGAGATCGAGAAATTCGAGGATGACGGGGAGTACATGGATGCGCCCGAAAAGCGCAGGCGCGGTGACCGTGAGCAATCCCGCCGGGTGAATGAAGCTGCCCGCCGCATTGGCTTCCGCCTCGGCAATCTCCGCCAGGATACGCCGGCAATCGGCTGCATAGCCTTCGCCGGCAGCAGTCAGCTTCAGAGAGCGCGTGGTGCGAACCAAAAGCCGCGTGCCGATCTGCTCCTCGAGCTTCGCAATCGCCCGGGTCACGGAGGGCGGGCTCGTATGCAGCACCTTGGCGGCAGGGGCGAAGCCACCGCTTTCAACCACCTGCACGAAGATCCGCATCGCCTGCCAGCGATCCATCGCGATCCTGTCCAAAAAAGAACTATTACACCATTTGAAATAGTCTAGTGCCTCATGGAAGGCTTATCAACTCCGAGCTCAATAATCATTCTGTGCCTCCATTCTTCCGCAGGAGGCAAACATGCAACTCTACTATCATCCGCTGTCCGGCCATGCGCATCGCGCCCGGCTCCTACTCTCGCTGCTCGGTCTTGAGCATGACCTCGTGCTCGTCGATCTCGCCAGGAGAGAGCATAAGCAGGAGCCGTTCCTGAAGCTCAATCCTTTCGGTCAGGTTCCGGTGCTCGATGACGGCGGCACGATCATCTGCGATTCCAACGCCATTCTGGTCTATCTCGCCAAGACGACAGGCCGCGCGGACTGGCTGCCGGAAGACCCGCAGGGTGCGGCCGCCGTTCAGCGCTGGCTTACCGTCGCCGCGGGCCAGATCGCCCACGGTCCGGCGCAGGCGCGGCTCATTAATGTGTTCAAGGCCCCCTATCGGCCGGAAGAGGTCATTCCTCGTTCCCACGCGATCCTGACGCTGATCGAGGCCGCGCTCGAGGGCAGGGGATGGATCGCCACCGACCGCCCTACCATCGCCGATGTGGCGCTCTACAGCTATGTGGCGCGTGCGCCCGAAGGCGACGTGGATCTTCAGCCCTACGCGAACATCCGCGCCTGGCTCGAGCGCATCGAAGCGTTGCCGGGCTTCGTCGACTTCCAGAAAACCCCGGTTGGCTTAGACGCCTGAGGAGGCAATGTCATGGACGGTCGCATCCTGCCTGCCTCGCCCTGGCATGACGGTGAGATCAAACTCCAGCGGCAATCGGGCGTGGAGACACGCATGGACGAGGTCGGTCGCCGCGTCTTGCGCGATCATCTGATCGAGCAGCACCGCGAGTTCTATCCGCTGCTGCCGATGGTGGTGCTGGGGGCGGTGGACCAACGCGACGATCCCTGGGCGACGCTCCGGGCGGGGCGGCCCGGCTTTCTCCGCGCACCGGATGCCCACAGGCTCACCGTCGAGCTCTCCAGGGAGCCGGCGGATCCCGCGGATGGAGGCATGGAAGATGGCGCCTCGCTCGCCCTTCTCGGCATCGATCTCGGCACGAGGCGCCGCAACCGGCTGAACGGCCGGCTCGATCGCCATGCCAGGGGGTTCGATATCAGCGTCGACCAGTCCTTCGGCAACTGCCCTAAATATATCCAGCTCCGGCAGGCCCGCTTCATCCGCGATCCATCGGAACCGCCGTCGGTGCCGTCCACACGGAGCTCGGAGCTTGACGACACTGCGCGCGCCCTTGTCGGGCAGGCGGACACCTTCTTCGTCGCCACCTATGCCGATCTTCCGGCTGGGCGCCAGGTGGACGTCTCCCATCGTGGCGGCCGGGCGGGGTTCGTACGTGTCGGCGATGACGATTGGTTGACGATCCCGGATTTCGTTGGCAACCGTTTCTTCAACACGCTCGGCAACATCGCCGTCAATCCGCGCGCCGGGCTCGTCTTCCCGGACTTCTCGACGGGTGGTCTGCTGCAGATGACCGGCGAGGCCGAACTTTTGTCCGGGCAACCCGAGGGCGGGATACTCGAAGGCGCCGAGCGCTATTGGCGCTTCCGTCCGCGCCAGATCGTCTGGCGGGCCGACGCGCTGCCGATCTGCTACGATCTTGGCGAATGGTCGCCCTTCGCGCTGGCCACCGGCACTTGGTCCGAGCGGGATGCCTAGTCTAGCCGAGCCCGCCGATATGGAAGCTCTTCAGTTCGAGGTATTCCTCGATGCCGCATTGGGCGCCCTCGCGGCCGAGGCCGGATTGCTTGACGCCGCCGAAGGGCGCGACTTCGGTGGAAATGGCGCCGGTATTGAGGCCGACCATGCCGAATTCCAGGGCTTCGGCGACGCGCCAGGAGCGCTTCAGGTTTTCGGTGTAGAAATAGGCGGCAAGGCCGAAAGGCGTGCCGTTGGCAATGGCAATCGCCTCCTCTTCGGTCTCGAAGCGGAAGAGAGGGGCGACGGGACCGAAAGTCTCTTCGCTGGCAAGCTGCATGTCGGTGGTGGCGCCGGTCAGCACCAGCGGCGCTGTATATTGCCTTCCCTCCGGCAGCGATCTGCCGCGCGCGACGATCTTCGCACCCTTGGAAAGCGCATCCTCGACATGGCGGTTGATCTTGGCGATCGCCGCCTCGTTGATCATCGGGCCGATGGCAATGCCGGGTTCCGTGCCCGGGCCGACCTTCATGGCGCTGACGCGGACGCCGAGCTTCTCGGCGAAGGCATCGTAGACGCCGGCCTGCACCAGGATGCGGTTGGCACAGACGCAGGTCTGTCCGCCATTGCGGAACTTGGAGGCGATCGCGCCTTCGACCGCCAGATCAAGATCGGCATCCTCGAAGACGATGAAGGGAGCATTGCCGCCGAGTTCGAGCGAGAGCCGCTTGACGCTGTCGGCCGCGCCTCTCATCAGCAACGACCCGACGCGCGTGGAGCCCGTAAAGGAGATCTTGCGCACCGTCTCGTTCGCCATGAACTCGTTGCCAATAGCGGTCGGCATGCCGGTGACTATGTTGATGACACCTGCGGGGATACCGGCGCGCTCTGCCAGAACTCCGAGGGCGAGCGCTGAAAATGGCGTGAACTCCGAGGGCTTGATCACCACCGTGCAGCCCGCTGCCAGGGCGGGTGCGACTTTGCGGGTAATCATTGCGTTCGGGAAGTTCCAGGGGGTGACGATGGCGCAAACGCCGACCGCTTCCTTGAGCACGACGATGCGGCGGTCCGCCGTCGGTGAGGGGATCGTATGGCCGCCGATGCGGCGGGCTTCCTCGGCGAACCATTTCACGAAGGCGGCGCCATATCGGATCTCGCCGCGCGCTTCGTCGAGCGGCTTTCCCTGTTCCATGGTCAACAGCAGCGCCAGGTCCTCAAGATTTTCGATCATCAACGCGTGCCAGCGCTCGAGGAGTGCGGCGCGCTCGGCATGCGTCTTCTTCTTCCACGAGGCGAAGGCGGCAGCGGCGGCATCGATGGCAGCCCGGGTATCGGCCGTCTCCATGTCCGGAACGGTGCCGAGGGTAGCTTGCGCAGCCGGGTTGATCACCTCGATGACCTCCCCGGAGGCTGCGTCGGTCCACGCCCCGCCGATGAAGCCGGATTGCCGGAAAAGATCCTTATCGTTCAATTTCAGCATTGTTGTTCCCCTGTCGATCAGTCGAGCGCGGCAAGAACCGCCGCCGTGATGGTTTCCGTCTTGTCCTTGCCGGGCACCGTGCCGATGCCGGCGGAGGTGGCGGCCGCGATCGCAGCCATGATCTGTTCCGCCGCGGTAGCCTCGCCGAGATGTTCGATCATCATTGCGGCCGACCAGATGGCCGCGATCGGGTTGGCGATGGCGAGGTGGGCGATATCCGGCGCCGATCCGTGCACCGGTTCGAACATCGAAGGAGCGCTGCGATCGGGATTGATGTTGGCGGAGGCGGCAAAGCCGAGGCCCCCCTGAATGGCGGCACCAAGATCGGTCAGGATGTCGCCGAAGAGATTGGAGGCGACGACGACGTCGAGGCTTTCCGGCGCCATGACCATTCGGGCCGCCATCGCATCTATATGGTAGCTGGTAACAGTGACGTCCGGATATTCGGCCGCCAGCCGTTCGGTGATCTCGTCCCAGAAGACCATGGAGTATTTCTGGGCGTTCGATTTCGTCACCGAGGCGAGCTTGCCGCGGCGGGCGCGGGCCTGTTCGAAGCCGAAGCGGAGAATGCGCTCCACGCCGGCTCGGGTGAAGATCGAGGTCTCGACTGCGACCTCGTCCTTCGTGCCCTGATGGACGCGGCCGCCGGCGCCGGAATACTCACCCTCGGTGTTCTCGCGAATGCAGAGGATGTCAAAATTGCGCGCCTTGAGCGGACCTTCGACGCCGGGCAGCAGGCGATGCGGGCGGATATTGGCATATTGCACGAAGGCCTTGCGGATCGGCAGCAGCAGGCCGTGCAGCGAAACCGAATCGGGAACCTCGGCCGGCCAGCCGACCGCGCCGAGCAGGATGGCGTCGAAACGGCGCAGCGTCGCGATACCATCGGCCGGCATCATCGCTCCGGTCTCTCTGTAATAGGCGCATGACCAGGGAAAGGTGGTGGCCTTCAGTTCGAAGCCCGACCGGGCGGAGACTTTCTCCAGCACCTGCCAGGCGGCGGCCGTCACATCCTTGCCGATGCCGTCCCCGGGGATCAGCGCGATCGAATAGGTTTTCATATCTGTCCTCGTCCCGCTTTAGAGATTGATCAGCACGCTCTTGCTGCGGCGGTTGGCGAGATAGGCCTCGCGGCCGAGATCCTTGCCGATGCCGGAGCTCTTGTAGCCGCCGGTCGGAAGGATGTGGTCGCGCGAGCGGCCGTAGCGGTTGATCCAGACTGTTCCTGCTTCGAGCCGACGCGTCACCCGCACGGCGCGCGACAGGTCGCGCGTGAAAACACCGGCGGCAAGCCCGTAAGTCGGATGGTCGGCGAGCGCCAAAGCCTCTGCCTCGTCGTCGAAGATCTGCAGCGTCAGGACGGGCCCGAAGATTTCCTCGGTCACGGCCGGAGAGGACTGGTCGACGCCTGCGATCAGCGTCGGGGCGTAGAAATAGCCTTCCCGGTCGAGTGGCTTGCCGCCGAGCAGGCATTTGCCGCCAGCGGCGAGCGATTTTTGTACGATCGCATCGATCCGGCCGATCTGGCGCTCGGAAATGATCGGCGAATATTGGCTGGTCTCGTCCCAGGTCGGGCCGGGCTGGATTGCAGACATGTGCGCGACCATTGCTTCGGTCAGCGCATCGGCGACACTCCGGTCGACGATCACGCGGGAGCCGGCGACGCAGGCTTGGCCGGCATTGGAGAGAATGTTGCTGGCAATCGCTTCTGCGGCGCGATTGAGATCCGCATCCGCGAAGACGATCTGCGGGCTTTTTCCGCCGAGTTCGAGCGTCATCGGCTTGATGCCGGTGCGGGCGACGTTTTGCATGATTGCTGCCCCGGCGGCCGTCGAACCGGTGAAGCTCACCTTGCCGATGCCCGGATGGCCCGTAATGGCATTCCCCGTGGTCGGCCCATCGCCGAGCACGACATTGATGAGCCCGGCCGGCAGGCCGGCACGCACCGAAAGCTCGGCGAGATAGAGTGTCGAGAAAGGCGTCATCTCGGACGGCTTCAGCACCACCGCATTTCCGGCGGCAAGCGCCGGCCCGAGCTTCCAGCCGGCCATCGAGACCGGAAAATTCCAGGGCGTGATCGCGCCGATGACGCCATAGGGCTCGGTCATGATCATGCCGAGATTGTCGTCGTCGGTCGGCACCAGATCGCCGCCTTCCTTGTCGGCGAACTCGGCAAAGAAGCGGATCTGCTCGGCGGTGATGGCGATATCGCCCTCAATGAGGTGACCGATGGGGCGGGTGGAGGCGACCGCTTCGAGGCGCGCAAGCGTCACCGCTTCGGCTTCGATGAGGTCGGCCCAACGCGAGAGCGCCCGCGTCCGTTCGCGCGGGCGCAGGCCCGACCAGCCGCTCTCCTTGAGCGCCTTGCGAGCGCTCGCGACCGCCTGGTCGACAAGATCTTCGCCCGCGACGGGGCACTCGGCGAAGCCGGCGCCATCGGAAGGACGGTGCATGGCGAGCCGGCCGGCGGCGGGCACGTAGCGGCCGCCGATGAAATGACCGTTGGGGAGTTCGACCGTATCGGGATTGAAACTGAGGGTCATTGCTGCTCCTTGCCGTTTGGGCAAGAATAGCGGCGGATCTCCGGCAGTTTCGCTCGACTGCGCTGAGGGTGATGATGGAATAAGCTGTTTGAGGGGAGCGTTTCAGCGCAATCTTTGGCCGTTCAGCACGGTCTTGAGGCAGGTCAGGAAGGGCTGGACGAAGCGCGAGGCCGGGCGCGCTTCGTTGGTGGCCGCGACCGCTTGCATCGAGATGCGCGGCAGGAAACGGCGAGCGACCAGCCCCTCGAAATCCTCCCAGGCGACGAGCCCATCGACGAGCGCGATTCCGAGGCCCTCGCGGACCAGCGGAACCGCTCCCACGGAGGAAGCGATTTGAATGGCGACGTCGCGCTGCCGTCCGGCCGCAGCGAACGCGCCGTCCATCGACGCGCCGATCTCTGCGTGCGCGCCATAGGAGATCAGCGTTTTGCCGTCGAGATCGGCGGGCGTAATTTCGGCACGCTCGGCGAGCGGTTCGTCGGTACGCATCACCGCGACGATCGGCACCTCGCAAAGCACTTCACTTCGCACGGTCGGCGCCTGGATGAGCGAGAGGGTGACGGCGAGATCGATGTCGCCGAGGAGCAACGCCTCGGCGATCTCCCGTTTCGGCAGCGCATGCAAATGGACCTTCACTTCCGGTTGCCGTTCGCGGAAGGCCGACAGCGCCTTGGGAAGCACGGAATAGGTCACCGGCAGGCTCGCGCCGAGGCGCAGGAGACCGATCTTTTGCGCGCCGATGTCCCGCGCCAGCGACTTCAAGGCCTCCATCTCACGGAAGACGCGATCGGCGTCGGCGAAGAGAAGGTTCGCTTCCATCGTCGGCACCAGCCGCCCGCCGATCCGGTCGAAGAGCGCATAGCCGAGCTGGCTTTCCATATGGTGCAGGAGCTTGCTCACGGCCGGCTGTGAAATTCCGAGCGAGTTGGCAGCGGCGGTGATCGAACCGTCGCGCATGATCGCCCGGAAGATTTCAAGTTGGCGCGCGTTCATCGTTCCCCGTCCTCGCACGCCGATGTCTTAGCCGACGTGGGGAACCCATCAAAGCCCATATCTCTCGCGCACCTCGCCGAAGATCGCGCCCATCTGCCGGTCGATGGGGATTTCGTCTTCCGCGGGAAGAGAGGCGGCGGCCTCGAAGATGCGATGCTTCAGGAAGAAGCGCCAGCCGACCGGAACGTCCGCGAGGAACCGGGTAAGCAGCTCGTAGCGTTCAGGGGTCCACACCGTCTCGAAGGCGATGCGCTCGGCGCCATAGGCGAAGGTGCCGGGAATCGGCCGTGCCTTGGTACGCAATGCGGCCGTCGCGTCCGCATCGACCTCGTCGGCGACGATCGCCACGCCATAGTCGCGGCGGGCGCTGTCGAGCGAGACGGCGCCTCGGCGGACGTCGCGGAGCACGGCGTTTGCCGGGCGCTCGAAGGGTTCGCCGTAGCCACCGGCACCCGGTCCGATCACGCGGATCACGTCGCCGGGATTTAAGCGCACCACGTCGGTATTGCCGAGATCGGTTTCGTCGCTCCTGCCGGGATTGCGGATGAAACGGGAGATGACACCCGCATGGCCACCGTTCAGCCCCCAGGAGGGCATGATCGAGCGATTGCGGTTGCGGGCGGTCACGACAGTCTCCGGCGCCGATACCTCGAATTCCATGATCGCCGAGAGGCCGCCGCGATAACGTCCCGGTGCGCCGGTATCCGGCTGAAGCCCGTAACGCAGGAAGCGGATCGGCACCTCCGCCTCGCTGATCTCGATCGGCGTGTTGCGCAGGAAGCCGGTGGCGCCGCCGGCGCCATCGCTGCCGTCGCGGATCGGCGTTCCGCCACCGCCGCCGCCGACCGGACCGATCGACGCCATGACCGGACGGCCGTTTCTGGCGCTCGTCTTGACGTTCATGATCGCGTTGCCGCCCGGGGAGGCGGCGGGCATGAGCTCCGGCAGCGCCTGGGCAAAGGCCCCGACGGTGACGATCTGGGTCATCGCGCAGGTGAGCGATCGCATGCCGACCGCCGCCGGCGGATCGCAGTTGACGATCGTGCCCTTGGGCAGCACGGCGCGGGCCGGGCGCAAAGTGCCGGCGTTGAGGAGCAGGCTGTTGTCGAGCGTATAGAGTACGTAGGTGAGGCCGACCATGACGAGCGGATGGCGCTCGCGGCCGCCGGTCGGCATGTTGAGCGAGGAGCCGAGCTGCGGGTCGCTGCCGGTATAGTCGAGCTCGACCTCGTCGCCTTTTACGCGCAGGGTGAGCGCCACCCGACAGGGCTTGCCGCCGACCGAGTCCTCGTCGGCATAGTCGGCGAAGAAATAGTCCCCATCCGGCACCCCGGCGAGGATCGCCCGGGTCTGTTGTTCGGCATAGTCGAGAATCTGCCCGACGCCGTCGATGAAATCGTCGTAGCCGAAGCGGGCGATGATCTCCTTCAACTTGCGCTCGCCGATATTGACGGAGGCGATCTGGGCGTGGAGATCGCCGATATTCTGCTCCGGTAGCCGCACATTGGCCGCCATCGTGCTGAGCACGAACTGGTTCAACTTACCCTGTTGGACGAGCTTGACCGGCGGGATGCGCAAGCCCTCCTGCTCGATCTCCGTCAACGACCGGGAAAGCGAGGCGGGCACGGCGCCGCCGACGTCGGTGTTGTGGATATGGCCGACGACGAAGCAGGCAAGCTTCCCCTCATGAAAGACCGGCTTCCAGATATGGATGTCCGGAGAATGGGTCGCGACGAAGCCGCTATAGGGGTCGTTGGTGATGCAGATGTCGCCCTCGGCATAGTCGTCGAACATCTCAATGAGCGGCGCATAGTCGATGCCGCTATACCAGGGCGCGCCGAACTGGCGAGGGCTTGCGAAAGCGAGCCCCTCGCGGGTCACCACCTGGCAGGAGAAATCCTCCGTTTCCTTGACGAAGGCCGAATGGGCGGTGCGCATCAGCGTGAAGGCCATGGCGTCGGCGGCTGCGGCGCAGAAATTGGCAAGCACTTTCAGGTTTCTACGGTCGATCGTCATGTCAGGCCTCCCTGCGGGTGATGACGAGGTTGCCGAACTCATCGACATCGACGACGAAGTCCGGCGGAACGACAGTCGTGGTATCGTCCTGCGCAATGATGGCGGGACCCTCGAAGCGATGGCCGGCCCTAAGATCGGTGCGGTGGTAGACGGAGGTCTGAACGGCCTTGCCATCGAACCAGGCATCGACCGCCAGCCGCGGCGCAATCGGGGCCACGGCTGGGGCGAGCGGGAGGAGGGCCGGCTTCGGCGTTGCGCCCGAAATCGTCAGGCGCAAATTGACCATCTGCACCGGCGCCGCGGGCGACGAATGCCCGAACAGCCGGGCATGCTCGGCATGGAAGGCGTCCGCCACTGCGGCCGCATTGCGAGCTTCAAGCCACGCGCCTTCAAGGGGCACCTCGATTTCGTAGGATTGTCCCTGATAGCGCATATCCGCGAGGACCTTGACCACCGCTTCTCCCTCGAAGCCCTGCTTGTTGCGCAGCCAGTCTTCGGCTTGCGCGCCGAGCGCGTCATAGGGAGTGGCCACGGCGGCGAGGCCCTCGGCGGACACGTCGCAATAGACCGTACGGATGAAATCGTTTTTGAGATCGGCGATCAGTCCGCCCAGCGCCGACACGACGCCGGGTGTCGGCGGCACCACCACGCCGTTCATGTCGAGTTCGCGTGCCAGGAAGCAAGCGAGCATTGCACCCGCGCCGCCGAAGGCGAAAAGGTGGAAGTCGCGCGGGTCGATGCCGAAGCGGGAAATGAGACCGCTCACCTCGGCATACATGCCGGAAACGGAGATATTGATGATGTCGCCGGCGACGGTCTCGACGCTGCTGCCGAGGGCTTCCGCCAGCGGTGCGATCGCTGCGCGCGCCGCCGCGTGATCGACCTCGACGGCGCCGTAGCCGAGCGGCATATGGCCGACCAGGTTGCACGCGGCGACTGCGTCCGTCACTGTTGGTCGAGTGCCGCCGCGTCCGTAGCAGGCCGGGCCCGGGGTCGAGCCGGCGCTGTCGGGACCGACCTGGAGCATGCCGAGCGGGTCGACCCAGGCCATCGAGCCGCCGCCCTGTCCGACCGAACTCACCGAAACCGACGGGATATGGATCTGGAAATCGCCGATCAACTCGCCGACGCCATATTGCGGCTCGCCGCCGATGATCACGGCCACATCGGCACTGGTGCCGCCGATGTCGAGGCTGAGAATCCGGTCGAAGCCGCTCGCCCTGGCGAGATAGCCGGCACCGATGACGCCGGAAGCGGTGCCTGAAAGGATCATCTGCACACAATCATTGCGCGCCTGGTCGATACCCATGACGCCGCCATTGCTCTTGGTGATCAGCAGCGGGCAGGCAAGCCCTTCCTGACGCAGCACCGTCTCGAAGCGATCGAGGTAGCGCGAGACCCGCGGCTGGACATAGCCGCTGATGACGGCGGTGGTGGTGCGCTCATATTCGCGAATGATCGGCCAGGTCTCGGCCGAAGAAAAGACCGGCAATTCGGGCGCGAGCTCGCCGATCATCGCCTTCACGGCTGTTTCGTTCTCCGGATTGCGATAGGCGTTTAGGAAGGCAAGCACGATCCCCTTGGAGCCGGTGAGCCGTGCGGCATCGACAGCGGCCGCCACGTCATCGAGTTCCGGCGTGACGAGAACTTCGCCGGTCGCAAGGGTCCGTTCCGAGATGCCGAAGACGCGGTCGCGGGGAATAAGCGGCTCGGGACGTACCGAATAGAGGTTGTGGATTTCAGGAATCTTGAGCCGTGCGATCTGCAGTACGTCCTCGAAGTTGCAGGTCGTGAACAGCGCCAGGTCGTGGCCGTTGCGCTGGATCACCGTGTTGACGCCAACGGTGGTGCCGTGGGTGAAATAGTCGACCTCGGCCGGATCGAGGCCGTCTCGCGCCTTTAATGTCGTCAGTCCGGCGGTTATTTCGGCACCGGGCTCGTCCGGCCGGGAAAACACCTTGAGGGTGTCAAGGCGCCCATTGGTTTCGTCGAAGAGGGCAAAGTCCGTGAAGGATCCCCCGACATCGACGCCGATGCGATAGCTCATGTCCTGTCTTCCTTGTTCTTCCGGCGATCAGCATTCTGCGAAAAACGGGCCGAGGACCAAGAAAAACATGGAGGCACTCCATAACCTCCGGTTATGGAGTCTCGTCGGGCTTCGGAACGCTCATGTAGTATTCCGGGTGCGGAACCGGCAGGAAGCCGGCCTTGGCATAGACGGCATGGGCATCCCGGGTCGCCAGCATCCAGGTGCTCACTGAGGCGAGTTCGGGGTGCTGACGAATGGCCTCGGCAAGCCAAGCGGCAAGCCCCCGCCCGCGATGGGCGGGCAGAGTGAAGACGTCCCTGAGATAGGCGAAGATCGCAAGGTCGGTCACCACCCGTGCGAAGGTGGCGAGGCTGCCGTCAGGGGCGTAGATGGCGACCGGACCGAGCCTTCGAGCGCACGCTCGAACAGGGCGCGATCGAGGCCGCGCGCCCAATAGGAGTCTCCCGCCAAATAGCTGTGAACGAGATCGAGGTCGAGCTTGGTTCGGTCGGTGCTGAGCCTATAGCCGTCCCGCTCGATCTCGTAGGCCGGGAGATCCCGAAGTATCACCATCAGCCGACGGTCAGGTAGATCTTGCGGACGGTCTCGATCGTCCGCCAGACGCCCTTGAAGCCGGGCTTCATCACGAAGCTGTCGCCGGCGCGATAGGTGACGGGTGTGACGCCGCCCTCTTCGGTCAGTTCGACCACACCTTCGAGGATATGGCAAAACTCGAAGGTCTCGCCCTTGATCGACCGGGTCTCGCCCGGTGTCGCTTCCCACACTCCGGTGTTGATCATGCCGTCGCGCGCGACGTCCTGGGCCCAGGTCTTGAACGACGGATTGCCGGAAATCAGCCGCTCGGGCGTCGGGTTCGACCGCTTCGGCTCGAACTGCGGGTCAGTGTCGATGGTCTTCAGAAGTGACATGGTTTTCCTTTCGGGTTGTGATGGGTTCAATAACCTCGGTCGCGGTCGACGAGGCCGATGAGGCCGAGGCCGGCTTCATGGCGCCTAATATTGGCGATGACGGTTCTTGCCGCGGTCTCCGGCTGGGTGACGCTGGCGATATGCGGGGTGATGATCACTTTCGGGTGACGCCACAAAGGATGGTCCGCCGGCAGCGGTTCGGGATCGGTGACGTCGAGTACGGCCCCGGCGAGTTGGCTGTTGTCCAGTGCAGCGACAAGCGCGTCCGTATCAAGTTGCGGTCCGCGCCCGACATGCACGAGGCCGGCGCCTCTCGGAAGTTTCGAGAAGAGCCAAGCATTGAGAATGCCGCGCGTCTCTGCGGTGAGCGGCAAGAGGCAGATCAGGATGTCCTGGGTGGCAAGAAAGTCGGCGAGAGCGGCATCGCCATGGTGGCAGGCGACCCCCGGGATGTCGCGCGGCGACCGGCTCCAGCCGGAGAGCGGAAAGCCGAAGGGACGGAGGCAGTCCAATACCGCCTGACCAAGATTTCCGAGCCCGAGCACGCCGACCCGCCGCTCCGATGCCTGCCGGACCGGCCGCATGCGCCATTCGCCGGCGCTCTGCTGGCCGAGATAGCCGGGAAGGTCGCGATGCAGTGCGAGGACGGCGAGCGTCACATATTCCTGCATCATGCGGGTGATGCCGTCCTCGATCATCCGGACAAGCTTGACGTTCTTCGGCAGGCGGTCGATGGCAAACTGGTCGACGCCGGCGCCGATCGAAAACAAAACCTCGAGATTGACGTAGCGCTCGAGGTCCGGTGGTGCGGTCCATGTCAGCAGATAGCGGACGGCGGCGGGATCGACACTGCCGGCGTCCACCACGAAAGGAAGGGAGGGAAGTTCGCGGGCGAATTCTGCCGAAAAGATCTTTGCCCGTTCGGCATCGGATTTGAACAGAAAGGCCATAATCTTCCCCATTGGTTTCGAGGCCATCGTTGCCCCGAAGCGCCGGTAGAATGCTCCGAAGCATGCCTGCGCCACGGCATATGGTACTGATTTATCGGCGGCCTGCGCTTTGCCGGATAAGCGGTGGCTAGGCGCGCAGTCTTTGCCCGAGCGCCTCGATCATGCTCCGGCAGGCCGCGAGTTCGCCGGTCTCGATATACTCGTCCGCCTTGTGGGCACGCGCGATGTCCCCCGGGCCGCAGATGATCGCGTCGATGCCAGCTGCTTGATAGAGACCCGCTTCCGTCCCGTAGCTGACGGCCGGAAGCGGTTTCTGCCCGGTCAGAATCTCCAGCAGAACGGCAAGCGGCGCATCGTCCTTGAGAGACAGCGCCGGATAGGCGCTCAAGACTTCCCAGCGTGCCTCGAAGCCACGTTCGGTCAGGCCTTCGAGTTTGGCCTCGATGCCTGAGAGGAGCCGCGAAGGATCGACGCCAGCCACGGCACGCGCCTCGAGTTCGACCGTGCAGCGGTCGGGAATGATGTTCACCGCCTGTCCACCGTCAATGGTGCCGACCTGCAGCGAGGAGTAGGGCGGCTCGAAATTGTCGTCGAACGGCCCCTCAGTCAAAGCCTCTGCCGAACGGACCGCCTCGGTAACGATCTCCGCCATGGCGTGGATGGCATTCAGCCCGAGATCGGGCCGCGAGGAGTGGCCGGCGCGGCCGATGAGCTCGATGCGGGCAGCGGCTTTACCCTTATGGGCACGAATGGCGCGCAGGCCGCTCGGCTCGCCGACGATGCAGCCCTCCGGCTTCGCACAGAGATGCGGCAGCCGCGAAATGAGGTGCGGAACGCCGCGGCAGCCGGCTTCCTCGTCATAGGAGAAGGCGAGGTGAAGAGGTCGGGAAAGCGGTGAAGCAGCGATGGCCGGCAGGGCTGCGAGAGCGCAAGCCAGGAAGCCTTTCATGTCGCTCGTGCCGCGGCCATAGAGCCGCTCTCCCTCACGCCTGAGAACGAAGGGATCGCTCGACCACGTGGGCTCGGCGGCCGGCACCACGTCCATATGTCCCGACAGGATGATGCCCGGCCGTTCGGCTGGGCCGATGGTGGCGAAGAGATTTGCGCGATCGCCTTCCGGGCCGGGCAGCACGCTCACCTTGGCTCCCAGTTCCGTGAGGTAGGCTCGAATCCACTCGACGATCTCGTGGTTTGCCGTTCCGACTACGGAGGGAAAGGATACGAGGTGGGCAAGGATGTCTTCGGGTGTGTTCATTTGCCCCTCACAGCATGCCGGGTTTGCCGAGATCGGTTCCGTCGATCATCCGTTCGTAGCGGTATGGTGCCGGATCGACGCAGGGTCTGTCTGCGCGGATGAGATCCGCTGCGAGCCTGCCGGCCGCCGGGCCGATCCCGAAGCCGTGGCCGCTGAAGCCGGAGGAGATGAAAAGCCCCGGATGCGACGTGACGGAGGAGATCACCGGTATGGCGTCGGGGGTGGAATCCACCATGCCGCCCCAACTTTGGGCCGGGCGGATGCCGGCGAGTGAAGGATAGGTGGCGACCAGCCGGGCGATGCCGCGCTCGATCAGGTGCTGGTCTGGCCGCGGGTCGAGCGTGCGGATCCGTTCGAAGGGCGAAATGCCGTCGGCCCGCCAGCGCAGGATCGCCTCGGGCCCCTGGAAGAATTGCCGCCCGATCGCGTAGGTCAGGCCCTTGCGGCGGACCTGGAAGGTCGTCCAGAAGGCGCGCGCCTGCAGGATGCCCCACGGGGTCACCTGCAATTGCCCGAGCCCGCTCAAGCCCACCGTATAGCCGCCGTCGAGCCGCCGCCGGATCGTCAGATGCTCCATCGCCACGCCGCCTTCCGTCACCGCCGGTGCCGGGACCGTATAGAAGGAGCTCGACTTGACGCAGGCCTGCAGGAAGCGAATGCCGTGGTGGCGCAGGAACATCCCGCTCCAGGCACCGCCGGCGACGAGAACGGCCGAGGCTCGGATCGGGCCTTTTTCGGTGACGACGCCTGAGATGCGCCCGGCTTCGGTTTCTAGCTCGCGTGCGGCGCAGCTCTGGACGATAACCGCGCCGCGGCGCTGTGCCGCGCGAGCCAGCGCCGGCACCGCAAGCTCGGGCTCGGCGCGGCCGTCGGTCGGCGAATGGACCCCGCCAATCCAGCTGCGGCTGTTGCCCGGCAGCATGGTCGCGCACTCGCTGCCGCCGAGCATGCGGGTGTCGACGCCGAAATCCTTGGCGACCCGGCCCCAGCGCTCCCACGTGTCGAGATCGGCCTTGCGGGTGGTGGCATAGACGAGACCGGTGCGCCGGAAGCCGGTTTCCTCGCCGATTTCAGCGTTCAGGTCTTCCCAGATGCTGAGCGCCAGCTGGGCCAGCGGCAGTTCGCGGGGATCGCGGTTCTGTTGGCGGCACCAGCCCCAGTTACGGCTCGACTGTTCGCCGGCGATCACGCCCTTTTCTATGAGCACGACCGAGGTTCCGCGCTTTGCGAGTTCGTAGGCGGCCGCCACGCCGGCCATGCCGCCGCCGAGAATGACGACATCCGCCGATTTCGGAACGTCCTGGCTGCTGACGACGCGGCGGACGGGAGGAGACATCGGATACCTCTAGAGCGAACAGGAGAAAACGGCGATGAGCCGCCGCTTCGTCGCATTAGGATAGGTCCGGGGCAGTGAACTGCTTGCCGAATGGCCCGAGCCTTCGGTGGAAAGTTCCGAATTGCGAAACATCTGAAGTGTTTTGTGTTGCGCGTAAACGGCTACAACTGAAGCGGGTCACTCGCCTCACGGCCCGAGTGCCCGTAACGCAGGATGTCGAGCCGGTGCCTCCGAAGGGCAGGACAAACATGGAAAGAACCAATTCGAAACGGTTGGATTCCTTCGAACTGACCATTGCCGATATTGCCGAAGCAGATCTCGACGCGCTCCATGCCTTGTCCATGTCCGTTGGCTGGCCGCATAGGGCGGAGGATTGGCAGATGGTCCGCGAGCTTGGCAAAGGTATCGTCGCGCGCGACGCGATCGACCGGGTCCTCGCCTCTGCGATGTGGTTCAACTACGCCCCGGATTTTACCAATATAGGCATGGTCATCACCTCGCCGCGCCTGCAGATGCTCGGTGCCGGACTATGGATGATGAACCACGTGCTGGCGCGGACCGGCTCGCGGGCGATCGGCCTCAATGCGACCCGCTCGGCGCGGCGGCTCTATGGGTCGCTCGGTTTCGTCGCCGAGCGAACCGTTTACCAGTGTAACGGCGAGGCGGTCGCACCGCCGGAGGGTTCACTTCCTCCGGGAACTAGACTGCGCACTCTGACGCGGGACGATCTTGACGAAATCATCGCGCTCGATCTCGCTGCCTATAACGCCGACCGCACTCATGTGCTGGCGCGCCTCCTTGGTGTGTCGAAAGGCGTGGCGCTTGTCCGCGGCGATCGGATGGCGGCCTATTCGCTATGCCGGCGCTTCGGGCGCGGCCATTTGATCGGTCCGGTCGTCGCGGCAAACGACGCTGACGCGATCGCAGTGACGAGACCCCACGTCGCCGACCATGCGGGATCGTTCCTCCGTCTCGATACTCGCCAGAAGAGCGGCGCATTCGCGGAATTCCTCGCGCAGTCGGGTCTTCCCGTCTTTGACACGGTCACCAGCATGTCGCTAAGGCGACCTTGGTTGGTTGAGAAAACGGGCAGCGAAACGCCTATTATCTATGGCCTGGCCACGCAGGCGCTGGGATAGACATCGACAACACATGCGGCGCGCCCAAGAAACGGGTTGAATTCGCAGCCCGGCCGCACGATTTTCATGGAAACGTGAAACTCGGGAGGCTGTGGCGATGGGCCAGACAGCGCACCAATATCTGATCTTCGAAACTGCGGCCGGCTTCTGCGGTATCGCCTGGAGCGAGCGCGGTATCACACGCTTCCAATTGCCGACGAAAAGCGCGGACGCGACCGAGCGCCTTCTCCTCAGGCGTCAGCCCGGTGCGGAACCAACGCAGCCGCCGCCGGCGGTTGCGGAAGCTGTGCGCGAGGTAAAGCGCTATTTCGAGGGCAACGAAACGGATTTTTCCGGTTTCGAGCTCGATCTCGAGGAACAGGACGCTTTCTTCAAAGAGATCTATGCGGCGACGCGAAAGATCGCCTGGGGACAAACGACGACCTATGGCGCACTGGCCAAGGCGCTTGGTGCCGGACCAGAGGTCGCGCGCGACGTCGGCCAGGCGATGGCGAAGAACCCGGTGGCGCTGATTATCCCGTGCCACCGCGTGTTGGCGGCCGGCGGCAAGGTCGGCGGTTTTTCCGCACCGGGCGGCGCCTCGACGAAGCTGCGCATGCTCGAACTGGAAGGCGTTCACGTCGGACCGCCGGAGCAGGCGCAACAATCCCTGGGATTTTGAACATGGCCGTCATGAAACCCCGGTCGGAGGAGGTAGCAATGCAGACCCTATCTGAGGCGCGGCTGGCTCCTCCCGACAGCGGGCTATGGCCTGCCGAACGGCGGAAAGTCCTCGACTGGCTGGTCAGGGAAACGCGAGAGGAACGCTTCATCGACAACATCTTCGTGGATCTGTGCCGGAGATTGTCAGATGCGGGTGTGCCCGTTGCCCGCGCGACCCTCCATTTCAGAATTCATCACCCGCAATGGATCGGCGCGCGGATCTTGTGGCGGAAGGGACTGTCGGAGGCGGAGATTGACACCTATGAATATGGCGTCGAAGACAGCTCGCAATACTTGAACAGCCCGTTGCACGAATTCAACAACGGAGCGGACGAGGTGCGCCGGCACCTGGACGACCCGGCAGCAGACGGTCCGGATTACCCGCTCTACGACGAACTGCGGGCTGAAGGTCTCACCGACTACATCATCTGGCCGCTCCACCATACGCTGGGCAAACGCCACGCGATTACCTTTGCAAGCGACAGGCCGGGCGGCTTCGACGCCGACGACATCGCTTTCTTTTCGGATATTCTGCCGGCACTGGCGCTCGTCAGCGAGATCAGGCTGAAGAACCGTCTCGCGCGCACCCTCCTCGAAACCTATGTCGGACCGCATGCGAGCGAACAGATTCTGGCGGGGGCGACGACCCGCGGCAGCGGCGTAACGGTGGGCGCGGCGATCCTGATCTGCGATTTGCGCGACTTCACGAAATTGTCGGACCTCTGGCCGCGCGACGACGTCATCGAGCTCTTAAACGATTATTTCGACGCGATGTCCGAGCCGATCGAGCGGCATGGCGGGGAGATCCTGAAATTCATGGGCGACGGATTGCTGGCGATCTTCCCGCTCACCGATCCCTGCGCCTGCGGTCAACTTCTCGCAGCCATCGACGAAGCGCAGGCCGCCCTTTCCAGGCTCAACGAGGCTAATCTGCTCAAAGGTCACGATCCGCTCGGCTACGGCATCGGCGTCCATGTCGGCGACGTGATGTACGGCAATATCGGCTCGCGCAAGCGCCTCGATTTCACCGTCATCGGCCCCGCCGTCAACATCGCCTCACGCCTCGAAAGTCTGACCAAGGAACTCAAGCGCCCGGTTCTTCTTTCGAGAGCCTTCGTCGAAAGGGCAGGATGCGCGGCACAGTTGGAGGATCTCGGTTCCTATGCCTTGAGGGGACTGGACGAGCCGATCGAAGTTTTTGCCCTTTCCGGTGGCAAGTAGGGCGCGGTTGGCCGTCCCTTCGGCGGTCTAGGCGTTTGCGCGCGTCGAAGCAGAGCCTCTCCGCTACTTCATCGCCTTTCCGGCCCTTCGCGTGCATCAGCTCCAGCGTCTATTGTCTCTAGCCGTCAAGCAACGGGGATACGGCTATCAAGCTCAAGGGCATCTATCAGCGCCTGACCGATTCCCTCATCGAGCAGGCCAAGCCCGGTACAAAGTCGCGGATTCGTCACTGACGCGGGAGTCCGATCGGTCGAGCCTTCCACGTTGGGTCACTGACGAATCCGATCTGGATGGTGTAGGACCACGCGATTTCGACCGGCTTGCTTGGCAAGATAAAGTGCCGCATCAGCCTGGTTCTGAAGCTGCTCTGGCGAAATGATCTTCTCCTCTGACGACTGAGTCGCCACACCGATGCTGAGGGTGACGTAGGGCGAGATGCGGGACGCCGGGTTCGGAAGAGAGGCGGCTTCGACGCTCCTGCGAATCCGTTCGGCCATACAGATGGCCTCTCCCTCGTCGACACCCGGAAGCACGATGAGGAACTCCTCACCGCCGTAACGGGCCACATGATCGCGATCTCGTTTCACGCTGCTTTGAATTATGCCGGCAACCTTCACGAGGCAGCGGTCGCCCTCCGCATGCCCGAGGTGATCATTCAGCTTCTTGAACTCGTCGATATCACACATCAGCATGGCGCAGCCGCGACTATCCATACCGGCGCTCCAGAGATGATTGAGCGTTTCCATCATCCAGCGTCGGTTGGCGATTCCAGTGAGGGGATCGGTTCTCGCGAGGCGCTCCAGCCGAGCATTGGCGTCGGCAAGTTCTGCGACACGGCTGCGGTCTCGCAGCTCAAGAAGAAAACCCTTTTGCGCTAAAATCGTCATGGTGCGTCGCGCAACGACAGTAGCGATGATGCCGCTGGCAAAAAATAACGCCGCAGCTACGGCGCTTCCCGTCTCCAAGCTTGGGTTCAGCAACTGAAAGAAAAGGTAGAGACCGAGCGCCATGGCGGCGACCGTTACGGTCCAGGTCAGCGGAATGCTGAAGATGATGATGGCCGTAATGGCCACGAACAGCATGATGTTCAAGTGCCTTTCGTGGAACTCGCCACCCGCGCTCACGCCTACCAGAGCAACCGACAAGAGGATGAAAAACAGGCCCGCGATGATCGAGGCCCTCTGGAGCCCGATCGCTCGCGGCTTTCGCCAGACGAAGGCGGTGGCGAGAGCGGCGGGGGGGAGGATGCAGGCGGGTGCAAGCATCGACAGGACGATCACCTTTGGAAGCAGGATAGCATTGAGGCCCAACGTGAGCACATCCAACAAGGCCACCCATGTCATCCAGGCACGAATGACCTTGGCCGTTCGCGGCCAGGAGCGCTCTTGGAATAGGCGGCGAAGCTCACCTTTGAGCCGGATGTCACGCGTGCGACCCGCGAGAAGGCGCGCAACTTCAGCCATGATAGAGGGATCCTGTGCCTGAAGCTGCATCGGTGTGAATGGGCCAACCCCATTCGCTGAGACTGCGCTCTCCTCAATGTCCATGCCTACCCATGTAGCGGAGCATGCCCGACAGGCAAGTATACCGCACCAATTGAGGGAACCATTGAGTCGACCCGATGCAATGAGGACTGGATCGACTTATAGTTGCCGGGAGAAAAATAGCCGCGTGAGATAATCGCACTTCTTCCGGCCCGCCCGTCGAACGCCCCGGGGTCGTCGCGAACGCCCAGACCGAAATACATAATTCGTTAACTATAACGACAGCCTTCTGGGAACCACTTGCGGTCGACAATAGTTAACGAAGGTTGCACAACCAGGCGGGGACTCCACTACAGCGGGATGGCCTGTCGCAATCAGTCGAAGAGTCGGTGACATGAACGCTCCGCTTCCAGAACGTTCATCCGAGAGGTCTCATGACTTCTTCCAGTGTCTGATGGACGGCATCACCGAACCGGTGATCGTCAAGGACGATCGTCTGCGGTTTGTTTTCGTGAACAGCGCAGGGTGCGAGCTCCTCGGCCGACGCTGCGATGAGCTTCTCGGGCGTACCGATCACGACTTTCTGCCCACGGCGGAGGCCGACAGGATCGTCTCAATTGACGGCGCCGTGCTTTCGACAGGCGAGGAGCACCGTGTCGAAGAGGAGACCACCACCGCGGACGGCGCCACGCGGACGCTCCTGATCAAGAAGCGCTGCGTGTGCATACCGGCCGGCCGGAGCGAGGGTAAGTTCCTGCTCTCGGTGATTGAAGACATCACGGAACTGCGTAGGGCCGAAGAAACGCTTCGGGCCAGGGAAGACCATTACCGCTCGCTCATCGACCTTCATCCGCAAGTTCCCTGGACCGCAGACCCGATGGGAGCGGTATTGGACGTCGGACCGCGATGGTCCGAGTTCACCGGATTGAGCGAAGAAGAAACACTCGGAAGTGGGTGGGCAAAAGCCGTGCACCCGCAAGACGCCGCTATGGTCCACCAGCAATGGCAACGCTCTCTTTTGGGTGGCGATCCGCTTAACATCGAGTATCGCCTCTTGACCGCAACCGGTCATTACCTCTGGTTCCGTGCTCGGGCAATTGCCAAGCGTGATGCCGCTGGAGAAATCGTGCGTTGGTACGGTGTCTTGGAGGATGTCGATGAAAGGCGCCGCGCTACCGAAGCGTTGCGTGAAAGCGAAGCGCGCTTCCGGGCAATAGCCGATGACGCACCGGTGATGATCTGGGTAGCCGATCCATCGGGCGACACGAGCTTTTTCAGCCGTTTGTGGCTGGAGACTACGGGACAATCGGAAGCCGAGGCACTCGGTTTCGGTTGGGTGGATGTAATCCACCCCGATGACCGAGAGAAAGTGCAGGAAGCGTTTTTCAACGCGACGGCGGGCAAGGCACCCGTGCGAAGCGAATACCGATTGCGGCGGGCCGATGGAAGCTGGGCGTGGGTGATAGATGTCGGTCAGCCCCGCTTTTCCGACGGAGCGTTCCTGGGATATGTCGGCTCGGTGCTCGACATCACGGAACGCCGTGCCGCCGAGCTCGCCCAACAGGAATCGCAAGCCTTTATCAGAAGCATCTTCGACAGCAGTCCCGACTGTGTACGCGTGCTCGATCTCGAAGGGCGACCGTTGCTCATGAACAAGGCTGGCCGGCGAATCTTCGGCCTGGCGGAAGGGGCGCCGCTCACAAAAACCACATGGGACGTTATCGGCAAGGACGCCGATGCACAAAAGGTTCTAGAGGGCTGGGCAAAAGTCAGGGCCGGCGAGACTGCTCGATTCGAGATTACTGTACGGGACGCCAAGGACGAAGAAAGATGCATGGACGTGATCGCGGCTCCCATCATCGGGCGCGAAGGAAAGCCGGTCAGAATGCTTTCGATCTGGCGCGACATTACTGCTGCAAAGCGCGCCAGCGAGGAAATCAGCCGCTCGCAAAGGACGGCCGAAGCGGCGGCTAATCAGCTTTCCTCCGTTCTCGAGAGCACCATGGATAGCGTCATGCTCCTCGATCCCCGGTGGCGTATCCGCTATTTGAACGAGAACGCCAAGAGGCTCTTGCGGATCGGGGACGAGGCGCTGGGGAAGGTCTTCTGGAAACTGTTTCCAAAAGAAAGAAACGGGAACTTTGTCAAGCATTGCCAAGAGGTCATGAACCGCCGTGTTCGTTCCTTCTTCGAGGATTACTTGTCCTCCCTTGATCGTTGGATTGAAGCAAATGCTTCTCCCACGCAGGACGGTATTTCCATTTTCTGCAGAGACATAACGGAGCATCGCCGGGCAGAGGAGGACAAGTTACTCGCCCAGAAGCAGATGGCCCATTTGGCAAGGCACGATATGCTAACCGGCTTAGCAAATCGGATGTTCTTCCGCGAATGCTTCGATCGGGCCCTGAGTGAGAAGGATGCCGCCAGCAGCATGGCTGTGCTATGCCTGGATCTAGACGGCTTCAAGGCGATTAACGATACGCTTGGACATCCCGCCGGCGACGCTTTGTTGCGCCAGGTTTCTGCGCGGCTCGTCCAGTCCGCAAGTCCCACCGACGTCGTCGCGCGCCTCGGGGGTGATGAATTTGCCATCATACATCCCTTGGCGGGAACTTACGACGACGCCATTCGTCTCGCTCAGCGGATTATTGACACGCTTTGCGGGCCGTTCACAGTAGAGGGCGTCAGTGCCACAATCGGAGCGAGCGTCGGCATTGCTTTTGCGCCGGACGACGGGACTTCCGCGGATGAATTAATCAAGGCCGCGGACATCGCCCTCTACAATGCCAAGTCCAGCGGGCGCGGCACTTACAAGCGCTTCGATGTAGCCATGTATGCGCAGCTGCAGGCCCACCAGCAGGTAAAGATTGCGCTCAGAGGCGCGCTGGAAAGGAACGAATTTGAGCTGCATTATCAGCCGCTGATAAGCTTGAGATCGCGCCGCGTAACAGGATGCGAAGCGCTCTTGCGGTGGCGCAATCCCGAAAGAGGGATGGTTGCGCCCTCGGAGTTCATCCCCATTGCTGAAGAAACCGGCCTGATCGTACCGATCGGCGAGTGGATTCTCGATCAGGCCTGTCGCCAGGCGGCACAATGGCCGGAGCATGTCAGCATTGCCATCAACCTCTCACCGGTCCAGTTCAAGCACCGCAACCTCGTCAAGACAGTGGCCGATGCCCTCTCGGTTTCTCGCCTTACTCCCGCGCGCCTGCAATTGGAGATCACGGAATCGGTCCTGCTGGACGAGAGCGAACACAATATTCAACTGCTCCAGGAGCTGCGCGGCCTCGGTGTGAAAATAGCGATGGACGACTTCGGGACGGGCTATTCGTCGCTCGGCTACCTGAGAAGTTTCCCTTTCGACAAAATCAAGGTGGATCAAGCCTTCGTTCGCGATCTTCCGCACGGCAAAGAGTCGCTCGCGATCGTAAAAGCCGTCGCGGGTCTCGGTCATAGCCTGGGCATGACGACGACAATCGAGGGGGTTGAGACGGAGGATCAGTTGGCCGCCGTGAACGCGGAGGGATTTCACGAGGTTCAGGGTTACATCTTCTCGCGTCCCCTCCCTCCGTCAGAAATCTCCAAATTGATCGACGGCCCTCTGGAAACCGGCGGTGCACCATGCGTTTACCTTGCGAACCGCCCCCAGAGCTAGCTGCTGCATTTAGCCCTACACGTCTCCAAGCGTGTGTGGCACAATCTTGATACTACCGCGCATTGATTGGTAATGACGGGAACGCATTCGCTGAGACGATCGTTAGTTGCAGACCCGCCAGCGGGCCGAATTGATGGCCCGCAAGCGCCAGACAACCGGCGAGGAAAGCGTAATGAATACCTCACGCATCGCACTGATAGCCGATGATGATGAATTCTTCCGGATCGCGCTTGGCTTCATCCTGAAGAGCAAATTGCGTTTCACGGAGATTCTCGAAAGTGGGTCGCTCGATGAAGCTATTGAAAGGCTCAGCGAGCGCGAGGACATATCGCTGGCTTTGTTCGATTTGGCAATGCCGGGCATGCAAAGTGCTGCCAGCCTTGCCGCCGTGCGCGACATCCACCCGGATCTAAAGGTCGTCGTCGTCTCGGCATCGTCGCGCCGGTCGGACATTCTGTCTGCCCTCACTGCGGGCATAAATGGCTATGTGCCAAAGGGCCTCGGTGCGAGCGAACTGGCCGAAGCACTTGGCGCGATTCTCAACGGCACTATTTACGTACCCCCGTCCATAGCAGGTCGGCCTTCTTCTTCCGAGGAAGCAGGGGTCTCTCAGGTCATCCGGGGAGCCCAGGACGAACGGGGCCATCGCACAATCGAATTCCTCACGCCGAGGCAGCGCGAGGTTCTCCTGCTCCTTGTACAGGGGTTCTCGAACAAGGAAATCGCCCGCAAGCTGAAACTCGGCGAGGGTACGGTGAAGATCCACATGGCAGCACTCTTCCGCAGTCTGCGGGTAAGGAACCGCCAGGAGGCCGCTGCCGCAGGAGCGCGTCTGTTACCCATGACCGAGAGCCAGCAGTAGGCCGGTCGGATAGGCCGCCTTCTAAGCCATCCGGCCGAATAGCCGACAGGCATCCGAGGACGTACTGACGACGGCAGAGCCACGAATTTAGGAAGAACATGCGCCAGCCTGTTTCGACAGCCAGCTTACCCGGACGCCCTCTTCGCGCCTGCGCGGCGAATGAGGCAGGAGGTGTTCGGTGACAGGTCACGCGCTTCCGTCCAAGCTCGCTGACGAGGTCGCCTGCAGGGTCGGCATCGGCCTTCCGGCATCGCGAAAAGACGTCGTTGCCTCGGCGATAGGCCGGGTCATGGCGCGGCGCGGCATCGACGACAGCAGCCTATTTCTTCACCGGCTGGGGCTGGACCAGGACCTGACCGACGATGTTATTGCAGCGATCACGGTCGGAGAAACGCATTTCTTTCGCGATCCCGATCAATTCCAGCTGATATCGCAAGCGATCCTTCCGGAACTAAGGCTGCGGCGGCCCGACGGATCTCTCGTCCGGATCTGGAGCGTCGGCTGTGCAACGGGTGAGGAACCCTACTCCCTTGCCATTCTCTGCGACGAGGAAGGTCTCCTCCAAGATGTTCGTATAAGTGCAGCCGACGTCTCCAGAAGGGCGCTCGCCACGGCCAAAGCCGCAGAGTATGGCGAATGGTCGTTGAGGAATACGGATCGCAAGCTGAAGGACCGATACTTCACCTCAGGTGAGGGACGGTTTCGACTGAACGAACGATTGCGCCGGCAGGTCGGTTTCGCTCACCTGAACCTTGGCGCAGTCGAACTACCGGCGCCGGAAAGGGGATTGGCTGACTTCGACTTGATCCTTTGCCGCAACGTGCTCGTCTATCTTGACGCGAGTACGGTGCGGCGGATTGCGCGTCAGCTATTCGCCTGCCTTGCCGATGGTGGCTGGCTGTTGACGGCGCCGACCGATCCGCCCTTGTGGAAGTACGCCCCGTTCGAAACTTCCATCACGTCGGCGGGCGTTGTCTACCGGCGCATGATAGCTCATGGAGACGCTCCCAGGGGCTCTACCGCAGGCGTCGCCTCCATTCTAGGCCACAAAAAACCTGTCGCGCACGTGTCGCCCCCCCGAGCTTGCGGGATGGATGAGCGAAAAACGCCCGACGACAAAGCCTTCAAAGCCATTGCCCGGCAAATCCGCTGGCGTTACGAACTGGGTGAGACCCGGGAAGCTCAGCGCCTCGCTGCGCAAGCAGTTCAAAGTCATCCGCTCTCAGCAGAACTGCATTTCCTCCAGGGACTCTCCCAGATGGCCGATGGGCAGACCGACGCGGCTGCGGCGGCGCTGCGACGGGTGGTCTATCTGGACGCCAGACTGGCAGCCGCGCAGTTCTTCCTCGGTGTCTGTCTTACGCACAGCGACCCGCAAGCGTCCCAGCGGGCCTTCGAAAACGTGCTGCAGTTCTGTCTCTCTCGCCCACCGCGCGAACGCGTCGCCCTGATGTCAGAGGCGACGGCTGGAGATCTGGCGGAGCGCGCACGGCGCGAGATCGGCAAAATTCAGCGAGGGCGGGGGAGCAAACGCCTATGACGACACCTTCCCGCCCCGCCTCCCGACCGGTCGACTGGACCGCAGTCAGAAGACGGATGGAGGCAGCGATAGAGCAGACCGAAGTGCTTTTGGAAGCGGCACAGCCAGATGCCGCCATGCGATACGAGCAATCACCGCGATCGGCCGGTGATGCGTTCGCAGGAGGAGAGCAGGCGATCGGCCTTGTGACCTTCATGCTATCGGATCGCCAGTTTGCCTTGGAGATCCACTATGTTTGCGAAATCGTTTCGAAGGCACGCGTCAGTCCGCTTCCGGGAATGCCCTCCCACGCCTGTGGCGTCTATGATCTGCGCGGCCAGTTGCTGCCCGTTTTCGACTTGTGCGAACTCTTCGATCTCCCGCGACCGGCCGCAAACGCCAGCGACTGGGCGATTGTATGCGGGCAAGCGCATCCCGAATTCTTGATCCTGTCTATGGCCGCCCCAGAAATAGTGATGCTCCCCCTGGAGGAAATCGGTGCGGCGGAGCCCGGTACAGGCGACAAAGCCTGGCATTGCGCAACGACGGAAACCGGCACGGTCATTCTGGACGGCCACCTTCTCTTGAACGATCGCCAATTCTTTCTTGAGGACGAGCAGATCGTCGCCAGCGGCGAGACGGAAAGGACCAAAATCCATGAGTCCCCGACTAACGAATAGCCTCTATGGCGCGTTGGGCTTGGCCATGCTGCTGTTCGTGGCCGCTTCGGCGCTGCTCGTCGGCTCCAGCTTTATTGCCCTGCAGCAGGTGCGAGCCGATCTTGCGGCGACATCGTCGCTTGGGACGCAACGCCTTGCCTACCAGCTGATCTACGTAGCCGGGCGCTTGGAAAGAGCGGAGGGCCCCGCCCGGATTGCTGCTGCCGATGAGCTGCGCGGCCTGATGGACCGCAACGAGCGGCTGCTTGCGAGTCTGGTTAATGGCGACGAAAGGTTCGGGCTGGAGGCAACGACGGATCCTGCTGCCCTTACGCAGCTCGAACAAGCCCGTCAACAATGGCGGGAACAGGTGAGACCCGCTCTGGAAAGCGCTATTGCCAGCGCGCCGCTCGGACCCGAGGCGCTGGATGAACTCGACCCAAGGATCAGAGACTTTGCAGCGCGCATGGACGAATTGATCAACCGAATCGAGCAGGCAGGAGTAGCCCGGCTCCAGCGCTCTCAATTACTGCAACTGGGCTTTACGGTTCTCGCCGTTCTGATGCTGCTCCACGTGTTGCGGGTCGCGCGCCGCCTCGTCGTCCGCACGCGCAAGCTCGCCGGCGTGGCGGAAATGGTCAGCGCCGGTGACCTGACGCAGAAAGCCTCAGTGGACGGCAGCGACGAACTCGCGGTCCTCGGCCTTTCCTTCAATGCAATGACGGCAAGGCTTGCCAGCATGATCGACAATGAACGCAGCAGCAGGGAGAGGCTCGAAGAGCTGCTCGCCACGATCTCGGAAACGGCTCACCATCTTTCGTCGTCCGCCGCCGAAATCCTCGCCGGTACCACGCAACAAGTCGAAGGCATGCGTGAGCAATCGTCGGCGGTCGCCCAGACGGTGACGAGCGTCGATGAGGTGCTGCAGACGTCGGAACAGGCGGCGCAGCGCGCGCAGCAGGTTGCTGCGTCGTACGATCAGGCCGTCAAGATCAGCAATGACGGCCGCAGAGCGCTAGACGATACCGTCCACGTGATGAACGCCGTGAGCGCCCGCACCGAAGGGATTGCCGGAGACATACTTTCATTGGCGGAAAATAGCCTGGAAATCGGTGAGATCGTCACGGTCGTTGGCGAGATCGCGGACCAAACGAATCTCTTGGCGCTGAATGCGGCAATCGAGGCGTCGCGTGCCGGCGAGCACGGTAGGGGTTTCAGTGTCGTTGCCAGCGAGATCAGGACACTTGCTGATCAGTCGAAGTCCGCGACCACCCGAGTTCGTCGAATTCTGATGGAGATCCAGAAAGCGACTAATGCGGCGGTCATCGGAGCCGAGGATGGCACGAAGAGTGTCAGCCGTGCCCTCGAGACGGTGAACGAAGCGGGCGAAACGATCCGGCAGCTCGAGGCGATCGTTGCCGATTCCGCGCGGTCGGTCACCCAGATCGCCGCTTCGGCGGGCCAGCAAAGAGCGGGCATGAAGCAGATCCACGACGCGATGCATTACATCGAGCAAGCGAGCAGCCAGAATCTCTCGGCGATCCGGCAAGCTGAGGAGGCCGCGAAAGATCTCAACGAACTGGGCTCCAGGTTGAAGGAAATGCTCGCTGACCATGGCAACTGAGATGACAAAACCCGAGGAATTCGACCGTGAATTGCTGCAGATGTTCACCCAGGAAGTGGGGGAACGTGCATCCGACATGGAGCAGGCATTGCTCGCCATCGAGGACACCGGCGGGGCCGTCGAGAAACTCCGTCTGCAGGAGCAGCTTCTAAGGACGGCGCATAGCCTCAAAGGCGCCGCCGGTCTGCTTCAAGTGCGGGGAGTGGAAGCGATTTGTCACTGGATGGAAGAGATACTTTCCCTCACCGTGAAAGAACAGCGTGTGCTCGAAAAACCCAAGCTCGATCTTCTTCTGTCGGCCGCAGACGCCATCCAGGATGTGTCTCGCCTCTTGGAAATAGGGGAGATGCCTTCGCCGGCGCACGGTGAGAGCGTGGTCGATGCCCTGAAGGCTGCCATGGCGACAGGGGCGGACCACGGCAGCGGCAAGCCGAAGCTGGGTCCATCTCAGGCGGAACAGGTACACGTTCGAACCGGTGATACCGACGGCTCCATGCGCGTGTCCGCCGATCGTCTGGATACGCTTCTCTACAGGAGTGGCGAATTGCTGTCCTTTAATGCGATCATGCGGCGTCGTGCCAAGGAGGCGGCCTTGCTCCGGGAGCAGACCAGGAGACTGCGGGGGACAGGCCCCGAGTTCGCCGCACAGGCGGCAAGTATCGAAAGCGGACTGCGCCAGCTCGCGACATCGCTGCGCGGGGACATGAGGCTGATGCACAGTGCCGCGACCGCACTTGATCACGAGGTACGGCACGCACGCACGCAATCTTTTGCGGAGGCATGTAAGGGGCTCGACCGCGTCGTGCGGGACATGGCGGCAGCATCGGGGAAATTGGCAGAACTGGAGATCAAGGGCGGAGAGATCGAGATCGATCGCTCCATTCTTTCGAGTCTGCAGGATTCGCTTCGCCATCTCGTGCGCAATGCAGTCGCGCATGGCATCCAGTCGCCCGCAGAACGCCGAAAGGCGGCGAAACCGGAGAGAGGGAGAGTTCTCATTGCAGCCGCCATCTCTGGGGACCGGATGCAGGTGCGTGTCGAGGATGACGGCCGCGGCCTGGATGTAGCCCGACTCAGCAAGGCAGGGGCCGAACATGTGAAAGAGGTGAAAGACGAAGCGGAGCTCCTGCGGCGTGTTTTCGAGCCTGGTGTATCGACGGCGGCGACGGTCACCAGCCTGTCGGGGCGTGGGATAGGCCTCGACATCGTCAAACGCAATATCGAAACGCTGCGTGGCACGGCAGAAGTTTCGCAAGTTCCGACGGGAGGCGCCGCCTTCACCCTCACGCTCCCCCTGACGCTGGCGACAGTGCGTGCACTGGAGGTCATCGCAGGGGAGCATGTGTTCACGATCGATACGGCGTCGATCCAGCGGGTGACACGCATTCATCCGCAGGACTTCGCAATCTCTGAGGACAGGGGCATCGTCACCACCCCTACCGGCCCGATACCCTTCCTGGATCTTGCCAGTTGGCTCGGGCTGCCGCCGGGCCGCGGCGATACCGGGCTGGCCGT
The DNA here is from genome assembly GCF_001461695.1 of Sinorhizobium fredii USDA 205. GTDB lineage: Bacteria > Pseudomonadota > Alphaproteobacteria > Rhizobiales > Rhizobiaceae > Sinorhizobium > Sinorhizobium fredii. Next base: position 145,345 of record NZ_AUTC01000157.1, on the reverse strand, counting down.
GCCGGCGGTCGTGGTTGACGCTCCGGGCGGGCCGGTGGCGGTGCTCGTCGACGCTGTTGCCGGTGAGCAGGAACTCCTCGCACGCCCGCTCGGTCCGCGGTTTGCGAAAGTTCGTCGCTATAGCGCTGGCATGGTACTGGCCAACGGGCGCATTGCCCTCCTCCTGAACATTGCAGCGCTCGCCGAGGCTGCCGCCGAGGCGCGACCACCGGACGGCGCAGCCGTGCCCGAGCCAGTTCTGGCCGTGCGTCGCAAGGTGCTCGTCGTGGACGATTCCAAATACGTACGAACGTTGGTGAAGCTCATCCTCGAGGGCGCAGGGTACGATGTCGCGATAGCAAGCAATGGCATGGAGGCCTTGGAGGAGCTTCTTGAAGACGGTGCCGATATGGTCGTCGCGGACGTCGACATGCCGTCCATGAACGGCTTCGAACTCACCGAGGCCATTCGTCGGTCGGAGCGTTTCACCGACACGCCCGTCGTCCTTGTCACCGGCCGGGAAACGCTTGAAGACAAGGTGCGGGGGCTGCGTGCTGGCGCCAATGCCTATCTGAGGAAGGACCAGTTCGATGCGCAGCACTTCCTGGAGACGATGCGCCGGGTCGTGTGAGGACGAGGATGACACGTATTCTCCTTGCGACATCGACGCGAGATCTTGAAGAACGCGTCAGAAGGGCGGCAGGCGCCGACGCCGCCATAGAGCTCGTGGGCGTCGCAAGAAGCGGCAAGGACGCGGTTAGGATGACCGGTAAACTTTTGCCGGACATAGTCGCAGTGGAACTCCGCGACAACGACACCGCCGAAACCGTCAGAGAGATCATGATCATCGCACCGACGCCTGTGGTCATGGTGGCCTACCAGGATGGTTCGCAACTGGGGGCCATCTCCGCGCGGGCGCTCGACTCGGGCGCGCTCGCGGTCATCCCGGCGCCGACCGCATCCGGCACGTCTCTCGAAAAAGCGGCTATCGAAAAGTTCCTGTCGACGATCAAGGCCATGGCACAGGTCAAGGTCGTTCGCCAGTGGCGCAAGAAGACACGCGGCGATCACCAGGTCAAAGAGGCACCGCAGTCGGCGGACGACACCCAGATCGCGATCGTGGGCATTGCCGCCTCCACAGGAGGACCGTCCGCGATCCGTTCGATATTGAAGGACCTCTCCGCAAATTTTCCTGCGCCCATCCTCATCGTGCAGCACATGTCGAACGGCTTCATCGAAGGCGTTGCCGCATCTCTCGACGCCACAATTGCCCTCAAGGTTAAAGTCGGTGCGAATGGCGAACGCCTGAGGCCTGGCACTGTTTACCTCGCCCCTGACGGCCACCAGCTCGGCGTCTCGGGCAAGTCGCGCCTGCGTGTCGTGGACGACGATCCCATACAGGGCTTCAAGCCGTCCGGATCCTATCTGTTCGGCTCGATCGCTCGCGCTTTCAAGGAGGAGTCTCTTGCGGTCATCCTGACTGGGATGGGCGATGACGGCACCGAGGGCCTTCGGGCGCTGCACGTGGCGGGCGGGAAGGTGATCGCGCAGGATGAAGAAAGCTCCGTCGTCTTCGGAATGCCGAAATCGGCAATCTCTGCCGGTCTCGTCGATTTCGTTCTGCCGCTGGACGATATAGCCGGGAAGATCACCGCGCTGGCGAGCCGAAGACGCCAACCCTGAAAGAGAAGGTGCGGCGCCTCGTCGAAATTGACGCGTAGCGCCGCCCTTGCCCCATGCCAACTCTCGGGCGCCCGAGCTCCGTCGTGAACAGACCGCTCCCGATCCCGCCCTACAGACCGGTGATTTGAATGGCCGCGGGGGTGATGATGACCGCAAAGAGAACCGGCAGGAAGAACACGATCATCGGCACGGTCAGTTTCGGGGGAAGCCCGGCCGCTTTCTTCTCCGCCTCGCTCATCCGCATGTCGCGGTTCTCCTGCGCCATCACCCGCAGCGCCTGGCCAAGCGGCGTCCCATATTTCTCCGCCTGGATCAGGCTGGTCACGACGGCGCGGACGCCCTCTACGCCGGTCCTCCGCCCAAGGTTCTCGAAGGCCTGCCGTCGGTCCTGCAGATAGGAAAGCTCCGCCGTTGTGAGCAGGATCTCCTCGGCCACCTCGGGCGATTGTGCGCCGATTTCCTCGCCCACTTTGCGGAAGGCGCTTTCGATGCCCATGCCGGATTCGACGGTGATCAACAGGAGGTCCAGCGCCTCCGGCCACGATCGGCGGATTACCTGCTGGCGCTTCGTGATCCTATTTTGGATGAATATCGCCGGAGCGAAATATCCGAGCGAGCCGATGGCGCTGGCCATCGCAATGACCGCAATCAGCGGCGCCTCCGGTCGAAGGATGAGCAGCATGTATGTGAGGCAAGCGGCAAAGAGCACGAGTGGCGCTATCAGCCTGAAGGCAAGAAAGGTCGTAACCGGAGCGCGGCCGCGATAGCCGGCCATGCTCAGCTTGCGGAAGATTTCGCCATCCTCCGCCTGCTTGGCAAGGTTGAAGCGATCGACAATCGCCTGGAAGAATCGCTTGGGCTCTGCGCGCAGGGACACCTTGCTCTTTTCGACATTCAGCCGCGTGCGCTCTCGCTGCCTGATGCTTTCTCGCTCGCTCTCCACCTTGCGCATCCGCTCTGCGAGCGTATCGCGGAAAACATAGGGCCATGAAACTGCCACGACGGCAGAAAAGGCGGCAAGGCCAGCCAACATCGCGGAAAGCTGGTCGGGGTCGGGGATGTGGGCGAACAGGTTCATGTGGTGTCTCAGAAATCGAAGTTGATCATTTTGCGCATGAGGAAAGTGCCTATGCTCATCCAGAGGGCGGAGCCGACAAGCACCATCTTTCCGACGAGCGTCGTGAACAGGAGCGACATGTAGTCGGGGCTGGACATGTACACGGCGCCGGCGACGAGGAACGGCAACGCGCCGATGATACCGGCGGAGGATTTCGCCTCCGCGCTCATAGCCTTGATCTTGGCCTTCATCTTCTTGCGCTCGCGCAGCACCTTGGAAAGGTTTCCAAGCGCCTCGGAGAGGCTGCCACCGGTGCGGCTTTGAATTGTGATGACGATCGCGAAGAATTTGGCCTCGGGCAGGGGTATGCGATCGCACAGGCGCTCGACGGCTTCGTCGACCGGCAGCCCCAGCGTCTGGTCCTGTGCGATGGTAAGAAATTCGCCCTTGACCGGCTCCTGCGCTTCCGCGGCAATCACCCTCAGGCAATCGGTCATAGGCAGCCCTGCCTTGAGGCCGCGCACGATCACATCGACCGCGTTCGGAAACTCGGCAGTGAACCGCTTGAGCCGCATGTTGCGCTTCGTGTTCACATAGCCGTGCGGCAGGAACAGGCCGGCCGCGACGGCAAAGCCCAGTGTGGTAAGGGCGCCCAGTCCAAGGAGCGCTATCAATACATAGGTGGCGAGGCTAGCGGCCGCGCAAACGAGCCAATAGGTTCTCGTCGACCAGCCTAGACCGGCCTGGCGGAGCCTGACGTCAAGCTTCGGCTTGCCGCCCTTGCGCGCACGCGCCTTCTGCTGCTCGTCTATGTCGCGCAGCGTCTTTTCCACCGAGCGGCGACGGTCGCGGCGCTCCTCGTCGGCCATTTCTGTCGCTTTGATTTCCGTGCGGCCGGCGACGCGCTCGAATCTTTGTCGATAGGCGCTGGCCTTAGCGGCCCGCGGATAAAACGCGGCGAGCATCAGGCCGCCGACGGAGGTCGACGCCAGAAAGAAGATGAGCACGGGAAACAGCGAAGCACTCAGCATGTCCATTCAGCCTTTTTGAGATGCTCGGGGCGTCGCGGTAAAACGGCCGTCAGGCGGCCGCCTTGGTCTCGGCGGCGTCGAGCGCGGCGGCCAGACGCGCTTCTTCGCCATAGTAGCGGGCACGATCCCAGAAGGCCGGCCGGCCGATGCCGGTGGAACGGTGCCGACCGATGATGTTACCCTTTCCATCCTCGCCGAGAATGTCGTAGACGAAGAGATCTTGCGTCGTGACCACGTCACCCTCCATGCCGAGCACTTCGGTGATATGGGTGATGCGGCGGGAACCGTCGCGCAGGCGCGCCGCCTGGACGATCACGTCCACCGATGAAACCAGCATTTCCCGGATTGCCTTGCCCGGCAGCGAATGCCCACCCATGGTGATCATCGCCTCGACGCGCGAGATCGCCTCGCGCGGAGAGTTGGCGTGGAGCGTCCCCATCGAACCGTCGTGGCCGGTGTTCATGGCCTGCAGGAGGTCGAAGGCCTCGGGGCCGCGCACCTCCCCGACGATGATCCGCTCCGGCCGCATGCGCAGGCAGTTCTTGACGAGGCTGCGCATGGTGATCTCACCCTGTCCTTCGATGTTCGGCGGGCGGGTTTCGAGCCGCACGACATGCGGCTGCTGCAATTGCAGCTCGGCCGCATCCTCGCAGGTGATGATGCGCTCGCCGTCGTCGATATAACCGGTCAGGCAATTCAGGAGCGTCGTCTTGCCGGAGCCCGTCCCTCCCGAAATCAGCACGTTGCAGCGGACGCGGCCGACGATCTTGAGGATCTCGGCGCCCTCGGGCGAGATCGACCCGAACCGCACCAGCTGGTCGAGGTTCAGCTTCTCTTTCTTGAACTTACGAATCGTAAGGCTTGGTCCATCGATCGCGAGCGGCGGCGCGATGACGTTGACGCGCGACCCATCGGCGAGACGTGCGTCGCAGATAGGGCTTGATTCATCGACGCGCCGACCAACCTGGCTGACGATGCGCTGGCAGATGTTGAGAAGCTGTTCGTTGTCGCGGAAACGGACACCCGTCTGCTGCACCCTGCCACCAACCTCGATGAACACCTGGTCGGCGCCATTCACCATGATGTCGGCGATGTCATCGCGTGCGAGCAGCGGTTCGAGAGGGCCATAGCCTAGAATATCGTTGCAGATGTCGCGGAGCAGCTCATTCTGCTCGGCCATGGAGATGCCGGCCTTCTTTGCCGCGACGATGTCGTTGACGATCGCGCCGATTTCCTCGCGCGCCTGATCGCCGTCCATGCCCGACAGCGCCGCCACGTCGATGGTGGCGATGAGCGCGCTGAAAATTCCCTTTTTGAGGCTGTAATATTGGTCGGTATTTTCCGCCTTCGCAGCGGCCGGAACTTCGGCAGGCTTCGGCACTTCCCGCGGCATGGCGACGGGCGCTTCACGCGCCGCCTGATGGACTTCCGCTTCGGTAACCTTATGTTCCGGGATGGATTTTCTGCCGAACATCGTTGTCGCTTCGCTAGAGGTGTTCTGTTCTTCACGCGACAGCGGAAGGCGATCATTCCTTCCGCTTCGCTTGGCGATCGGCGCTGATCCTGGAAGGAGTCAGAGCGCCGTCGAGATGGCGGTGAATTTGGCGCCGATGTCGGTGCCGACGAGCTGCACCGCGCTGATGATGGCGACGGCGATGAGACCAGCGATAAGGCCATACTCGATGGCCGTGGCACCGGATTCGTTGCGGACGAAGCGGACGAGAAGATTTTTCATGAGACGATCCTTCACTGGGTTGGGGTTGCGCCGACGCCAAGTTCGGCATCACAGGCCGGGCCGGGGTTTCGTTCGTTTCCCGCTTTCTGTGTGGCCTTGATATAGACTTTATTAACCCTTTTGATCCATTCAGCCTGATGGCCGATACCTCATCCGGGGTAGGGATCGGCCTGTTGGCCTAGTCCAATCGTCCCGCCGCCCTATCCTCTTGCTTTTACCAGCCTTATTTCGACCGGATGGCTCGTCGTCCGTTCACAGAGACCGGGAGCGAAAAATGCGCGTGGTTCCGAGGCATAAGAGGGCCGGATGGCTTGTTCTCGCTTCGATTGCCTGTACCGCCATTGGCGCGGCGCAGGCGGCGGAAGATCGTCCGCCGACCACGGCGCTGGAGCCGACCCGCCAGACCGAGGGCGTCGTCAGGGTCATTGTCGATTTTGCAAGGCCCCTGTTACTCGCCCGGCAGGCAAGCACGCTCATTATCGGCAATCCTGCCATCGCCCAGGCGACACTCAGCGACGACAAGACCGTCATTCTGACCGGCAAGACGCCAGGATCGACGAACCTCATCGTCATGGATGCAGATGGGACCGAAGTAGCCAACATCATCCTCGACGTGGTTGCAGCGGGAGGTCGCCTGATTACGGTTGACGGTGGCAGCGGCCGGTCGACCTACAGCTGCACAGAGCGCTGCGACCCGGTTCAGCCGAGCGGCGAAACGGCGGCGCCTCCTCCGCCGCCGAACAGCCCCGCTCCGCCGATCGACGAAGGACCATGACCGGACTCTTCCGATCGTTCAGCCGATCGGAATACGCCGCGAAAGTGCGAGGCTTAAAGGAGCCTCCGCCAGCCCGGGGAGGAAAAACCTGAACGGATAGCGGATCGACAAGACACGAAAATCGATCCCGTCGACCGTATGCTTGCTGACGGCAATTTGCAGCAGATCGGGATCGCCGCTGCCGAAATTGTCCCGTATGGCGCTCGCCAGCTTCGTCTGCGCCTCGCTGTCGGGCGCGTCGCGCGCGATCTGACCTATGAGCACCTGCCGGGCGGCAAAGTCGGCTGCATAGGACAGTTCGTTGCGCACGTAAAAAGCGCGGCCGAAATCGATGACGCCAAGGATCAGCAGAAGCAGGGGCAAACAGACTATTGCGAACTCGACCGCCGTCGCGCCGGATTGGTTGCGCCAGGCGCGACGAAAGATGCGGAACGACAAGGTCATCGGACCTGTACCTGCATCAAGGAATTGAGCTGGAAGGGCGGAAGCGCCTCCGGCAGGGACATAGGCCGGTAATTCTTCGCCGCTTCGAGACGATAGAATACGAGCTGCTGCGCCGCGTTCGCGCAGGGTGTCGTCCCGCATTGCGGCGCGGCCTCTGGCTTGACATCAGCGTTTTCCGGGCAGGCGCAGTAACGCTTCACCGGCGCCAGGGTGACATTGGCCGGCACGGCGCTTTGCGCCAGCGTCGACTGCAGCACCTTGTCGACCTGAGTCGCCCCGGGATCGGCCATGGCCGCTTGTGCCCCGGCGCGAAGCACGTGATCGATCGTCATCCGCTCGTGCAGCGCCAGTGCAACATCGGCCATGGCGACAAGACCGAGCGCCAATACGGGCGCAAACAGCGCAAACTCTACAGCCGAGACTCCACTCTCGGACTTCTTCAGTTCCTGTGCCTTCTTGCGGAGCCCGGCTGCTGCCTTCTGCTTTCGACGCTGCATGTATCTCTGCACCAGTCCCGGGAGTCCTTTCTTCCGCGTCCGCCTCTCCCTCGTGCCGCCGACCCGCCACGCAAGCGAGACGATGGCCTGCCCCGCCTTTGACTCGGGCGCCGACTCGATGACCAATTGGCCATTATTGGCCGCCTTGCCGAACAGCTGCGGATCGAAGGGAACGCACACGCTTTCCTGCAGTCCGACTGCGGCAATGAAGTCCTTGGGCTTGATCTCTGCAAGCTTCGGCGTGTCCGTCCTGTTCAGCACGAGTCTCGGCGGCGGATCGTTGGGGCGCGCCTTCTTCAGTAAGTCGACCAGATTCTTCACATTGCGCATCGAGGCCAGATCGGGCGCTGCGGTGATAACGATCTCGTCGGCCTCAAGCAGAATCTTTCGCGTCCACTGCATCCAGATGTGCGGCAGATCGATCACGATTTGCCAGGAGCTGGACCGGGCGACATCGAGAAGATGGTCGACATGCTCCTCCTTGAGATAGAGGAACCTGTCGAGGTCCGTTGTAGCAGGAAGCAGGTGCAGGTGCTCCGTGTAGGGCACCGCCAAACGTCGCAGCAGCACATCGTCCAGACGGTCGGGACTGCTCAGGACCTCCGTCATGCCTTGAACTGCCTCGACATCGAAATCGAGGCCGAGCGTGCCGAATTGAAGGTCGAGGTCGGCCACCAGCACATCGGCATCGACGCGCTTCGACATCGCAAAGGCGACGTTGTGGGCGAGCGTCGAGGAACCGGTTCCGCCCTTGGCGCCGATAAAGGCGACGATGCGCCCGAGCTTCTCTTCGACGGAACCGCGAAAACTGCGATGCACCGCGGCGACGAAGTCAATCGGGTCGAGCGGCATCACCAGGTAGTCGCTGACACCTGCATCCAGGAGCCTCTTGTAGAGGCCGACATCGTTAGAGCCGCCGACGACGATGACCTTAGTGCCGGTGACGCACTCCATGGCGAGAGCTTCGAGCGCCGTCATAAGACGATCCTCCTCGTCGGAGTCCTCGACGACGACGAGGCTCGGCGAAGTGACGCCGCCGTAAAGCGCCGTCGCCTCCTTTATCCCGCCTCCCTTGATCGTCACGGTGGCGCGCGCCATCCGGCGGTCGTTGGCCGCCGCGCGGACCGTCTCCATCAACGCCTCGGAGCGGCAGAAGACGGCGACGTCTACCTTCGGAATGGACAAGAGCGGCGCAACCGGTGCCCGCGGGGTCTCTTGGATATTGCTGCCGAGTTGTTTCATCTTTCCCACAATCCGTGAAAATCAATCAGCTGCCACCGGAGCGGGACGGGACCTCGATCATCGAAAGTCGTCCACCACTAACAATGCGCACGACCCCTGGTCGGTTTCCTTCCGTCTCGACAACTGGCGCTTCGAGGTTGTCGGCGACAGCCCGCAGCGCAAGCGACACGGTGCCGGAGGCTTCCGCCGCGGCAATGATGCCGATCTGCCCGGGGTCTGCTTCAAGCGTCGCGGTCTTGCCGACGACGGAGGTACCATCGGCGCCCTCGGAAATGGTCTGATCGACCGCGAGCACCCGTATGTTGGAGAGGATCGCGCGGCTGACGACCTTGCCGTCCTTTCCCGAGGAATCCGGACGTGCGACGGTGTGGATCACGTCGACATGGTCGTTGGGCAGGATGAAGCCGCCGGCCGTGCTCTCCGCCGTCACGCGAACGGCAATCGCCCGTTTCCCTGAAGGCAGCATGCTGGACAGGAAACCGGCGCCGCGCTGGGCAAGCTTGTCCTCGCGGATAGGCTCTCCGGCGACAAAACTGCTCTGGGCGAGTAGCCCCTTGAGCGTCGCCGCCGCGTCCGGCCGCGCACTGCGGCTGATGAACACCGGCGGAATCTCGCCCTCCCACGCCTGCCAGCGCAGGTGTGATTCCTGAAGCGTCGTGCCGCGTGCCAGCTCTGCAGCGGCGACGAGCACCTCCTGGGTGGGGGCCTGTTGAACTTCGGCCGCCTCGACGGTGGGCGGATCGGTGAATCCGAGCGCCAACCAGGAGGCGACACCGCCGGAGGCGAGTGCAAAGAGGAGAATGACCAAGCGGATCATGGCAGCACCTGTTTGTAACGGGACTTTGATGTCTTCAGAGAAGGACGGAGAACCAGTGGCTTTCCGGCAGCAGCAGAAGTGCTGCGGGCGCCATCGCTGCACCGTACGGAATGCCCGATTGCGGGGCGTGCAAGCGGCTCGACCAAGCTCGTTTCTGTAGGACGACCGGCAGCGGCACCTTGCGGAACTGCAGCAGCGAAAGCGTCAGAACCGCGCCAAGCACCGAAGCGTAGACGGCAAAGTGAAGGGCGAGGTTGGCACCGAGCCAAAGCACCGCGACCGGAAGCAGCTTTGCGTCGCCGCCGCCGATCCAGCCGAACGCGAAAAACGTGAAGGTGCAGGCGAGCACGGCGGAGGCAACGAGGATGCTCAACCAGATCGTCGAAAAATCGACGCCGGCAAGTGGCGCAAGCACCGCGAAGGCGACCAACAGAAAGCCGACGAGGCGGTTCGATATCGTCATCGTCGCCACGTCCTTGATGCCGGCGTAGGTCATCGTTCCGGCAAAGAGAAGCAATGCGAGCCAAGCGGCGAATGTGGCGATCATCTCACGGGCGCCTTTCACCAAGGCCTGGAAGGCCGTTTCAAGTGCCGCGAAATATGCCGGCTGCAGCACCTGATCACCATTCGGCCTGATGGTCTAAGCGGGCGCTGCAAAACACATGGACAGGTCTAGGCCAACCGGCTGAATCGCAACTGGCCCTGGGCCGGGATATATCCTCCGGCCGGAACATAAGCACGCCAGGACATTCGGATGCGCAAAGGAAACAACGTCATCGAAGCCGAAAGATCGTCGCCGCGCCTACGGCGCCTCTCGCGCGCGTTCGTGAAGAATGATGTCGGCGCGGTCGCCGTTATCGCGGCGATCGTCTTCCCCGTGCTCGTCGGCGCGATGGGGCTCGGGGCGGAAACTGGTTATTGGTATATGGAGCAGCGTCAACTGCAGCATGCGGCCGACGTGTCGGCCCATGCCGCAGCCATCCGCCATCGGGCGGGCGACCAGCAACCGGCGCTCGAGAGCACGGCGCTGAGGATCGCGAGCGCGTCTGGCTATGCGCCTGGCACCCTGACCGTCAGCACGAAGCCCGGACTGAGCGCAGGATCGAACAAGATAACGGTCGAACTGACGGAGACGCGTCCCCGCCTGTTTTCCTCTGTCTTCGTCGGCGAGCCTGTCACGATCTCGGCTCGTGCGGTTGCGGAAGTCAAGGGCGGCTCGAAGGCTTGCGTGCTGGCTCTGTCGGGCTCGGCGTCGGGCGCGGTGACCGTAACGGGCTCCACGCAGGTGCAATTGTCAGGCTGCAGCGTGGTCTCCAATTCGAGCGCCGCCGACGCCTTTCTGATGAAGAACGGCAGCGCGGTCATGTCGACGGATTGCGTCTACACGGTCGGTGAAGCGGTGACGACGACAGGCCTGACAATGACCGGCTGCAGCGAGCCCGTCGAACGCGTACCGCCGACCCCGGACCCTTTCACGAGCGTCGCTGAGCCGGACAGCCTGCAGGTCCAGTTGCTTCCCTGTCGGACGCTGGACTATGTCTCCTCCATGACCTACATGCTCGACCGCCTCGTGAGTGGTCTTCCCGCGATCCGGTTCTGCGGCGGGCTGGACATTAAGGGTACAATCACTCTCAAGCCTGGCCTCTACATCATCGACGGCGGCGATTTCACCGTGTCCGCGAATGCGAAACTGTCGGGTGAGGGCGTGACCTTCTACTTCACGAATGGAGCGGCAGCAAAGCTGCTCGGCAATGGCGAGATCGATCTAACTGCGCCGACAAGTGGGCCCCATGCCGGCCTGCTCTTGTTCGGAAGCCGCCACGATGCGGGTGTGGTTCATCAGGTGACGGGCAACCTGGAATCCACGCTAGAAGGGAATTTGTACATCCCAACAGGCCGCATCGAGTTTACGGGCAACTCTACGGTCTCGGGCGGCTGCACCCAGATCGTCGCGAATGAGATCACCTTCACTGGCAATTCCAAGATGGAAACCTGCGCCTCGCCCACGGACGAGATCATCGTCGGCAAGACGGTGTCGCTAATTGAGTAGAAGAAGGCAGCAACGATAACGGCGATCGTCTCCGTCGCCAATGGTAACAACGTTGCCAATGAGGAGGGAAAGGGTGGCGGGGATGCCGGGAGCGAATATCATGATTCCGATGTCGCCGGGCTATCTCCGAACAATATGGACTGGCCCGATTGGTATATCACTGTTTAGTTCGGCCATGGCCGGGTGGCTACTTTTTCGTGGTCTGGGGAGGTACCTGGCTTCTTGCTCGCCTCCGGAGCGGGGAGGCGCGCGCGCCCCATGCTTGACCTTGCAGTGACCGACTTTATCCCTGAAGCCGAGGAACGCCGGTATCAGGAATGGGCGGCAATATCCGTCGCCGCCGGGTTTCCGTTTCAGATTGCTCTCAGGGAACAATTGCAAGGAGGAGCGTTGGCCGACCGAAAGGGATGATGGCCAATCCTGATCTGCATCAGTCTCATGACCTTATTGCCAGCGACCTGGTGGTGCGACCAACGTCTACGACATGAACGGCATCACATCGGATCAATCGAGAGAATCATTCTCGAAAAACGAGGTGGCCGCGTTGCCTATGCGGTGATGAGCTTCGGCGTGTTCTTGGGAATAGGACACGATCATTACCCGCTTCCCTGACAGATGCTGGACTACAACACCGGCTTTGGCGGCTTTCAGGTGAACATCACAAAGGAACAAGTTGAAGGAGCTCCCAGATATCCGGCGGACGGGAGGTCGACTGGAGTCCTGAGAGCGGCCGTCGCGTCTACGACTACTATGGAATTCCGCCTTACTGGGCGTGATGTCTCGTCGATGGGGCGATGCGCCGTCGTGCAAGGCGCTGGCGTATTCTTTTTGGCACTCACACACATGATGGCGAGCGCGACGGGCAGCCGGCACGACAGTAGCCGCGGCGCGCATGTGGGCGTACCGCCCAACTGGCCGGCAGTATCGGCACCAGGGCTGTAAGTGATCCCTGATTTGCGGATTAGACCTGCGACCGCTTTTCTTCCGCCAACTTGCGAAACAACTTTACATCCACCGCATCCTTTGGTTTGTCAGGCACAGTCTTTCGTCTCGACCGCTTGGAGGAGCAGAATGAAGTTGTTGCGTTACGGGCCTGAAGGGGCAGAAAAGCCGGGTGTTCTGGATAGTGCCGGCCGAATTCGCGATCTCTCGGCGGTGATCGCCGACATTGCCGGTCCGACGATCGCCGATTTCGGCTGGGCGCGCAGCCTCGACATCGAGAGCCTCCCGATAGTCGAGGGCGCGCTTCGGCTCGGCGCCTGCGTCGCCGGTAGTGGCAAGTTTATCTGCATCGGCCTTAACTACGCGGACCATGCGGCGGAATCCGGCCTCGAGGTACCGCCGGAGCCGGTCGTCTTCATGAAGGCGACTTCGGCAATCGTCGGTCCGAACGACAATGTCATCATCCCGCGCGGCTCGGTCGCAACCGACTGGGAAGTCGAACTCGGCGTGGTGATCGGTAAGAAAGCCAAATACGTGTCGCAAGCCGAAGCGATGGACCATGTCGCCGGCTATTGCGTCATCAACGACGTCTCGGAGCGCGACTTCCAGACGAAGCGTTCGGGCCAGTGGACCAAGGGCAAGTCCTGCGACTCCTTCGGTCCGACCGGTCCGTGGCTCGTCACCCGCGACGAGATCGCCGATCCGCAAAACCTCGCGATGTGGCTGAAGGTCAATGGTGACACCAGGCAGAATGGCTCGACCGAGACGATGGTCTATGGCGTCGCCTATCTGGTCAGCTATCTTTCGCAGTTCATGACGCTGCATCCGGGCGACATCATTTCGACCGGTACGCCGCCCGGCGTCGGCATGGGCTTCAAGCCGCCGCAATATTTGAAGCCCGGCGACGTCATCGAACTCGGCATCGAGGGACTCGGCACGCAGAAACAGACCGTGCTTGCCGACGACTGATCTGGCGGACCGGGGATTGCGGCCCCAGCATGCCCCCTTCTCCCCGCCACAACGGGGAGAGGTCGCGGTAGCCGATCGAGGGGACGTGAGGCTCCTGCTAGGCCTTCAGTCGCCCCTGCCGCTTGAGCTGCTGCTCGCGGAAAAAGATGAAGAGGCCGGAGGCGACGATAAGCCCGGCGCCGAGCACCATCGACAGGCGCGGCGTGTCGCCGAAGATCAGCCAGCCGAAGATGATCGCCCAAAAGAGTAGGGTGTATTGAAGCGGCGCGACCGTCGCGGCATCGGCAAGCTTTAGTGCCCGGTTGACGAGAACATGGGCGATCATGGCGACGACGCCGAGCAGGCAGAGAAGCGCCGTATCGAGAGGCTTCGGCGGCGTCCAGTCAAACGGTGCCCAGAGGAGCCCGACAAGTGCCGCCCCGACGAGCTGCCAGAAGGCGAGCGTCGTATCCGGCGTGCCGCGCAGCGAGCGCCCCGACACCATCATGACGGCGAAGCAGAAGCTGCCGAGGATCGAAATCAGCGCCGGCAGGGTAAAGGCCTCAGACGAAGGTTCGAGCGCGACGATGACGCCGACGAAACCGATGGCGATCGCCGTCCAGCGCCGCCAGCCGACATGCTCTTTCAACAGGAGCGGAGAAGCGGCCGCCACATAGATCGGAGCTGCCAGCCAATAGGTCATGACATCGGCAAGCGGCAGGTAGACGACCGCGAAATAGAAGGCGAAAACCTCCGCCGTAGAAGCGACGACGCGGACAAGCTGGAGCCCGGGCCGCTCCAGGGCGAGAAGCTTCTTCGGGCCGTTGACCCAGAGAAAGGGGACAAGCAGGATCGCCGCGGCAAGGCTGCGGATCAGCACCACCTGGCCGACCGAGTAGGTCGCCACCAGCCACTTGCCCATGACGTCGTTGAGCGAAAACATGAGCATGCCCAAGAGCATGACCAGTACGCCCGTGCGGGCGGCGTTTGATGCGGTGGATACGGCGGGTGCTATCTCGACGGCCATGGCGGAGTCCTCGTGGAGTGCGCTGCCATTGGCACATTCCGGCGCCGCAATCCATGCCTCTCTCTTGATCAATTCATCAGCGTGCGAATGAGGCGTCAGATCGCGCGGATCGCGTCAGTCGAGCGGTTGGAGAATCCCAGCCCGTGCTAACCGGCCAAGCGCATGTCGGTCGCGGTCAGATCGCCGTAGAGCTCCGCATACTTCGCCGCACTGCGGTGCCAGGAGCTGTCCGTCTTCATCCCCTGCCGCTGCAGCCCCTCCCAGATGCGCCGGTGCCGGTAGAGCTTCAGGGCGCGGCGCAGCGCCAGGCGCAATCCGGCCGCGTCGACCGGCGAGAATTGGATTCCCGTGGCGGCCTGCGCCTGCAGGGCGGCGACATTGGCGTCGATGATCGTTTCGGAGAGGCCGCCCGTCCGCGCCACGATCGGCACGCAGCCGTATCTGAGCGCATAGAGCTGCGTCAGCCCGCAGGGTTCGAAGCGCGAGGGCACCAGCATGGCGTCTGCCCCGGCATGGATTTTATGGGCTACCGGTTCTTCATAGCCGAGCCTCACGGCTATGTGCCGTGGGAAGCGCCGGGCGGCGTCCAGGAAGGCGTGTTCGATTTCGGCATCACCGTTTCCATGCAGGATCAGCCGGCCCTCCATGGCGACGATCTCGTCGACGACGGCTGCCAGAAGATCCATGCCCTTCTGCCAAGTCAGCCTGTTGATGCTGGCGAAGACCGGGCCGGGCGTCGGCGGCAACCCGAAGAGATCGAGCACCGCCTCGCGATTCGGCAGCCGCCGGAGAGGTGTTTTCGCTGAATAGCGATGCTCGATATAGGGATCCGCCGAAGGATCCCAAACGTCGACGTCTATTCCGTTGACGATGCCCAACACGTCGTCATGACGTGCATTCATGACGCCCTCGAGACCCATCCCGAAGGTCGGCGACATGGTCTCGCGTGCATAGGTAGGGCTGACCACGGTGATGGCATCCGCGGCCTGCAGGCCGCCCTTGAGGTATCCAAGATCGCCATAATATTCGAGCCCTTCGATGGAATAGGCCTCATTCGGCAAGCCGAGTTCGGAGAAGAGATGGGCCGGGAACTGTCCCTGGAAAGCCATGTTGTGGACGGTCAGGACGCGCGGGACCTGCACCTCGCATGCGTATTTGACATAGACGAGGCTCAAGGCCGCATGCCAGTCGTGGGCGTGAATGATATCCGGTCGCCAGTGCTGAACGAGGCCGCCTGCTATTTGCGAGGCAACGAAGGAAAAAGAGGCGAAGCGCTTCCAGTTGTCCGGATAGTCCACCCCATGCTCATCGGTGTAGGGGCCGCCCGACCTGTAGAAGAACCCCGGCGCATCGAGCACGAAAAGCTCGAGCCCCGCGGCTCGTCCGGCAAGGAGAGTGGCGGTTTCTCCAAAGAGACTATCATAGCGCGCAACGGGTTGAGCGTCGTCCAGGGATTCGATGACGGACCGATAGCCAGGCACCAGCGTGCGCATACGAATTCCATGCGATTTCAATGCCTTGGGAAGCGAGCCGGCCACATCCGCGAGCCCGCCGGTTTTCACCAAGGGGAATATCTCAGCCGTTACGGAGAGAACGTTCATCGATCGTTTCCGGAAATTTCATGCTGACCGATACCGGTCAAGCGCCGCCCCACTTTGCACTTCCTTCAACACAAACCCCGCGCGCAAAGTTCCGTCCCGGAAACGAAATTTTTATGACGGACGCTGCGGGGACATTTTCTGGGACCTGACGTTGCCAACGACCTCAACACCGATCCGCTTTGAGAGTACAATCCAAGCCGGTCGCGTGCTCGTTCAATGTGCCCAACATGAAGGAGACAGGTGATGACATTCAGCTTGATGAGCCCCGCCTTCGCGGAAGGCCAGCCGATCCCGAAGAAATACACGCGCTTCGGCGATAACATCTTCCCGCCCCTGAAATGGACGGGTACACCCGAGGGAACGCAGAGCTTTGCGTTGATCGTCGAGGATCCGGACGCCGTGCGGGGGGTGTTTCGGCACTGCGCCATCGTCAACATTCCCGGCAACTGGACGGAGCTTCCTGAAGCCGTCGATACCGGTCCGGAACATGCCATCAAGTTCATCAGGAACGACTTTGGCAACGCCCGCTATGACGGGCCGCAACCGCCGGCGGGAACGGGCGTTCATCACTATCACTTCAAGCTTGCCGCACTGAACACCCGCAATATCTCGATCTCGGACGATGTCGGGGCAGTTCAGGCCTGGACCGAGGCGCGCAAGCACCGGATCGCAGAGGCAGCTCTGATCGGGACCTATCAAGGTTGATGCGCGGGAAGGCAGTCGACCCCTCAAGCGCCCTAAAATTCGGCTCGCCGGGGAACCAACCTCGGCGACCAAGGTTTCGTGGCATTCCCTTCCTCGATCAAGGAGCGTCCCGATGGCCAAGAAACCCTCAGTGCCGAACAATTCAAAGCCGGCCACCATCCATGACCAGAAGGCAACACGCGGCAACGGTGGGGAACTTCATCAGATTGCCGAAGGCGACACCCCCATCTTGACGACGGCGCAGGGCGGACCGGTGGCCGACGACCAGAACAGTCTGCGCGCCGGCGCGCGCGGCCCAACACTGATCGAGGATTTCCATTTCCGTGAAAAGCTCTTCCACTTCGACCACGAGCGTATCCCGGAGCGCGTCGTGCACGCACGCGGCTATGGCGCGCACGGCTTCTTCGAGACCTATGAATCGCTTGCCGCGTATACGCGGGCGGACGTGTTCCAGCGGCCAGGCGAAAAGACCCCTGCCTTCGTGCGCTTCTCGACGGTCGCCGGCAGCAAGGGCTCCGCCGATCTTGCGCGCGACGTGCGCGGTTTCGCGGTGAAGATCTACACCCAGGAGGGCAATTGGGACCTCGTCGGCAACAACATCCCGGTCTTCTTCATCCAGGACGCGATCAAGTTTCCCGATGTCATTCATTCGGTGAAGCCGGAGCCCGATCGGGAGTTCCCCCAGGCGCAATCGGCGCATGACAATTTCTGGGACTTCATCAGCCTGACGCCTGAAAGCATGCATATGGTCATGTGGGTCATGTCGGACCGGGCTATCCCCCGTTCCTTCCGTTTCATGGAGGGCTTCGGCGTTCACACCTTCCGCTTCGTCAATGCCAAGGACGAGTCGACCTTCGTCAAGTTCCATTGGAAACCGAAGCTCGGGCTCCAGTCCGTCGCCTGGAACGAGGCCGTCAAGATCAACGGTGCGGATCCCGACTTCCACCGCCGCGATCTTTGGGAAGCCATCCAGTCGGGCAGCTTTCCGGAATGGGAGCTCCAGGTACAGCTCTTCGACCAGAAGTTCGCCGACAAGTTCGACTTCGACATTCTCGATCCGACCAAGATCATTCCGGAGGAGGTCCTGCCGCCGAAGCCGGTCGGCCGGCTGGTTCTCGATCGGATGCCGGACAATTTTTTCGCCGAAACCGAACAGGTCGCCTTCATGACGCAGAACGTGCCACCGGGCATCGATTTCAGCGACGACCCTTTGCTGCAGGGACGCAACTTCTCCTATCTCGACACGCAGTTGAAGCGGCTCGGCAGTACGAATTTCTCGCATCTGCCGATCAATGCGCCCAAATGTCCCTTCCAGCACTTCCAGCAGGACGGCCATATGGCCATGCGCAATCCGGTCGGACGAGTGAACTACCAGCCGAATTCCTGGGGCGAGGGGCCGCGCGAGTCGCCTGCAAAGGGCTTCCGCCATTTCGCGTCGGAAGAGCAAGGACCGAAGCTTCGCATCCGAGCCGAGAGCTTCGCCGATCACTACAGCCAGGCCCGACAGTTCTTCATCAGCCAGACGCCGCCCGAACAGCGACATATCGCCGACGCCCTGACCTTCGAGTTGAGCAAGGTGCAGACGCCGGTGATCCGCGAACGCATGGTTGCCCATCTCCTCAACATCGACGAGACTCTCGGTAAGAAGGTTGGTCATGCACTCGGCTTGAAAACAATGCCGAAGCCGGCTGAAGCCGCCGTTGCGACCCGACAGGATCTCGATCCGTCGCCGGCGCTCAGTATTGTCGAGCGCGGTCCGAAGCGCTTCGAAGGCCGCAAACTTGGCATCTTGGCAACGGAGGGCGCCGATGCCACGCTGCTTGACGCAGTCACGGCGGCAGTCACTAACGAGAAGGCCGTGTTCGAGCTGATCGCCCCGAAGGTCGGCGGCTTCACCGCCTCGGACGGCAAGTGGGTCGCAGCCCACCAGATGCTCGATGGCGGCCCATCCGTGCTCTACGACGCAGTGGTTCTTCTCCCGTCTGCAGAGGCCGTTGCCGATCTGGTGGACGTCGCGACCGCCCGCGATTTCGTGGCCGACGCCTTCGCCCACTGCAAATTCATCGGCTACGCCGGAGCGGCGCTGCCTCTCATGCAGAGAGCAGGCATTGCCGAGTCCCTCGACGAGGGAACGATCGAACTCACCAATGCCGCGAGTGTCGCCGCCTTCCTCAAGGAACTCGGCAAGCTGCGTGTCTGGGCCAGAGAACCTGCTGTGAAGCTGAAGTAGGTCAAGGCCGTAAGGGAGTGGACGATGCCGTCACCCGCGCACCGAAAACCGACCAAGGGGGCCGGGACGTCGCGCCTGACCGCAAAGGCGAAGGCGACCAACGGAGGGGGAACCGCCGGTAGCTTCGCCTTGCCGGTCAGCACGGCGCCGATGGAGGCACGCTCCGCTACCGAAATCCCGAGCGACGGCGCATGGCAGTATGAACCGAAATGGGACGGCTTCCGCTGCCTTGCCTTCAAATCCGGGAAGGAGGTCGATCTCAGGGCCAAATCCGGCAAGCCGCTCGGGCGCTTCTTCCCGGAGGTTATCGCGCTGCTGCGGCAACTAGGCGCCTCACAATTCGTCGTCGATGGCGAGCTGGTGATCGAAGTCGACGGGCGTCTTTCCTTCGACGCCCTGCAGATGCGCCTGCATCCGGCGGCAAGCCGCGTTCAGAAGCTTTCGCAACAAGCGCCGGCTCGTCTCATCCTGTTCGACATGCTGGTCGACGCAAAGGGAGTTATCCTGACCGATAAGCCTCTTCCTATCCGGCGAGCGTCACTCGAAGCCTTTGCCGCCGAGAATGCCATTGAGTTTAGGCTCGAGCTTTCGTCCTTCACGCTCGACCGGCAGGAGGCCGAGCACTGGCTCACCTCTTGGGAAGCGGGCGCCACCGATGGGGTTGTCGCCAAGCGGCGCGATAGGCCCTACGAATGCGGCGAGCGCGCGATGGTGAAGGTCAAACGTCTGAAGACGGCTGATTGTGTCGTAGGTGGCTTCCGTTACGAGAGCGGCAGCGTCGAGGTCGGCTCCCTCCTGCTTGGCCTTTACGGCACGGACGGGACGCTCAATCATGTGGGCTTCACCGCCACAATTTCCGACAAGGAACGGCCCACGTTGACGCGTCGGCTTGAGGCATTGCGGGAGCCGCCCGGCTTCACCGGCAAGGCACCCGGCGGTCCGAGCCGCTGGAGCACGGAGCGCAGCGCCAAATGGGAACCGGTCCGTCCGGAGCTGGTGGTCGAGGTGAGGTTTGATCAGGTCAGCAGCCGTCGCTTTCGCCATGGCACGAAACTGATGCGCTGGCGTCCGGACAAGGATCCACGCCAATGTACCTATGAGCAGATCGAGCCGCGGCGAAGCAGTTGATCCTGACGCTAGAACTTGCGGCTGAGGAAGGGCGAATTCTTCAGCCCGAAGCGCCATGGGTGCTCGACAGCCTTGGAAATCCCGACGCGGAAGCCGGAGGAAAGCGGCAGCCGTTTGGCCGGCGGGCTCAGTCGAAAGGGTTCACGACCGAGGGGCAGGCCGTCTTCTGCTTTGCCGATCGCCAAGGCCTGACCGACCCGGCCCGGGCCGGAACAAAGCAGTCGGTCCTGCGAAACGCCGCGCCGCTCCTGCATCGTCTCCAGCCCCCATCTCGGCTCGATCGCGCGGATGAGCACGGCGCTGCCGGGCAGGCAGACGAAATTCAGGCACCAGTGAAGGCCGTAGGACAGATAGACATAGGCATGGCCCGGCGGGCCGAACATCGAGCGATTGCGGTTGGTCGCACCGGCGAAACTGTGGGAGGCCGCATCGTCGGGAAGATAGGCTTCCGTCTCAATGATGATGCCGCCGACGCCGGAAACGGCGAATTCGGCACCGATCAGGTCCGCCGCGACCGCGACGGCGTCACGAGCAAAGAAGCTGTCATCCCAATTCAATCGGCGGAACTCCTCGGTCGGTGATATAGGCTCATACCTTACGCTCGCCAGTGTTGTACCCGGGATTCCTTGCGCAGCCACTGAGAACTTTCCGCGAACATCTGAAGCATGTAGTCTGCCGTCGAGACTGTAGAAGAAGGACCGAAGACAATGGCGCAACGAGCAGGCAATGCGGATCTACCGCTGCATGGCGGACGGGTTCCGAGATGGCTCGGCGACCGCATGACACGCCTCGGCACGCTGATCACCGAGGCTATCGTCCACCATTACGGACGCGACGAATTCCTGAGGCGGCTTGCCCACCCGTTCTGGTTCCAGTCCTTCGGCGCGGTCATGGGCATGGACTGGCATTCGTCGGGGATCACCACCAGCGTGATCGGCGCCTTGAAGCGCGGCCTCACGCCGCTTTCGGGCGAACTCGGCATTCACGTCTGCGGCGGCCGTGGCCAGCACTCCCGCAAGACGCCGGGCGAACTTGTGTCGATCGGCGACCGCATCGGTTTCGACGGCGCGAGGCTTGCCGAAGCGAGCCGCCTCGTCGCCAAAGTCGACAGTGCCGCCGTTCAGGACGGCTTCGACCTTTATCTCCACGGCTTCATCGTCTCCGGCGATGCGAAGTGGGTCGTCGTCCAGCAGGGCATGAACGGCGACCGGCGGCAGGCGAGACGTTATCATTGGCTTTCCGAGGGTCTGGAAAGCTTCGTCAATTCGCCGCATGCGGCGATCGAGGGGCGGGGTCAGGGCGAGATCATCAATCTTGCCGACCGGCGCGCGGCTCGCTCGCGGGCAAGCCAGCTCGATCTTCTGAGCGCATTGGGTCCCGATGGGCTGGTGCGCGAGTTGGCGGTGATCGAAACTGGGGGCGCCCCGGCGGCTCCGGTCCAACCGATGCTGCCGCACCTCGTCATGCCGGCCCATCACGATGTGCGCGAAAGCGACGTGAACATGCGGCGGCTGCACGGCAATTTTGCCGCCGCCGCCGATCGGGGGCCGAAGGATTTCGAGGAACTGCTGCTCGTCCCGGGCGTCGGGGCGCGCACCGTCAAGGCGCTCGCCATGGTCGCCGAGGTGGTGCACGGCACCCCTTGCCGCTTTTCCGATCCGGCGCGCTTTTCGCTGGCCCATGGCGGCAAGGACCGCCACCCCTTTCCGGTGCCGCTCAAGGTCTATGACGAGACGATCAATGTGATGAAATCGGCGGTGCAGAAAGGGCGGCTCGGGCGAGAGGAAGAACTGGCTGCCTTGAGGCGGCTCGACGAGCAGTCGCGTCGTCTGGAGCGCTACGTCACCGGTCCGGACCTCAAGGAAATCGTTGCAGACGAATTCAGGGATTCGGCCCGCCTTGGCGGGCGCAGCGTGTTCGGCTGGGAGGCGGAGCACCAGGAAGACCAGAGGGCCGCGAACGTCCGCACCGGATACTGATACAGCGGAACAATCCTTCAAGCGGCTGATTAGAGTCGGCAAGCGCCGGGCGAAGACGTGTTTTGTTCCAGCCTTCGCGGGCGAAGACGACAAAAGCTGAAGGAGGTCCCGGTGAGCGCTTCGAAGACCACGACCGATCACGACACGATCCGCAAATGGGCTGAGGCCCGCGATGGCCACCCGGCGCGCGTCAAGGGCGCCGCCGACGGAGGTTTGCTGCGCATCGATTTCGGCAAGCCAGAGCAAAGGCTGGAGGAAATCTCCTGGGGGGATTTCTTCAAGATATTCGATGACAGCAAGCTGGCCTTCCTCTACCAGGACAAAACGGCCGAGGGAAAAGTCAGCCGCTTTTTCAAGTTGATCGACCGCGACTGATCCCGCGACCCCTCGATGGAACCTTTTTCGGCCACGGTCCCCCTTGGCCTACAGGAAGGTTTTCATGATGCTGATCATCAGAAAGCCGGTCACTGAGGAGGAAGTCGAAGAACGGCGCATGCTGCAGTCAGAGGCTCGGCCGCGGCGCGCAAGAGACCAATCGCCCAATAGGGCTGATGAGCGCGAAGACCTCGACGATCCGAATTCGCTCTTCTGGCGTGGAGTCTGGATGATCGTCTTCTAACGCCCTCGGCGCGATTGGGGCTAGCCGGTCGAAGCCAGCTTTTCGATCTCCTCCAAGTGCGTCCTCAGCCTTTGAATTTTCTCCCGCTTCTCGGCCACCACATCCTTTGCCGTTTCGATGCGGTCGGCGCCGGGCAGTGTGCCGATCGCGGTATGCGCCTCGGTCGCAATGGCATCGATCTCGGCCTCGAGCTCGGCGATGCGTTCTCGCATGGCGTTGATCTGCTGCCGCACAGGGCTTTCAGTCTTCCGCGTGTGGCGTCCCAATGCATCGGTCGGCTCGTCGACATCAGGCGGTGCCACGGTCGATGATCGCACTTTTCCCTGCTTGCTCATGGCTGGTCTCCCATAAGCGCCCTAAACTCCGAGCACCCTCCGTTGTTCCCATGGTGTGCTGCGAAAGGGCGGGCGATGCGGATTTGGTTGCACTTCTTTTCACGACGGATTGGAACTTCCTCTCGCAAGGGCCGTTACCATGAATCATGTTTGGGAGGGATGCGATGCATGCAGAGGAATGCCTTGAGCTTCATTTCGATCTGAAGAGCGGCAGAGCGCTGCTCTGCTGCGGCGACAAGGATTATGTGTTGCCTGATTTTTATCCCACGAAGGAAACGGCAAGGATCGCCGCGCAGCAATTCGCCTGGGAAAAGCTCGGCTGGAAGGACCGGGCGCGTGAATTTCGGCAGGCTTCCGAGTTGCCGGTGTGGCTGCGCTGAGCAGCCCGTTGGGCTCGATGGGCATGCGTAGTAAAAAGACGACGAAATGGTCGCAAGAGGTGACGGCGCATAGCAACGCGCTGGACATCGAGCCTGGTGTTTTTGCCTCGGACGATCTGCGGAAGATTGCGCATTCGCTGAAACGGTCGGCTGAAGCGAGCGACCGACGAAAAACGAGTGCATTCCGATCCGCCATGTCCATGTTGACCTTCTATATCAACAGGGCCGGATCGGGGGTTGGGCGACGAACAGCGGCGCGTCCTCGAAAGGGCGAAGGACGAACTCCGAAAGGATTTTGGGCGGGAGCCCAAAGGCTGAACTGCTAGCGAGGGGCCTCCATGACATTCAAGCTCTATTACTGGGACGGAATTCCCGGCCGCGGTGAATTCGTCCGCCTCGCACTGGAGGAGGCTGGCGCCGACTATGTCGATGTGGCGCGCCAACCGGGCGGAACAGGTGCGATGCTGAAGCTCATGAAGGACGCTGGAGACGCTACCGCCCCCTTCGCGCCACCCTTTCTGATCGACGGTGAACGAGTCGTCTCGCACGTCGCCAATATCCTGTTCTACCTCGGCCCGAGGCTGGAATTGGCGCCCGAAGAAGAGGGGCTTCGCTACGTCGCCAACGGCCTGCAACTGACGATCACCGACTGCGTTGCAGAAGTTCACGACACGCACCACCCGATTGGCGTGTCGCTCTATTACGAAGAGCAGAAGCCCGAAGCATCGAAGCGCACCACGAATTTTCTGTCGGAGCGACTGCCGAAATACCTCGGCTATTTCGAACGTGTTCTGAAGCAAAATCCCAAGGGCCCGGCGCAGAGTGTCGGCGGGCAGTTGAGCTATGTCGATCTTTCGCTGTTCCAGCTGGTTGAGGGGCTCCGCTACGCGTTCCCGCATGCGATGCGTGCCAATGAAGAGAATGCGCCGGCGCTGATCGCGCTGCATGACGCCGTCGCGGCGCGGCCACGCATTCGAAGGTATCTAAGCTCTGACCGGCGATTGTCCTTCAACGAATCCTGCATTTTCCGCCACTATCCGGAACTCGAGCGTCCATCCTGAGCCGCTAACCGGCGTGCGCCGCGATCTTGGCGAGGTCCTTGACGAAGCGGCCGCGTTCCGCCGCGGCATCTTCCTTGTTCCGGATCCGCAAAAGATAGGACGGGTGGATCGTTACGAGAACCGGGTAGCCGGCGGGCGTGGCGATCAGGTCGCCGCGGATTTTCATGACCCCGGCTCTACGCCCGAGCAGCGATGAAAGCGCCGTTGCGCCGAGCGCGACGACGACCTTCGGGTGAAGCGTCTCGAGTTCTGCGCCGAGCCACCAGGAACAGCGCTCGATCTCGCCCGCATTGGGCCGCGAATGCAGCCGGCGCTTGCCTCGCTGCTCGAACTTGAAGTGCTTGACGGCGTTGGTGAGATAGCAGCTGGATCGATCGATGCCCGCCTCATGCAGGCACTCGTCGAGGATCCGCCCGGCCGGCCCGACGAATGGCCGGCCCGCCAAATCCTCGCGATCGCCGGGCTGTTCGCCGATCAGCACGACGCGAGCTTTCGCCGGTCCCTCGCCGAACACGAGTTGCGTCGCATTCTTGTAGAGATCGCAGCGCTCGCAACCCTCGGCCTGCTTGCGCAGTGCCGCCATGGAGCGTGCCTCGGCATGCTCGCCGGAGAGCGCCGGTCCCATTTTGACAGGTTCAGTCGACATGCGCTTCAAGGCGGAGCCTCGATCCAGGACCATTCAAACGCAGGATCAAACCGCGAGGCTGTGGGCATGTTCCATTCGCCGGTCTAATCACGCCTGACGGCAACAACGACGCCCGGCCCCGACAGGTCCGCGCCTTCCAGGGTCTCTCCGCCGAAGATTGGATCGCCATGGATCGGCGGAACGGGCCTAGTTTCCGCCAACAGATTGGCGCGCAACTCGAGCACCGGGCCGCCGAACGACCAGTCGATGGCGACAATGCCGTCCCGGGCGGCATGGACCTCAAAACTCGGCAGACTGCAATCCGACAGCAGAGGTACAATGTGCCGCCGCCGGACGTCGGCGAGTTGGCCCATGAAGGCGAGATGTGTCCTGCCGGCCGCGCTCTCTGCGCGTTCCCAGTGAAGCTTGGAAGCGGCAAAGGTCCGAGGATCGAGGGGATCGGGAAGATCATCGGCCGTCTTGCCGTGCGGCATGCCGCCGAAGCTCCGGGCTTCTTCCAGCCGCCCCCGACGAACGGCCGCGCCGAGTTCGTCCTGATAATCGGCGAAGAAGAAAAACGGCTGGCTTTCCCCATATTCCTCGCCCATGAAGAGCAGCGGAATCTGTGGGGACAGCATCAGCAACGCCGTCATCACGCGCAGTTGAACACTATCGCCTAGCGAAGCGAGGCGCTCGCCAAAAGCCCGATTTCCGATCTGATCGTGGTTCTGCAGGAAGCTCACCCTCGCCTGGGGCGGCACACGACCATCCGTCCGGTGGAGCCCATCCGTCGGATCAAGC
The DNA here is from genome assembly GCF_001461695.1 of Sinorhizobium fredii USDA 205. GTDB lineage: Bacteria > Pseudomonadota > Alphaproteobacteria > Rhizobiales > Rhizobiaceae > Sinorhizobium > Sinorhizobium fredii. The sequence goes on along the minus strand of NZ_AUTC01000157.1, from coordinate 119,654 downwards.
GCAATCCCCTTCGCCGTTTTCGGCGAGACGAAGCCGTCGCTCATGGCTTCGCGCATCGCCTGCCACGGATGCTTGGCGAACGGTTGGTAGAAGCCCCTGTCTTCGCCAGTCGCGACGACATGAAACGCGTGGTGAAAATCGTCGTTCCACCCGGCAGTGTAGAGCGCGACCGTCCCGTCGTCGTTGCGCCGCACCAGATTGCGGCGACGGGTCGCGTCCTCGACGAGCAGATGGACGTTGCGATCGGCAAACGTTTCGCTTGCCTCGCGCGCCAGCGCGGCAAGAAAATGCGGCTCGCTCGTATCTCGTATCTGGTCCGTCGCATCGAGGCGCAGCCCGTCGAAGCGGAAGTCCCCCAGCCAATAGAGGGCGTTCTCGATGAAGTAGCGCCGCACTGCGGGCTCCTCGAAGGCGATCGAGGCGCCCCACGGGGTCGGCCGGTCGCTGTTGAAGAAGCGGCTGGCGTAGCGGGTCAGATCGTTGCCCTCGGGTCCGAAGTGGTTATAGACGACGTCGAGCAGGACCATCATGTCGAGCCCGTGCGCCGCATCGATCAGCGCCTTGAGATCGTCGGGCGTCCCATAGGCATGGTGCGGCGCATAGGGCAGCACGCCGTCGTAACCCCAGCCGCGTTCGCCTTGAAACTCGGCGACCGGCATGATCTCGATGGCGGTGATCCCCGCCTCCGCGAGGTGCGGCAGCCGCTTGGCAGCCGCCTGAAAGGTGCCCTCCGGTGTAAAGCAGCCGACATGCAGTTCCGAGATGATCGCTTCCTCCCACGGCCGGCCGCGCCACGAAGCGGATTTCCACCCATAGGCCGAGTGATCGACGAGTACTGATGGGCCAAAAGCGCCCTCCGCCTGGGCGCAGGCGGCGGGATCGGCAACGCAGGACCCGTCGGAAAGCTCGAACCAGTAGCGGTCTCCCGCTCCCGCCCGGGCGGAGACTTCGAACCAGCCGCCATCGAGCGAGCGCATCGCGTGCGAAGTGCCGTCGACAACAAGACGAACGACAGGCTCGTCGGGTGCCCACAAGCGAAACTGCGCGATGCCGCCTGCGGCGAGGTGGGCGCCCCAGGTCTTCCGGACACGGTCGAGCATTCGCATTCCCCTTGCTGCTAGCGAGATCGGCAAGAGACGAAAACTGCCGGGATGGGCGAAAGTTCCGCCGCGACCGGGTGCCTGCGAGGTCCCGTCAGGAACAAAATACCGCGGTCGGCGTTGCCCCCTCAGTTCTAGGACGCTGCAGGGGGGCACGACGACACGAATGAATGTGGCTTTCTCCGAACTCGATTTCCTGAAGCCGGAACTCGGCGCCGAATACACCGGCGACGGCACCCATTTCGCGGTCTTCTCCGCGCATGCCGAAAAGATCGAGCTTTGTCTCTTTTCCGAAGACGGCAGCAGGGAAACGGCCCGCCTGCCGCTGCCGAAGCGCGAAGGCGACATCTGGTCCGGGTATATCGAAGGGGTGGGGCCAGGCACCCTCTACGGCTATCGAGCCTACGGACCCTACGACCCGCATAACGGGCATCGCTTCAACCCGAACAAGCTGCTCCTCGATCCCTATGCCAAGCTAGTGGCAGGGGAATTCGTCTGGGACGACGCGCTGTTCGGCTACACGATCGGCAGTCCGGAAGGCGATCTTTCCTTCGACGAGCGCGACAGCGCCCCGATCATGGTGAAGGGCGTCGTTCAGGATCCGAACTTCGACTGGGACGGCGAAGAGGCGATCCGCCGCCCCTGGACCGAGACGATCATCTACGAGACCCATGTTCGCGGCATGACCATGACGCATCCGGACGTGCCGGACGAGTTGCGCGGCACCTTCCTCGGTATGGCAAGCGACCCGATCATCGATCATCTGGTGAAACTCGGCGTCTCCGCCATCGAGCTTCTGCCGGTGCAGTATTTCCTCGACGACCGCTACCTCATCGAGCGAAGCCTCAGGAATTATTGGGGTTACCAGCCGCTCGGCTATTTCGCACCGCAGGCGCGCTACATGAAGGGCACCCGGATCACCGAGTTCAAGACGATGGTGAAGCGCTTCCATGCCGCCGGCATCGAGGTTCTGATCGACGTCGTCTATAACCATACCGCCGAGGGTTCGGAGCACGGGCCGACGCTCAGCTTCCGGGGTCTCGACAATCTCAGCTATTACCGCCAGTCGCCGGAGCAGCTCCGGCATACCTACGACATGACAGGCACCGGCAATACGCTGAACGTTGCGCATCCGATGGTGCTGCGCATGGTGCTCGACAGCCTCCGTTATTGGGTCGGCGTCATGCACATCGACGGTTTCCGCTTCGATCTGGCGAGCGCCCTTGGGCGCGAAGACATGGAGTTCGACCGCGAGGGCGGCTTCTTCGACGCGATCAGGCAGGATCCGATCCTGGCCGGCGTCAAGCTCATCGCCGAACCCTGGGACATCGGGGATGGCGGCTACCAGCTCGGCGGCTTTCCGCCACCCTTCCGCGAGTGGAACGATCGCTTCCGCGACGATGTCCGCCGCTTCTGGAAGAGAGACGGTGGCGTTGTGCCGGTGCTGGCCGAACGGCTCTCCGGCTCGCCGGTCCAGTTCAACCATTCGGGTCGCGGCGCCACCACCTCCGTCAATCTCTTGAGCGCGCATGACGGCTTCACGCTGATGGATACCGTTTCTTACGCGGAGAAGCATAACGAGGCCAATGGCGAGGACAATCGCGACGGCCACTCGGACAATCACTCCGACAATATGGGCGCCGAGGGGCCGACCGATGACCCGGGGATCGACGAGGCGCGCCGGCGGCGACGCTTTGCCATGCTGGCCACCCTGATGGTGAGCCAGGGCGTTCCGATGGTCCTCGGTGGCGACGAGTTCGGCAACAGCCAGAGCGGAAACAACAACGCCTATTGCCAGGACAACGAGATCGGCTGGATCGATTGGAGCAAGCCGGACGACGCCTTCCTCGCCTTCTGCCGCAAGATGATCGCTTTCCGGCGAGAGCACCCAGTGCTGCGCCAGGAGAACTTTCTGGAGGGAGCTACCGACGAGCATGGACGCATCGAGGTCGCCTGGTACAAGCCCGATGGCAGCCGCATGGACGAGGACGCATGGGGCGACGGCGAATTGCGCGTCCTCGGCGTCTATCTCTGCCACCTCGCGCCCGCCGAGGCCCCGGCAGGGGAGATATTCCTCGTCTTCAACGCCGGCGGCGACTGTGAAGTCGCGCTACCCCCAGTACACGGCTCGGAAACATGGCAATGGGCGCTGAATACCGCCGAGGACGATGCGTTCGTCGCCCGGGGCGCCAAGGATCGTGAAATGATCCCTCAGCAGAGCGTCGCCGTTTTTGTCCCCCATGAAGCTGGCGGGTGAGAGGCTCGCAGCAGCCGTCCGCTCTGCGTTCGCGGGCGAAGCATTCGGGAGCGAGCGGCATTGTCCAAAGGAAAGCATGGGATCATCGATGTATCCGACGAATGGAGGCAGCAGTGCAAAATCCGCGCCAGCCGGAACCAATCCCGCCACAACCGCCGCCCTGCGATCCGGAACCGCCGATCGGTGAGCCTGAGCCCGATCGTCTGCCGGACGAGGCGCCGATACCAAATCCCGACGAGAATCCGCAGCCGCCGCAATATGGCGGCAGCCTGGACGGCTGAAGTTAGAATAGCTTTTTACCCATGGAACAAATGGGCGGGGCCTCCCGTTTGAATTTCGCCGACAGGCGTTCCAACAGCGAGGTAAGGGACATGGAAAACGACAGGGAAGAACTCATCAGGCGCAGGGCTTACGCGATCTGGGAGCAGGAAGGCCGTCCGGCCGGCCAGGAACTGCGCCACTGGGAGCAGGCAGCGCGGGAAATGCAGGGGCAGGGCGCATCGAATCCCGATGGAGGTGAGAACCTTGAAACCGAGGGAGCGACCAATGCCGTGTCGACCCCGAAGCCGCCTGCTGCCCGCGGAAGATCCGCCAGGAACGGAGCGCGAGCGCACTGAGACGCCGCTTCCCACATACCTGCTTCGGCGCAGCCGTGAACGGCTTGGTCGGAGCAGGCAACGCCTTCCAAGAAAAGGAGCAGGACAATGCATGTATCGGAGATTATGACCAGAGACGTTCATCTGGTGACCCCAAACGACACGATCCGAGATGTGGCGCGGCAGATGGCGGAGAACGACATCGGCTTCTTGCCGGTCGAGGACCATGACCGGTTGGTAGGCATGGTTACGGACCGCGACATCGTCGTCCGTGGCGTGGCCGACGGGCTCGATCCGCAAGCGAAAGTGCGAGACGTGATGACGACCGACGTCAAATACTGTTTCGAGGACGAGGAAGTGGACGATGTGGCGCGCAACATGGGTGATATCCAGGTGCGGCGCCTGCCCGTCGTCAATCGCGACAAGCGCCTCGTCGGCATCGTGTCGCTGGCGGATGCCGCTCGCGAACAGCCCGCAGCAGCGGGCACGGGCCTGAAGGGTGTGACCATGCCCGGTGGTGAGCACAATCAGAGCGAGCGGCACTGACCACTCCTCGAATCGGATCGGCGCCTTTCGTGGGCGCCGATCATGGAGGCAGCATGCCACAGAAACAGGATAACGGAGACCCCGGGAAGGCTGGCCCCGCCGGGCGGCGCCCGCATCGGACGGCGCAGTCGCCCGATGTGGCGTGGCCGGCCCGTCGCCTCGGCCCGCAGCCGCGGACAGGAGAGCGCGATCTGGCGCCGCCGGAGAGCGCTTCCGGCGAAGACCATGTAGCCGATGCTTCGGACGTCGGCAGCGGCGTCCAGGACTTGCGTGCTGAGATGTCGGTTGACCCACCACAACCGTCCCCACGCGACTACAGCGGCGGCGGTAAACCGATCAGGCCGAAACATCACGACAGCCAGATCGCCGAGGAGTCCTCCGCTCCGGACTTTCAGGAAAATGGTGACGACGGAACGGGTGGAGATGCCTGGAACAGGGTCCTCGGCAATACGACTAATGCCGGGATGCTTCGCTTGCTCGCTGCGATCGGCCTTTTCATTCTCGTGTCGGGGGCCTTCTTCTGGCTGGTCACTTGAGGGTTGGGGGACACGAACCGCAACGGGCGGAGAAAATGAATGTCGTTCTTGCGTGACAATGGACTGAGCATAACACTGACCATCTTCACCTCTGCAACCATCGCGGGCATGATTTTCTCCGGCACGAATGCCTTCAATCAGGAGGCGATTATGCACGGCGAGCCGACTGTAACCGTCGCCAGCTATCTCGCTACCGGCCACTTCCTGTCGGCTCTCTTCGAAAACTGGGAAAGCGAGTTCCTGCAGATGGCGGCCTATGTCTGCCTCACGGCGTTTCTCTACCAGCGCGGCTCCGCCGAATCCAGGGATCCGGACGGTCCGCGGTCCGGGCTGGACGAAGATCCTTTGACGATGAAGAACGATCCGAGCGCCCCGTGGCCCGTTCGGCAAGGGCGACTGGTCAGGACGCTCTATTCCTACTCGCTGGGAATCGCCCTTGCCGGATTGTTCGTCCTGAGCTTTGTCTTCCACCTGCGTGCCAGTGCCGCGGCCGGAAACATCGAGGCCATGCGCCATGGCGAGCCGCCTCTCGACTTATGGACGCGATTGGCAGATGCCGAATTCTGGTTCGAATGCTTTCAGAACTGGCAATCGGAATTCCTGTCCACCCTGCTGCTGGTCGTCCTTTCCATTTTCCTGCGTTTCCGCGGGTCGCCGGAGTCCAAGCCGGTCGCAGCGCCGTACGGCGCGACCGGAAAATAGCCGCCGCCAGAATCGCTTCGGCGTTCCGATCACTGATGCCCGGAACGCCGAAATCCCTGCGATGCGGTGCGCAGCTTACTGCTGTGCTGGAGCCTGCTGCGCAGGTGCGGTGCTCTGAAGCTTTTCCTCGACCTTCTTGGCAAGCGCCGGATCGTTCTGTGCGGTCGTCAGAATGGTCGTATATTCCTCGACCGATATGTTTGGCGAAGCCTCCACGGCCTTAACCATCTGCTGGCTGGCTTCGGTCTGCAGCTTCTCCTTTGCCGCTGCATCCTGTGTCGCGCCGATCTTGGCGGAATATTCCTGCCGGACCTTGTCGACCTGGAGGTAGGCGACGGCGAATGCCTCAATCTTCTCTTCGCTGATCGGGGCGCTCTTGGCGCCCGGCTGAGCCGGCGCCTGCTGCGTCGGCTGTGTTTCCTGTGCCTGGGCCAGTTCCAGCGCCGATGCCGGGCTGAAAGCCATCAAGCTGAAGACTGCAGCGGTCAGCGATGCAACGGGGGTGTAACGAGTGATCATATTCATTCCTCTTGGACGTGCCCTCTTGGACGTGCATGACGTGATCGGCAGCAATACCGCCTCGTTCAACCGCTCCGTGTCGATAACAACGGAGCAGCGATCGACCATGTAGCCCTCAGAAGTGCTCGGTTAGGCGATGTCGGGGCAATTTGCTGACCATTGCGCGGCAGCTTTGTGGCCTTGAACACTCTTCCCGACGTGGAATTGAGTGCAGCTAGTGGTAGTAGGTTCTGCTGGCTTCAGACCTCACGCTTGCTTGCGCGGATTGCGTAGCGGTGCTGGCTCCGTCGCGCGAGTCCCTTGAAGAAGTTCCAGTTTTTCGCCTGCATCCGATGGATTTCGCCGAGATCGGTATCGACGACAATGTCCGTGAAGCCGGCGGCGCGGAGAAGTTCGACGACTGCCTCGGCGCGGGCCCCGTTGGCGAAATGGACGCGGGAAAGGATGTTGCGATGGATTTCCATCATTTCGCGCGAGTGCATGGGTGCGTCCGGCTTGAAAATACCCGCGCTCTGCCCCCAGGCGCTCAGTTTCGAGAACAGCCGCTCCAGCGCACTCGTACTGACGAAATCGCCATCGACGACCAGAAGCGTGCCGCCTGGTTTCAGCACGCGCAGCCATTCGGTGAAGGCCTTGGCCGGATCGACCAGCGTCCAGACGAGATGCCTGTTGACGATGACGTCGTAGTGGTCGTCCGGCTCCATCGTGTTTTCCGCGTCGCCGATGCGGAAGGATATGGCACGCCGTCGGCTTTGTGCCTTCTGCCGCGCCCTCTCGAGCATCGGCTCGGCCCAGTCTAGGCCGGTGACCTGGAAGTCGAGGTCGTCGAGCAGGTGCGAGATGACGCCGGTGCCGCTCGCCAGGTCGAGTGCGGCGCGACCGTCGCCGCGACCGAGATGGCGCAGGAAAAGCCGGTGCCAGGCGGCGCGTTCCTCCTCGGAGAAGATCTCGTGGCCCGGAGAAAGATCGAAGGTGGCGGCACGTTCCGACCAATAGGCCTTGATCTCGTCGCGCAGATCGTAGTTTCGGCCCGCCGCCACGTCGCTCATCGATACTCAACCTCAACTGTTTGGAAGCGTTCTAAAAGATATATGTTGACTGGTAAAGTCATGAAATACTAGAAGGCGGCGTTTTCCAACGGAGCAGGGATCAATGAAAGTTTTCAACAGGGTGGCCGCCGCGGCCATGGGCCTGTGCGTCCTGTTTTCAAGCGCCGCGTTCGCTGAAACGGTGAAAGTGAAAGACATCACCGGCCGCGAGGTCGAGGTGAACGTCCCCGTCAAGCACGTGATCTTGGGCGAAGGACGGCAGATCTATTTCGTCGGCGCCCTGGACAAGGACGAGCCCTTCAAGCGCATCGTCGGCTGGCGCGACGACCTGGCGAAGGCCGACCCGGAAACCTATGCCGCCTATCTCGCCAAGCATCCGGACATCGCCAAGCTGCCGGCCTTCGGCGGCATGAAGGACGGAACCTTTGACATCGAGCAGGCGGTGGCGCTGAAGCCCGACGTCATGCTGATGAATGTCGACGCCAAGACGGCAACGGAAGAGGCGGGCTATATCGAGAAGCTCGAGAAGGTCGGCATTCCGCTCGTCTATGTCGATTTCCGCGAAAAGCCTATGGAAAACACCGAGCCGAGCATGCGCCTGATCGGCAAGCTGTTCGGCGAGGAAGAAAAGGCCGAGGACTTCATCAAGTTCCGCGCCGACAGCATCGCCAAGGTGACCGATGTGCTGGCCAAGGCCAATCCAAACAAGCCACTCGTCTTCGTCGAGCGCGCCGGCGGCTATTCGGACGATTGCTGCATGTCCTTCGGCAACGAGAATTTTGGCAAGATGGTCGAATTCGCCGGCGGCATCAACATGGCGAAGGACATCATCCCGGGGACCTTCGGGACGGTCAATCCGGAGCAGATCATCGCGTCTAACCCGGATCAGATCATCATCACCGGCGGCAATTGGGAAGGCTACGTGCCGGGCGGCAACTGGGTCGGTGTCGGCTATGGCGCCGACGAAAGGGAGGCGTTCCGCAAGCTCGAGAACCTGACGAAGCGTCCGGCCTTCACCGATGTGAAGGCGGTGAAAGAGGGCAATATCCACGCCATCTGGCACCAGTTCTACAACAATCCCTACCAGTTCGTCGCCATCCAGCAGATTGCCAAGTGGCTGCATCCGGACCTGTTCGAGGATCTTGACCCGGAGGCGACGTTCCAGGAATTGCACGAACGCTTCCTGCCTCTGCCTTACAAGAGCGGCTACTTCGTGTCGCTGAATGTCGGCCAGTAAAATCCGGATCGGAGGGCGCAAGCCCTCCGAACGCTTTTCGAGAGGTTTGTCATGCGGATACTGAACTGCGTTCTCTCAGCGCTCGTTGCAGCAGTGCTGGCGGCGTCGACGGCCGTTGCGGCGGAAATCACCGATGTCACCGGCCGCAAGGTCGAGATCGAGCTACCGGCCAAGCGGATCCTGCTCGGCGAGGCGCGCCAGATCCACGTTGCGGCGGCGCTCAAGGGCGAGCATGTCTTCGACACGATCGTCGGCTGGCGCGACGATCTGATTAAGAAGGATCCGGATTCCTACGACGGCTATCGCGAACGCTTTCCGGCGATAGAGACGCTGCCGCGCTTCGGCTATATCCCGAGCGGCGATTTCAGCCTCGAGGCGGCGATCGTGCTGAAGCCGGACGTGCTTACGCTGAACCTCGAAGCGCGAGATGCCGTCGAGGAATCGGGTTTCATCGACAAGGCGGCCGCGGCCGGTGTCGCCGTCGTCTATCTCGATTTCCGCGTCCACCCGGCGAAGAACAGCGAAAGGTCCGTGGAGATCCTCGGCCAGATTTTCGGCGCGGAAGCGCGGGCGAAGGAATTCATCGATTGGCGTCGTGATCAGATCGCTGTCGTCACCGATCGTCTCGCCAAAGCCGGGGCGATTACGCGGCCAAAGGTGTTCATCGAGCGCTCGCCCGGCATTACCGGCGAGACTGTCTGCTGCCGGACCTTCGGCCCGGCGAACTTCGGCGAGATGGTGGAAAAGGCCGGCGGCCACAATATCGGCGCCGACGTGATCACCGCGACCTTCGGCGACCTCAATGCCGAGCAACTCGTCGTTGCCAACCCGGATCATGTGATCGTCACCGGCAGCAACTGGTCGGCCGAGTCCGACGTCAACCAGTACGTGGCGGTCGGACGCGGTGCCGATCCGGGCGCGGCGCGGGAGCGGCTGAAGGGGCTGATGCAGAGGCCCGCCTTTGCCACGCTCGATGCGGTCAAGGCGGGCAGGGTCCATGCCGTCTGGCATCAGTTCTACGGCGCGCCCTATGAATTCGTGCCGATCCAGCAATTCGCCAAATGGTTCCATCCGGAGCTCTTCGCCGATATCGATCCGGACCGGAGCTTCCGCGCATTCCACGAGAAGTTCCTTCCGATCGCCTACCGGCCGGGCTATTTCGTCTCGCTTTCGGACGGGGGTGAATGATGGCCGCCGTCGCCGACGAAATCGCCGGTGTTGAAGGGCGCGGTCGCTACCGCGCCCTTGTCGCGCGCCGGCTGCTGATGCTTTCGGGCCTCATCGCCGCTCTGTTTCTCTCAGTTGCTGTCGATATGGCGCTCGGACCGGCGAACTACCCGCTTGCGGACGTTCTGACGGCGCTGTTCAACTCCGGGGCCGTCAGCGACCAGCTTCGTGTGGTGATCTGGGATATCCGCATGCCGATCGCGCTGATGGCAGTGACTGTCGGCGCTTCCCTGTCGGTCGCCGGCGCCCAGATGCAGACGATCCTCGCCAATCCGCTGGCGAGCCCCTTTACACTCGGCATTTCGGCGGCTGCCGGCTTCGGCGCCGCGCTCGGCCTCGTCGCCGGTGTCGCGGTCTTTCCAGTCGCCGTTCAGTACATGGTGCCGCTCAACGCATTCCTGATGGCAATGCTGGCGGCGCTCTTCATCCATTTCGCATCGACCATGCGCGGCGTCACCGTCGAGACCATCGTGCTGCTTGGCATCGCCCTCGTCTTCACCTTCAACGCGGCGCTGTCGCTGCTCGAGTATCTTGCTTCCGAACAGGCGCTCGCCGCCGTCGTCTTCTGGACGATGGGCAGCCTCACCAAGGCGACCTGGCCCAAGGTTTGGATCACCGCGGCCGTACTGGCTTTCGCCGCACCGCTCTTTGCCCGTCATGCCTGGGCGCTGACGGCGCTCAGACTCGGCGACGACAAGGCGGCGAGCTTCGGCATCAATGTTCGCCGGCTGCGGCTGGAGACGATGCTGATCGTCAGCCTGCTGGCGGCGATCCCCGTCTCCTTCGTCGGCACGGTCGGTTTCGTCGGTCTCGTCGGTCCGCACATCGCCCGCATGCTGGTCGGCGAAGACCAACGTTTCTTTCTGCCGGCTTCGGTGCTCTGCGGCGCGCTCTTGCTTTCGACGACTTCCGTCGTCAGCAAGATGATCATTCCCGGTGCGGTGCTGCCGATCGGTATCATCACGGCGCTTGTCGGCGTTCCGTTCTTCTTCGTGCTGATCTTCACCAACAGGAGGCGGGCATGGTAGCCCTGAGGCTCGACGCGGTCGGCGCCACCTACGGCCGGCGCACCGTGCTGTCTAACATCAATACGGGCGAGCTCAAAGGCGGACGCCTGACCGCCGTCATCGGGCCGAATGCGGCCGGCAAATCGACGCTCTTCAAGCGCATTGCCGGTCTCGCGGCCGGTCCGGGCCTCGTCCACCTTTCCGACACGGCCAAGGGTCCGGAGACGATCTGCTACATGCCGCAGGATACCGGCGCCAACGCGGTGCTGACGGTCTACGAATCCGTTCTGCTGTCGGCCAAGCAGGGTTCCGGCTGGAAGGTGAAGGACGACGAGCTTGCCGAAATCGACCGGGTGCTGGCGGCATTGAGGATCGACGACCTGGCGTTTCGCGGTCTTGGCGAACTTTCCGGCGGCCAGCGGCAGCTCGTGTCGATCGCCCAGGCGCTGGTGCGCAAGCCCGAGGTTCTGTTGATGGACGAGCCGACCTCGGCGCTTGACCTCTTTCGCCAGATCGAAGTGCTCGGCTTCATGAAGCGCTTGTCGGCCCAATCCGGCATGGCGGTGCTGATCGCGTTGCACGACCTGAACCACGCGCTTCGCTATTGCGACGATACGATCGTGATCAGTAGCGGCTCGGTGGCGGCGAGCGGTCCGACGGAGACGGTGATCACCGCCGACATGCTGAAATCCGTCTATCGTGTCGAAGCCCGCGTCGAGGCCTGTTCGCTCGGTCGGCCGGTGATCATCGTCGACGATTCCATTCCTGTTCGGTGACCGGGCGACACGACACTCGAACTCCGGGAAGCGCGTCAGTTGACGCGCGTCCCCTGGGCGGAAAACAAATGCAGTTTCGCGAGATCCGGGGCGACACGCACCGGCTGGCCGGGTTCAAGATCGATCCGATCTCGCAGGACCAGGTTGGCATCTGACGGTCCGAGCTTCACAAGCACATGCGTTTCAGATCCGGTCGGCTCGACGACCACCACCGTCGCCGGCACGCCGCTCTCGGCGATGACGAGATGTTCCGGGCGGATGCCGTAGATCGCGGCCGCCGCCCCCTGATAGTCGCCCGGCATCGGCAGAAAGACGCCGTCACGCGTGACGAATCCCTCGTCGGCGGGCGAACCCTCGAACAGGTTCATCGCAGGCGAACCGATGAAGGTCGCGACGAAAGTGTTTGCCGGCCGGTCGTAGAGCTCGAGTGGCTTGCCGATCTGCTCGACATTGCCGCCGCGCATGACGACGATCCGGTCCGCCATGGTCATTGCCTCGATCTGGTCGTGGGTGACATAGACGGTCGTCGTCTTCAGGCGCTGGTGCAGGTCCTTGATCTCGGCTCGCATGGTGACGCGCAGCTTGGCGTCGAGGTTCGACAGCGGCTCGTCGAACAGAAAGACCTGCGGGTGGCGGACGATCGCCCGTCCCATGGCGACACGCTGGCGTTGGCCGCCGGAAAGCTGCTTCGGCAGGCGGTCGAGCAGCGGCCCGAGCGCCAGAATATCCGCCGCCTCGCGCACGCGCTTCTCGATCGCCGCCTTGCCTTCGCCCTTGAGCTTCAGTGCGAAGCCCATGTTCTCGGCGACCGTCATATGCGGATAGAGCGCGTAGCTCTGGAACACCATGGCGATGTCCCGCTCCTTCGGCGCTACGTCGTTGACGACGCGGCCGCCGATGCGGATCTCGCCGCCGCTGATGTCCTCGAGCCCGGCGAGCATGCGCAACAGCGTTGACTTGCCGCAGCCGGACGGGCCGACGAGAGTGACGAACTCGCCATCCTCAATGTCCATGGAGACGCCGTGGATCACCGGGACGGCGCCATACTGCTTGCGGACCTGTTGGATCGTGACGGATGCCATGCATTCCTCCCTTTCTCGTCATTCAGAGCTTGAGCTGCCAGATCCTGGCGATCGCGACGTTCCCTGCCGGCGCACTGAGGCGCGCAGAGCGAACGCCCTCGAAGCCGGGCAGTCGCTTCGTCCCCGTCCAGCGGCCGTTGTCGGCAAAGACCTCGATCGAGCCCTTGTCCAGGAAGATGCGAAGCGTCGAGGGCCGTGCGCCGGCAGCGATATAGCGGGGCAACCATTTGCCGTCCGGCACGTCGTAGAGGATGCTCAACCCTTCCGGGTCGAGACGGAGGCCGAGTTCGACGTCCGGGTGGTCGAATTCGAGATCGAAGGCCGCGCCATCTGCCGCAAGATCGATGATCATCTCGACGGCGCCGTTGCCGAGCTTTACTGTTTCGCCTGCTAGTAGCCGGTTTTCGTCGACAAGCTGCTGACGCAGCGTGTCGACGGCCTCGATCGGCGGGGTCAGCAGTGCGCCATTCCTGATGAGGACGCGGCGCGGCAGCGTCATGGCCGTCGGAAAGTCGATCTTCTTGGAGATTTCCGTCCAGTTGGCGAGCCAGGCGATGCCGACGGGCGCGGACTGGTCGACAAAGGCCTGGAAGGCGTAGGCGTCGGTGCCGAAATCGAGTTCCTGCTCGAATTCCTTGACGAAGTTCCGGCCATCGAAGCGACCCACGGTCGCGATGGTGATATTGCGGCGGCCGGTCGCCGGGTCGCGGCTGGTCAAGAGACCGAAGATCAGCGCCCAGCGGGTCTGCGGATCGTCGGCCGACCCGTCGAGCGGCACGATGCAGGGGCATTCGGCCGCTGTCATGCCGAAACGGTTCTCGCGGTGCAGAATGCCGACGAAAATCCAGCCGCCTGCGGCGTCCGGATCGGCGGTCTCGTAGAGCAGGATGACGCCGCCGGCGTGGTCGCGGCTGCCGAGAAGCATCTTCCAGCGTCCGTCCGGGCCCCTCAACACATAGGGATCGCGAAAGTCCATCGTCAGGTCGAGGCCGGCGGGGCGCGCGGGAAGAATGATTTCGGCAGGGCCGGCGCTGATCTGGTCGCCGGTGACAGCCGTCAACTGGATCTGCTCCTCGGGCAGGCGATCCTTGACCTGCTCGGTGAAGAAGACGCGGATGCCCGGTTTTTCTCCTGCAAGCGGAATGGCCGAACCGGAAAAGGCCCCGCCGCGACCGTCGGGGCGCGCCGAAAGCTCCGCCGAAGGCAACAGGAAGATCGGCAGGTGTCTCCAGTGCAGATAGTCGTCGGAGACCGCGTGGCCCCAATGCATGGTGTTCCAGCGCAGACTGTGCGGATAGTGCTGGTAGAAGAGGTGGACGTTGTCGGCGAAGCGACCGAAACCGTTCGGATCGTTCATCCAGCCGAAGGGCGGACGGAAATGGTAGCTGCCGGGAACGGCGGGCGCGGCATTCTCCTCGCTGCCATAGAGCACGTGAATGCCCTTTTCCAGCACGTCGTCGTTCGAGAAGGCATAGACAACCGAGACGGCCGTCGCCGCGGCATCGTAGGCGAGGGCTGTTTCTCCGCCTGCCTCGAGCACCAGGGCCTGGAACTCGAATTCCTCCGAATTGTGGGTGATCATCCGGCCGATTTCTCGCCCCTCCTGGCTGGCGCGTAGCTCGGCCAGCGTTTCCGCACGCGCGGCCTTCAGCCAGGCATGGATTGTCGTGCCGGCAGGCAGGACGGCGCTCAGCGTCTTGACGCTGCTGCCGAGAAGCGAGGAGGGGTTTGCATGGCTTGTCATTGATCAACCTTTCACGGCGGAGCCAACAAAGGAACTTACGAACCAGCGCTGGAAAGCGAGATAGAGGGCGAGGATCGGGATCATCATCAGGACCGAGGCCGCCATGGCGCGATCCCAGTAGATGCTGTCCTGGCCGAAGAAGGTGGCAATCGCGACGGCGATCGGCCGGGCGTAATCGGTCTGCGTCACCAGGATCGGCCAGAGATACTGGTTCCAGGCCTCGATCCCCATCAGGATCGAGACCGTGGCGAGCGCCGGTAGGCTGAGCGGCAGGAAGATTGAGCGGTAGATGCGGAACACCGAAGCACCGTCCATCTCGGCCGCTTCGAAGAGCTCCTTCGGAAGCTGTGCGAAGAACTGGTAGAACAGGAAGATATAAAGTGGGCTGGCGACCCAGGGCACGATCTGCACGGCGAAGGTGTCGGTCATGCCGGCGCGCGACACCATGATGACGAGTGGCATGATGATGCTTTCCTGCGGGATTACATAGAGCGCGATGACGACCGACAGGATCAAGGCGCGGCCGCGCAGCGATCCCCAGGCGAGCACGAAGCCGGCCATCGAGTTGACGATGAGGCCAAACCCGACGGTGCATGCCAGAATGAACAGCGAATTCAGGAGATAACGACCGTAGGCGAGCTCGCCCGAAAGATTGCCGACCTCCGCGAAGTTCGACAGCGTCGGGTTCGACACCCAGAAGGCGCGGAAGCTGCCCATGTCGGCGAGGATCTGGAAGCGATCGTCCTTCAGGCTGGCGACGAGCAGCATGAAGAGCGGTGATACGATGACGAGGGCGATGACGAGGATGCAGGCGGTCTGCACGAGGCGCAGCGAACCGATCGCGGAGCGCTCACGCTTCACCTCCATTTGTGTTGCGGAAAGGACGAGATCAGACATCGAAACGCCTCAGAAGCTGGCGCTGCAGGAGCGCGATGACGAGAACGATGAGGAACAGAATGACCGAGACGGCCGAGGCGAGCCCAAGCTTCTGCTCTTCGAAGCCGGTGCGCACCATGTAATGCACCACGGTTTCGGTGCTGCTTCTCGGTCCGCCCTGGGTGAGGACTGCGACCTGGGTATAGAGCTTGAAGGCCTGAATGGTCGTGATGACCAGCACGAAGACATGCGTGGGTCTCAGGCCGGGCATGGTCACATGCCAAAAGCGCTGGAAGGCATTGGCGCCGTCGATCCTGGCGGCATCGTAGAGTTCATCCGGAATGCCCTGCAGCCCGGCAAGATAGACGATCATCTGAAAGCCATAGGCCTGCCAGGCCGAGAGCAGCACGATCGAGAACATCGCCCAGTTGGGGTCGCCGAGCCAGTCGATCGGCTGGATGCGGCCGGCGGAAAGGAAACCGATCACCTGGTTGAGCGGCCCGGTCGGATATTGGAATAGCGTCCCCCAGATGACACAGACAACGACCATCGAGGTGATGGCGGGCAGGAAGAAAAGCCCGCGGAAGAAATTGCGGAACGGCAGCTTCTGGTGCAACAGCAGGGCCGTCGCAAATGCGAGCCCGCATTGCACCGGCAGGATCCAGAAGGTGAAGCGCGAGACGTTCCAGAGCGAGATCCAGAACAGGTCGTCCTTCAAGATCCTCAGAAAGTTGGTGAAGCCGATGAAGCGGACCGGTGTCGGACGCGGCACCAGCGGCTGATTGGTCATCGCCGTCCAGAAAGACAGGAGGAACGGCACGATGAGGAAGATCGTCAGCAGCGCCACAGCCGGCGCGAGCATGCCGATCTCCTGGAACAGGCGGCCCTTGTCCCTGCGTCGGGCAGGGCGCGCCAAGGCTGCCGTCGCGGCCAGCGCCGGTTGCTGCAAGGTCATGATCTCCTCCTCAATCAACTGCGTAAGTCGGTCGCAGTGCGACCAATGGGCGACCGCGCGATAGGGCGCGGTCGCCGACGAGCGCTACTGCTGGTCGTCGAAGGGCGGGTAACCGTCGTTTTCTTCGATGTCTTCGTCGATCTTTTCGGCCGCCGCGGTCAGCGCCGCCTTGACGTCGCCGTCGTTGAAGATTTCGTCGACTGCTCCCATAAAGGCCGAGGTGATTGCCGGATAGGCCGGATGCGGCGGGCGTGCGATCGCGGTCTTCGATGCCTGCTCGAAGGCGACCGCCATCGGACCGCCGACGTTATACAAGGGGGAATCCGCGGCGAAGCTCTTCAGGCCCGGATAGGCGGAATCCTCCTTGGCATAGTCGCGGTACTGCTTGTCCTTCAGCATGAAGCTCACGAACTTGCCGGCGATATCCGGATGTTCGGAGGCGGTGGTGATGCCCCAGATCCAGGTGCCGTTCGGGCTGACACCCTTCGGTCCGAACTTCGGCAGCGGCATCACCACGATGTCGTCCTTCATCGAGGCGGCGGCTTCGGCATAGATCCAATGGCCGCCAAAGGCGAGGGCGGCCGGGTGCCCCTCGGCGAAGAACTGGTTGGTGCCGGAGGATTGCGGCACGACCCAACCGTTCTTCACCCATTTCTGCATCATCGTCAGCGCATTGACGCAGGGATCGCTATCGAGAGTCCCCACCGACTTCCAGGTTTTGCGATCGATCAGGTCGCAGCCCGCCGATTGCAGGATCGGGCCATAGGCATAGGTGATCCATTCGGTCTTGATGCCGTAGCCACGGAACGTGTCGATTGGCCACTTCACGCCTTCGAGCTTCGAGAGTTTCTCGAGGTAGCCCTCGAATTCCTCGCGCGTCCAGGCGTCGTCCACTCCCTTCGGGATGCGGGCGCCGACCGCTTCCAGATATTTCCTGTTGCCGTAGAGGACGACGGAGGAATCGGTGAGGCCGACGGCGTAAAGCTCCTTGTCGATCGGGTAGGTGCCCTGCGCGACGTTGGACTCCGTCATGTCTTCGAGGATGTCCTGGTCGATCAACGGCTTGATCGGCTGCAGGTAGCCGGACCAGACGTAGTTGGCGAGGAACGGCGCGTCGAGCTCCATGACGTCCGGCAGCTGCTTGGACATTACGGCGGCGCTGAATTTCTCGTTATAGGCGTCGTGTGGCGCATAGATCAGTTCGACATCGACGTCAGGATTGGCCGCCTCGAAACGCTTGGCGACGTCGCCATAGGTCGTGACCCAGCCGGGATCGCCCTGATGCATCACCTGGATGACCGTCTTCGCCTCGGCATGGGTCATGACGACGCCCAAGGCCGCGGACGCTATGAGTGCTTGAAGTAAACGTTTACCCATGATTATCATACTCCTCCTCAACGGGTTTCACACTGCTGTTGAATTCAGACGGATGACCGCTCCACCAATTGGAACGGCAACTTGCGCACCTCCCCGGGTACCGCATCGCTCGAAAGCAGAATGTCGGCAGCCATACGGCCCATGGCGCGATGCGGCAGGGCCATGGTCGTCAACGGCGGATCGAGGCGCGAGGCGATGTCGACCTGGTTGTCGAAGCTGGCGACGGCGACATCATCGGGGATCTGTGCGCCCTCCCGTCTCAGCGCCGCGTAGACCTCCATCGCGACGCGGTCGTTGCCGCACAGGATCGCATCGGGGGGCTCGCCGCCCCTCATCAGCTCGGTGACATGCGACAATACGAGGCTGTGCGCCCTGTCGCTATAGGTTGCGCGACGCACCGCCGGCAGCACCTGAGCGCCGGCGCCGTCAAGCCCAGCCTCGGTCAAGGCCTTGCGAAAGCCGGCCTCGCGCAATTCACCGGCGAGGAGACCCGGCAGGTTGATGAAGGCGATGTTCCGGCGCCCGGCATCGATCAAGTAGCTGGTAATCTCATGGGCGGCGCCGACTTCGTCCGGAACGAGAGAGGTCACCCGATCGTTCACGTCGCGGCAATTGATCATCACGCCGACAGTTCCGGCAAACTCCTCGGGCAGCGACACAACCTTGTGATACATTGAAGCATAGGCGATCGCCCGCGGACGGAAGCGGCGCACTTCCTCGAGCACCGAGCCGATGTCCCGGCGGCCGCTGAGTGTCATCGCGAACACAGCAATGTCGGAGGCCCGTGCAGCGCCGTCCAGGCCACGGATGATCTCGGTGGCGAAAGGGGAAGTGATCAACTCGTCGGCGACAACGCCGATCAGCGGCATCCAGCCCTGTCGCATGCTGCGCGCGGCGAGATTGGTGACGTAGCCGAGTTCCTCGGCGATTTCCTTGATGCGCTGCCGCGTCTCATCGGACATTCTCGCCGAGCCGCCGTGCAGGGCACCCGAAACCGTCTTGACGGAGACGCCGGCGCGTTCGGCTATGTCGGTTAGAGAGATGGTCACGAAGGGTTCCTTGGGTTAACGATTACTCAAATAAATATCACCTTTCAGATAGGGGAGTCAATCGCAGATCTTGGCTGCTGCGGCGTAGTCTCTTTTTGCCCACGTTTTCCTGCGAGCACACAAAACACCGCTGTCGGCACCGGTACAACTTGCGCGGCAGGTCGGAAATGCGCATCTCTTACGCTTCTCCTCATTCTGCCCTATATTAGAAAGCATGAATTTCGACGACAGGTAGAGCGGATTGGATAACCGCTACGGCGGTCCGAGCTTCTATTCTGCCGATCGTAAGACCTAGAGGCTTGGACGGCGAATGTCCCGAATCCTCACGCTGGTGCTGTTCCTGCTGTCGGCCTTCGCGTTTCCAGTTTCATCTGTGTCCGCGGCCGAGCGGGTTGCCTTGGTCCTGCATGTGAACGGCGCGATCAGTCCGGCGACGGCGGAATATGTGATCCGGGGATTGCAACGCGCCGAGGATCGCGGCGTGGCGCTGGTGGTCCTGCAGATGGATACGCCGGGTGGCCTCGATACGTCGATGCGGGACATTATCCGCGCCATCCTCGATTCCTCCGTGCCGGTCGCCAGTTTCGTCGCGCCGAGTGGCGCTAGGGCGGCGAGCGCCGGGACCTATATCCTTTACGCCAGCCACGTGGCGGCGATGGCGCCGGGGACCAATCTGGGCGCCGCCACGCCGATCGCCATCGGGGGAGGGCTGTTCGGTGGCGACGAGGAAGACGGCAAGGAGACTCCCGACGAGCAAGGAAAGCCCGACGCCCCCAAGCCGCCATCGAGTGCCGGCGAGGCAAAACTGATCAACGACGCGGTGGCCTATATACGTGGGCTGGCCGAACTGCGAAATCGCAATGCCGATTGGGCCGAGAAGGCCGTGCGCGAGGCCGCGAGCCTTTCTTCGCCGGCGGCGGTACGGGAGAAGGTCGTCGATTTCACTGCCGTCACTGTCGAGGACCTTCTCAAGCAGGCCCATGGCCGGACGGTTCGCATCGGTCAGGCCGACAGCCGGCTTGATACGACGGGACTCGCCGCTGAAGACGTCCTGCCCGACTGGCGCACGCGGCTCCTCTCGGTGATCACCGATCCGAATGTCGCGCTGCTGCTGATGATCGTCGGCATTTACGGGTTGATCTTCGAGTTCCTGACGCCTGGCACCGTGGTTCCCGGCACGATCGGCGGTATCTGCCTGCTGCTCGGTCTCTACGCCCTGGCGGTGCTGCCGGTAAGCTACGCCGGTATCGGGTTGATCATCCTCGGGGTGGCGCTGCTGGTGGCAGAAGCGCACGCGCCGTCCTTTGGCGTTCTCGGGCTCGGCGGCGGCGTGGCCATCGTGCTCGGTGCCGCCATCCTGTTCGACACCGACGTGCCGGGCCTGCAGGTGTCCTGGCCGGTTCTCGGAGGGGTGGCGATCGCAAGCTTCGCCTTCAGCCTCATCGTCGCCCGTCTCGCGTTCCTGTCGCGCCGGCACAAGATCGCCACGGGAGGCGAGCAGATGATCGGCATTTTCGGCAAGGTTGATACCTGGGCAGGGGCCGGAGGTTACGTTATCGCGCATGGGGAACGCTGGAGGGCGGTGAGCGACGAGCCGCTCGGTCCCGGCGAGGACGTGATGGTCGTCGGCCGGGACGGTTTGACGCTCGAAGTCGAGCGCCGGGCAAAAAGAAGCTAGAAGTGGAGGAATTGATGCCCTTGTTTGGAAGTCTCGTTCCGCTCGCCGCGGCGCTGTTTGTCCTGCTGATCGTCATCGCCTATGCGATCCGGATCCTGCGGGAATATGAGCGCGGCGTCATCTTCACCCTCGGCCGCTTCACAGGGGTCAAGGGGCCTGGTCTCATTCTGCTTCTTCCCTATGTGCAACAGATGGTGCGGGTCGATCTCAGGACCCGCGTGCTCGACGTGCCGAGCCAGGACGTCATATCCCATGACAACGTTTCGGTCCGGGTCAGCGCGGTCATCTATTTCCGGGTGATCGATGCGGAGAAATCGACGATCCAGGTCGAGGATTTCATGGCCGCGACGAGCCAGCTCGCCCAGACGACCTTGCGATCGGTGCTCGGCAAGCATGACCTCGACGAGATGCTGGCGGAACGCGATCGGCTGAACGACGACATCCAGAAAATCCTCGACGTGCAGACCGATGCCTGGGGTATCAAGGTCGCGACCGTCGAGATCAAGCATGTCGACATCAATGAATCGATGATCCGGGCCATCGCCCGCCAGGCGGAAGCCGAACGCGAGCGGCGCGCCAAGGTCATTAACGCCGAGGGCGAGCAGCAGGCGGCCGCAAAGCTGCTCGAGGCGGCGCAAATCCTCGCCCGCCAGCCCCAGGCGATGCAACTGCGCTACCTGAGCACGCTCAACGTCATCGCCGGCGAGAAGAACTCGACGATCATCTTCCCCTTCCCGATGGAGCTGGCCGAGCTGCTCGCGGCCAAGACCGGACGCTCCTCGGAGTGACAGAAGCGAGACGCCACCGGCAGCAGGAGCGCCGCGGCGTCACATCACCATCTGCCGCGCCACTTTCTCGGTCAGCTCTTCTTGCTCCTCGCTCACGCGCTTTGCTGCGTCGGTGGCAAGCTGCGCTCCCATCCGCGTGAACCGCTCCGCCTCGTCGGAATAGTCCTGGAAGGCATTGCGCCAGAAACTGCAATAGAGGTCGAAGCCGTCGCGTGCATAGTCCGACGCGAGCAGATCCTCCCAGAGTTGCAGATGCTGCTCGCTGCGGCTTTGCATAAGGTGAGCGCCTCGATCTGACCGCGCAACGCGGTATGCAGCATATCGGCCTGAAAGCGCGCCGCCGACAGCATCAGCGATCGACCTTCGGGACCTACCGGCCATTGGGGCCAGGCCGCGGGGGGAAGTGTGTCGGATATTTTCTTGGCCATCGCAGAACCTCCTTTTCTGCAGCATCTCGCTGTCTCATCGCAAATCGAAATCATGCATGACGACTGATCGCGTCGTTCGGAAAGTGGTGGGCGCCCTCTACGCGGGCGGATTGGCGGTGCCTTTTGAGTGCCAAGCTAAGGTGGCCAGCCCGTGCGATCATTGATCCGTATCAATCGTATGCGCACGACCTTCGCCGCAGCACACCTCCGGTCTTGACCTCGGTCAAGGCCGGTCCGGCACTCGGGCCATAGACTAGAGCATTTAGATCGCTTGATGAAGGGATTGAATCATGCTCATCAGGGAAATGACTGAAGAGGAGTGCATCGCCGTCGTCAAGTCCGGGCGGCTCGCCCGGCTCGCCTGCTCCAAGGAGGACCGGCCCTACGTCGTGCCGATCCACTATGCCTATGCGGACGTTGCCTCTACAGCTTCTCGATGCCGGGCCGGAAGATCGAGTGGATGCGAGCCAATCCGCATGTCTGCGTGCAGATTGACGTCTTTTCAAGCGCGCATCAGTGGAAGAGCGTGCTCCTATTCGGGCAGTATCAGGAGCTTCCGGAGACGACGCAATGGCATGCCGAGCGCCTGCACGCCTGGTCTCTTCTCCAGGAACATGTCAACTGGTGGGAGCCTGGGGGATTGAAGCCGGGGCCCCGGCAGACGCTCGGCGCTTCACCGCACCTTTTTTATTGCATCAGCGTCGACGAAATGACCGGACGTGCCGCCGTGGAGGAAGACAGGGCGTTGAACCACCGTGCGTCTATCGAAACACGACCTTACGGCACCAGCACGGCGGCGCCAATCAAGCGGCTGGCGCGAAGATCATCGAGGGCGGCATTTGCCTTGTCGAGCGGATAGACGGTGGTTCGGGTGCGCACGCCGGCCTCGGCGGCGATCGCGAGGAACTCGCGGGCGTCCTGGCGCGTCAGGTTCGCAACAGACAGGAGCTCGCGCTCGCCCCAAAGCGCCGCATAGGGCATGGCAGGAAGGTCGGTCATATGAATGCCGCCGCAGACGACACGCCCGCCCTTGCGCACCGCCTTCAGTGCGATCGGCACGAGGTCTCCAACCGGGGCGAAGATGATCGCCGCATCCAGGTGCTCCGGCGGCGCTTCGTCCGAAGCACCCGCCCAGGTCGCGCCGAGATCGAGGGCGAAGCGCTGTGCCGCCGTGTCTGCGAGCCGCGTGAAGGCGAAGACCTTCTTCCCCTGCCACAGACAGAGCTGGGTGACGATGTGCGCGGCGGCGCCGAAGCCGTAAATGCCAATCTTCTGACCGTCGCCGGCCCGCTTCAGCGATCGCCAACCGATAAGGCCGGCGCAAAGCAGAGGCGCGAGCGACACGGGGTCGCCGGCAGCGTCGAGATCGAAGGCATAGTCGGCATCCGCGACCACATGCGTGGCAAAGCCGCCGTCGCGGCTATAGCCGGTGAACAATGGACTGTCGCAGAGGTTTTCCCTGTTCGAGCGGCAATAGAAGCATGTCCGACAGGTATGGCCGAGCCACGGCACGCCGACGCGGCGACCGATCCTGGCGGAATCCACTCCGCTACCAACCGCCTCGACAATGCCGACGATCTCGTGGCCGGGAACGAGCGGCAGCTTCGGCCGCGGCAGGTCTCCATCGACCACATGCAGGTCCGTGCGGCATACGGCGCAGGCTTCGACCTTGAGCTGCACCTGGCCGGGGAGCGGCCCCGGCAGAGGCCGCTTGACCGCCACCAGCGGCTTGCCGATTTCTTCGAGAACCATCGCCCGCATGGATGTCGGCCTGGTTGAAATGATCTGCTGTGCCACGGACATTCATCCGAAGCCGGTTCATCGATGATATCCTGCCCTGGCCGCCAAGGTCGAGACTGCCGTCGGGCTATCTATCGGAGGATCGGACATGCCGAAGAAAAGCGCGGGCATCGTGCTCTACAAATACGAAGCCGGTGCGCTTCTCGTCCTGCTCGTTCACCCCGGCGGGCCCTTCTGGAGCAACCGGGATCTCGGGGCCTGGTCGATCCCGAAAGGCGAGTACGGGGCCGGCGAGGAGCCGGAAGCTGCGGCGCGCCGTGAGTTTTTCGAGGAGACCGGCATCGCGGTGACGGGGGCGCTGGAACCGCTTGGCGAAGAGCGCCTGAAGAGCGGCAAGCTGGTGGCCGCCTTTGCGGGCGAGAGCGAGTTCGACATTGCCAGCATTCGCAGCAACCTGTTCGAGATGGAGTGGCCGCCCAAGAGCGGTCGCATCCAATCCTTCCCGGAGGTGGACCGTGCCGAATGGTTCACGCTCGCCGATGCGCGGGCGAAGATCAATGCAGCTCAGAGCCCCTTCATCGACCGTTTGCAGGCCTTATGCGACGCAAGATCGATTCAGGCCGGGACTGATCGCTCCGGATGACCGGTGGCGCAGGCCGGAAAGCAGCCTCAATGACCGGCGACGCGACGCCGTTGTTCATTGGCCTGCTCGGCCATGCCCGCGACAATGACCGCCTGGGAGTCGTCCTCCTCCCACGCGCTCCGGTGACGGCGATCGGCGACGCCCGGTACGATCTCTACGGGAATGCCGAGCTTGCCAAGCCATGCAGCCTCTTGCTCGGTGTTGGCATTGGTCGCCGGATCGCCCGCCTCGAGGCGCACGACACGTTTTCCGGCTCTGACGAGAGCGCCTATCGACGCGCTTCCGTCTTGAACGCCCCCATCCCGGATCGGCTGGCTGACCAGGATGCGCTTGGCCTCGCGTCGCGCCAATTCCAGCACGTCGTTGGAGATCCGTTCGTCGTAGAGGATGACGTCGGCCGCTTGCAGCGCGCGGACCGCTTTCAGCGTCAGCAGTTCCGCATCGCCCGGGCCTGCGCCGACGATGGTGACGCGGCCGACGGTGGGGCGGGGCGTCGCCAGACGATCCATCTCCACCATCAGCCGCGCCTCAACACCCTCCTCCGGTGTCTCCCTAAAAGCCCGATCGACAAAACGCTCCCAGAAGGCGCGGCGCTGGGCGCCCGGTTGCAGTCGTCCGTTCACCCGCTCGCGGATCGCCTGGGCGATCCCAGCCCAGCGCTTGATTGTTGGCGGCAGCATGGTCTCGATCCGGCGGCGGATCGCCTGTGCCAGGATGGGTGCCGCCCCGTCGGTCGAGATCGCCACGACGACCGGCGAGCGATTGACGATCGATCCGAACTGGAACTGGCAGAACTCGGGCTTGTCGATCACGTTGACGGGTACGCCGGCCGCGCAGGCCGCCTTGAAGAAGGCCTCGGCCTCCCGGACATCGTCGCAGTCAGCGATCGCCAGCGCCGTATTGCCGAACATGCCATCATGCCAGGATTCGTCATGATGCACGAAGGAACCATTTTCATCGGCGGCGCCGCGGGCGATGAGGTCGAGGAAGCCGTCGCCGAGCTCCGCATGCGATGCGTAGACGTGCACTTCGGCGCCACATGCCGCCAGGAGTTCGGCCTTCCAGGCGGCGCCGTCGCTGCCGCCGGCAACGACGGCGCGCTTGCCTTTCAACGACCAGAAAAGCGGCAGCGTCGCAAGCGCCGCAACGCGCTGCGGTTTCGAGGCTCGATCATTCGGCAGCGGCGGCAAGGCATGCATTGATGATCCCCCTGATTTCGGAGCGGCAGGAGCCGCAATTGGTGCCGGCGCTGGTCTTCGTACCGACCGTCTCGACGCTGTGGCAGCCTTCGCGAATGGCGGCGGTGATCTGGTTGACGCCGACGCTGAAGCAGGAACAGACGGTCGCGCCCGGGTCCGGCTTGTCGGCACCGGGGCGACCGGCGGCCACGGCGAAGCGCTTGCTGAGATTGGCGTGCGAAGCACGGAGCTGCGAAACTGCCCAGTTCCGCGCCACGGCAACCGGCCGGGGCGACAGGAAGAGCGCGGCGAGCAACCTTTCGCCGTCGAAGAAGGCGAGGCGAAACTCGCCGGAGGTCCGGTCCGTATAGCCGATCGGGTCGATTTCGGCGGGAATGCAAAAGGCCCGCCGGCACCAGTCGATCAAATCGCCGTCGCTATCGGCAAAGGCGAGTTCCATCCGCCAGCCACCGTCGGCCGCGGCGATCGCCCAATAGGCGGCATCAAGCCCCTCGGGCTTCGTGGCTGAAACGGCGAAGCCGTAGGTCTTGGCCGAGAAGCGTTCGGCTCGGACGGCGACGTTCTTCGACGCCGGCTGGCCGGAGACCGGGTCGGTCAGAGGCGCGACGAGAGCATCGATGCGCGCCTTCGAGGCGAACTGATCGTTCCAGTGCATCGGCACGAAGAGATTGCCCTCAGCCTGACGATCGGTGACGAGGGCCCGCACGATTGCCGCGCCGTGCGGGCTCTCGATCGTGACGAGATCGGCATCGGAGACGCCAACCTTTTGCGCATCGCATGGATGGATTTCGACGAAGGGCTCGGCGAGGTGGCTGGAGAGCCGCGCGCTCTTGCCGGTGCGGGTCATGGTGTGCCAGTGGTCGCGAACCCGGCCGGTATTGAGGGTCAGCGGGAAGGCCTCATTGGTGCGCCGCGCCTGCGGTGCCTGAACGGCGATGAAGCGGGCACGGCCATCCGCATGGTAGAAGCCGCCCTTGGCGAAGAAGCGCGTCCCTTGCGGCGCGGCGCCTTTCGGCTGCGGCCACTGGAAGGGTGCGAGATCGTCATAGGCCGCCGGTTCGATCGCCGCATGGGCACTGATATCGAAGTCGCGGCGCCCGTCGTTTTCGAAGCCGGAAAGGGCGGCGTGCTCGGCAAAGATCTCGGACTGCGACGAATGGTCGAATGCCTGCTGAAACCCCATCCGCCGCGCGACCTCGGCGAGTTGCCACCAGTCGGCGCGGGCTTCTCCCGGCGCTGGGAGAAAGGCGCGCTGGCGCGAGATGCGCCGCTCGGAATTGGTCACCGTGCCGTCCTTTTCGCCCCAGCCGAGCGAGGGCAGGGCCACATGGGCGTGACGGGCCGTATCGGTTTGACGCTGCATCTCGGAGACGACGACGAAGGGACAGGCCTTGATCGCCGCCTCGACGGCGTCGGCGTCGGGCATGGAGACGACCGGGTTCGTCGCCATGATCCAGAGCGCCTTGATGCGGCCGTCGGCAACGGCGCGGAACATATCCACCGCCTTGAGGCCCGGCTTCGAGGCGACAGCGGGAGCCCCCCAGAAGCGCCGCACCAGATCGCGGTCGACCGCCTTCTCGATATCCAGGTGGGCGGCAAGCATGTTGGCAAGCCCGCCGACTTCGCGTCCGCCCATCGCATTGGGCTGGCCGGTCAGCGAGAAGGGCCCCATGCCCGGCCGGCCGATGCGGCCGGTCGCAAGATGACAGTTGAGGATGGCGTTGACCTTGTCGGTGCCGGCGGATGACTGGTTGACGCCCTGGCTGTAGCAGGTCACGACCTTTTCGGTCGCTTCGAACAGCCGGAAGAATTCGCGCAACTGTTTTTGCGCAAGACCCGTCGCGTCCGACAGGGCGGGGAGATCGAGCGCGGAGGCTGCCTGAAGAGCCTCGGCGAAGCCGTTGGTATTCGCCGAGACATAGTCCTGGTCCATGGCGCCGCTCGATGCCAGGTGGGCAAGCAGCCCGTTGAAAAGCGCCACGTCGCCGTCCGGCGCGATTGCCAGATGCATGTCGGCGATGTCGGCCGTCATGGTCCGCCGTGGATCGATGACGACGACCTGCATCTCCGGGCGGTTGGCTTTCGCCGCCGCCAGGCGCTGGTAGAGCACCGGATGGCACCAGGCCATGTTGGAGCCGGTCAGGATGACGAGATCGGCGAGCTCCAGATCCTCGTAGGTGCCCGGCACCGTATCCGCTCCGAAGGCGCGCCGGTGGCCGGCGACCGAGGAGGACATGCACAGACGCGAATTGGTATCAATATTGGCCGAGCCGATGAAGCCCTTCATCAGCTTGTTGGCGAGGTAGTAGTCCTCGGTCAGCAATTGCCCCGACACATAAAGGGCCACCGAATCCGGTCCGTGTTCGACGATGCTTTGCGAAAACTTTTCCGCCACGAGGTCAAGCGCTTCGTTCCAGCCTGCGCGGCGGCCGCCGATCTCCGGATGGAGGAGGCGACCGTCGAGATCGAGGGTTTCGGCGAGCGCCGAGCCCTTGGAGCAGAGCCGGCCGAAATTGGCCGGATGCTCGGGATCGCCCTTGACGCCGACAACACCATCATCATCCACGCGGGCGATTACGCCGCAGCCGACGCCGCAATAGGGACAGGTGGTCTTGACCTCGTGCGCCATGTCTACTCCGCGGCGGCCAGCGTCAGGTTTTCGAGCGCGATGGAGAGGGCGCCGTTGTCGTTCTTCACCGGGATGGTGCGCACCGCGCCTTCGTCGGCACCGAGCGCCTTGCCGGTTTCGAGCGAGATCACCCAGTTGTGCAGCGGGCAGGTGACCGCCGTGCCGTGGACGATGCCCTGGCTGAGTGGCCCGCCCTTGTGCGGGCAATGATCCTCGATCGCGAAGACCTCGTTCTCGGCGGTCCGGAAGACGGCGATCTTGCCGATCGGTGTCTTGACGCATCGGGCGCCGCGGAGCGGAATGTCGCTGATGTCGCCAATAGCAATCCAGTTCATTGTCATCACCTCATTCCGCTGCCTGGTTGAACCCGACCGTCGCCATCGGCCGGAATTCATGCTTGTCCTTGCCCGAGACGCGCTCCGACCAGGGATCGACCTGGGCGAACTTCTGGCTGAAGACGAAGCGGTCGTAATAGGCCTTGCGCTTTTCCGCATCGTCCATGATCTGCCGGCGGATCTCGTCGAGGCCGATGCGCTTGGCCCACTTGTAGATGCGCTCCAGGTAACGGGCCTGTTCGCGATACATTTGCGTCAGAGCGACGATATGTTCGAGCGCCTCGTCCTCGGTCTTGACCAGCCCAAGCACCTCGGTGCCCTTGATGTCGAGGCCGGCAGCGCCGGCGAAATGGATCTCGAAGCCCGAATCGACGCAGATGACGCCGATATCCTTGCACGTCGCTTCGGCGCAATTGCGCGGGCAGCCGGAGACGGCCATCTTCAACTTGGCCGGCGTCCACGAGCCCCACATGAACTTCTCGATGCGGATGCCGAGGCCGGTCGAATCCTGGGTGCCGAAGCGACACCAGTCGGAGCCGACGCAGGTCTTCACGGTCCTGAGGCCCTTGGCATAGGCCTGGCCGGAGACGAATCCGGCCTTGCCTAGATCGGACCAGACCGCCGGCAGGTCCTCTTTCTCGATGCCGAGCAGGTCGATGCGCTGGCCGCCGGTCACCTTGACCAGCGGAACGTTGAACTTGTCGACCACGTCGGCGATGGCACGCAGTTCCTGCGAATTGGTGACGCCGCCCCACATGCGCGGCACCACCGAATAGGTGCCGTCTTTCTGGATGTTGGCGTGAACGCGCTCGTTGATGAAGCGCGACTGGTAGTCGTCGGCATATTCGTCCGGCCAGTCGCAGACGAGGTAGTAGTTGAGGGCCGGGCGACATTTGGCGCAGCCGCAGGAGGTCTTCCACTCGAGCTCCTGCATAACGGCGGGAATGGTCTTTAGCCCCTTCGCCTTGATCAGCCGGCGCACATCGTCATGGCCGAGCTCGGTACAATTGCACATCGGCTGGACGGCGGCTGGGTTGTAGCTGTCGCCGAGGGTCAGGGACATCAGCTGCTCGACCAGACCGGTGCACGAGCCGCAGGACGCGGATGCCTTGGTGTGGGCCCGCACTTCGTCGAGCGAGGTCAGGCCTTTGCCGCTGATCGTCGAGACGATCTTGCCCTTGCAGACGCCGTTGCAGCCGCAGATTTCCGCATCATCCGGCAAGGCTGCAACGGCCGCCATAGGGTCCAGCGGGGACCCTCCCTGATAGGCCTGGCCGAAGATCAGGGTGTCGCGCATTTCGGAGATCTCGGTGCCGCGCTTCAGCAGATCGTTGAACCAGGCGCCATCGGCGGTGTCGCCGTAGAGCACCGTACCGATGATGCGGTTCTCCTTGAGCACCAGCCGCTTGTAGATACCGGCGGTGGCATCGCGCAGCACGATCTCCTCGCGATCGTCGCCGTCGGCGAAGTCGCCGACCGAATAGAGGTTGATGCCGGTTACCTTCAGCTTGGTCGGCGTGTCCGAGTGGACGAAAGCCGCCTTGCGGTCTCCGGCAAGGTGGGAGGCGGCAACCCGGGCCATCTCGTAGAGCGGCGCGACGAGGCCGTAGACCATTCCGCCGACTTCGGCGCATTCGCCGAGCGCCATGATGTCCCCATCGGAGGTCTGCATGCCGGCGTCGACGACGATGCCGCGGTTGACAGCAAGCCCGGCATCCTTGGCGAGGCCGGCATTCGGCCTGATGCCGACGGCCATGACGACCAGTGTCGCCGGAATGATCCGGCCGTCGTCGAGTTCGATGCCCTCGACCTTTTCCTCGCCGACGATCCGTTTGGTATTCGCCCTGGTAATGACCTTGATGCCGCGTTCTTCCACCGCCTTCTGAAGCAGGTAGCCGGCGGCCGGGTCGAGCTGGCGCTCCATCAGAGTCGGCATGACATGCAGCACCGTGACGTCCATGCCGCGCTGGGCAAGACCGGCTGCCGCTTCCAGTCCAAGCAGGCCGCCACCGATGACGATTGCCTTTTCGCGCGACTGGGCGGCGAGCAGCATCGCCTGCACGTCATCGAGATCGCGATAGGTGATGACGCCGCGCAGGTCCTTGCCGGGCACGGGAATGATGAAGGGCACCGAACCGGTGGCGATCACCAGCTTGTCGTAGCTTTCCGTGACGCCGTGGTCGGAAGTGACCGTCTTGGCGTTTCGGTCGATCGCGACAATTTTGTGGCCCTTGTAGAGGGTGATGCCGTGCTTGATGTACCAGCCATCGCCATGGATGATGATCTCTTCATAGTCTTTCTCGCCGGACAGCACTGGCGAGAGCATGATGCGGTCGTAATTGACGCGCGGTTCGGCGTTGAAGATCGTCACTTGATAGTGCCCGGGCGCCTTCTCGAAGAGTTCTTCCAGCATCCGGCCCGGCGCCATGCCGTTGCCGATGATGACGAGTTTTTCAGGGGTGCGTTCAGCCATTGGGTAATCACTCCGCAGCTTCGACGAAGCGCACGGCTTCGCGACAGTTCAGGTAGGTTCGATCGGAGGCGAACTCGTTGCGCCGGCACGGGCGGGCGAGCGGCCCATCGAGGGCTTCGCTAATTCGTGCAGACGGTCCGTTGGCCATCATCACGATGCGGTCGGTCATGCGCACCTTCCTCAAATCCGTTGGCCGGTCGAAAACCGGCATAAAAAAACGCCGCTCGGACTTTCGCGCTCCGGGATCGGGAGGGATCCTCTGGCTATGACCTTGCGACGTCGGTGTCTTCGGCAGGCGCCATTGGTGCCTGAGCCCGTTTCAATCGCCTTTGATTGAAACAGTTTCAGAAAAGCAAGCGCCGTGCCAATTCGGTAGACGCCCTTCATGTGGTTGATATTGTTGAAGAACTACAATACTCGCCAAATGCACAAAAAGACGCCATTCAGTTCGGATGGTGAATTATTGTGCGCTGCGATATCGGGAATGCTGCTTAAAAAAGCAGCGCCTTCGCTCAGATATCGTCGAGCGAAGCGTGGGGAAGGCTGGTCGCCTTCACCGGAAAGGCCTCGACGTAATCCCTGATCAGTTTCGGGTCGAAGATGTGCCCGTCCATGAAGCGATCATCGGACATTGCGCCTTCGGCGGCAAAGTCGTCCATCGCCGGCGGGGCTAGTCTCCCGAGTGCCCGGCGGTAAAGGTCGGGCCGATAGGCGGAGGTGCACGCCTCAAGCCCATCGGCAGACAGGGCCGTCTGTCCCCAGCGGACCATCTGGCTGTAGATCCAGAGCGCCTGGCTCGGTCGAGGGAAATTGGCAAAGCCAGTATGAAACACGAAATAGTCGTCGACGACGCGCTGATTACCTTCGGGGTCGATGGTGAACCGGCCCGCCAGCACCCGGCGCAGGATATCGACGGGCGCCGCGACGTAGCGCGGCTCGGAAAGAACCTCCGCGAGTGCTGCGCGGTTCTCAGCAGCGTCGCACCAGCGGGCAGCGGCAGCGAGCGCAACGATGAGGCGCGACACGGTCTCCGGATTGGCATCGGCCCAGTCGGGCCGCATGCCGAGGACCTTTTCCGGCGCGGAGGGCCAGATGTCCTGCTTGGTCGCGACGATGCGGCCGACGCCGCGCTCCGAGGCGACCATATTCCATGGGGCGCCGACGCAAAAGCCCTCGATGGCGCCGGCCGCGAGCGCATCGGATGTCATCGGCGGTGGCACGACGACGAGCTTGACGTCGCGGTCCGGGTCGATTCCTCCGGCCGCCAGCCAATAGCGGAACTCATAATTATGCGAGGAAAACGGATAGGTGACGCCAAGCGTTAGCGGCGGCCTGCCGTCGGCGCGGGCGCGACGAATCACGGTTGCCAGAGCTTGCGCATTCGCCAGGGCGGTTGCGCCTGTGTCGAGATCGCCCTCCTTCTGCATCTCGGCATACAGCCGCGACGACAGGGTGATCGCATTGCCGCCGCGTCCGAGCGAGAAGGGCGTGATCGTCGGCGACGGATTGGAGCCGAGGCCGAGCATCGCCGCGAGGGGCATCGGCGAGAGCATGTGTGCCACATCGAACTGGCGAAAGGCGAGACGGTCGCGGACATTCGCCCAGGAGACGTCCTTTACCAGATCGAGGGTGATGCCCTCCTTCTGCGCGAAGCCGAATTCGGCGGCGGCGATCAGCACGGCCGCATCGACGAGCGGAATGAAGCCGGCCCGAACGGTACGCGACCCCTCGTGTCCGGCGATTGCCGGGGCCGGCAGGGCTTCGCCGGCGGCGAGTTTGTTCGCCTTGGACTCGTCGATATTCGTCAATGCGTTCACTCCGGTCTCTCCCGACGCGCTGCTCGGTGCGGCTGGCGTCCGTCGTTCATCGGATCAGCAATCCGGCGGCGGTGACCACGCTCTGCGCGATTTCCGAAATCTTCTTCTTCTCGTTCATCGCGGTCTGGCGAAGCAGCGCGAAGGCCTCCTCTTCTGAAAGCCCTCGCATTTTCATGAGGATGCCCTTGGCGCGCTCGACCAGCTTGCGTTCCTCGAGGGCCGATTTTGCCTCGGCAAGCTCGCGCTGCAGCCGGCTGAAGGCATTGAAGCGGCTAACGGCCATGTCGAGGATGGGCTTGACGCGTTCCTTCCGCAGCCCATCGATCACGTAGGCCGAGACGCCGGCCTCGACCGCTGCCTCGATCGAGGCGGTGTCGGAGCGGTCGACAAACATGGCGATCGGCCTGCCAACCGTGCGCGTCAGCTGGAAGAGGTGCTCCATCATGTCCCGGTTGGGGTTTTCGATATCGATGACGATCACGTCCGGCTGCAACGTCTCGATGATGCGCGCCACCCCGTGGACTTCGTGGATGACCGTGACATTGCCGTGGCCCGCTTCGCGCAGGCCTTCCTCGATGATCGAGGCGCGAATGGCGTTCTCGTCAATGACTAAAATGGTCAGGTCTCGATGGGGCATGCTCCATCATGATGCAGTGCAGCAAGTTTCGCAAGATGTCTCTGCCTAAATAATTTGCGGCTTATCAAAATGCATAAAAATAAGGCTATTGCCTTATGATGCGCGCTTGTCTGCGTAAAAAATGGGCTGAAAAATCCTCGGCAATCGTGATCTCGGGTGGCGGCAACCCGCCGGCCGAGTGACAACCACGTCGCAGTCATGGGATTTGCTCATTGCGGCCAGTTCTCGAGGCTCTGGACGAAATGGGTGAGCCACATGTTCGTCTGGTGGCCGTCGAGCGCCCGGTGATCGATGGTCAGCGACACATAGGCCATCGGCCGGACTTGGATCGTGTCGACGCCGTCGACCTCGCGGACGACAACCCGCTTCTCGAGCTTTCCGACGCCGAGGATCGCCGATTGCGGCTGGTTGATGATGATCGGCGCCGCGAGCAATGATCCCGATACGCCGTGATTGGAAATCGTGAAGGTGCCGCCCCTCACATCCGCGGCGCTGAGCGTGTTCGATCGCGCCCGTGCCGTCAGTTCCTGCACCTTCGCCGCAATGTCGGCGAACGAGAGGTGCTGGGCCTGGGGGATCACCGGCACGATCAGGCCTTTGTCACCAAGGGCGGTTCCGACGCCGATATTGACGTCGTCGAACACTTCGAGCGCATCGTCATGCCAGCGGCTGTTGACCTCGGGGACGGCGCGCATTGCCACGACGCAGGCGGAAACGATATAGGCCGTATACGAGAGAGTGATAACTTCCGCCCCCAGCTTCGCCTTATGCGCATCCCGGTGGCGCATGATCGCTGAAAAATCGGCTTCGAAAACGGCCGTGACATGCGGCGCGGTCGTCACCGACTGCAGCATGTGCGTGGCGATCGCGGTGCGCATGGCGCTATGTGGTATCTTGCGGGAACCCTGCGTCGTCCCCATGTCGGCAGGGGCGATCTTTGGAGCGGGTGCCGTCGGCGGCTCGGGTGTCTTGGCTTCGGCTGCAACTGCGGAGCGCTCCGCCTTGGCGGCAAAGGCCCTGTCCATGTCGGCGCGGGTGACGCGGCCGTCCCGGCCGGTGCCGGGAACGGCAGCAGGGTCTATCCCATATTCTTGCGCGGCGCTGCGCACGGCCGGTGAAAAATGCGGAGGCTGGGGAGGGGAAGACGACATCTCCAACGTGGCCGCCGGCGCAGGCGGGGCTGAACGGTCGTCCCCGGCAGCCCGACTGCCGATGCGGCCGAGAATGGCGCCGGGCAGGGCATCGTCGCCGTTCTCCATGAGGATTTCGGTAAGGAAGCCGTCGGCGGGGGCGGGGACTTCCTGGGTTACTTTGTCGGTTTCGAGCTCGACCAGCGGGTCGCCCGATTTCACGCTCTCGCCGATTTTCTTGAGCCAGTTGCGGACGACCGCCTTCGTCCCCTCCTGCTCGACGGGGACGTTGATGTCGATGAATTCGTCCATCCTCAATACTCCAGCAGGTCGGTGATTTTCCGGCGAATCCGCTCCGTCGAGGGGACCGCCCAGTCGAGCAGAACCGGATTATGGGGGCTTGGGATATCGGGCATGGTTAGCCGCGAAACCGGGGCATCGAGATCGATGAAGGCTTCGTCGGCGACGGCTGCGGCGATTTCCGCCCCGAAGCCGCCGGTGCCGAGATCCTCGTGGACGATGAGGCAGCGGCGCGTGCGACGGACCGAGGAAAGCACCGCGTTGCGGTCCCATGGCATCAATGTCCTGAGGTCGATCACATCGGCGGAAATCCCCTCCGCGGCCTCTTCGCAGCGGTGCACCATGGCGCCCCAGGTGACGACGGTGATGTCGCTGCCTTGGCGCGTGAACTTCGCCTTGCCGAAGGGCAGCGCGAAAGCGTCGCCGGGATAGGGGCGCCGCGCCCAGGCATGATCCAGCATGGCGCGATGCTCGAAGAAGATCACCGGGTCGTTGCCGCGCAACGACGTGCGCAGTAGCCCGACGGCATCCTCGGCGTTGGACGGAACGGCGACCTTCCAGCCGGGCTGATGGACGAAGGCGACTTCGTTCGTCTGGCTGTGCCACGGGTCGCCGCATTTGAAGAACCCGCCCGGCATGCGCAAAACGATCGGCGCGGCGAAGCGGTTGTTGGTCCGCCAGCGGATCGTGCCGCAATCGTTGATCTGCTCGCTCGCCGGCTCGGCATACTTGCGGAACTGGATCTCAGGCACAGGCACGAGCCCGGCCAGCGCCATGCCGACCGCACGGCCGACGATGCCTTCTTCCGACAGCGAGGTGTCGAACACACGAGTCGTGCCGTATTTTTCCTGCAGCCCGAGGGTAACGGCATGGACGCCGCCCTTCGGGCCGATATCCTCGCCGAACAGGACGACCTTTTCGTTGAGCGACATCTCGTGGTCGAGGGTTCGCCGGATTGCAGTCACCATGTTGATCCGCTGGCCGTCGCCTTGGGACGACTCGGTCGTCTCCGGCGATCGGTAACCGGCGCAGTACTGGCCGCCCATCACCTGCATCTCACCTTCGAAGAAGACGTTGCGGGTCACCGTCTCGGGGCCTGCGACCGGCCGGGCCTCGGCCTCGATGCGTGCCTGTTCAGCCTCTGCCTTGGCAGCGCCGGCGACCGCTTCCCATTCCTCTTCGCTCAAAACGGCAGGAACCAGATAATCCTTGAGCCGCGGCAAGGGATCGCGCGCCCATTCGCTTCTGACCAGCTCTTCGCTCTTGTAGGTCTGGGTGTCCTGGAAGCTGTGTCCCTCGAGGCGGGGCACCCTCAGGCGCAGCAGGACGGGCATCCGCTCGCCGCGCACCAGGTCGACCGCGCCCTTCGTCAGCCGGGCGGCCTCCTCCGGATCTGAGCCGTCGCCATCGAGAATGGTCAGGTTTCTCCAGGCGGCAAGATTGGCGGCGATGTTGCCCTCGGGGGTCTGGAAGGTGGAGGGAACCGAAATGCCGAAGCCATTGTCTTCGATATAGAAAAGCATCGGCAGGCCTTGCGTCGTGGCGACCGTCAGCGCCGACCAGAAGCCGTTGGAGGCGACCGAGCCATCGCCGCCGAGGACGACGGCGACATCCCGGTCGTAATCCCCATTCCTGAGCTGCTTGCTGAAATAGGTGATCGCCTGTGCCCATCCGGCCGTCGGCGTGTACTGGGATCCGACGCCGCCGCACATCGGCAGCGCCGAGGCGCCGTTCGGATTGGGATAGTTGAAGACGACGCCAATGTCGCGGCCATCGGAATAGCCGCCGGCCCGCGCCATGGCGGAGCCGAGCGCATCGGCTGGATCGACCCCGAGCGACAGGAGCAGCGGCCGCGAGCGATAATAGCCGCAGGCCGCATCATGCCGTCCCGTGAGGTTCAAGCCCAGGAGGATCTGCGCCATGTCATGGCCGCGCGCCGAGAACTGATAGAGGACCTTCTTCTCCGGCACGAGGCGCTTTTCCTCCATCTCGTCGAGTTCCCGGGACAGCAGCATGAGATGCACGACCCTCTTCCAGTCGATGCTCTCGTCCGGTGCGTTCCGCCGGTCCGGTTTGAGTGCAGCCTGGCCCATCTTCGAATGTCCTCCCGAATTCCTCATTTGGAAGAATAGCTCGTCTCAGGCGCAAATCGGTTTCAATCTTACGGGATTTTCGGTACCAATTGACGATCATGTTTCATTTTCGAAAGATTTATGATGAATACGTTCAATCTCGATCCGGTTGACCGAAAGATCCTGAGAGTCCTTCAGGAGCAGGCCGACATCAGCCATGCCGCGCTGGCGGAGGCGGTCGGTGCCTCGCCGGCCTCCTGCTGGCGACGTATCAAGGCGCTCGACACGGCCGGCGTGCTCGGAAGGACCGTCCGGCTCGTCAATCCCGAGGCGGTCGGGCGCGGGCTGAATGTCTTCTGCCATGTGCGGATGAAATCGCACGACCCGGTCGCGCGCCGCAGCTTCGAGCGCTTCGTGGAAAGCCACGAAGAAGTGCTGGAATGCTATTCGATGTCGGGTGAGTGGGACTATCTCCTGCGTGTCGTCGTGGCGGATGTTGCCGACTACGAACGATTGCTGATGCACGGCATCCTGACGCATGACGCGGTGGCGAATTCGTCGTCGCATTTCGCCCTGAAGAGCGTGAAATATTCGACGGCTGTTCCGGTGTGATGCCCTGCAGCGCCGCACATTTCAGACGCTAAGCAGTCTGTGTTTCGAGCAGCGAAAGACGCTTCTCACTCTCCTCGGTCACGGCACGGAGCGGGCCGGACCCACTGACGAAGCGACGACCAAGGTGGTCGTCGGCGGCGGGCGACAGGAGGCGGTAAAGCGCGGCGAAGAGACGGCGTGCCTCCAAGCCGGGCCAATCCTGGGGCAAAGCGGCGGCGGGCAGGCGGGGATCATGCAAGAGGACGGTGCGGAAACGATGGATCAGAAGGAGCCGTATCGTCAGCGCTGTGGCCGGTGAAAGAGGGTGCTGCTGTGCAAGAGCGGCAACAGGCCGGAACTGGTCGAGGAACAGGCGATAGGCGGCGGCGTGCGGCGCGAGATTCCAGTACGTCCGGACGAAAGCAGCGAGTGCCTTCGGATCGGGCGAGTCGGCATGCAGGGTCAGCGCGTCGGCCGATCCTGCCGCCTGTCTTGCCGGACCGATCGCCAGGCGCGGGTCCAGCCGCGCGTAGCCGGCACGCTCGAGCGCCTGCATCCTTTCCTCGGCCTCAGCGCCGCTCAGATGCACGAGCTGCCAGTTTTCCTCTTCAGCGCCGCCGAAAATGATCTGTGCCGCGGCAGCGAACTCGCTGCCGGCTGCTCTTGAAAGCCGGTAAAAGCTGCGCCGGCCTTCTCTCTCCCCCAGCAGTTGGCCAGCGGCAACGAGCCGCGAGACGGCCGTCCGCACCAGTGTCTCGCTGATGCCGACCGCGGCGCAAGTCTCGATCAGATTGCCGATCCACACAACGCCGCCGCGCGGCTCCACGAGGTCTCCATAGATCGTCACGATGAACCCGGCGGCCTTCAACGGCGTCTGGACGAGAATGCCATCGACGAGATCCGCGATGCGATCGTCTGCCCCTTTGCCCGTTGCCATCCCTCGACTCGCCTTTTCTCCGCCTGCCGCCCCTGATCACATTTCACGGGCAGCGGCAGAACACAATCGGGATCGGCGCTGGCAGTTGCGGAGCACCACAGCGCCGCGCGTCTCATCAGACGCGCAAAGGTCGCTGCAGCACTTTGAAGTGCTGCATGTTCTTATCCTTAAATCGGCTAGGATTTAAGGAAACATGCAGACGGTGAGCCAAAGCCCAGGCGTTCAGACGTCCGCCTTTCCATCGGTGACTGGCAGTTGGCTCAGCATTGTCGCCCAGAGGCTGGTCGCATTGAAGGTCCAGTCCTGCTGCGGCGCACACCTTTCCGCCGGCATCCGTCGCAGTGCTTCGAAAAGTTCGAGTGCATCGATACGCTTCTGGTCGACATATTCGGTGCGCAGCATCGCGGCATCGATGCGCGGCGAAAGCCCGGCACGGCAGAGGATCGCGTTCCAGGTCCGTTCCTTGTAGAACAGGCCTGCCGCCACGGCCGCGATGTCGGCCGCATCCGAGGCGGTCAGGCGGTTCTTTTCCGTGAGGTGGCGAAGCGTGGCGTGCAGATTGACGAGTGGCACGGTCAGCGCCGCATAGCCGAGTTCCGCCGGCGCGTGCAGCAGCGCCACCTCGGAATCGTCCGCGGTCTCGTCGGCGATATACTGGCGAAAGATCTCGCCGATCCCGACCATGCCGAAGGCGGCGCATTCGGCCGCCCGCAGGGCTCCCATGCTGGCGGCACCAACGACCGTCACGCCCTGCGAGAGTGCGAGGAGTATTTCCTTGTGCCAAACCGGGGCGACGTACTCGAAATTGCCATCGATCAGACCGATGACCGCGGCCCCGTCATATACGGCGCGGAGGATATCGCCTTGTGTGGCGGGCGGCCGGATCGCCAGTGCGTCGCCGGCCAGCTTCGTCGCATCGGGGACGGTCGGACCGACGAACACGATTTTCATGCGGACTCCGCAAGGCGAAAATTGCAAATCGCTTCAACAGGCGCGCTGCTTGATGCGAAAGGGCCGATTGGCCTCTTGCCCTTGAAGCCGATGACCGGGACCCCTCGGCTTCCCAAGCTTTAGCCGTGCAAAGGCTCCGCGTGGCGGGCCGCCGACGGCACGGCCGTCTGTTCCGTTTCGCCCGATTGCGCCATGGCGGCGACGAGAGCGATGATCTTCTTCCGCAACACAGGATCGGCGATCTTCAGGAAAGCCCTGTTGAGGGCGATACCCTCCTTCGAGGCGACGAAGGACGAGATTTCGTGCGACTCGTGCACGTCGGCCGCGGTCTCGCGCGACTGCGCGTTTTCGTCCTGCTGGAAGAAGAAGCTCGGATGAACACCCAGGATATCGGCAATCGCCTGCAACCGGCTCGCGCCGATGCGGTTCGTGCCCTTCTCGTATTTCTGCACTTGCTGGAACGTGATGCCAAGGCCGTCGGCCAGTTTCTCCTGGCTCATTCCGACCATCAATCTGCGCATTCGAACACGCGAACCGACGAAGGTATCGATCGGATTGGGATTCTTCTTCATCTGCGATTCTCCTCGCGATCTTTCGCCTCAGTTATATATAAGTTTGCTCGAATAGGCGAGCGGATGCAATCACTGCGCGCTAAATTCTCTGGTTGAAATGGCGCTTTTGCGGCAGGGTTCGGCGACGTCCTGGGGAACCGGCCGAATGCTGTCACTACTCGGCCAGACCGGCAGCCGCCGAGGCGAGGGCGGCGAGGCCGAAAGCGATCAGGAGGAGGCCGGAAAGACGCGACGTCCAGGCGGCAAAACCGTCAGGCAGCCTGGTCTTCGCGAGCGTGACGCCGCCGCTCAAGACAAACCACCAGCCGAGCGATCCGAGAAAGACGCCGGCGACGACGATCGCCGCGCTCACTCCATCGCCGACGGCGGCAAGGCCGAGGCCCGCGAAGATCGCGGCGAATGTCAGGATCGTGGTCGGGTTCGCCATGGTCAGCAGGAAGGTCGCGGTCGTCGTGTGCAGCAGGTCGCGCGCGCCGATCTCGGCGGGCGCCGCAATCGGCCGGGGCCTCAATCCGCGCCAGCCGAGCCACAGCATGAAGACACCGCCGACGAGGCCGAGGGGCGTGGAAAGCGTCGAGAGAAACGTCGCAAAAGCCGCAAAGCCCGCCGCCGCCATCATCGCGTAAGTTGCATCGGCAAGCGCCGTCCCGAGACCGCCTGCGACGCCGGCCCAGAAACCGCGTTCCAGCGTACGGCTGATGCAAAGCGTGCCGATCGGGCCGAGCGGCGCCGCGATGGCAAGCCCGAGCAGCAGTCCCTTTGTGAAGAGCAACGCGGTCATCCTCTGTCTCGCTTTCTTTCGTCCGGCGCTGGCAAGGTGACGGCGCGCTCCGCGGCGGTGGAAAGCGCGATGACGGTCTCGCTCCGGGCGAGATAGCGGCGCGCCTTCAGTTCCGACAGAAAGGGCTCGATGTCGCCAAGCGTCGGCATCCGTACCTTGGCGCAGTAAGACCAGGCGCCGGTCACGTGATGGCACTCCGCAACCGCCGGATGGGAGGCGATGAAGCTGCGGAACTCGCTTTCGTCGGCCTCGTTGGCCAAGGCTATCCAGACGTAGGCAAGCACGTCGAAGCCAAGGATCCGGTGGTCGACGTCGAGCGTGAAACGGCGGATGACGCCGCTTGTCACCAGGCGGCGGATGCGTTCGTTGACCGCAGAGGGCGAGAGGTCCACGGCCGTGCCGATATCCGTTAGCGAGGCGCGAGCGTCGTCAGCAAGAATTCCAATGATTTTTCTGTCTGTAGCGTCCATGACAGAAAAATACATCGTCAATATGCTAATGTACAGTAGATATTTATGACTTGCCTCGTGGCAGGTCGATGTCTTTCAGGGCATCGAGCGGTCCGGTGAGTGCCGTCCTTGGTGGCACGAGCTCCGGCTCGACCAGATGTATTCGCGGCGCAGCGCGAGGTTGTTCGATCACCTCGAAGGCCTTGGCGATCATGCCCTCGACATTCTGCCGGATCATGATGACGGGGAAGGGGAGGAAGGAGGCGAAAGGATCGTAGTCGTAGCAGCCGACGACGAGGTCGGTGAAATTGTCGTGCGGGTGCTCGGCCATGAAACGCAGCAGGCCCTCGAAATTGATCGACGAGTTCACGAAGAGGCCGCGGGGCAGCTTGCCATGCCGGGTATAGAAGGCCTCGAAGGCCTTTCGCGCGTTGTTCGCGGCATAGCCGGTCGGCTGGATGCATTCGTCCGGATCATCCCCGAGCATTGCCTTTTTCACGGCCCGGAAGCCGCGGATACGCTCGTGGCTCGCATGGTCGTTGCGGCCGCCGAACAGATAGAGATCGGTCGGCTGGAGCGGTCGGTCGGCGGGGAAGTGGCGGATGATGGCCTCGGTCAGCAGCCGGCCGCCTTCGAAATTGTCGCTGATGACGGACGGGACCTTCGTGCCCGGCAGGTCGATATTGATGTGCTTCAGCCCGGCCGCTTCGCAGACCTCGTGGACCCCGTCCGGATCCGTCGCGCCGCAGATGAACAACTCGTCGATGGAATAGGAGATCAGCGTTTCGGCCGTCTTGCGCTCCTCCTCGGGGTCGCGGCTGGCGCTGACGACGATCGGGCATTGGCCCTTGCTGCGCACATGCGCCTCGAAGGTCTGGGCGAGAGAGGAGAAGTAGCGGTTGTCGTGCACGGGCAAGAGCAGCCCGACAAGGCCCGAGCGAGAGCTGCGCAGCCCGCGCGCCTGGCGGTTTGCCGTATACTGGTGGGTTTCGGCGAGGCTGCGGATGAGTTCGGCTGTGCTTTCCTTGATGCGCCGTTTGCGCCAGGTGCCGTTCAGAACGGCGCTCACCGTCGAGGGCGAACTGCCCGAGAGCACCGAGAGATCGTAGATCGTCGCCTTTTTCTTGCCGCTGTTCGCCATCTGAGCCCCCTCGAATCTCTTAGAGCAGATTTGCGCTTGACGAAAGATTAAGTCTGCAGGATAGTCTTTGCACCATCGATTGTGCAAATAAGAAATATCGATTGTGCAAGTCTTTGGGTCGTCTGAGGAGGCGGCGGTCAGCGGCGGGAAACTCGCTTCTCGTCATGGAGGATTGAAACTGGAGGCCGGCGCGCCAGCGCCCGGGAGAGTTCCCGTTGCGGGAACCTGTGGAGGAGAGACATGATCAAGACATTTCTTGCTGCCGCCCTGGCGGCTTCGCTTTCGCTCGCCGGTGCCTTTTCCGTCGCGGCGCAGGACGCGCCGAAGGTCGGCGTGGTCGTCAAGATCGGCGGCATTCCGTGGTTCAACGCCATGGAAGTGGGCATCAAGGAGCGCGGCCAGAAGCTCGGCCTCGACGCCTTCATGGTCGGCCCGACGAGCGCCGACCCGGCATTGCAGGTCCGCGCCATCGAGGATCTGATCGCCCAGGGCGTGAAGGTTATCGGCGTGGTGCCCAACGATGCCAAGGTGCTGGAACCGGTCCTCACCAAGGCCAAGGAAAAGGGCATCATCGTCATCACGCATGAATCGCCGAGCCAGAAGGGCGCCGACTGGGATTTCGAACTCGCTTCGTCTCAGGGTTTCGGTGAAGCGCACGGCAAGCTGCTGGCCGAGAAGATGGGTGGCAAGGGCGAGTATGCGGTCTTCGTCGGCTCGCTGACCGTGCCGCTGCACAATGCCTGGGCGGATGCGGCGATCGCCTATCTCAAGAAGAACCATCCCGAGATGACCTTGGTCGGTGAACGCTACGGCGTTGCCGAGGATGTCGACAAGAGCCGCTCGACCGCCCTCGACCTGATCTCCGCTCACCCGAACCTGAAGGGCTTCCTCGCCTTCGGCAGCCAGGGCCCGATCGGCGCCGGCCGCGCCATCGAAGAGCGCCGCAAGGTGGGTGAGATCTTCGTTCTCGGACCCTTCTCGCCCGGCCAGGGACAGAAGCTGGTGAAGTCCGACGCGATCTCCGGCGGTTTCATGTGGAATCCGAAACAGGCCGGCGAAGTCTTCGTGACGATGGCTGATAAGCTCCTCAAGGGCGAGGAGGTCAAGGACGGCGAGGAAATCGAAGGTCTCGGCGTGATCCATCCGGACTTCCAGAACCGCAACATCATCGTCGACCAGCTCGTGCCGATCAACAAGGACACGGTCGCCGATCTCGCTGCGATGGGTCTCTAGTCCGCAGAAGTTGCAGGCGGGATGCCGCGCCGTGCATTCCGCCCTGCAGCGCCGCGCGCAAAGGTCGCTGTAGCACTTTGTTTTGCTGCATGTCTTTGTCCTGAAATCGAGGTCGATTTAAGGAGACATGCAGTAGGATTCTCCCGGCTGCTGGGCCGGCTCCGGCCGGCCTGGCAAGTCCCATGAAACGACGTTCGACAGGCGCAGGGTCCATGCATCAGGCAACGAGCGCGACGGTCGGCGAAAAGCCGCTTCTGTCGCTTCGCGACATCAACATGACGTTCGGTGGCGTCAAGGCGCTGAAGAATGTGAGCTTCGAGGTGCGCCCCGGCGAGGTGCATTGTCTGGCAGGCGAGAACGGCTGCGGCAAGAGCACGCTGATCAAGGTGATCACCGGCGTCTACCGCCCGGCGGACGGCGCCGTTATCGAAT
This sequence comes from Sinorhizobium fredii USDA 205, assembly GCF_001461695.1. Taxonomy (GTDB): domain Bacteria; phylum Pseudomonadota; class Alphaproteobacteria; order Rhizobiales; family Rhizobiaceae; genus Sinorhizobium; species Sinorhizobium fredii. The sequence continues at coordinate 76,063 of NZ_AUTC01000157.1, read as the reverse complement.
ATGACGGCGAGACCTATTCGCATATGTCGCCGGTCACCGCCCAGGACCGCGGCATCCAGGTGATCTGGCAGGACCTGGCGCTGTTTCCGGAAATGAGCGTCGCCGAAAACATCGCCTTCCACGAGGTCCTCGGCCGTCGGCCGCGCCTCGTCGACTACAATCGCATGCGGCGGATCGCGATCGATGCGCTCGCCCGTCTCGGCGTCACGCTCGACGTCGACCTGCCGCTCAAGGAATATGCGATCGCCCAGCGGCAGATTGTGGCGATCGCCCGGGCGCTTATCGGCGAAGCGAAGCTCGTCTTCATGGACGAGCCGACCGCATCGCTCACCCAGTCGGAGACCGACCATCTCCTCGATATCGTCCGCAATCTTTCCGATTCCGGCGTCGCCGTCGTCTTCGTCAGCCACCGTCTGGCCGAGGTTCTGGAGATTTCGAGCCGCATCACGGTGCTGCGCGATGGCGCGCTGGTCGGGGTCTACCCGGCCGCCGGCATGACGCAGTCGCGCATCACCGAACTGATGACCGGCAAGACCTTCGACCAGCACGTCCGGGCACGCCCGAAGGACGATCAGCCGGTCGTGCTCGAAGTTCGCGGACTGACCCGGCCCGGCCAGTTCGAGGACATTTCGCTGACGGTTCATCGCGGTGAAACGGTCGGGATCACGGGGCTGCTCGGCGCCGGGCGGACCGAGTTAGCGCTCGCCCTTTTTGGCATGCTGAAGCCCGCCTCCGGCTCGATCAGCATCGAGGGCAAGAAAGTCCGCTTCGCCTCGAACCGAGACGCGATCAAGGCCGGCGTCGCCTATCTCTCGGAGGACCGGCTGTCGCTCGGGCTCATCCAGCCGCAGACGATTGCCGACAATCTGGTGATCGCCTCGCTCCGCAAGATTCTTTCCGGAGGTCTGCTTTCCGAAGATCGCAAGCGCAGCCTCGTTTCCCGCTGGATCGCCGATCTCGGCGTCAGGATCGGCCGCCAGGCCGATGCGATCTCGACGCTTTCCGGCGGCAATCAGCAGCGCGTGGCGATCGCCAAATGGCTCGCCACCGATCCGAAGCTGCTCATTCTCGACTGCCCGACCGTCGGCGTCGATGTCGGCGCGCGCGCCGGCATCTTCGACATCGTCGCCAAGCTCGCCGAGAGCGGCCTTGCCATCATTCTGATCTCCGATGAGGTACCGGAGGTCTATTTCAACGCCGACCGGGTCCTGCACATGACGCAGGGCCGCATCGTCGGCACCTATGACCCGCGCCTCGCGCGGCTGGAAGACATCGAGGCTGCCGTCTATGCGTAGCTTGATCCGCACCCACGCGACCGAGTTCTCCCTGCTGGTGGTGATCGTCGTCATCAGCACCGTGCTTTCCTTTGCCACGGCGAATTTCTTCTCGCTGGGCAACGCCTTCGACCTCCTGAACATCAGCGCCGTCAACATCATTTTCGCCGTCGGCTTGCTGGTCGTGCTGATCGCCGGCGGCATCGATATTTCATTCGCGGTTGCCGCCTCCGTCGTCCAGTATTGTGCGGCGATCTTGCTCGGCTGGATCGGTGGCGGCGGTTGGATCTCCGGGCTCTTGATCGCCGGTTCGCTGGGTGTGCTGCTCGGCTGCGTCAATGCCTTCCTGATCCACCGCTTCCGGATCATCTCGATCGTCGCGACGATCTCGACCTTCAACATCTATTTCGGCCTGCTGATGTTCTTTACGAGGGGCGTGTCGATCTACGACCTGCCCGACTGGCTGACCGACCGCGTCATCCTGTTCGAGCACGAGATGCCGGACGGCACCTGGATCGAGATCACGCTGCCGGTTCTGGTCATGGCCGTTTGCGTCGTCGCGACCTGGCTGCTGATCACCCGCACCACGATCGGCCGGCAGCTTTATGCCTTCGGCGACAATCCGGAAGGGGCGCGCCGCTTCGGCATCAATATCGGCGCCATGCAGTTCATCGCCTTCGGCTGGCTCGGCCTGATGGCCGGCATCGGCGGGCTCATCCAGGCCCACTACGCGCAGGAGGTCGTCCCGAATGCGCTATACGGCCGCGAACTAGACGTGCTTGCCGCGGTCGTGCTCGGCGGCGCCCGCCTCGGCGGCGGCAAGGGCTCGGTGCTCGGCTGCGTCCTCGGCGTGCTCATGATCTCGATCACCCAGAACGGCCTCAACCTGATGGGCGTGTCGCCTTTCGCCTTCAAGATGATCGTCGGCGCCATCATCCTGATCGCCATCACTCTTTCCAATACGCGCATCGAGCGTCTGCTGGCTCTTGTCGGGGAGAAGGGGGCGGGACGATGACCAATATCGTCGAACGCATCAAGACCGCACTCGGTCCTGAGATGGCCGGCCCCGGTCTCGCCTTCGTCGCAGTGGTTCTTGTCTTCGGCATCGCCTCGCCGCAATTCCTCAGTGCGGCGACGTTCGGGTCCGTCGCCTTTCAGCTTCCGGAACTCGGGGTCCTGACGCTCGCCATGCTCCTGCCGATCCTCACCGGCGGCCTCAATCTGGCAATCACCTTTACCGCGAATATCGCCGGGCTGACCGTCGCCTGGGTACTGAGGGAGAATGGCGGCGTCGACGCCGGCATCGGCATCTTCATCGTCGGCTGCCTGCTGGCCGTGCTGGTCGGCGCGGCAAGCGGAGTGGTGATGGGGCTGGTGATCGCCTTCACCCGCGCCCACCCTATCCTCGTGTCGCTGTCGATGATGATCTTTCTGCGCGGGCTCGGCGAGTTCCTGACGCGCGGCGGCGATATTTCCGGTTTCCCCGCCTTTGTCGGGCCGATCGGCCATGGCTCGATCGCCGGCATCCCCGTGCCGCTCATCGTGTTCATCGTCTGCGTGCTCGGCTGGCACGTGCTGCTCGGCCGTACCAAACTCGGCTTCAACACCTATATGATCGGCTCTAATCTCGAGGCGACCCGCTATTCCGGCATCAATACCCGCAAGGCGATCGTGCTCGTCTACACGCTCTCCGGCGTCATGTGCGCCATTGCCGGCATCATCATGCTGGCGCGGTTCAATTCGGTGCGCATCGGCCACGGCGAGTCCTACCTGCTCATCACCGTGCTTGCCTGCTTCCTCGGCGGCGTCAATCCGTTCGGCGGCTTCGGCCGGGTCATCCCGGTCTTCGTGGCGCTCGTTGTGCTGCAGCTTCTCTCGTCTGGGCTCAACCTCATCGGAGCCAACCAGCATCTGGCGACCGCCGTCTGGGGCATCCTGCTCGTTGGCGTGATGATCCTTCGTTGGGTCGCTTCGAAGATCAGAATTTCAATCATCAGAAGAGGATCATGACCATGCAGGGTTTTGGCGTCCATACGAGCATGTGGACCATGAACTGGGATCGGCCGGGTGCCGAACGCGCCGTTGCGGCTGCGCTCAAATACGAGGTCGATTTCATCGAGATCCCGATGCTCAACCCGCCTGCCGTCGATACGGAACACACCCGCGCGCTGCTTGAAAAAAACGAGCTGCGCGCGCTCTGCTCGCTCGGCCTGCCGGAGCGCGCCTGGGCTTCCGTGCGCCCGGACGCGGCGATCGAGCACCTGAAGGTCGCGATCGACAAGACAGCCGATCTCGGCGGCGAGGCGCTCTCCGGCGTCATCTATGGTGGCATCGGCGAGCGGACCGGCGTGCCGCCGACCGAAGCGGAATACGACAACATCGCCCGCGTGCTGTCGGCAGCCGCCAAGCACGCCAAGTCGCGCGGCATCGAACTCGGCGTCGAAGCCGTCAACCGCTATGAGAACCACCTGATCAACACCGGCTGGCAGGCGGTGCAGATGATCGAGCGGGTCGGCGCCGACAATATCTTCGTGCACCTCGACACCTATCACATGAACATCGAGGAGAAGGGCGTCGGCAACGGCATCCTCGATGCCCGCGAGCACCTGAAATACATTCATCTGTCGGAGAGCGACCGCGGCACCCCCGGATACGGCACCTGCGGCTGGGACGAGATTTTTTCGACACTTGCGGCGATCGGCTTCAAGGGCGGGCTCGCAATGGAAAGCTTCATCAACATGCCGCCCGAAGTGGCCTACGGTCTCGCCGTCTGGCGTCCTGTCGCCAAGGACGAAGAGGAAGTGATGGGCAACGGCCTTCCCTTCCTGCGCAACAAGGCCAAGCAATATGGTCTGATCTGAATCGAGGGAACGGGAGGTGGAGGCAGCGGTGAGCGATCGAGAAACCGCAGCGACGATCGTCGCCGTCCTCGACGTCGGAAAGACCAATGTCAAGCTCAGCGCTGCCGCGGCAGACGGTGCGATTGTCGAGACGCTCAGCGTTCCCAATCCCGTTCTGCCGGGTCCGCCTTGGCGCCATCATGATCTCGACACCTTGAGCGAATGGGTCTTCGAATCGTTGGCGTGCCTCTCGCGGCGCCATACCTTCAGCGCCTTCGTCACCTCCGGACACGGCTCCGGCGGCGTCCTGACCGGCGCCGACCCGGATGCCGGGGATGGCGCCATGCTCCCGATGGTCGACTACGAACAGCCGCTGCCGGCCGACATCCGCGACGGCTATGCGCCGCTGGCCGGCTCCTTTCTCGATCGCGGCAGCGCCACAATGCACGGTGCGACGCATCAGGCCCGCCAGCTCTACTGGATGGAGCAGTGCGAACCGCAGGCCTTCGCTCAGGCGCGCTGGTATCTCGGCGTTCCGCAATATTGGGCCTGGCGGCTTACCGGGGCCGCCGCGTCGGAAACAAGCTTTCTCGGCGCGCAGTCGCATCTCTGGAACGTTGCCGAGCGTCGCTGGGCGGCGATCGTCAGCGCCCGCGGATGGGAAAGGCTGATGCCGCCCTTTGCCAAGGCTTGGCAGAGGCTGGGTCCGATCCGGCCGGAGCTCGTCCGCCGCTTCGGCCTTCCCGATCGATTGGCGGTTCTGGCGGGTGGTCACGATAGCAGCCTCAATCACTATCGCTATCACGCCGCGGGGCTGCGGGATTTCACGGTCGTCTCGACGGGAACCTGGATCGTCGGCTTCTCCGGCTCGACGCCGGTCGATCGGCTCGACGAGCATCGCGGCATGACCTTGAACAGCGATGTCTTCGGCAATCCGCTCGGCGGCATCCTGACGATGGGCGGGCGGGAATACTCCCAAATCGCCGGTAGCGATCCGCCGACTGACCATGTGCCGCTCGACATTGCCGCGCGTCTGATAGCGCAGTCTACCATCGCCGTTCCCTCCTTCGGTGAGGGGGACGGCGTTTTCCCTGGCAGCGCCGGACGCGGGCGTATTCTCGGGCCGTCGGCCGAAACGGCAATGGAACGCAAAGCCCTGGCGCTTCTTTATTGCGCGCTGTTGACTGTCGAGTGCATCGACACGCTTTCCGACGATCGTCTCATCGTCCTTGATGGAAGCTTTCTGCGCGATCCGCTCTATGCAGGACTTGTGGCGTCGCTGCTCCCCTACCGCGAGGTGCGGGTCAACTTGGCTGCCTATGGTGTTGCCGCCGGTGCGGCGCTGCTTGCCGGCCAGCAGACGCGCCGGGATCCGGCGCCGCTCACCCTCGGCGTGGCGACCGATCTCAAGGAACTTGGAACCGAACTTACCCGCTACGCCGCTGATTGGCGCAACCTTGCCCGCGCAGGGCCGGGTGAGCGAGACGAATTCGAACCCACGAAAGGAAGCTTCCATGGCTGAAAACCCAACGACCGATAAGCTGGCGCTCAGGCGCGAGATGGTGGACATCTGCCGGCGGATGAACTCGAGCGGCATCAACCAGGGCACGGCCGGCAACCTTTCCGTCCGGGCCGGCGACGGGTTCCTGATCACCCCCTCGTCCATGCCCTATGACACGATGCAGCCGGAAGACCTGGTCGAGATGGATTTCGACGGGACCTATGTCGGCCACCGGCCTTCGTCCGAATGGCGTTTCCATCGCGATATTCTGCGCGCCCGCACGGATATCGACGTCGTGCTGCATTGCCACTCGATCTATGCCACGACGCTTGCCTGCCACCACAAGACCATCCCGAGCTTCCACTACATGACCGGGATTGCCGGCGGCACGACGATCCGCTGTGCCGCATACGCCACCTTCGGCACGCAGGCGCTCTCCGACAACGCTCTCGTCGCGCTCAAGGACCGCACGGCCTGCCTGCTTGGCCAGCACGGCCAGATCTCGCTCGGCAGGACGCTCGAATCGGCGCTCTGGCTGGCGATCGAGGTCGAGACGCTGTCGCGGATCTATGTTCAGGCCCTCACGCTCGGCGAGCCGCCGATCCTGCCCGACGACGAGATGGAGCGCGTCATCGCCCAGATGCAGCGGATGAGCTACGGCCAGGCGCCGGATGCGGAGGGGGTGAACGATGTTGCCCGGCCGCGTGGCGAGGCGTGAAGTTTGCGGGAGGGCCCGGCCAAGGGTAAATGCCATCATGATCCGAACCTGCCCACGGGAGACGCGTGGTCGACGTTCGTTACGACTCGCGTTACCACCAGGAGGACTTCGCCCCTCGCGGCGTCAAATTATCAATTGCACGATATGTGAGAAGGGCGTCATCGCCCATTTGCCTCTATCATCCTTCGACGTTCTATAGATGATGAAGTCTCGGCCGACGGTGAACTTGCCGTGCATGGTGATCTCATTGCCGGTTGAGAGAATTGCTCGCAGTTCGTTTGCATGACGCTGCTCGATTTGGTCACTGATCAAATCGGCCAGGACTTGATCCAAAATTTCCGGTTTCTCAGACATCGGAAGCCACCCAACTGTTGCCACAGGCAGACTGTGGATGGGGCCATAATCCGAGACAGTAGGCAAGGGCTACCGCCGACCTCTTAGACATCGGTTCCGTGAACCAGCCTAATTGTCGGGAACGATTGCCGGTCTGACGGGTGGAGCCTCCTCGACGCCCGGTTCGAGTGCGAGAATGCTGACCACAAGGGCGATGAGGATGCAGATAAGCACGAGGAAGGCCATGCCTGCTTTGTCGGTACGCTTCGGCATGCCCTATATGGATTGTCGAATGTGAGCAATTCGAGGCAAACCCTGGAATGTCCGCATCTTGCCCAAAACGTAACAATGGGCCGACGAATCGTCCCCCGCCTACGCCTTTCGCTGCCCAAAGCATTGCTGCGCCGCTTTCGCGCGAGCTTCCTTTCTAAATCGTGCTTGGCCGACAGCCTCTTTGGAAGGAAATTAGCCGGCAGCGATGTTATCGTTCGCGAGAGGCCCGCGTAGCGGTAACATGGGCCGGCGCGCTGTCTGACGATGAGGAGATCGTCGGCGGGCGTCGGGAGGAGAATGGAATGTTTGAAGGTGGATTGAACTTCGCTCTTGGCGAGGAGATCGATGCATTGCGCGACAGCGTGCGCCGGTTCGCTTCCGAGCGCATTGCGCCGCTGGCCGACGAAACGGATCGCAGCAATGCCTTTCCGGCGCCGCTCTGGCGGGAGATGGGCGAACTCGGCCTGCTCGGCGTCACCGCCGACGAGGCCTATGGCGGCGCCGGTCTCGGTTATCTCGCCCATTGCGTCGCCATGGAAGAGATCAGCCGCGCCTCGGCCTCGGTCGGCCTGAGCTACGGCGCTCACTCCAACCTGTGCGTCAACCAGATCAACCGCAATGGCAACGCCGCGCAGAAGGCGAAATACCTGCCGAAGCTGATTTCGGGCGAGCATGTCGGGGCGCTCGCCATGTCGGAGCCGGGGGCCGGTTCGGACGTCGTCTCGATGAAGCTCAAGGCCGAAAAGCGCGGCGACCGCTACGTTCTCAACGGCAACAAGATGTGGATCACCAACGGCCCCGATGCCGACGTGGTGGTCGTCTATGCCAAGACCGATCCGGCGGGCGGGCCGCGCGGCATCACCGCCTTCCTGATTGAAAAGACTTTCCCCGGCTTCTCGACCGGCCAGAAGCTCGACAAGCTCGGCATGCGCGGCTCGAACACCTCTGAACTCATCTTCAAGGACTGCGAGGTGCCGGAGGAAAATGTGCTCGGCAGGGTCGGCGACGGCGTCAAGGTATTGATGTCGGGCCTCGACTACGAGCGCGTCGTGCTTTCCGCCGGCCCGCTCGGCATCATGGCGGCTTGCCTCGATGTCGTCGTCCCCTATCTCCATGAACGTAAGCAGTTCGGGCAGCCGATCGGCGAATTCCAGTTGATGCAGGGGAAGCTTGCCGACATGTACGTGACAATGAATGCGGCGCGGGCCTACGTCTATGCGGTGGCGGCGGCCTGCGATCGCGGCGAGACGGCGCGCAAGGACGCTGCCGGCTGCATTCTCTATGCGGCCGAGAAGGCAACTGCCGTGGCGCTCGAGGCGATCCAGGCTCTCGGCGGCAACGGCTACACCAATGACTATCCAGCCGGCCGCCTGCTGCGTGACGCCAAGCTCTACGAGATCGGCGCCGGCACCAGCGAGATCCGCCGCATGCTGATCGGCCGCGAATTGTTTGCCGAGACGAAATAGCCACTACAGCGCCGCGCGTCTTTCAGACGCACAAAGGACGCTGTAGCACTTTGAAGGTCTGCATGTTTTGTCCTTGGAATCGCTTCCGATCCAAGGAAACATGCAGAGGCGAGGCGCATCGCCGGAACGAGGAAGGCAGGACTGGGGGACAATGACAATATTGCGATCGCACATCTCGCCATCCTCGGATGTGTTCACGGCAAACCGTGCCGCCATGGCGGAAGCGATCTCGACGATAGAGGACGCGGTGCGCCTGGCGGCCGGCGGCGGCGGAGAGACGGCGCGCGAGCGCCATGTCAGCCGGGGCAAGCTGCTGCCGCGCGACCGGGTTGCCGGCCTCGTCGATCCGGGTACGCCGTTTCTCGAGATTGCCGCGACGGCGGCGCATGGGATGTATAACGGCGACGCGCCGGGCGCGGGGCTGATTGCCGGTATCGGTCGGATTTCCGGCCGCGAATGTATGATCGTCTGCAACGATCCGACCGTGAAGGGGGGCACCTATTACCCGATCACGGTCAAGAAGCATCTCAGGGCGCAGGAGATCGCCGCCGAGAACCGGCTTCCCTGCGTCTATCTGGTCGATTCCGGCGGCGCGAACCTGCCGAACCAGGACGAGGTCTTCCCGGATCGTGATCACTTCGGCCGGATCTTCTACAATCAGGCCAACATGTCGGCGGCCGGAATCCCGCAAATCGCCGTGGTCATGGGCTCCTGCACCGCAGGCGGCGCCTATGTGCCGGCCATGTCCGACGAGACGATCATCGTCGAGGGCCAGGGGACGATCTTCCTCGCGGGCCCGCCGCTGGTCAGGGCGGCGACCGGAGAGGTGGTGTCGGCCGAGGACCTCGGCGGCGCCGACGTACACACGCGTCTCTCCGGCGTTGCCGATCACCTGGCGCGCGACGACGCCCATGCGCTGGCGCTCGCCCGCCGCGCCGTCGCCGCGCTGAACCGCGAGAAGCCGCGAACCGTCGAGCTTCGCGAGCCGGAACCGCCGCTCTACGATCCGGATGAGATCGCCGGTATCGTGTCCGGCGACCTGAAGACGCCGTTTGAAATTCGCGAGGTGATCGCACGGATCGTCGACGGCTCGCGGTTCGACGAGTTCAAGGCGCGCTTCGGCACGACGCTCGTCTGCGGCTTCGCCCATGTCCACGGCATTCCGGTCGGCATTGTCGCCAACAACGGCGTGCTGTTCTCTGAGTCTGCGCTGAAGGGTGCCCATTTCGTCGAGCTCTGTGCCCAGCGCAAGGTCCCGCTAGTCTTCCTGCAAAACATCACCGGCTTCATGGTCGGGCGCAAATACGAGACGGAAGGCATCGCCAAGCACGGCGCCAAGCTGGTGACGGCGGTTGCGACCGTGCAGGTCCCGAAGATCACCATGCTCGTCGGCGGCTCCTTCGGGGCCGGCAATTACGGCATGTGCGGACGGGCGTTCTCGCCGCGCTTCCTCTGGACCTGGCCGAACAGCCGCATCTCGGTGATGGGCGGCGAACAGGCGGCGGGCGTGCTTTCGACCGTGCGCGGTGAAGCGCTGAGGCGCGCCGGAACGCCGTGGAACGAGGAGGAGGAGGCGCGCTTCCGCCAGCCGGTTCTCGATCTCTTCGAGCGCCAGAGCCATCCGCTCTATGCGTCGGCGCGACTGTGGGACGATGGCGTCGTCGATCCGCGCAAAAGCCGGGAGGTGCTGGCGTTGTCGCTGTCGGCAGCGCTGAACGCGCCTGTCGAGGATACACGGTTCGGGTTGTTCAGGATGTAGGGGGAGAGGCTGGGGATGAAACGCGACAATATCAACGCCATGAGCGCGCCGCAGCCGCGCGGCGGTTACTCGCAGGCCGTCAGCATCGAGAACTTCCGGCGCCTGCTGTTCGTCAGCGGCCAGGTCCCGATGAACTCGAACGACGTCGTGCCGGATGGATTCGAGGCCCAGGCCCGTCAGGTCTGGCTGAACGTCGATGCGCAGTTGAGAGCGGCGGCCATGTCCAAGGCCGACATCGTCAAGGTGACGACCTATCTCGCCGACAGGCATCATCTCGTCGCGAACCGCGAGATCCGCAACGACTATCTGGGGGCGCTGGCTCCGGCGATGACGGTGGTGATGGCCGGTATTTTCGATTCTGCCTGGCTCCTCGAAGTCGAATGGTGGCAGCGCAGTAAGCAGAAGAGAGACGCATGTTTTCGAAGCTCCTGATAGCCAACCGCGGTGAAATCGCCTGCCGCGTCATTCGCACCGCCCGCCGGCTCGGCATCACGACCGTCGCGGTCTATTCCGATGTCGACGACGATGCGCTCCATGTGGCGCTTGCCGACGAGGCGGTAAGGATCGGGTCGGCGACGGCCTCCGAGAGCTATCTGTCGGTCGAGCGTATTCTCTGGGCGGCGAGAAGCGTCGGGGCGGACGCCATTCATCCCGGCTACGGCTTCCTCTCGGAGAATGCCGAATTTGCAGCCGCTGTCGAAGCCGCAGACATGGTGTTCGTCGGACCCTCGCCAAGCGCGATCCGCGCCATGGGCTTGAAGGATGCGGCAAAGGCACTGATGGAGCGCGCCGGCGTCCCGGTCGTGCCGGGTTATCACGGCGAGGAGCAGGAGGCGGGTTTCCTCGCGGCGCAGGCGGCAGAGATCGGTTATCCGGTGCTGATCAAGGCCCGCGCCGGTGGCGGCGGAAAGGGCATGCGGCGCGTCGACCGGCCGGAGGAGTTCGCCTCGGCGCTCGAGGCCGCCCGGCGGGAAGCCGAGGCCGCCTTCGGCGATGGCTCGGTGCTGATCGAAAGATATCTGACCAGGCCGCGTCACATCGAGGTCCAGGTCTTCGGCGATCGGCACGGCAGCATCGTTCATCTTTTCGAGCGCGACTGCTCGCTGCAGCGCCGCCACCAGAAGGTGATCGAGGAGGCGCCGGCGCCGGGCATGACCGCGGAGGTGCGCCGCGCCATGGGCGATGCGGCCGTCAGGGCGGCACGGGCGATCGGCTATGTCGGCGCCGGGACGGTCGAGTTCATCGCCGACGTCACGGACGGCCTCTGGCCGGATCACTTCTTCTTCATGGAGATGAACACGAGGCTGCAGGTGGAGCATCCGGTGACGGAGGCGATAACCGGCCTCGACCTGGTCGAATGGCAATTGCGCGTCGCCGCCGGGGAGCCCCTGCCGAAGAAGCAGTCCGACATCACCATCGACGGCTGGTCCTTCGAGGCACGGATCTACGCGGAGGATCCCGCCAAGGGGTTCCTGCCGGCAATCGGCCGGTTGAAGCACCTGCACTTTCCTGACGGCAATGTGCGGATCGACTCCGGGGTGCGCCAGGGCGACATGGTCACGCCCTATTACGATCCCTTGATCGCCAAGCTGATCGTGCATGGCCCCAACCGGTCGGCAGCGCTTGGCCAATTGCAGGCGGCGCTCAAGGAATGCCGGATCGGCGGCACGGTCACTAATCTCGACTTCCTCATCCGCCTGACGGAAGACCCGGAATTCCGGTCGGGCAGGCCGGATACGGGTTTGATCGACCGGGAAATAGAGCGGCTGACGGCGCCGACTGCACCGGACGATGACGCCCTGGCGCTGGCGGCGATCGTCGCGACCGGCGTTCTTGAGCCGGCCGCAAAGGGCGATCCGTGGACATCGCTCGGCTATTGGCAAATCTGGGGCGACGCGCAACGGACGATCACCGTGGAGCATGAGGGAAGCCGCTCGACAGCGACCCTGAAAGCGCGCGGACGCGATCAGTTCGCGGTGCATGCCGGGTCGAGCACGCTGCCGGTCCTGGTGCTCGATCGGTTCGAGGGCGGCGCCCGGCTGGAGGTCGCCGGGCAGAAGCGGGTACTTCGTTTCACCCGGGACGGTGAGACATTGACCCTGTTCCTCGGCGGCCGCAACCTCGTCTTCCACATGCCGGATTCATTGTCGGGTGGGCACAGCAGCGAGATCGCCGAGGACGAACTCATCGCTCCGATGCCGGGCCTCATCAAGCTGGTGCGCGTCGGCGCCGGCGAGGCGGTGGCCAAGGGCCAGCCGCTCGTCGTCATGGAGGCGATGAAAATGGAGTTGACGCTTTCGGCGACGCGGGAAGGCAAGGTTGCGAGCGTGCATGTGGCCGAGGGCGCGCAGGTCAGCGAAGGCACCGTGCTCGTCAAGCTTGACGAGGAGGCAGCCGAATGATGTCGCGGCAAGGCGAACGAGTCACGATCGTCGAGATGGCACCGCGGGACGGTCTTCAGAACGAGGCGCGGCTCGTCGATACCGGTGACAAGATCAGGCTTGTCGATCTTCTGTCCGACTGCGGCTACGCTCGGATCGAGGTGACGAGCTTCGTCAGTCCGCGCTGGGTGCCGCAGATGGCCGATGCGCCGGCGGTGATGGCCGGTATCGCGAGACGCCAGGGCACGCGCTATGCAGCGCTGACGCCGAATATGCGGGGCTTCGAGGCGGCACTTGCCTGCGGCGCCGATGAGGTGGCGATCTTCGCTTCCGCCTCCGAGAGCTTCTCGCAGAAGAACATCAATTGTTCGATCGCCGAAAGCATCGAGCGGTTCCGCCCGGTGGCGGAGGCGTGCCGTCATCATCGCATTCCGCTTCGCGGCTATGTGAGCTGCGTCGTCGAATGCCCCTATGAAGGTGCGATCGCGCCCGAGGCTGCGGCCGGCGTGGCGCGGCAGCTGTCCGACCTCGGCTGCTACGAGATCAGCCTGGGCGACACGATCGGGCGGGGTACTCCGGAAGCCGTGGACGCCATGCTTGAAACGGTTCTCGGCGAGATCGCCGCATCGAAGCTGGCGGGCCATTTCCACGACACGTCGGGTCGCGCCCTCGAAAATATCGCGGTCGCCCTGGAGCGTGGCCTCAGGGTGTTCGACGCCTCCGTCGCGGGCCTCGGCGGATGCCCCTATGCACCGGGCGCGGCGGGCAATGTCGATACGGTCGCGGTAAACGCTTTCCTGCAGGGGAGAGGCTTTTCGACGGGACTCGATGCTGGAAAGCTCGAACGCGCCGCCGGCTTCGCGCGATCCTTGAGGGGGACGGCATGACGTATCAGACGATCCGCTACGACAGCGATGAACGCGGCATCGTCCGGCTGACGCTCGCGCGCCCGGAAAAGCACAATGCGCTCTCCGCCCTGATGATCGACGAACTCACGGACGTGGCCAGCCGGCTTGGAGCCGACTCGGCCGTGCGGGCGGTCATTCTAAAGGGAGATGGAAAGAGCTTCTGCGCAGGCGGCGATCTGGAGTGGATGCGGCAGCAGTTCACCGCCGACAGGCAGACGCGGATCGCCGAGGCGACGCGGCTGGCGATGATGTTCAAGGCCCTGAACGACATGCCGAAACCGCTTATCGCGCGTGTCCATGGCAATGCCTTCGGCGGCGGCGTCGGTCTCGTGAGTGTGTGCGATGCCGTCATCGCCGAGCAGGGCGCAAAATTCGGGCTGACGGAAACGCGCCTCGGGCTCATCCCGGCTACGATCAGCCCCTATGTCATCGCCCGGATCGGCGAGGCAAGGGCTCGGCCTCTGTTCATGTCCGCGCGGATTTTCGGGGCCGAAGAAGCGAAAACCGCCGGACTGGTGTCGATGGTTGTCAACATCGCCACATTTGATGCCGCCGTCGAAGCGGAAGCTGCATCCTATCTTGCGGCGGCGCCGGGAGCAGCCGGCCGCGCCAAGCGGCTTGCACGATCGCTCGGAAGCCCGATTACCGATGCCGTCATCGCCGCGACGATCGAGCAACTCGCCGACACCTGGGAGACGGACGAAGCGCGGGAAGGGCTCGCCGCCTTCTTCGAACGCCGCGAACCCTCTTGGCGGCGCTAATGTTTCGTGGCTCGAAATGTGCTTGAATTGAGCGGGAACTGATCCTATTTTAATACTGCATAGATCAAAATAGGATCGAGCTTTGTTATGATAGCTGTCGATTTCCAGATTCCGGCGGCGCGCTTCGGAGACGACCATTCTCCGTTCCTGTCGGCGCGCCTTGTCGCCGATCGGCTGGGCGTCACGCTTGCCGAACTTTCCAAGCTGATTGGCGTCGCGCGCAACACGCTGACGGCAAAGTCCGGCGCGCGAAAGGTCGACAGCGCCTTGAGCAAGGTCGTTCGCATCCTTGCCATGGCCTCCGAGATGGCCGGCGACGAGGCGCGTGCCGTCATCTGGTTCAAGCATCAGCCGATTCCCGGCTGGGCCGGCAAGACCGCATATGATCTGGTCGGCGAAGGCAAGGCCGACAAGGTTCTTGCCTATCTCGAGTCGATCCGCGCCGGCGTCTACGCCTAGCGAATGAAGAAAAGTCTGAGCGGCCCGTCCTCCTCCCAGCCCGACTTGGACGTGGCGAGGATGGCCGAGCCGATGACGCTCTGGCGCGCCTTTGTCCCGCGCTGGGCCCATATGCCGCTCTCCGGCGACGGGGCCGCCCGCTTTGGTGGCCGGTGGAATCCGGTCGGCATGCCGACGATCTACGCGGCGCGTGAACTTTCCACCGCCTGGGCGGAGTATAATCAGGGCTTCGTCCAGCACCCGGCGCTGATCGTGCAACTCGAGCTTCGCGACGCAAAACTGGCCGATCTCACGGATGGCGATGTTCTCGCCGAGTTGGGACTAGACGAGGCAATCCATCGCTGCGAATGGCGCGACGAACTTGACAAGGGCTTGGTCCCGCAGACGCATAAGACCCACACCGATCTTTTGAAGCGCGGCTACGACGGCGTGATCTACCCCTCCTACATGTCGCCCGGAGGCACCTGCGTCGCCCTCTGGCGCTGGAATGGACGGGGCAGGCCGCGGCTCGACGTCATCGATCCGGAAGGTCGGCTGCCGAAGTCGCCCGCATCGTGGCTTTAGGACGAGGCATCGTCAGCCAAGAACTTTGCCGGGGTTGAGAATACCGTTCGGATCGAGCGCCGCCTTGATGCGCCGCATGACCTCGATCTCCGCCGGGCTGCGGGAGCGGTCGAGAAAGTCGCGTTTCAAGGTGCCGATGCCGTGTTCTGCGGAAATCGAGCCGCGATAGCGGTCGACCAGGGCGTAGACGATCCGGTCGACCTCATGCAGCGTCTGCTCATTCGCGCCCGGCGCCGAGAAAGCGATGTGCAGGTTGCTATCGGCGACATGGCCGAAGAAGGAGACATGGGCCGAGGGAAAGGCCGCGCGGAGGGCGGCGTCGCACTCCTGCGCGAAACCGCCAATCGCGCCGATCGGCAGGCTGACGTCGAGGTTGACGAGAGAGGGCAGCCGGTCGAGCCCGCGGCCTTCGCGGACCCGCCAAAACGTCTGGGCCTCCTTTTCCGACTGCGCGATCAACGCATCCGCAATCAATCCTTCTTCCAGCATCTGGCCGAGGGAGGCTTCAAAGCCCTCGCGCTCGTCATCGCGGCCACGCGTATCCTGTTCGATGATGACGGCGAAGGCGGGCGGCGCTTCGAAAAACCGCAGACCTTCCTCGGCGCAATTGAAACCGAAATAGCTTTGCCACATCGCCTCGAAGGCCGACAGGCCCGGGAACTGTTGCTGCGCCCGCTTGAGTACGGCAGTGACACCGGCATAGCTTTCGAGGGCGCAAAGGGCGGTCAGACGGCCCGCCGACAGCGGACGGAGCCGCAGCACGGCGCGGGTGATGATGCCGAGCGTGCCCTCCGATCCGATGAAGAATTGCCGCAGGTCGTAGCCGGTGTTGTTCTTCACCATCTTGTTCAGCGAGGAGAGTACGGTTCCATCGGCAAGCACGGCTTCGAGGCCCAGCACGTTGTCTCGCGTCACGCCGTGGCGGATGACCCGGATGCCGCCGGCATTGGTGGCGAGATTGCCGCCGATCTGGCATGAGCCGCGCGCGCCGAGGTCGATCGGCAGCAGGAAACCGGCCTCTTCGGCGGCGCGCTGCGCCACTTCTAGCGGCGTTCCGGCAAGCACCGTCATCGTCGCGGCGGCGCTGTCGATTTCCTCGATCCCGGTCATCCGCTCCAGGGAGATGACGATGTCGTCGGCTTCAGGATTGGCGCCGCCGGCAAGACCGGTCATGCCGCCCTGCGGCACCACGCTCTGGCGGTGCTCGTTGCAGATTTTCAGGGCGGTTGCGACTTCGGCGACGCTTGCCGGGCGAACGACGGCTTTCGGTAGGCTGCGGCCGGCGAGACTCGCATCGCTACGATAGCGTTCGCTGATGCGGTCCCCGGTCAGCACCACGTCGCCGAGGATTCGGACAAGCTCTTCGATGACGGTCATGCGGCGGCTCCAGGCGCAAGGGGGAGAACGGCATCGGCTTTCGATCCCGGCCAGGGCTCTCGCTTTGATAGAACAGACTGCACGCCGGCACCAGCGCGTGCCGCGTCGTAACGCGGCACGCAGGCGACGCTGGTCAGGTGCCGGTGCGCGCCAGCTGGCTGGCTGGCTCTTCCACGGGTTGCGCGGCTGCAATGTCGCCTTCCTTGCGGAAAAGCTTCCATTTGGTCGGGCGGAATGCGACGCGGGTGTGGTCGGTCGACGAGGCGCGCTCCGGCGGCAGCTCGATCTCGACCGGCGGATGGGCCCTGCCGAGATCGATCTCGAGGTGACGGGTGCCCGCGACCCGCCGGCTCGCCGTCACGAGGCCAGCGAGACAGCCGCCGCAACCGTCTATGAGCTCGATGTCGTGCGGGCGGAAATAGAGGGTGGCCGCCCCGTCCGGCTCGTTGGCGGCGCGCAGGCCGATCGGCCGGTCCTCAAACCAGATTTCGCCGCTTGAAAGCGTGACGTTGATGCAATTCGACTGGCCGATGAAGCCATACACGAAGGGCGAGACCGGGTGGTCGTAGATGTCGTCGGGCGTGCCGACCTGCTCGATTGCACCCTTGCTCATCACCACGACTCGATCGGCGAGCTCAAGGGCCTCCTCCTGGTCGTGGGTGACGAACACCGTTGTGTGACCGGTGCGGTCGTGGATTTCCCTCAGCCATTTGCGCAGTTCCTTGCGCACCTGCGCGTCGAGCGCGCCGAAGGGCTCGTCGAGCAGCAGCACGTTCGGCTCCACGGCCATGGCGCGGGCGAGCGCCACGCGCTGACGCTGGCCGCCGGAAAGCTGGGCCGGGTATCGCTTTTCGAGGCCGGAAAGCTGCACCAGTTCGAGCAGGTCCGTGGCCCGACGGCGGATCTCGGCGGCGGGCGGCCGCCGGCTGGATGGCCTGACCTTCAGCCCGAAGGAAACGTTGTCGAGCACGGTCATGTGCCGGAATAGTGCATAGTGCTGGAAGACGAAGCCGATGTTTCGCTGCTGCACGCTCTTCTTCGAGGCGTCATCGGCGCCGAAGAAGATCGTACCGTCGGTCGGGCTCTCGAGCCCGGCGATCAGCCGCAGCAGTGTCGTCTTGCCCGAGCCGGAGGGGCCGAGCAGCGCGATCAGCTCGCCGGACCGGATGTCGAGCGAGACGTCGTCGAGCGCCGGGAAGCGGCCGAATTCCTTGCGTATGTTCTGGACGCGGACTTCCATGGATGTATGGACCTTTCAATGCCTACGGCTGGCAGCGATCTCGTCGCTGTAACGAAGTTCAAGCGCCGTCTTCAGGACGAGCGTCACCAGCGCCAGAAGCGCAAGGACTGCCGCCACCGCGAATGCGGCGACGAAATTGTACTCATTATAAAGGATTTCGACCTGCAAGGGCATCGTGTTCGTTTGGCCGCGAATGTGCCCGGAAACCACGGACACGGCACCGAACTCGCCCATCGCCCGGGCGTTGCAGAGCAGCACGCCGTAGAGCAGGCCCCATTTGATGTTCGGCAGCGTCACATGCCAGAAGGTCTGCCAGCCGGTCGCCCCGAGCGACAGCGCCGCCTCCTCGTCGCTCGTACCCTGCTCCTGCATCAGCGGGATGAGTTCGCGGGCGACGAAGGGAAAGGTCACGAAGACGGTGGCGAGCACCAGGCCCGGCACGGCGAAGAGAATCTGAATGCCGTGCTTCTGCAGGAAGGGACCGAGGGCACTGTGACCGCCGAAGAGCAGGACGAAGACGAGACCGGAGATCACCGGCGACACGGAGAAGGGCAGGTCTATCAGCGTCGTCAGGAACGCTTTGCCCTTGAACTCGAACTTGGCGATGGCCCAGGCGGCCGCCACTCCGAAAACCAGGTTCAGCGGGACGGAGATCGCGGCGACGATGAGCGTCAGGCGGATGGCCGAAAAGGTCTCGGGATCGCGAAGCGCCGTCGCGAATTCGGCCGGTCCCTTGCGAAACGCTTCGATGAAGACGGTCGCGAGCGGCAGGACGAGGAAAAGGGCAACGAAACCGAGCGCGACTATAATCAGCGTTCGACGCGCAAATCGCGTTTCCGAGGTCGCCGCTTTCACGAGTTTGGATGGCGCCGCCGATGGCGCCGTGCTGGTGTCAAGCGCCATTGCTGTATCTCCGTCTGCTCCAGGCCTGGATCGAGTTGATGACGAGCAGCATGATGAAGGAGAGGAACAGCATCACCGTGGCGATTGCGGTCGCAGCGGGATAATTGAACTCCTCCAGACGGATGATGATCAGCAGCGGTGCGATCTCCGAGACATAAGGTAGATTACCGGCGATGAAGATCACCGACCCGTATTCGCCGACGCCGCGGGCAAAGGCAAGCGCAAAGCCGGTCAGGCCGGCCGGAAGCAGACCCGGCAGCAGGACCCGGCTGATCGTCTGGTAGCGGTTGGCCCCGAGCGTCGCGGCCGCCTCTTCGACCTCCTTGTCGATTTCCTCCATGACGGGCTGAACCGTGCGCACGACGAAGGGCAGGCCGACGAAGACGAGCGCCACGACGATGCCGGCCGGCGTGAAGGCGATCTTGATGCCGAGCGGTTCGAGGAACGACCCTATCCAGCCATTCGGCGCGTAGAGCGCCGTCAAGGCGATGCCGGCGACCGCCGTCGGCAAGGCGAAGGGCAGATCGACCATGGCGTCGATCACCCGCTTTCCCGGGAAGCGATAACGCACCAGCACCCAGGCGAGGATGACGCCAAAGAACAGGTTGACGACAGCGGCGATGAAGGCGGTGCCGAAGCTGATCGTCAATGCATTGACGGTGCGCTCGTCAAGAACCAATGCCATGAAACTGGACCAGCCGAGGCCGCTCGAGCGCCAGATCAGGCCGGAGAGAGGAATGAGAACGATGAGGGTAAGCCATGTCAGTGTGACGCCGAGCGCCAATCCGAAACCCGGAATGACACTCGGCTGCCGAAACCGCCATCGCGTGCTGCTGCGAAAGGCCATACGATATTATTGTCCCGGCTTGTAGATTTGGTCGAAAAGCCCACCATCGGCGAAGAACTTCGGCTGAGCTTCCTTCCAACCGCCGAATTCGTCAATAGTGACCAGTTTGAGATCGGCGAAGCGGGCCGTGTCCTTCGGGTCGGCAAGCTCCGGCTTGAACGGCCGGTAGTAGTGCTTGGCGACGAGCTTCTGGCCGGCATCGCTGTAGAGATAGGCGAGATAGGCTTCGGCCACCTTGCGGGTGCCCTTGGCATCGACATTGCCGTCGACAAGCGCCACCGGCGGCTCGGCCTTGATCGAAATCGAAGGCGTGACGATCTCGAAATTGTCGGGGCCGAGTTCCTCGAGAGAAAGATAGGCTTCGTTCTCCCAGGCGAGCAGCACGTCGCCGAGGCCACGCTGAACGAAGGTGGTGGTTGCGCCGCGCGCCCCGGTATCGAGGACCGGAACGTGCTTGAAGAGCTGCGTCACATATTCCTGCGCCTTGGCATCGTCACCGCCGTTGGCAGCACGTGCCCAAGCCCAGGCGGCGAGGAAGTTCCAGCGGGCACCGCCCGAGGTCTTCGGGTTCGGGGTGATGACCTGGATGCCTTCCTTGGTCAGATCACCCCAGTCCTTGATACCCTTCGGGTTTCCCTTGCGGACTAGAAAGACGATCGTCGAGGTGTAGGGGGCGCTGTTGTTGTCCAGGCGGGTTTTCCAGTCGGCCGGGATTTTGCTGGTCGCCTTTGCGATGGCATCGATATCGGCTTCCAGCGCCAGCGTCACGACATCGGCTTCGAGCCCGTCGATCACCGAGCGGGCCTGCTTGCCCGAGCCACCATGCGACGTCTGGATGGTGACGGTTTCACCCGTGTCAGCCTTCCATTTTTCCGCAAAGGCAGCATTGAAGTCCTTGTAGAGTTCCCGTGTCGGATCATAGGACACGTTCAGAAGTGTGGTATCTGCGGCAGCAAGGCCGATCGAGCCCAGCTGCAGGCTTCCGACCAAAAATGCTAGTTTCACCATTCCGGCAAGTTTCTTCGAACTCATGTCGACCTCCATCCTTTGCCAGATAAAACTATCAATTTAATCGACTATCTCAACGCAAACATATGACGCCAGCGACCGGATTCGGGAAATGTCGTATCCTTGTTCAAGCATTTCCCGAAATTCCGTGCCCGCTGCCGGACTCAAGCCTCCAATCGAGACGGCAGGAGAATCTCATTCTTAGGGCTGCGCTAATATAACCGTATTTTCGGCATCTTGCGCTTGAGGTGGAACGAGAGTGCTCGCCGATCGTCGCCCTGGCGACGTCACGCGCGCCTCGAGCCTCGGGAGATTTGGACTGGTTAAAGGACGCGGCCGCGCGCAACGACGGTCCACTGAGCCTTCGGGTCGCCCCCTTCGATGATATGGACGGCGTCGACCATGTTGGTCACCACGCAGGCGTGGTTCGGAACGACGCGAAGCTGTTCGCCGACGTTGAGGCCGATAGGCCCGTCGGAAACCAGGCGGCCATGTTCTTCCGAAAGCTGGTCGATGCGGATGTCGTCGCGGCCGAGCACGTGGCCATAGCCCGACAAGCCGAGGAGATCGGAGGTCAATACCTTGCTGCCGGCATCGATGATAGCCCGGTTCGGCGCCGGGACGGAGACGACCGTCGCAAGCACGGTGAGCGCGCAGTCGTCCCAAGTCGCGACGCCGCGGGCGACGAGGGAACGATCGTTGTAGATATAGGTGCCCGGCCGATATTCCGTTGCAACCGGCGCCTCGGCCGCCTCCATCATGCTCGGCGTGCCGCCGGATGTGATGATCGGGACCTGCAACCCAACCGCCTTGATCAGCCGCCTTGCCTCGCTCATGAAGGACTGCACCCGCGCCGCGCCGCCGACCGGCGGATAGGTCATCAGCCCGCCAAACCGCAGGCCGGGTGCCCCGGCAATGCGTCGCGCAAGGGCGGCCGCCTCTTCTGGGGTTGCGACCCCGCAGCGATCGGCGCCCGTATTGCATTCGACGAACACGGTGAGCGGCTTCGGCGCGCCGGCGAAATAGTCCGACATTCCGTCGGTCACGGTCGCGTTGTCCGCCACGACACTCAAGCTCACCCGCGCGTTCAGCCTGGCCAGGCGCGCGAGCTTTGCTTCTCCGAGGATGTTGTAGGTGATCAGCACGTCCTTGATCCGCGCGCTGCCATTAACCATCGCCTCCGCTTCGGAAACCTTCTGGCAGGTTATGCCGATGGCTCCTGCCTCGAGCTGCAATTCTGCCATCTGCGGCAGCTTGTGCGTCTTGATGTGCGGACGCACGCGGATGCCGTGCCGATCGGCATAGGCCTGGAATGCCTGGACGTTGCGGCGGGCAATGTCGAGATCGACGAGCACGGCGGGCGTTTCGATCGGCAAGGTCATCGGGCTTGGTTCCTCCCACGCGAAGTCACGGATGGCGAATCTCGCCGATGCCGCTTGACAAGTTATGCCCCGAGGCATTTGATAGGTCAATCCGGTATTGAGGACGCATGTCCAATATAACGGACACAACAATTCACCGGGAACGAAAATGGGGAGATCTCCGATGATCAAGACAATCGCCATCGCTGCGAGCCTCGCAGTCGCGGCGCTCGCCGCCCTGCCGGCGCATGCGCAGCAGCCTTCCAGTAAACTCGATGAGGTTCTGGCGCGCGGCCGCCTCATCCTCGGCACCGGCAGCACCAATGCGCCGTGGCACTTCAAGAGCGCCGAGGACAAGCTGCAGGGCTTCGACGTCGACATGGGTCGGATCATTGCCAAGGCGCTGTTCGGCGACCCGGACAAGATCGAATATGTCAACCAGTCGTCGGACGCGCGTATTCCGAACATCACCACCGACAAGGTCGACATCACCTGCCAGTTCATGACCGTCAGCGGCGAACGCGCCCAGCAGATCGCCTTCACCATTCCTTATTATCGCGAAGGTGTCGGGCTGATGATGAAGGCCGACGGAAAATATGCCGACTACGCCGCGCTGAAGGCCGCCGGCTCGTCGGTGACCATATCGGTGCTGCAGAACGTCTATGCGGAGGACATGGTCCACGCGGCCCTGCCGGAAGCGACAGTCGACCAGTATGAATCCGTCGACCTCATCTACCAGGCGCTCGAATCCGGCCGCGCCGATGCGGCAGCGACCGACCAGTCGTCGCTCGCCTGGTACATGATCCAGAACCCGGGCCGCTACAAGGATGCCGGCTACGGCTGGCATCCGCAGACCTATGCCTGCGGCGTCAAGCGCGGCGATCAGGACTGGCTGAACTTCGTCAACACGGCACTGCACGAAGCCATGACCGGGGTCGAGTTCGACTTCTACGCCAAGTCGTTCAAGACCTGGTTCGGCAAGGACCTGGCCCCGCCGCAGATCGGTTTCCCGGTCGAGTACAAGTGAGCCTTTGTCATCGGCGGCTCCGCCTAGGCGGGGCTGCCGATCGCATAGCTTGGAATGGCTTCGCCCATGACCTATTCATTGAACTTCGCGGCTGTCTGGCGCTCGTTCGACTTGCTTCTCCAGGGGCTGGCGCTCAGCCTTGGTCTCGCGGTCGTGGCGATCCTCGCCGGTTGCGTCATCGGACTGATCACCGCCTTCGGCCTCGTTTCCAAGAGCGTCCTGCTGCGAAAACCGGCCGGTCTCTACGTGACGATCATCCGCAACACGCCGATCCTCGTGCTTGTCCTCTTTAGCTATTTCGCCCTTCCCGAGCTCGGCGTCCGGCTCGGGAAGATCGAGAGCTTCGTGCTGACGCTGGCGATCTATTCCGGCGCCTATCTGGCCGAAGTGTTCCGCGGCGGCCTGATCGCCGTGCCGCCGGGCCAGCGGGAGGCGGGGCTGGCGATCGGACTTACCGAGATGCAGATCCGCACCTCGATCATCATCCCGCTGATGCTGCGCAACGTCCTGCCGTCGCTGGGCAGCACGATGATCTCGCTGTTCAAGGACACCTCGCTTGCCGCCGCGATCGCCGTGCCGGAGCTGACTTTCGAGGCGCGCAAGATCAATGTCGAGACCTTCCGTGTCATCGAGACCTGGATCGTCGCGAGCTGCCTCTACGTAGCAACCTGTTCGCTGCTGGCTGCGCTGATGCGCGCCGTCGAGCGGCGGCTCGCCGTTCCGAGGTGATCGCCATGGATTTCGGCTTCATCGATCAGCTCTGGGTCGCCCGCGTCCCGCTCCTCAAGGGGCTCGGCGTGTCGGTCTCCATCTCGCTCCTCTCGATCGTTGTCGGCACGGTTCTGGGCGTTTTCGTAGGCTTGGCGCTCACCTACGGCTACAGACCGGTAAAGTGGCTGGTGCGCGGCTATACGGATTTCATTCGCGGCACGCCGGTGCTCGTCCTGGTTCTCGCGAGCTACTATGTGCTCAGCACCGTAGGCATCGATCTCGGGCCGTTCCAGGCCGGCGTGCTGGCGCTCGCCGTCTTCTGCAGCTCGCATGTCGGCGAACTGGTGCGCGGTGCGCTGCAGTCGATCCCCAAGGGCCAGACCGAGGCGGCGAAGGCGATCGGGCTCACCTTCCCGCAAACCTTCGCCTATGTGCTGGGGCCGCAGGCGCTGCGCCAGGCGCTGCCGGCCTGGGTCAATACGGCGGCGGAGATGGTCAAGGCATCGACGCTGCTGTCGATCATCGGCGTCGGCGAACTGCTCCTGCGGACGCAGGAGGTGATCTCCCGCACCTTCATGAGCCTCGAATTCTATTTCTTCGCGGGCTTCCTCTATTTCGTCATTAATTACGGCATCGAGCGCTTCGGCCGCTACGTCGAGCGCAAGACCGCCGTCCCGTCGTGAGGAATCCGATGACCAGTCTTCTTGAAATCCGCGATCTCCACAAGCGCTACGGCACGGTCGAGGTGCTGAAGGGCGTCGACTGCTCGATGCGCCAAGGCGAGGTGATCAGCATCATCGGCTCCAGCGGCTCCGGCAAAACGACGATGCTTCGCTGCATCAACATGCTGGAGGAGTTCCAGGGCGGCACCATCGCGATCGACGGGCAGGAGATCGGCTACGAGACGGCCGACGGGGTGCGCCGCCGCAAGCCGGAGCGGGAGATCGCCCGCCAGCGGGCGCTGACCGGCATGGCCTTCCAGCAGTTCAACCTCTTCCCGCACATGACCGCTGCCGCCAACGTCATGCTGGGCCTCGTCAAGGTGAAGAAGATGAGCCGCGACGAGGCAAGGGCGCTGGCGGAGAAATGGCTCGACCGCGTCGGTCTGCTTTCCCGCAAAGACCATTATCCCGGGCAGCTTTCCGGCGGCCAGCAGCAGCGCGTCGCGATCGCCCGCGCCATCGCCATGAACCCGAAGCTGATGCTCTTCGACGAGGTAACCTCGGCGCTCGACCCGGAACTCGTCAACGAGGTCCTACAGGTGATCAAGGCGCTCGCCGAGGACGGCATGAGCATGCTCATCGTCACCCACGAGATGCGCTTTGCCTACGAGGTCTCGTCGCGGGTGATCTTCATGAACCAGGGGCGGATCGGCGAGGAGGGCAATCCGCGCGAGATGTTCCTGAAGCCGAAGACCGAACGGCTGGCCGAATTTCTGAAAACCTCGGCGTTCAACTGATCAACAAGTGTGCAAGAAAGAAGTGGAGTGACGTGTGACGATCAAGCGTTATGGAACGGGCGAAACCGGTGCAGGCAAGCAGCCCTTGCCCTTTGCGCGCGCCGTCGAGGCGAATGGCTGGCTCTATGTCTCCGGACAGGTCGCCATGGAGAAGGGCGAGATCGTCGGCGGCGGCATCGTCGTCGAGAGCCGCAAGGCGATCGAGAACATGATCGCCATCCTGGATGAGGCCGGCTACGGCGTCGAAGACATTGTCAGGGTCGGCGTCTGGCTCGACGATCCGCGCGACTTCTGGACGTTCAACGGCGTCTATGCGGAATATTTCGGCAAGAACCCGCCGGCGCGCGCCTGCGTGCAATCGCGCATGATGGTCGACTGCAAGGTGGAAGTTGACTGCGTCGCCTACAAGGCTAAATGAGGTGAACCGGGTGCGCCTCGAGCGCGCCCGACCAACACAATCGAGGGCGCGATGGCGGAGGCGGAAGACACGATCAATCGCAGGGCACGAGGTCTCGACCGGGCGTTCGAGATCCTCGATTTTCTGCGCCTGCAGCGTCAGCCCCTGCGTCCGAACGAAATCGCGCAGGGGATCGGCGCACCGCGCTCGTCGGTCTATGAACTCGTCAACCTGCTTCTCCGCCAGGGCGTCATCGAATATCGGGGCGACGACGGTCGCGTCTTCCTCGGCCGCAAGCTCTATTTCCTCGGCGCGGCCTATGCGGAGCAGTTCGACCTGATGCGCGAGAGCGAGCATCTGCTCGCAAGGGTCGCCGAGGAGACGCGCGAAACGGCGCAGATGTGCCAGCTCGAGGGCAACAAATACGCCGTCGTCCTGATGAACGAGGGCAACCGCCCGTTCCGCATTTCCACCAATATCGGTGATCCGGTCGCCATTCCGTGGACCGCCTCCGGCCGCCTTCTCGTTGACCACATGAGCGACGCGGAGATCCTGGCCTTCATCCCGGAAGAGGATTTCGTGCTGCCGAGCGGCAAGCGCCTCGATCCGGCCGAGTTCATCTCTCAGGTGCGCGAGGCCAAGAAGGACGGCTTTTTCACCTTCAACAGCATTGTCGACAGCTTTACCCACTGCTTCGCCGTGCCGGTCTACGACGCGGAAGAAATCTGCATTGCCACCCTCTGCTTGGTCGCGCCGAAGGAGGACGGTCTGCGCAACCGCGATGCCTATCTTCGGGTGTTGGTCGATGCGGCGGGCGAATTGTCGGAGAAGCTTGGTTATCGCCACGATCGGACGCCATCGGTGCGGGCCGCCACGGCCCGCTGAGGGACGCCTGGGCGATCATTTCGCCAGAAGCGAGCGGCCGTCGTCGGGATCGAAGAGGTGCAGCGCGGCTTCGTCGAAAGAGAAGACCTGTGTCGATCCGGGCGCGAGCGACGTCCGCGGCGGCAGGCAAGCGGTGATGCGCTGCTCGCCGATCCTGGCGGTCGTCACCAGTTCCGGGCCGGTCAATTCCATGACTTCGACGAGGGCCGTCAGGCGAATGCCCGTTGCATCGGGAGTGGCCAGCCGAAGTGCCTCGGGCCGGACACCGACTTTTACGCGGCGCCCTGCAGCCCCGGCGCTGATTAAAGATTCGGGCAGAGGGAACACCTCTTCGGTGCCGGCAATCCTTAAGCCGCGTCCGGTCAATTCGGCATCGAGGATGTTCATCGGCGGCGAGCCGACGAAGCCGGCGACGTAAAGTGTCGCCGGCCGGTCGTAGATCTCCTCCGGGGTGCCGAGTTGCTCGATGCGACCGTCGCGCATGACGGCGATGCGGGTGGCGAGCGTCATCGCTTCGATCTGGTCATGCGTCACATAGACGACAGTCGTCTTCAGCATCTGGTGCAGGCGCTTCAGTTCCGTCCGCATCTCCATGCGGAGCTTGGCGTCGAGGTTCGACAGCGGCTCGTCGAAGAGGAAGACCTGCGGATTGCGCACCAGCGCCCGGCCGATGGCGACCCGCTGGCGCTGGCCGCCGGAAAGCTGGCTCGGCTTGCGGTCGAGCAGGTTCTCGATCTGCAGCAGCTTTGCGGTGTCGCGCACCGCCTTCTCCCGCTCGGCCGCCGGTACCTTGCGCATCTCGAGGCCGAAGCCGATGTTGCGGGCGACGCTCATGTTCGGATAGAGCGCGTAGGACTGGAACACCATGGCAATGTCGCGGTCCTTGGGATGGGCGCCGAGGACTGAATGCTCTCCGATCAGGATGTCGCCGCCGCTCGGCTCGGCGAGTCCGGCAATGATATTCAGAAGCGTGGACTTGCCACAGCCGGACGACCCGAGGAGCACCAGGAACTCGCCGCTTTCGAGCACGATGTCGATGCCCTTCAGCGTTTCCACATCTCCGTAGCGCTTCTGGATGTTGCGGATTTCGACTGCGCTCATTGACGGGTCTCTTGAACAAGGGCGGAAAGTGGCTCGCCGTAGCTGCGCGGCAGGGTGGAGATCGCTTCGGAGGCGACAGTCACGCCGGTTCGAAGGCAGGCCTCCAGCGGCATCTCGGCGGCGAGCGCCGCCAGGAAGCCGGCATTGAAGACGTCGCCGGCGCCGATCGTATCGACGACCGCGACGCGCGGCGCGGCGACAGAGTATTCCCGACCGTCGCCGCCGATAGCGAGCGCCCCGTCGGGACCGCGCTTGACGACCATGATCGCGTCGGCGGGCATCTCGGCCTTGAGGCTCCGCGCCGCTAAGAGCGGGTCGAATTGGCTGGTCAGAGTGGTGGTTTCCACTTCATTGAAGAGCGCACAATGGCAGCGCTTCAGCCAGCGGATGGTCTTTTGCTTGTTGGCCTCCGTCCAGCCTTCGAGTGGCCAGCCGGTATCGAGTGCAACGGCGATATCGTGCACGTCCGCCCAATCGAAGAGCTGGTCATAGGCAAGGGTCAGCGCATCGGTCAGGAACGCTCCGGAAAGCAGGGCGAGCCCGCCGCGAAGGCGGCTTCCGTCGAGCATCGCGCGTACCTCTTCGAAGCTGAAGAGCGGCAGGTGACCGCGCGTGGTGAAGAAGGTGCGCTCGCCATCCGGATGGGTGATGCCGACGGAGAGCGTCGAGCCGACGGCTTCGACCGGCCAGTGGCGCGACCGCGCGCCGAACGCCTCCTTCAGCCAGGTGCCGAACTGGTCGTTGCCGACATTGGCAGCGATCTCGTAGCCGACGCCAAGCGACTCCCAGGCAAGCGCGCTGTTGCCGGCGCAGCCGCCGACCCTCAGCTCGTCATGATCGACGATGATTTCCGTGCCCGCCTTCGGCCAGGGTTCGGCCGGGCCGAGGATGAGATCAATATTGACGTTGCCGATGACTGCCAGCGGACGCATTTCTTTACTCGCTTCGAGTGACTTTGGTGGATCGCAGCGGCGTGCCCGCATTTTCGACGCGGGCGTCGGCAAAGGCGATCATGAGGGCTTGCGCCACCGGCAGCATGGCGAAGATCGCCGCCATGCCAGCCGACGGCTTGAATGGAATTGTCGTCACGCCTGCGATCGGCGGTTCGCCCGATGCATCGAAGACGACGACCGGCGAACCGGCTTGGGCCGCGGAAACAGCCATTGCGGCAACGAGCCCGGCGGTCGGGTCGGCGGCGCGGAAGAGGATGACGCCGACCGAGGGCCCCAGCATCTCCATCGGCCCGTGCCGCAGCTGCCCGCCTTCAAGCGAGAAGCAGGGCAGGCGCGACAGTTCGGCGAGGCCGAGTGCGATGGCCTCGGCGAGGCCCTGCAGCCGGCGGCCGGAGGTAACGACGGCGCGAACGTCGGCGAGCCTTTCCAGCGCGGCTTCGATATCGGGCGCTTCGGGTGCCTTGATGGCAGCTAGTGATTCCGCCGGGTCGTCACCAAGGGCGGAAAGGATTGCGAAATGCAATGCAAAGCTGATTGTCAGGCTTCGGGTGGCCGCGAAAGCCTGTTCGCTGCCGCCCGCGCCGACAAGCGAAGGCACCGCTTTCGCAAGAAAGGAGTTCGCCTCGAGCGTCAGGCCGAATGTTTCCGCCGTGCCGCCATTCGTTTCCTCGAACCAGCGCCGCACCTCGGCGCTTTCGCCGGATTGCGAGGTGATCAGAATGGTCCTGCCATCAATGGCCAAGGGCTGGCCGAGCTGTTCGGAAAGCGGCAGGGCGACGGCGTCGATGCCAGGGGCGCGATAGAGCGGCTCGACGGCACGGCCGACCGCATGCGAGCCGCCCATGCCCAAGAGCAGAAGCCGGCCGGTGGACTGCAGCGACGCGGCGATCCGTGGCGCAAGCGCCGACGCTCCCTCATAGGAAGCAAGGGCATCGGCGTGCTGGCGGGCCATCTCGCGATCGATTGCGACGAGCCCGTCTGGACGTTGCTTCGAGCTACGCATGATCATCCCTTTACACCGCCGCTGGTGAGCCCGGAAATCAGGGCGCGTTGCATGACGAGGCCGATCAGCACCGGGGGCAGGGCGGCGAGCACCCCGGCGGTTGCGATCAGCCCGTAGTCGGAAACACGGCCGCCGGCCAGATCGGCAATGGCGACGGTCAAGGTTTTGGCGCGCAGGTCGGAGGTGAAGAGCAGCGCGTAGAAGAACTCATCCCAGGCAAGCAGGAAGGCGAAGAGCGCCGAGGTCGCCATGACGGGGGCGGCGAGCGGCAGCGTCAGCAGCCTGAGGATCTGATCGAGCCGCGCGCCGTCGATCATTGCGGCGCTCTCGATCTCCCTCGGGATGGCATCGAAGCCGGATTTGAGGAGCCAGGTGGTGAAGGGTGCGAGAATGGTCAGGTAGACGAGCGCCAGCCCGAACACCGAGTTGAGCAGGCCGAAATAGGCGAGGCCCATATAGAGCGGCACGGCGAGTGCCACCGGCGGCAGCATGTAGGTGGCGATCACCGCATAGAGCGACCAGGAGACGGCGGGCGTGCGCGACACCGCCCAGGCGGCCGGGACGGCGACCGCGATTGCAGCGAGCGTTGCCATGCCGGCGACCTGAAGGCTGTTGACGAGCGAGGCGATGAAGGCGGCGCCGGCGCTGTTTTCGACGGCTGAAAGCAGCGTGCGATAACGGGAGAGGTCGATCTCGCTCGGCCACCAGTTGAGCGGCTTGGCGCTCAGATCGGCGGCCGGCGAAATGCTCATGATGAACAGCCAGACGATCGGCGCCAGGATCACAGCCGTGAGAAGCAGGGCGCTCGCATAGACGAAGGCAGTGAAGAGCGGGTTCTGGCGTTCCATCACGAAGCTCCTGCGGCCCTGCGAAGCAGCGCGGCATAGGCAACGGCGAGAACGGTGACGAGCAGGGTAACGATCAGCGCCAGCGACGCCCCGGAACCGGCCCTCTGGAACGAGAAGGCTTCCTGATAGACGAGGATCGACAGCGTGCGCGTGCTGTTTGCCGGTCCGCCGCGCGTCATCACCCAGATGATGTCGAACACCTTGAACGCCTCGATGGTGCGCAGCACCAGCGCGACAAGCAGAGGGCCGGCGAGATAGGGCATGACGACGAAGCGGAACCGATTGAACGGACCGGCGCCGTCGACGAGTGCAGCGGCCGTAATGTCCCGCGGAACGGCCTGCAACGCGGCCAGCGCAATCAGCGCCACGAGCGGAAAATTCTTCCAGCAATCCGCGATGATGAGGGCGGTAAGTGCCGAGCCCGGTTCGCCGAGCCAGGAGCGATAGCTGTCGATCAGGCCGAGCTGGGTAAGCGCCGCGTTGAGCGCGCCATACTCCGGATTGTAGATCAGCCGCCAGAGCGTCGCGTTCACCACCGTCGGCAAGGCCCAGGGCAGGATCATCAAGGCTCTGAGCGCCGCTCGGCCGCGGAACTGCTGATTGAGGAGAAGGGCGGCAAACACGCCGAGTACCATCTCGGCAGTGACCGAGACAACGGCGAACCAGGTCGTCGTAACGAGCGCCCGCTGGAAGTTCGAACCGGTCAGCATCTTGGCATAATTGTCGATGCCGACGAAGCTTCCCGCCGTGCCGACTAGCTTCGCATCGGTAAAGGAAAGCCGCACCGTGTCGACGAGCGGCCAGCCGATCACCGAAACCATCACCACGAGCAGCGGCAGCATCAGCAGCCAGGCGCGTGTTGAAATCCAGTTGGCCGACATCGGTGAACCTTCGCTTGGCTGTGATCGAGATCGCGACGAGATCGCACAAGGAAAGGTCCCGCACGAGGTGCGTGCGGGACCCGGTACGCTTCTGCGGTTAGAGGCCGCTGTTTTCGGCGGCGGTCTTCAGCGCGTCCTCCGGCGAAGCCTGGCCGAGAAGGGCTTCCTGGATCGCCTGCTGCAAGGCGGTCGAAAGCTCCTGATATTTCGGCGTGGTCGGCCGCGGATACATGGCGGCAAGGCCAAGCTTCGCCGCAGCGATCAGCTCTTCCTGACCCTTGGTGACGCTCGCGTCTTCATAGGACGAAGCCCAGATCGGCAGGCTGAGCTTGGCATAGGCGTTCTGCGTCTCCTGCGAGGTCATGTGGACGATATATTTCCACGCCTCTTCGGGATGCTTGCTGGTTGCGGTGATGCCGAGCCCCATCGAGCCGTTGACGGCAGAAACCTCGCTCTTGCCGGTGACGCCCGGAGCCGGCACGACGCCGACCTTGCCGGCCACCTTGCTCTCCTTTGGATCATTGGCGAGGTTGTACATGTAGGTCCAGTTGAGGGCGAAAGCGGCCTCGCCGTTCTGGAAGACCTTGCGCACATCCTCCTCGAGGAATTCCTTCGAGTTCGGATTCGTCAGTCCAGAGGTGTAGCTAGTGACCATGTAGTTCAGCGCGTCGAGACCGCCGCCCGTCATGAAGGCGGGCTTGCCGCCGTCGAGGAACTTGCCGCCATAGGCGCTGACCAGCGTCGTGTAGTCGCAGATCGCCGCCTCGGCCTGCGACCAGCTCCAGGCGATCGGCGTCTGGAGCAGCCCCTTGTCCTTGATCGCCTTTGCCTGCTCGGCAAGCTCGTCCCAGGTCTTCGGCGGCGCCTTGATGCCTGCCTTTTCGAGGATTTCCTTGTTGTAGAACAGGTATTTGGTGTCGAGGATCCACGGCATGCCGTAGCGCTTGCCGTCGTATTCGACCGTCGTCCAGGCGCCCGGCAGGATGCCCTTGTTCATCTCGTCCGTGACGCGGTCCGTGACATCGACGAGGACCTTGTTGCTGGCATATTCCGCCGGCCAGATCACGTCGAACAGGACGACGTCATAGCCGCCGCCGGAACCCTGCGCCAGGACCGTCTTGTCGTGCAGACCCTCGTAGGGGACGAATTCCAGGTTGACCTTCACGTCCGGGTTGGCCTTCGTGAAGGCCTCCGTCATGGCACGCACATCGGCCTCGCTATAGGCGGCCTGCGCCATGAACAAGGCGTTGAGGGTCGTTTCCGCGTAGGCCTGGCCCGCGAAGGTGAGGCCGAGAAGTGTCGCCCCCAGTAAGGCATTGCGAGTGGATTTCAACATTGCTGCCTCCAATAGCTGATCGTTCCAGTCTGCATGCGAGAAATCCGTCGCTCGTCGCGACGGTCGTCGACAAATCGATCGAAGCGTTTGCGGCCCTGTCTCGCCGCTGCCGTCAGTTCCCAGAGGTTCTTCCGACCTCTTATTAAGTCAATTGTCTTGACTTATTTCTTGTTCAATATTCTAGATGTGTCAAGCGAGATTTGTGGGATGAACGAGATGCGCCCGATCCGGGCCAAGAGCGGCACCAATCAGGAGGGCGCGAGTGCCCATAATCGGCGCGTCATGATCGACGCGCTGCGGGTGAACGGGCAATTGTCGCGCGCCGACCTTGCGCGTGCGACGGCGCTCACCAAGCAGGCCGTTTCCAACATCATCGAGGACCTCGAGCGCGACGGGCTGGTCGCCTCGCTCGCCGCCGTGCGCAAGGGGCGGGGGCAGCCTTCCACCCCCTATCGGCTGGTGCCGGAAGGTGCCTTTGCCATCGGCCTGCAGATCGACCGGCATATGACGCGCACGATTGCGGTCGATCTCGTCGGTGCGGTGCTTGCCCGGGGAGAGGCAAACCTGCCCGCCGGAGGGCCGGAAAGGGGGACCGAGACCATCCTCTGGCTGATCGACAAGACGCGACGGGAGCTGGCCGAAGTGGCGCCGCAGTCGAAAGACCGCCTCGTCGGGCTCGGTGTCGCCATGCCCGGCCCCTTCGGCATCGATACCGATCCGGCCGACCCCTGGATGATGGCCCTCTGGCAGCGCTTCCCGCTGTCGGAGACCTTGGCGATCGGAACGGGACTCGATGTCCGCCTGCAGAATGACTCGGCCGCCGCGGCGACGGCGGAAAAGCTGGTCGGCGCCGCCCATGGGCTGGACCAGGCGATATGCATCTATGTCGGCTACGGCATAGGCGCCGGGCTGATCCTCGACGGCGAGCTTTATCGCGGCGCCAACGGCAATGCCGGCGAGATCGGTATGATCCTCAGCCGGCCGGAAAACGGAACCGAAGATCAGCGGGCGCCGCTTGAGCACCGGGCGTCGATCGCCTCGCTGTGCAAGATCCTGGATCGCGACCCGGCCGATCCCGAGCTTTATCGCCACCTGGACGATTTCGCCGCCGCATCGGACGCCAGAATTGCCGCCTGGATCACCGAGGCCGCCTATGAACTGCGGCGCGCCGTCCAGATCCTCGAGACGATCTTCGATCCGCAGACGATCGTGCTGTGCGGCGGCATGCCGCCCGGGCTCGCCCGCCTGCTCATCGACGCCATCCATCCCTTGCTGCCGTCGATCGCCGAACGGCGGACGCGAAGCGCGCCGCGTCTGCAACTCGGCTTCACCGACCCCTGGGCGGTCGCGATCGGCGCGGCCGCAGAGCCGATCAGCCGGACCTTCGACCCCAGTTTCTCCGCCATTCTGAAGACGAGATCGGTCGGTTCCGGCTGACCGGGGGATGCCGCGATCGGGTTGTTACTTGAAATATTAGTGATATGGGGCTTAAATGTCGCCTTTCGGCGAAGCTGTTTCAGCCGCCATGCGATTGCCGGCATGCACCCAATTCTTCATGGGTGGCGCATTCGATAAATGCATAGAGAAAAGTCTTTTAAGAAAGTCAGAGGGGTTGCGGCATGTCTCTTGCCAACCTTCGGCGACTTGAAGCTGAAGCCATTCACGTCCTTCGAGAAGTAGTCGCGACATTTTCGAACCCGGTTGTCCTTTACTCGATCGGCAAGGACTCGTCCGTACTCCTGCATCTGGCGCTGAAGGCGTTCTACCCGGCAAAGCCGCCATTTCCTTTCCTGCATGTGGACACGACGTGGAAGTTCCGGGAGATGATCACGTTTCGCGATCGGATGACGCAGGAGCTGGGCTTCAATCTTCTCGTTCATATCAACCAGGACGGCGTCGACCAGGGCGTCGGTCCCTTTACGCACGGCTCCAACCTGCACACCCACGTCATGAAGACCATGGCGCTCAGGCAGGCCCTGGAGAAATACCGGTTCGACGCGGCGCTAGCCGGCGCGCGGCGGGACGAGGAGAAGTCGCGGGCCAAGGAGCGGGTGTTCTCGATCCGCAACGCCCAGCATGGATGGGACCCGCAGCGCCAGCGCCCCGAGATGTGGAAGACCTACAATACGCGCGTCGGCGCCGGCGAGACGATGCGGGTGTTTCCTCTCTCCAACTGGACCGAATTCGATATCTGGCAATACATCCTGCAGGAAAACATCGCGATCGTGCCGCTTTATTTTGCGGCGCGCCGACCGGTGGTGAGCCGCGACGGCATGCTGATCATGATTGACGACGACCGCATGCCCCTCGAGCCGGGCGAAGAGGTGATGGACCGAATGGTTCGTTTCCGTACGCTCGGTTGTTATCCACTGACCGGCGCGATCGACTCCGAGGCTGCCACGGTTCCGGACATATTGCGGGAAATGCTTACGGTGCGCACCTCCGAACGGCAGAGTCGGCTGATCGACACAGACGAGGCCGGTGCGATGGAGAAAAAGAAGCGCGAGGGGTACTTCTGATGTCGTATCTTCAATCCGTGCCGCCGCACGACTTGGGCGCGCACCTGGCCGAACACGACAGCAAGACCGTACTCCGATTCATCACCTGCGGCTCTGTCGACGACGGCAAGTCGACGCTGATCGGGCGCTTGCTCTTCGACGCCAAGCTGATCTTCGAGGACCAACTGACGAATCTCGGGCGCGTCGGCTCTCCGGGCACCGCCAATGGCGAGGAAATCGACCTCGCTTTGCTGCTTGACG
Source organism: Sinorhizobium fredii USDA 205 (assembly GCF_001461695.1). Lineage (GTDB taxonomy): Bacteria > Pseudomonadota > Alphaproteobacteria > Rhizobiales > Rhizobiaceae > Sinorhizobium > Sinorhizobium fredii. The sequence continues at coordinate 40,730 of NZ_AUTC01000157.1, read as the reverse complement.
GCCTCGAGGCGGAGCGCGAGCAGGGCATTACCATCGACGTCGCCTACCGCTATTTCGCCACATCGAAGCGCAAATTCATCGTCGCCGACACGCCCGGCCACGAGGAATATACGCGCAACATGGTGACCGGCGCTTCGACAGCCGACCTAGCCGTCATCCTTATCGACAGCCGCCAGGGCATTCTCCCGCAGACCCGGCGCCATTCCTATATCGCCTCGTTGCTCGGCATCCGTCACCTCGTCCTGGCGGTCAACAAGTTCGACCTCGTCGAATTCCGTCAATCGGTCTTCGACGAGATCGCCCGCGACTACCGGGCTTTCGCGAAGAAGCTCGGCTTTGTCAGCATCCAGTCGATCCCCATCTCCGCGCGGTTCGGCGACAACGTCATTTCGGCATCGCAGAACACGCCCTGGTACAAGGGGCCGGCGCTCCTCGAGTACCTGGAGACGGTGCAGCTCGACCCGCCCGCGGCGGAGCGGCCCTTCCGCCTTCCGGTGCAACTGGTCATGCGCCCACATGCGGATTTCCGCGGGTATGCCGGGCAGATCGCTTCTGGCCGGATTTCCGTCGGCGATCCGGTCGTCGTCGCAAAATCCGGGCAGCATTCGTCGGTCGAGGCGATCGTCACGTTCGACGGCAATCTGCCCACGGCCGCCGAGGGCGAGGCTGTGACACTCGTCCTTGCCGACGAGGTCGACGCTTCGCGCGGTAACATGCTGGTGGCACCCGCCGCGAGGCCCTTCGTGGCGGATCAGTTCCAGGCGCATGTCATCTGGTTCGACGCCAGTCCCATGCTGCCCGGGCGCGGCTACATCCTCAGGACGGAGACGGACAGCGTCAGCGCGACGGTTACCGCGCTCAAGCATCAGGTGAATATCAACAGCTTTGCCCGCGAGGCGGCGAAGTCCTTGCAGATGAACGAGGTGGGCGTCTGCAACATCTCGACGCAGGCGCCGATCGTCTTCGACGCCTACAAGGATAACAGGGCGACCGGCAATTTCGTCTTCGTCGACCGGGCCACCAACGCGACGGTCGGCGCCGGCATGATCGATTTCCCTCTCAGGCGCGCCGACAACGTGCATTGGCAGGCGACCGATGTGAACAAGGCGGCGCGTTCCGCAATGAAGAGCCAACGCCCGGCCGTGCTGTGGTTCACCGGACTTTCCGGCTCGGGAAAGTCGACGATCGCCAACGCGCTCGACCGGCTCCTGCATGCCCGCGGCAAGCACACCTACATGCTCGACGGCGACAATGTGCGCCACGGGCTCAACCGGGACCTTGGCTTCACCGAAGCCGATCGCGTCGAGAATATCCGCCGCGTCGCCGAGGTCGCCAAGCTGATGGCCGATGCCGGGCTGATCGTGCTTGTCTCCTTCATCTCGCCGTTCCGCGGCGAGCGCCAGATGGCGCGCGAATTGATGGAGGAATGCGAGTTCATAGAAATCTTCGTCGACACACCGCTCGAGGAATGCGCGCGGCGCGATCCGAAGGGGCTTTACGAAAAGGCACTCGCCGGCAAGATCGCCAATTTTACCGGCGTCTCCTCGCCCTACGAGGCGCCGGAGAACCCCGAACTGCATCTGAAGACGGTCGAAGAGGACCCGACTACCCTTGCGTTGAAAATCGAGGCATTCCTCGATGGACAAAGGGGGGATAGATGACGCCCCTTTGCGAACTCTTCGAGCGCATCGTGCTCGAGGCCGGCGCCTCGATCCTCGCCGTCTACGAGGCAGGCCCGACCATCTGCTACAAGGATGATCGTTCGCCGGTGACCGAGGCGGATCAGCGGGCCGAAGCGATCATCCTCGACAGGCTGGCGGCAGCCTTTCCGCATATCCCGGTCGTTGCCGAGGAGGCCGTCGCCTCAGGCTGCGTCCCCGATATCAGTTGTGGCACGTTCTTCCTGGTCGATCCGCTCGACGGGACGAAGGAATTCATCAACCGGCGCGACGACTTCACCGTCAATATTGCCCTTATCGAGGGCAACCTTCCCGTAGCCGGCATCGTCTATGCCCCGGCGCAGCGCTGCGCCTATGTCGCCGACAAAGGCCGGGCCGAGAAACTCGTCTTCGGCGCCGGCGCCGTGGTTGGACATCGGCAGGCGATCCAGGTGCGCCCCCGCGGTCCGGCGCTGACCGCCGTCGCCAGCCGTTCGCACAACAGTTCCGAGACCGAGGCGTTCCTTGCCGGGCACGGCGTCACGGACTACACTTCCGTCGGCTCGTCGCTCAAGTTCTGCCTGCTCGCCGAAGGCAAGGCGGATGTCTATCCCCGCTTCGGCCGCACGATGGAATGGGATACGGCGGCGGGCGATGCGGTGCTCAATGCCGCCGGCGGATCGGTCGTCCGGCTGGACGGCTCGCGCCTCCTCTACGGCAAGATGAAGCAGCCCGACGACAGCGACTTCGCAAATCCGCATTTCGTCGCTTGGGCCGACATGTCTCCGGTGTTGGCGGCTCTTTAGTCCCGCCAGGGGTTCGCTGCAAATCGCCAAGAGGAATATCTCATGTGTGGAATTGCCGGCCTGATAGATTATGCGCATCGCGGTCGGGAGGAGGTGGCGCAGATACTGACGCGCATGACGGACGCCCTCGCTCACCGCGGGCCCGATGCGTCGGGTACCTGGCTCGATCACGAGCGCCGTGTAGGGCTCGGACACCGCCGCCTGTCCATCATTGACCTCTCCCCCACGGGTGCCCAGCCTATGCATTCGAGCAGTGGCCGCTACTCGATCGTCTTCAACGGCGAGATCTACGGATTCCTTGGCCTGAGGGCCGCATTGGAGGAGCAGGGCGCTCGCTTCCGCGGTCACTCCGATACCGAAGTACTCCTGGAGGCGATAGAGACCTACGGCCTGGAAAGTGCATTGCAGCGCTCCAACGGCATGTTCGCCTTTGCGCTTTACGACAGTGCCACGCGACATATCATCTTCGCTCGCGACCGAATAGGAAAGAAGCCGCTGTATATCGGCGTATCCAAGAGCGGCGTTGCCTTCGGCTCCGAACTGAAAAGCATCAGGGCGCATCCATCCTTTCGCTCCGTTGAAGTAGACCCCCAGGCGGCCACGCTTTTTCTTCGATACGGCTACGTGCCGACGCCTTATTCGATCTACCGAGACATCTTCAAGCTTCCGCATGGCTCTTGGCTGAGTCTCTCGGTCGATACGCCGCCGGTGTCGGCGTCGGCCGCCCTGAGCGGGGCCAAGAGCTATTGGGATGCTTTCGAGGCGGCGGAACGAGGCTATGCGCAGCGGATCGAATGCCCGGACGAAGCCTTGGACGCGCTCGACGCCGAATTGAAACGGGCGGTGAGCGAGCGCCTTGTCTCCGACGTTCCGGTGGGAGCCCTCCTTTCCAGCGGCGTCGACTCTTCCTTGGTGTCGGCCGTTATGCAGGAAGTTTCGACCTCGCGTGTGAAAACCTATACCGTGCGCTTCCTAGAGGAGCAGTATAACGAGGCGGACCTGGCATCAGGCATCGCCAGGCAGCTCGGCACCGATCATACGGAGATCACGGCAGAACCCGACACCGCACTGCGCATCGTAACCGAGTTGCCGGATGTGTATGACGAGCCCTTCGCCGATCCTTCACAGATTCCGACGCTGCTTGTATCGAAGCTGGCGCGAAGAACCGTAACGGTGGCGCTCTCGGGTGATGGCGGCGACGAGTTCTTCGGCGGCTACAAACGCTATCGGCAAATGCTCGCCTTCGACCGGCTGGCGAGGAAAACGCCTGTCGTTGCCCTTAGGGCCGCAAGGCACGCGCCTCACTGGGCGCTGGAATTTGCCGCCGCGGCGGCTCGCCATGCGCGTCCGTCTTCGCTTCAGGACGAAGTGACCGGCAAACGGCTAAGAAGACTTGCCGAGCTCCTGGAGATCGAGGACCCGGACGCCCGCTACCTGGACTTTCGCACGCTCTGGTCACACCCGGCCGACGTCGTGTTCGGCGGCGCAGAGCCTCCGACCGCAATGACCTCGAAGCGGATACCGGCTTGCCTGGGCGCAGTCGACAGAATGATGTACCGCGACATGGTCGACTATCTGCCCGACGACATCCTCGTGAAGATGGACCGAGCTTCGATGGCGGTGGGCCTGGAAATGCGCGCTCCGTTGCTCGATTACCGCTTCGTCGAACTGGCCTGGCGTGCGCCAAGGGAGTTGTGTTTTGCCGAAGCCCCCGGCAAGCCCGCGCTGCGCAAGCTCTTGTCCCGAAGGCTGCCGGAACAATTCATAAATCTTTCAAAGCGCGGATTCGGCGTCCCCGTCAACGCTTGGTTGCGCGGACCGCTGCGCGCCTGGGCGGAAGAGATGCTGTCGCCGTCTCGCCTGCAGCGTGATGGAATCTTCCGCGCCGAGCCGATCGTCAGTCGCTGGAAGGCACATCTTGCCGGCCGCGTCGACTGGGGTCCGCAATTGTGGGCGGTGCTGATGTTCAACCTGTGGCACGACCGCTGGGTGCGCTCCGACTGACGGAAACAGAAGGAAACGTATCAAAGGGCGCAATGAAAAGCATGGAACCGCAACGAAAGACGGATAGCGGCAAGCCTGTGTTCTCCCGTTTTCGGGGTCTCAGTCGCGAGCAACTGAATGTCGAACTCCAGGTCCATACCAACTGGACCGATGGTGAGGCCACGGTGCTCGAGGTGCTGCAAACCGCCAAAAAACGCGGCCTCGCCGAGCTCGCCTTCACGGAGCATGTCCGGGAAGACACGTCCTGGTTTCCCGATTTCAAGGCCGAGATCTATTCGGCTGTGGATGCCGTCGGCGATATGCGCGTCTATGTCGGTTGCGAGACGAAAGCAATGGACGACGATGGACGGTTGGATGTGTCGCAATCCGTGCTCGACGCCTGCGATATCGTCCTTGGCGTCGTCCACCGTTTGCCGGACGGGCAGGGCGGCTATCTCGATTTCAAGCAATTGTCATTCGAGGAGACGGCCGAAATCGAATTCCGGCTGTCGATGGGCATGATTGCGAACGCGCCGATCGACGTGCTCGGACATCCGGGTGGGATGAGCTTGAGGCGATACGGCCGGTTTCCGGAAGATTACTTTCGCGCGCTGATGAAGGCGACGCTCGAGCGGGGGATCGCCATCGAGATCAACTCCTCATACCTGGACGATATGCCTGGATTCTTGGCCTTGTGCGACGAGATCAATCCATTCGTTTCGATCGGTTCCGATGCGCACAAGCTCAGCGAGTTGGGCCGTTGCCGGGACAGGCTTCTTGAACTGGGGGTAGGGCTGACATGAAGGTCTTCATCACGGGCGCGGGCGCCCTCCTCGGACAGGGTATCATTCGCGCGTTGCGGCGCTCCACGCTTCGAGCGACTATAATCGTGGGGGACCCGAGCCCGCTCTCGGCCGGGCTCTACTGGGGCGATGCCGCCTATCTTGTTCCGATGGCGAAGGACCCGGACTATCTGGACAGGCTGGGCGACCTGCTGCGCGTCGAGCGGCCCGACATCCTCATTCCCGGAACCGACGTGGAATTGCCGATCCTTTCCGCTAACCGCGAAGCGATCGAGACGACCTACGGAACCAAGGTGATCATCAGTTCGCCCCATGTCGTATCTGTCGCCAACGACAAGTGGCTTACCTCCGAGTTCCTCCGGGAACGCGGACTGGGCTTCGTTCCCTCCTGCCTGCCGGGCGATGAGGAGGCGCTCATCGAAGAGTGCGGCTTTCCGCTTATCGTCAAACCGAGGATCGGCGCCAGGTCGATAGGCTTCGGCATCGTCCGCGATCGAGACCAGCTAAAGCGGGCAATAGCCGAGCAGCCCGGCATCGTCATACAGAAATATGTCGGCTCCGATGCGACCGAATACACGGCCGGCACACTGACCTTCGACGGGCAATGTCGCGCGACGATCGTCATGCGCCGAGACCTGCGCGACGGCAATACCTACCGCGCCTTTGCTGAGCCGTTTCCCGCGCTCAACGCGGCAATGGCGCAGGCGGCAGACGCCCTCGGCGCCTACGGGCCTGCAAATTTCCAGTTTCGCCTCGACGACGGCGTTCCCAGGATCTTCGAGATCAATGCGCGGTTTTCCGGCACGACCGCGGTGAGAATCCATGCTGGCTTCAATGAAGTGGAGATGTGCATCCGGCTTTTGCTGTTCGGCGAACCGGTCGTTCAGCCGGAAATCACGCCGGTAACCATATTGCGGCACTGGTCGGAAACCGTCGTCAGATCCGGCGAACTGGTCACGGCCTCCGCTCGTCTTGAAGAAGAAGCCTGAGGGAAAGAGATCGGCCGTGAGTCCCAAGGAACTGGTGATAACTGGCGCGACGGGCTTCATCGGGACGAGACTTATTGAGCATGCACTTGCGCGAGGCGACGCCGTCACGGCGCTTGTGCGCGATCCAGAGCGGGTTACGGTGCGCAAGCATACGCGCTTGCGCATTGAGCAGTGGTCGATCGGCGAGCCGCTTCCGTCGGTAAGGCAAGCGGATGCGCTTCTTCATCTCGCGGCCTTTATTCCTGCTGACCTCAGCGATCCCCATCAGGCCGCCAAGTGTTTCGAACTCAACACGAACGGAGCGCTGCAGGTTGCGATGGATGCCGCCTCGCAGGATGTTCAGCAGTTCGTCCACTTTGGATCGGGACAGGTGTATACGCCCGCCCCCGAGCCCGCCTCGGAGACGAGTCCCGCCTTTCCCGTCAATCGCGCGAGCTATTATCTGGCGAGCAAGCTCTCAGCGGAGATTTGCCTGCTCGCATTCGGAAAAGCGAAGGGGATACCCGTGACGGTCCTTCGGCCCGCATCGGTCTACGGACCCGGCATGCACGGCAAAGGCATGGTGACAGCGTTCATCCGCGCGCTTGCTTGCGGACAGCCCGTGATTATTCGCGATGGGGGCGCCTACCGCGTTGATCTTGTCTATGTCGACGACGTGGCTTCACTGGCTCTCGAAGCCGTCGCAGCCGAAAGCGAGGGCGTATTCAACGCGGGCAGCGGGCAGGCCTGCACGTCACTGGAGGCTGCCCGTATCATTGCCGAGGTGATTGGAGCGGACCCCTCCCTGATCCGAGTGGAAGGTGAAGACAGGGACGCCGCGGCGGCGGGCTTTGCGGCGCTGAATGTCGCCAGGGCCGCCGAGCAACTGGCCTACACGCCGCGCGCGTTCCGCCAAGGCATCGAGGCATGGAAAGTAGAGACCGGGCTTGCGGACTTCCAGAGCGCGAGCGGCAAGACCAACACTGCCTCGCGAACCTGAGGCAGGGACTGCAGTGAGGCCCTAAATAGCAACGGGAGGTCGCAACGCTCCTGCTTGTTCTTTTGCTGGCAAGCACGTTGCCTTGAAGGCGACACCCCGCAAGGCGTGTCGCCTTCTCGAATTCATTGGTGCGTCAGGGCCTCGTGGCGATCTGCATCAGGCGAAGAGAAAGTCGCCTCTCGAAAAACTAGCGGCGCTCAGAGTGCCGTTGGGGTCGTCCAGGAGGATGGAGAACGCCTGGCCGCCGGAGCTGTGAGCTTTTATCAAGACGTCGCCGCCGGAGGTATCATAGGCACAGACGGTCCCGTTGGCACCGGAGCTGGAATATTGCGTGACCCCGAGCTTTTCGATGACGAGGAAGTCCACGCCATCCTGGAAGTCCATGATCGTGTCCTGGCCGCTGAGCGCGGGGGTTGCCTTGAAGACGAAACGGTCGGAGTCGGCACCGCCCCAAAGGATGTCGCTTCCCGCTTCACCAATGAGCGTGTCCTTCCCGACGTCACCGCGCAAGGTGTCATTGCCATCGCCGGCATAGATAAGGTCGATACCGTTGCCGCCTGTGAGCGAGTCCGCGCCGCCTTCGCCAGACAGGATGTCGTCGCCGTCATCCCCGAAGGCGATGTCGTTGCCGTTACCGACCGAGATCCTGTCGTTGCCGATGCCGCCGTGGGCTTCGTCGATTCCAGTTTCGGAATCGAGCACGTCATTGCCGTCGCCGCCATCGAGATAGTTGTTCCCGTCGCCGCCATCGACATGTCGTCGCCGATGCCGCCATAGACGCGGTCGTCTCCAGACTGGCCCTTCAGGGCGTCATTGCCCTCTTCTCCATAGATCGTATCGTTGCCAGCGCCACCCGAGACAGCCTGCTGCGTCAGCTTTCCAGTTGCCGGATCTATGCGATTGTTGAAGCCGTCATTTCCCGAGCCGGCATAGATGATGTCGTCGCCGTAACCTGCGTCGATATATTCTTCGCCTGCTCCACCGTAGATCTTGTCGTTTCCGCCGTCGCCCAGGATGTGGTCGTGGCCGTCACCACCGTCGATGATGTCGTTGCCGTCACCGCCTTCGAAGATATCGTTGCCCAAACCACCGATGAGCGTATCGGTCCCAAGCCCACCCTCGATGCTGTCGTTGCCGTCGCCGCCTTCGGCATAGTCGTCACCGGCGCCCGCCTTGATGTGGTCGTTGCCGAGCCCACCGAAAAGCCTGTCATTGCCGTCGCCGCCCTCGAGGTAATCGTCGCCGGCGTAGCCCCAGAGCTCGTCGTTATAGAGGGTGCCGCGAATCGTGTCGGTGAGGTTGGTTCCTTTAAAAATCATCGTGATCTCCTAGCAGTTTCAGGAGGCGGATAATTTCAGAATGGGGCGCGAAAGTGATCCCCGGCCCGAAAGCGCCCAGAGACGCAAGGACACGCAACGTTTTGCAGTGGAAAGCGAATGTTTACTACTTATTATAGAAGCCGGCAATAGATCTCAACTGCGCTGGAGGTCGTGCGGGGCGCAATATTTCCTTGCGGCGGCCTGATGACAGAGGAAAGTACGAGGGGCTGTTGGATTGATTGTGCGCAATACTTCCTTCTAACGCTTTAGAAATGCGGCATATTTCGCCGCTATGGCGGTGATCGCGTACTCGCTTTCGACCCGGTTCCGCGCCTGGTGCGCATAGCGGGCATATTCACTGGGCGAAAGGTCGAGGATGCTGCGGATTGCTCCAGCGAGCGCATCCGGATCACGTGGGGGGACGGCAATGCCGGCATTTCCCGTGACCGCGGCCGCATCGCCGACGTCCGTCGTCACGATCGGTTTGGCGTAACTCATGGCCTCCGCAATCACGTTCGGAAAACCCTCGGTCCTGGACGACAGCACCAGGGCGTCGATGCTGCGGTAATAGGAAGGCATGTCGGAAATCTCGCCCCTGAGATCGATGGCGTGCTCAGGCAAGCCCGCCTCCGCCATCAAGTCGATCACAGCGCGGTTGTCGCGGGAAAGCCCGTTGCCGGCCGCGGAAAACAGAGCCTGCGGGTGCGTCTTGCGCACGGCAGCCACCGCCTTGAAGAACGTGCCGTGATCCTTCTGCGGATGAAATCGACCGACGATACCGATCCGGCGAGCCGTCGTCGCCTCTGTCGGATCGATCCGCGGCAACTCGAAGCCGTTGGGGATGACAACCATGTTCCGGTTTGCGTAGCCGTAGCTCCGATGCAACTCGAGGGCGCGCGCGCTGTTGTAGATGATGCCGGCCGGCCGTCTCGACAATAGCCGTGCCCCGGCGATTGCGAGGCGCGAGTTGCGCGTAAGCGAGGCGGGATCGTCCAAGGACTGGCGAATGTTCCAGTAAACCGCTGCTCCAGAGCGGGCCAACTGGGCTGCGATCGTACCAACGATCATCGCGTGGTACATCCAGCACAAGATTACATCGGGATGCTCCTTGCGGATAAGCCGAGCGAGCCGCAGGATCGCGCCCGGAAGCGCGGCGAACGACGAGGCGGCCAGCGATACATAGGCAACCCTCGGATTGTCAGCGAGATTGCGGTTCCGATCCGAGATACCGATCAGCGAAACGACGACAATATGTTCATCGGCCGAACCGTGAAGGAGGCGTGCGAGCATCGTCTCGGCACCCGCACTGGCAGTGAAGTTGGTAATGACATGCATAATCATCGCGGCGGCTCTAAATTCGGCTCTGCCCACGCATTTACCGGAGGAATGATCTGCTGCGCCATGGAATGTCCGTCAATCGGTCAAGCCCATGCCGGCCAGCAGAACCCGGTTGATCATGTGCACGTCAAACTTCTTCTCCGCGAGTTCTCGCGACCGCCTACCCATACTTTCGGAGAGGTCCGGATCGCGGGCAAATAATGCCATCGCATCGGCAAGCGCCATCACGTCGAGCGGTTTTACGGTCATGCCGTTCACGCCTGGCTCGACCGTGTCGCGGCAGCCTGGCAAGTCCGTCGTGATTACCGGTCTTCCGGTCGCCAGCGCTTCGAGGATGCTCCGCGGAATGCCTTCGCGATAGTAAGAAGGCAGGACGAAGACGTTACATGCAACCAGATAAGGGCGCACGTCGTCCGTAGTACCAAGGTAGTCCAATATTCCTTCGCTGATCCAATCGTTGATATCTTCGCGCGAGATTGCAGTCGGATTGCTGTCAAAATGGCCGAGCAGTTGAAACCGGGCATCGGGGAAGCTGCGGCGCACTATCCTTGCGGCTTCGATATATTCCACCACCCCTTTGTCGCGCAGGAGCCGCGCAACCATAAGGAAAACAGGCCCCCCGCCAGTTGGTTGCGCGAAGGCAAAGTGCTCCAAATCGACGCCGGATCCGTGAACCATCGTAGGCGACACAGCATCCGGCAGCATATGATAGCGGCGAATGTCTTCTGCATCGGCGTCGTTATAGACAAATACCACCGTCGCGCGCCTAAACGCCATTCGATACAGCCGGACGCACAGGTGGCGGATGGCCAGCGCCTTGAACGAGCGTCCGCCCACCTCGGAAAAGACGTGGCCGAGACCCGTGACGAGGAAGCAACGTTCCTTGATCCCGAGTGTTCTGGCCGCGATGCCGGCATAGATGATTGGTTTCATCGTATAGGGGATGATCATGTCTGGCTTCACGCGCTTGAAGTGCTGCCGCAGCGACCAAAAGGTCCGGATGTCCTCCAGCGGGTTAAGGCCGGTTCGGGCCATGGGAATACGAATGAAGCGCACGCCGATTTCAGCGAGCGCCTGCTCGACCCGCGGGTCGTCCTCGGGAGCGAAGGCGATGACGTCATGTCCGGCGCTGGCCAATCGCTTCAGCAACTCCAACCGAAAAAGGGTGAGAGATGCCGCCAGGCTTGCGACGATGGCGATCACGCGTCTGCGCGCCGGAGGGTACGCAGCATCGGGCCGGCGCGTCAAACTGGCGACGTCCTCTGTTTGCATGCGGCCAACATAATCGGCGGAACTCAAGGCTGGACTCCCGAATGGACACCTGTATTGCTTCGCGATTGCAACATGAGGTGTGGTCGTCGCCGCCGCGCTCCGGCGCAGGTTGCGGCGTTGCTGCTTGGTCGCACGCCCGACCTGAGACCGAGGATCTTGGCGTCAGACGGGTTTCTACAGCGCCGCGCGTCCAATCGGACGCGCTAAGGTCGCTGTAGCACTTTGAAATGCTGCATGATTTTGTCCTTAAATCGATTCCGATTTAAGGAATCATGCAGTAGAGAAGGGCTCCTTGTGGCCATGCCCCTGTAACAGAGGGGAGTTCAGGCGAACCGCGCTTCCCATTTTTCAATTAATCCGGCAACCGAATCTCGCCGCGGGCGCTCCTTTGGTAGATTTCGAAGCCCGCTGCGGGCGCTCTTTTGGTAGATTTGCCGCCGTGGAGCCCCAGTCTTGCTGCGGCTTTTCGGCTGGAGCAGGCCCCGTTTTTTCTTCATGGCGGGAGGTTCAGTGTTGTCGGCATCGTGCTCATAGCGCGGAAGCAGCTCACGCATGACCGAGATAACGGCCGAATCGTTGCCCCGCTCCGCATCGCGCTGCAGGCGAGCGAACGCGTTGCGCAACGTCGGCAAGGGAATGGGCTCCGGAACCGCGCCCAGGACGCCCGGCACCGGCGACGTAGTGCGCTTGTCGCTCTCGTCGAAAAGTTCCTCGTAGAGCTTTTCGCCCGGCCGGCAACCGATGATCTTGATCTCGATGTCCTGGTCCGGGGTGAAACCGGCCAGCCGGATCATCCGGCGTGCAATGTCGACGATCTTGACCGGCTCGCCCATGTCGAGAACGAAAATCTCACCCTGTCCGAGCTGCTTTTCGAAACCGTAGGCCGATGCCTGCAACGTTAGCTCCACGGCTTCACGGATCGTCATAAAAAAACGTGTCATGCATGGATCGGTGACGGTCAATGGGCCACCTCTTGCAAGCTGACGCTTGAAGAGCGGAATCAGCGATCCGCTTGAACCCAGCACGTTGCCGAAGCGAACAGTCATGAACCGCGGACCCTTGGCAGTTTCAAGACCGTGCAGGTCGAGCGCCTGGCAATAGAGCTCCGCAAGGCGCTTCGTCGCACCCATCACGCTTGTCGAGTTCACGACCTTGTCGGTCGATACCTGGACCATGGCAAGCGTGCCGTATTTCTTTGCCGCATTGGCAACGTTCATGGTGCCGATGACGTTCGTGAGGACGCCTTCGCGCGGGTTCATCTGCACCATGGGTACATGTTTGAGCGCCGCTGCATGGAAGACCAGCTCGGGCCGATGCCGATCAAAAATTTCCTCAACACGCTGGTTGCGGCGCACGCTGCAAAGGTAACTCCACCGGGATACCTTCGGGAAGGTCTCGGTGAGCGTCATGTCAATTGCGTAAAGATTGTACTCTGAATTGTCGACCAGCACGATCTCCGCCGGTTCGCACGCAGCGACTTGTGCGGTCAGCTCGCTGCCGATCGATCCGCCGGCTCCGGTGATTAGCACCCGCCGGCCGCGAACGAGACGGGCAATCGCCTCGCGATCGAGCGCCGCTTGCGGACGCTCGAGGAGGTCGGTGAGTTCGATCGACCGCAGTTCGTAAGGGTTGTCACCTTTGGCGAGCTTGAGCTCGGTCAGCTGCGACAGGCGCGACACTGCAATGCCGAGCCTGTCGGCGGACCGCAGCAGTTCGTCGGACGCGGTTTCGCCGAAGTTCGCCGGAGCTTCCGTGAAAACGACGTGACGCGGCCGCTTGTTGATTTGCTCCAGTTCCGCCACCACCCGCTCGAAATCCTCGACCCGCCCCGCGATCGGCACGCCGCGAAGGCTCATCCCGAGCTGGTCTGCATCTTTGTCGAGGCAGGCCACTGGCACATGAGTGGCGTTCGAGTCCCGGGCGAGTGCGCGCAGGTAAAGCTCGGCGGCGTCGCCCGCTCCGACCAGCAGCAGCGGGACTTGGTGGTCGTCGCCCGCCCCCTTATGGCGCCCATTCTTGAAAACGGGTCGCGCCAGTGGGATTTCCTCGGCGCGAAAGCTCAGCCGCGCGGCGGCGAGGAAGGCGATCAGAAGGAGCGACTGCATCGGGACGACGGTTCGCGGCATATCGGTCAGTCTTGTCGAAAAGAACAGGAGCGAGATGAGCAACAGAGATGTCACGAGGACTGCGCGAAGAATGATCAAGAGATCGGAGATGGAGCCATACTTCCAGTTTCGGCTATAGAGGCCGGACAAGGGGAAAATGATGGCGCAAATGGCGATGTACTGAGCGCCGGACCACAACAGGACAGAGGCGGTCTCGGGCCTCGTACTGAGCTCTGCAAAGCCGTAACGCAGCAATAGCGCCATGGCGAGCGCAATGCCTGCGGAGCCAAGGTCGGCAACGTATAGGGCAGGGTAGTTCTGAACGCTGAAAACGGCCCCTCGTAGACGCCGAAAGCCGATGTCGAGGGCCGCACCGCATACCGCCAGCAGCACTTTGGCCGATGATCTTGCTGCTTCCCCTCTCGGCAACATTAGGAAACTATCGCGCACTGCCTTTGCGGCGTTGTAAAAACGCTGCATGACGGCCCCTTCCTAATATCTGCAAGCCTGCCGTCCCGCCAAACGAAAACCGCACCCCTCCGACGAAGGCCTAATGGTTGGTCAAGAACGGTGCGTCTGTAAGTTTTGTCGTCGACTAGCTCGAAAGGCCTGATAAATCATATTCGACAAAAGATTACGCGTCGCGATGGATTGGATCACGACCCAAGAGAACCACGATAAAAAGCACGTAATTAATTCCTTGTAAATAGTCTTCAGTGTGCCGGCCAATCATAATTTACGACAAAGGTTGACCGGCTGCTGATTGGGTTAGCGTCTCCCGCATGTAGGCTGCCGGCAAAGTGACAGACCTGGCTATCCCTACAGCGCCGGGCGCCCTTATCAGGCGCGCAAAGGTCGCTGAGCACTTTGAATTGCTGCATGTCTTTGTCCTTAAATCGAGCGATTTAAGGAGACATGCAGTCGTGGTCAGAGGCGGATGTCAACTACGATTCAAATATGGAAAGATAGCTTCCGTCGTGCGGATCGGCGCCGCGATTTGGTGACCGATCCGGATCTCATGAGAAGAGCGCACAACTCGGCGCGCCTATATATCCAAAGGCATATGGTGTAACGAGGATGAAGAAGATAGTCTGTCCGGCGTACTTGAAGCTTAGACATTCAAGCTTTCAATGAGATTGTAGTCGATCACGCGCCATCCGGCATATTGCCATAATGGTCATGGCGTCAGCCCCTCTTTTTCATCGAGGTGGGCCGAAACATGCAAGCACGAAGCGTTATTGAGATTGCCGAGTCTGGCGGGCGGCTGCCTACGGAACTGATCATGGTCGGGTATTGGGCAAGCCAGGCTGGTGTCGTGGTCTTTGTTCTCAATGGTGTCGCCCCGCAGGCGATCAACTTGGTTCTGGACCCGATTGTGGCGACGCTGCCGTTGTCGATCCCTGGCGTGCTTTATGTCAGCATCAACGACAAGGCACGCGTATGCGAAGCTGTGCGATGCGCCGATGAGATCTATGCCGCGACCAGAACCTTCCGTCGACTGACAGCTCTCTACGGCATCTCACCGAGGCTCGTCCGGTCGGTCGTCACCGCCATTCCAAGCCTGGAAAGTCGCACCCTTCTGTCCGAAAAAGACGCGCGCGCGCCAAAGCCTGCCGGGCCTCACATAGTTATGCCTTTCCCGGCGATGAACCGCGTCCGCTGGGGTGCGACTGACACGACAACCAAGCATCCGGCAAAGGCCGCGGTCTGAAGGACTTTCCGATTTTTCGGCGTGGTTGGCAGGCCTTGAACTTCATCGAGGCAATTCACCTCCTCCCGAGCCGCGGTCCGACGGACAGCCCTCCTCCTCGCAGGCTGTCGGTCACTATTGAAGCCCGGCGCACTTCGTCCCGCGCCGGGCTTTGTCGTTTTCGCAGGAACTCTATCCCGAATTTGCCATTCTTATCGATCAATGCCCCCAACGAGGACTTTCAAGGAGGAGGGATCGTGGACATCAGCGCCAGTGACCGCGAGCTCATCGCGGTGATGAGACAGTACTTTGCGGCGAAAGCCGAGCTGGAGAGCTTGAAAGAACAATTGGAGGCGGCACGGCAGGCAACCAGCGCTGCGATCGGCGTGTTCTACGATCCCCGCCAGAACGCCGAGCATGCCGGCGACCTGCAGCGCTCGCATCGCTTGAAGGGAGAGATGGCGTCGCTGATGCAGCGTGCTGAAGCTTGGGGCAGGGCAGCATTAACCGCTGACCGGCGCGACAGATCCGAGTGGGAAGCGGAACCGGAACCGGAAGAATGGCAGTCGTTTGAGAGGCGAGCCGATACGTTGTTCGGCGCGTAGCCACGCTTAGACGATCAGCCGGGCCGCTGGTCCATTCTTTGGTTCCGCATTGTTGTAATAGATCGCCGCTCGAGGACGGCTTCTCCTATGCGATACGCCGGACGCGATGCGTGGACGGGTAGCCGCGGTCCACTCTCTGTTCATCGGCGCCTCGAACGAACTCGGTGAATTCGAATCCGGCCACTGCGGCGCTGTTCGGTCTGGTGCCGGCGGAGGCGCCGGAACACTCCTTGTCTCGGCCCTGTGGGCGATCATCTTCCCCGAACTGCGAAAACCTGCCCGCCTCGTCGACTGACCAGTTCGGTTGGGATTTCCTGAAAATGTTCCGTTTTCGCGATCGCTTGGCTCAACTGCGTCTTGCCACTCGCTGCGTATCATCTTCGCAACATGGCGGCGCGAGTTCTTAAATCCCTGACCCGTTGAGCTCTTGGTCGTCGTCGCCTTCCCAAGGTGAGGGCATCGAGGTGCGATCGAGATTGGCCGAGGGCATCGGCATCCAGCACTTCAATTCCGGCTCGGCGTATTCGATGATGCGGCCGGGCGAGGAATCAGAGGCGCGCCAGCCTTCTGCACCGAACTGATCGCCATTCGACCAATATGCGAGGTCAACTTCTGCCGCCCCCTGTTCGGACGGGCGGATCGTGACGAGTATCCGACTGCCGTTCTTCGGCGCGCTTGCCATGTGGCGCCAGCGGTCTGGCTCGGCCATCATTTTTCCTCCTGCCTTGCTGCGGATTGCAAGTGTCTCCTCGCCCTCGAAAACGGTCAACTCAAACTTTGCACAACCCATCGTCTATCGATTGACTGTCCGATCAGGATGGACGCCCCGAATTGAGGCGTACCATCGCTCCTCGGCTAGGCCGGGCAAAACTTTGCTCCTAGGCCGAATTCCGACGTTGTCTGAATTGAGCGCGCGGTCGATTGAGGTGTCCCCGCTAACATGGCTGACTTCGAGACGGGTATCATTGCCCCCGCTCGTCGATGCCCTGGTCGTCCGCGTCGCCGGCAGGCTGGGTGGCGGGACACCCGCCGGCAATTTCAAAACCCGAGAATATCTTTGCATAGGGGCAGCTTGCGTGGAGCTGACTAGCCGCGGCGCCATCGTGTATCGCTCCGGGTGTTGCCCTCATCTCCCATTGAAGATGATAGAAGAAGTCCCCCTTCAAAGCTCAGCCGTCGCACCAAAAGCTGATATACTCTCCGCGTGGCCACCGCGGGGGCAAAGCATGAGCGATCAAACAGTGCGCGTATTGCTTGTCGAGGATAACCCGCTCCATGCGAAGTTGATCCAAAGACTGCTCGACACCGAAATGCAGTTACACTGCGAGGTGGTGGCCGTGGACCGCTTGGCCGACGGGCTTGGACAACTCGAGCGGGGCGCGACTGATCTGGTACTGCTCGATCTGATCCTGCCGGACAGCCACGAGCTGGAGACGCTGTTTAGAATAAGAGCGGCTGCCCCGGATGTCCCGGTGGTGATCCTGACGGGCCTCGACGATGTGAAGCTCGCGGCGCACGCGGTCGAGGCAGGTGCCAGCGACTTTCTGCTGAAGACCAGGCTTAACGGCGTCGCGCTCGACAGGGCAATCCGCTACACGCTGGCGCGCAAGCGCGCCCATGGCGGCGAGTGGGACTCGCCGATGTTCCGTCTCGCCCAGCAACAATTCCTGAAGGCCGCCCAGATCATGAATCTGGATGACAACATCCGCCAGCGGCTGCTGTTTCCGCAGCGCACCCAAGTGGTGTCGTTTCCGTTCTTCCGCGACGACCGCGCGCAGGTCGAGACCGTGTTCGGATATCGGGTGCAGCATGTCCTGACGATGGGACCCACGAAAGGCGGCATTCGTTATCACGAAGATGTCGATCTTGGCGATGTCGCAGCGCTGGCGACCTTAATGACCTGGAAGTGCGCGCTCATGCGGTTGCCCTTTGGCGGCGCCAAGGGTGGTGTGCGCGTCGACCCTACTGTTCTTTCGAAAAGCGAACTGCAACGGCTGACCCGACGCTATACCGCCGAGATCATCGACATAATCGGGCCGGATAAGGACATCCCCGCGCCCGACATGGGGACCGACGAGCAGGTGATGGCCTGGGTGATGGACACCTACAGCCAGCAGGTCGGCCATGCGGTTCCGGCGGTGGTCACAGGCAAACCCGTGGTGCTCGGGGGCTCGCTCGGACGCAAGGAGGCGACCGGGCGCGGGTTGGTCTATGTCATCGAAGCTGCGGCCGAGGCAATCCGGCTTGATATGGCCAAATCGAATGCGGTGGTGCAGGGGTTCGGCAATGTCGGTAGCTTTGCAGCGCGGTTTCTGGCCGAGGCGGGCGTCAAGATCATCGCTGTCAGCGACGTGTCGACGGGACTCTACAACGCCAACGGCCTGTCAGTGAATGCGCTACTGGAATATGTGGCCAAAAATCGGGTGCTGGCGGGCTTTCCCGATGCAGAGCCGATCTCAAACGCCGAGCTTCTGGAACTGGAATGTGATGTCTTGGTCTTGGCGGCACTGCAAAATCAGGTAACCGCCGAGAACGCCGAGAGGATCAAGTGCCGGTTGCTGGCCGAAGGCGCGAACGGCCCGACCACGCTCGAGGCAGACGAGATTCTCAACGAGCGTGGAGTGCATATCATTCCCGACATTCTCGGCAATGCTGGCGGAGTGACTGTTTCCTATTTCGAGTGGGTGCAGGGTCTGCAGAACCTGACCTGGACACTCGACGAGATCAATTACCGGCTCAAGGCGATCTTGCTCGATGCATTTGCACGGACGCGTCGACGTGCGGAAGATGACCAGTTGGACCTGCGTACCGCTGCCTTGATAGAGGGGATCGCCCGCGTGACCCAGGCCAAACTGCTGCGCGGTCTATTCCCATAAGGCGCCTGAACATCCCACCCGGATGCGGAGGGATTCAATGACCAAGAATACCGACACTACTCATGCCTCCTGCAGCGATCATACGCTTGCGGAGCAGCTCGAAGCTGCCTTGGCCGCACGGGCACGGGCAGAAGCGGCACGCGACAGTCTTTTGGACGGGATCGAGTCAGCTTTGGAAGGGTTCGTTCTTTATGATGCCGACGACCGGATGGTCGCGTTCAACTCGCGCTTCGAGAAACTGTTTTCCCCCAGAGTCGCGATGGGAATGCGGTTCGAGGACCTGATCCGTTCCGCTGTGGAGCAGGGGTTGGCCCCAGTAGGCGAGTTGGGTGTGGAGGAGTGGGTAGCGCGACGCATGGAGCGCCATCGAAATCCGGGCCCACCATTCAAGCTGAGGCTCAACAACGGGACATGGATTCGCATTAGTGAAGGCCGGACCCGCGATGGCGGTCTGGTCGGCGCCTATACCGACATTACCGAACTTGAGGAACAGCGCGAGCATCTCGAGGAGCTGGTCAAGACAACCGAGGCTGCGACAGCGCGCGCCGAGGCCGCGCAAAGGCAGTTGCTCGATGCAATCGAATCTTCCTTGGAGGGTTTCGCACTCTATGACGCCTCGGACCGGCTGGTCGTCTATAACTCGCGCTACCGGGATTTCTTTTCAGGGCCGGAGCGTGCCGTCCTGCCTGCCGAACCATTTGCCGTCGAAACACCGGGCGCGTCCTTCGAGCTCGTGATTCGAACTTTTGCGGAAAGCGGCCTGTCGTCGCTCGACGGCCAGACAGTCGATGAATGGATTGCCCAGCGCCTCGAGCGCCACCGCAATCCGCGCGGCCCTTTCAATTTGAAGCATCAGGATGGGACCACTATCCGCGTCAGCGAGCGCAAGACCAGCGACGGCGGAACGATATGTGTCTATTCAGACATTACCGAGCTTGAAGAGCACCGCCATCGTCTGGAGGAGCTGGTGGCCAAGCGCACTGCCAAGCTGGAGCAGCGGACGGAGCAATTGCGCAAGTCGCGTGAGGAGCTTGAGCGCGCCCGTGATGCGGCCGAGCAGGCAAGCATTGCCAAGAGCGAATTCCTTGCGAATATGAGCCATGAAATCCGCACGCCAATGAATGGTGTGATCGGCATTGCTGAACTGCTTGAGGGGACCGAGCTTTCCGATCAGCAGCGCAGATACGTCTCGATCATCCTCCATTCCGCCGACACGCTGATGGACCTGATCAACGACATTCTCGACTTCTCGAAGATCGAAGCGGGACGATTGGAGCTCGAGACGATCCCGTTCATGCTGCGCGATACGTTGGGCGACACGCTGCAAACTCTCGCCAAACGCGCCGCCGACAAGGGCCTGGAGCTTGCCTGCCACATCCCTCCCGAGGTGCCGGATCACTTGATGGGGGATCCGACACGGCTACGGCAGATCATCGTCAATCTTGTCGGGAATGCGATCAAGTTCACCGAGAATGGCGAGGTAGTGGTTGATGTCACTTTGGTAGGTCAGGGAGACCAAGGGGCACGCCTTCAGTTCGACGTGCGCGACACGGGCATCGGCATTCCAGCAGCGCAGCAGGAGCGCATATTCGAGGCTTTCGCCCAAGCCGACACCTCGACGACGCGGCAATACGGGGGCACCGGGCTCGGCCTGGCGATCGCCGCTCAACTTGCCGAGAAGATGGGCGGACCGATGCAGCTCGACAGCAAGCCGGGCGTTGGCAGCGTCTTCACTTTCGCAGCCGATTTCGTGCTCGCGCCGGAGGCGCAAAAGGCACGCCCGGTGCGCGAGGCAGAATTGCGCGGACGGCGCGTATTGGTGGTCGATGACAACGCCACCAATCGCCAGATCCTCGAGGAAATCGTCGTCAATTGGGGCATGATCCCAATCGTCGCAGTGGACGGAGCGGCGGCGCTCAATGCACTCGAACAGGCATCTGGTGCGCTACCGGATCTCGCACTCCTCGACGTTATGATGCCTCGGATGAGCGGCTTCGAACTTGCGGCCTGCATGCGACTGCGCCCAGCGCTCAAGGAGACACGAATCGTCATGATGTCCTCCGCCGGTCGGCCGAGCGACGAGGCGCTGCTGCGCAAGCTGGATGTCTCCAGATTGCTTGTGAAGCCTGTAAAACAGTCCGATCTCCTGAACGCGATCACCAACGCACTTGGCTTCTCGATGCGGGAAGACGAGCTCGAGGGTACTGCCAGCCCGGCGCGCCTGCGGACGGGCCCGGGGCTCACCGTGCTGCTTGCCGAGGACGGGGCGGTCAACCGGCAGGTCGCGGTTGATCTGCTGACGAAGCGCGGCCATCGCGTCGAGGCGGTGGGGAACGGTCAAGAGGCGGTCGAAGCGGCTGAGCATGGCAGTTACGATCTTGTGCTGATGGATGTTCACATGCCGGTGATGGACGGGCTCGCCGCGACCACCGCGATCCGCGCGCTCGCTCGAGCCGAGTGCGCCCGTGTGCCGATCATCGCACTGACTGCGAGCGCGACGCCGGCCGACCGCGAGCGCTGTCTCGCGGCAGGAATGGACGGTTACGTGACGAAGCCGTTCCGCGCCAGCGAACTCTTCCGCGTCGTCGAACAGTATCAACCCAAGCCGGCATCCGCTGTGGCCGGACCGGCAACCGCCATCCCGGAGCAGCCGGCGGCTGCAGAAGCGTCCGCGCTGGACTGGGATGGCGCTCTCAGCAATCTTGACGGCGACGCGGCGCTCTTGCGCGAGTTGGCGGCAATGTTCCTTGTCGAATACCCGAAACTGACGGCCGCCATCGACGCGGCACATGCCGGCGGCGATGCCGCGGAGTTGAGGCGCGCAGCACACACACTGAAAGGCGCGGCGGATGTGATCGGTGCCGGCGGCGTGGTGACGGCGGCACAACGGCTGGCGAATCTAGGCCGCGAAGGCAGGCTTGAACCCGTTCCCGAAGCTCAACGTGCGTTGGCGGCTGAACTGGATCGCCTGCGGCCGCTACTTCAGCGAGCAGCATCGGGCGCCTGAAGGATTGGTGTCAAATCAATCCACAATCGAGGTGTGCCATCCGCTGTGCTTTGCGCCGCCCATTGGCCGTCAGCGTGCAACCGGCTCAGGATGGACATTTGTGTGGGGCAAGTATCGTGAACGCGTCCGTAGATCAGGGCGCTCACACACAGAGTTTTGAGTGGACGGGCAGGGGCGGTGCCGGGAAGATGCTTCCGAAAACTGCCGAGGGCTCGTAGTGGAACGCAAACTCGCAGCAATCGTAGCGGGCGACATCGTCGGCTATGCGCGGCTGATGTCCGAGGACGAATCCTCGACCTACGCGGCCCTGCGCGCGACCTTCAGCGAATTGATCGTCCCGACCGTCGAGAAGCATGGCGGCCGGACCTTCAAGACCACCGGCGACGGCTTTCTGGCAACATTTCCGAGCGTCAACGAGGCGCTGGATGCGGCGATCGAAATCCAGAACGGATTTGTCGACCGGCCGTTCAGTATGCGCATCGGCATCAACCTCGGCGATGTCATAGAAGACAATGGTGACATGTTCGGCGATGGCGTCAACGTCGCTTCGCGTCTGGAAGCCATGGCCGCGCCGGCCAGCATTTTTGTGAGCGAGGCGGTGGTGCGCAGCGCTGACCGGACCCGCAACAAGCTCTTCTACAGTATCGGGCGAAGGCAGGCCAAGAACATAGCCGAGCCGCTCGCCGTCTACGCGGTGCGGCTCGAGCCGGACCGGCTGGGTGGTCGCGCTTGGATACGGCGGATTGCTCTCCGCCGGCGTGCCGCTTTGCCATTTGCAGTAGGGGCTGCAGGGCTCATCGTCCTCGCCGTTTTCACCCAGGTGCCGGATTTAAGAGCGATCGGCGCGGATCTCACCGACAGCCTCGTGCGACTGTCAGGTGGCAAGCCCGCAGATGCACGGCCGACCGTGGCGGTGTTGCCCTTTGACAATATGAGTGGCGAAACCGACCAGGCTTATTTCGCCGACGGGTTGACCGAAGACATCATCGCCAACCTTGCGCGAAATCCCGAGCTCCAGGTGATTGCGCGCAACTCGACTTTTGCGCTGCGCGGCCAGGCGGAGGATATCCGCAGGATCGGCGAAAGACTTGGGGCCGGCTATGTGGTGGAAGGCAGCGCCAGGCGCGCTGGTGACCAGCTTCGCGTGGTGGCGCAGCTGATCGATGCACGCAGCGGCGCTCATCTCTGGTCGCGCACCTACGACCGGCGCGTCGAGGACGTCTTTGCGCTCCAGACCGATCTGACCGCGGAGATCGTCTCGCATCTGGTGTCCTACGTGCGCGAGTCCGAGGTATCGAACGCGGCTGAACGCCCGACCGAAAACCTTCAGGCCTACGACCTGGTCCTCAAGGCGCGTGACGGGTACAAACACGGCTCGAATGATGCCGAGGCCCTGATGGCCGCGCGTGCGCTACGTCATCGTGCTCTCGAGCTCGACCCCGGCTACGCCGCGGCGCGCGCCAATCTCGGCATGACCTATATCGTTGACTTCGCGCAGAACCTCAGCGGCAGGGCATCCCAGACCGATGTGGAAACCGGTCTCAGCGAGGCGCGCCAGGCCGTTCGCCTGGATCCAAATCTTGCTGTCGGCTATCAGGTCCTGAGCTTCGGCCTTTCGGTCAACGGCGACTATGCCAGCGCCATGCAGGCCGCGCAACGGGCGGTCGAACTCAATCCGAACGACCCGGACAGCCTAATGGCGCTGGCAAAGGCGCAGGTCCGATTCGGAAGCTATGACGAGGCCGTGCGCAACGCCGAGCGCGCGCGTCGGCTGCACCCGATGGCACCGGAGTACTACACCTACGTCTACGGCCAGGCACTCTATGCGGCCGGCCGCCTCGATGAAGCCGATCAGGTCCTGCGGGAATGCCTGATCCGTGCGCCCCGCGAAGCGGATTGCCTGCTGATCCACACGGCCGTCCTGATCCAGCGCGAAGACGTGCAAGGAGCGCAGCGTACGATGGCACTCCTGACGGACGTGGACCCCGAGTTCTCACTCGCCGACGAGCGGGCCAATCGTCGCTTCGGCAATTCGCGGCTCATGGAGCAGTTCCTCGAGCAGCTCGCAGAAGCGAGGGCTCCAGATGCGACAAGTGGCATCCTTTCCCCGAGGCGGCCATTGCTTTAGGCCTGCACGGTTGGTGCAGAAAAGCGTGCAACGACTTGCCACCTGAATTTGCTGGGGACGCAGGCGCCGTTCACGTAGGTGCCGATCCCAAGCAAAATGGCTGCGGGAACCAGATAGCCGAGTGACGACCAGCCCCCTTGCAGCTGCGAGAGCCGCTGCGCGATCGGCACTCGGCGGATAGATCCACTCGGTGTTGATCGTCGTAGGGAATGGCTGGCGGCATGCAGGCCAAGGAGTGGCCGCCGCGCTCGGGCGTCGCAATAGGCCCTCGAGCGCGGCGTAAGCGGATGTCATCAGGATGCTGCGGTCAGGCCTCGCCGTGAAATGCAGGATTCCCGCGACAGAGCTTTGCCCGATCGAACCTGACTTTTATGGAAAACACGGATCGATAGGACGACCCCGGCGATCAGGATAGCGACCCCGGTGACTTCCATTGCGGTCGGCCATCGACCATGAACGATGAGCCCGCCAATGACGCCGAAGGCGGTTTCCGCGACGATCAATTGCGCGGTCAGTGCGACGGGCAGGGTTCGGGAGGCGACATTCCACGCCCACACGCCGCCCACCGTGGCCAGCAGCGCGAGGGATATGCCCCAGAGATAGAGCCAACCGGCGGCGTTCCATTCGAAACCGAGCCTGGGAAGCTGGAAGAGATGCATCGCTGCACCAATTGGGTAGAAGGCCAGCATCAACACGCCTCCGCCGACCAGTGTGAGCGCCGACCACACGGCTGACGGCATTTCGGGTCGGGTGGCGATTGCAGCCTCGTTGGCAATGGCGAACCAGACCCACAAGGCCACGGCTGCGAGGGCCAGCGGAATACCGATCCAGAGCGAGCGGACGGACTTCAATCCTTCGGCCGTGAATGCCGAGCCGTTGACGAGAACAAGGCCGATCAGCACCAGCATGAGCGGCATCATCAAAAATCGCCATGGCAACGATCCCTGCCGCTGGTTGCCGATGATTGCCAGAACGATCGGGACCAGGCCGAGAAAAGCGGGAGCGATGACCGGACCGGCAAAGATGGCGGCTCCCGTTACCGTCAGGAAGTAGCCGACATAGCCGATGAAGGCGAGCCAGGTCGTCGAAAGCCAATTTCGGAGCGTGAGATGTTGCATCACGCCTTTTCCCGAAAACAGAATGCAAAGGCCGACCAGAGCCGAAACGACGTGGCGGACAAGGGCAAAATCAAAGGTGGAGTAGTCACCGATGATGAAGGGCACGATGAAATTGAGCGAAAAGGCAAAGGCCGCGAAGAGTGCGGCAAAAACGCCAATAGAGAATCTCTTGTCCATTGCTCTTCCTTCCAGGCAAAGCTTCGCTATCGGCGAGACGACGTCCAGCCGGTCAGAGGATGCTGTTTAGCGCGTTGACTCCTGGCTTCAGGATTGTGCCGCGGCACGTTTTCGGCGGTACGGCTCCGCCGGGAGGCCGCCCCAGCCCCATTGTCGAGATCGACCTCTTCGATGACGACGTAGGTCGATTCCAGCGGCTTGCTCAGGACGTTGAGGAGCACCTCGCTGACACCCTTGATGATCGCAGCCTTTTCCTCAGGCGTGACCGACTTGCGGCCGGGTGCGCTTCCATCACGGGTAACCTGTACGGTGACGATAGGCATTACGGTCTCCTTTGCGAGAGTGATTTGGTTTTGTCTTGGGGGCGCCCGCGCGTGAACTGCCGTGCGGCCACTCTTGATGTGGCGATTACCACCGACCGGCGTTCTGGCCGCCGTCGACGTGGAGGATCTCCCCGGTGACGAAGCCCGCGGTCTCGAGATAGAGAACGGCATCGACGATGTCGCGAATTTCACCCATTCGCTCTACCGGGTGCAGGGCCGCGAGCGCCGCATGCGTCTCGAAAGGGTGCATCGGTGTCTTGATCACCCCCGGGGAGACCGCGTTGACGCGAACGCCGCTCTTCGAGAACTCCATCGCCAGCGACCGGGTCACGGCGTTCAGGCCACCCTTGGTCAGGGACGCAAGCGCCGAGGGCATGCCGACCATCGGCTGATCAACCAGGCTGGTGGTGATGCTGACGATATGGCCCGAGCCTTGCTTCAGCATCACCGCAGCGGCGCGCTGGGTGATGTGGAAGAAGCCGGCCACGTTCACGCCGAGGTTATGCTCGTAGTCCTCCTGGGTCATTTCGACGAACGGCTTGGCGAGGAAGACGCCGGCATTGTTCACGAGCGAGTCGATGCGGCCAAAGCGCTCAAGCCCTTCGCGGACGATCCGCTCGGCGGTCTCCGGCTTGCTTATGTCGCCCGCGACGGTGTGGACATGCGGGTCGGCGCTCGGCCTGATGGACCGGGAAGTGGCGACGACGCGGTAGTTGCGGTCGCGGTAGGCGCGAACCAATCCGGCGCCGATGCCTTGTGACGCGCCGGTGATGATGACGACCTTCTGTTCGGTGGTCATTGAAATGATCCCTTTCTCGCTTGCAGCGGCCGCTTAAAGCGTCCGCCCTTCGCCCTCGGCGTTGGTGCAGAAGAAGCTAGATCAGTCCTGTTTCTGGGAGAATAACCGGAGGCTGGCAGGCACTCAACCGAAATTCGGCATAATCAGTTAAGCGTGCCTGCCTCCGCTGCCAGGCGAGCAAATTCAGAGCGCAGACGCGGCGCGGCGAAGTCGACGAAGGCGCGGACCTTCGGTACCGACATGCGTCCCTGTGGGGCAATGAGATGCGCCGGCAGCGGCGGGTGCTCGGCTTCGGCAAGCACGATCTTGAGGCGCCCGTCTCTCACATATTCGGCAACGTGATAGGAATAGAGCCTGGTCAGACCACGTCCGGCCTCGGCCGAAGCGGCAGCTGCGCGCACGCTGTTGACGACACAACGCGGTGTGAACTGAACGGTCCGGGGGATGGACGCGCCCTTTGCCGGCGTGAAGTTCCACGAGTCGAGGCCGAAATTGGTGAAGGCCACGATCTGGTGTTTCGCGAGATCTGTCGGCTCGTCGATACGTGGATGACTGGCGAGGTATCGAGGCGAGGCGACCACGACGCGCCGGACATCGCCGCCGACCCGGGTGGAGATGAGCGACGAATCCGCGAGCTGGCCGATCCGCAGGGCAATGTCGACGCCTTCATCGATCAGGTTGACGAACCGGTCGAGCAGGAGAAGCCGGGCCGAAACGGCTGGGTAGAGATCGAGGAAATCGTCCAGGATGGGGCGAAGTATCTCTTCCCCGAGGATTGGCGGCGCCGAGATCGTCAATACGCCGCGGGGGGCGGAACGCTCCCCGCCTGCAAGCATGTCGGCCTCTTCGAGATCGGTAAGCACCCGTCGACAGGCGGCCGCATAGCGTTGGCCTGCTTCGCTGAGTTTGAGCGTGCGGGTAGTGCGATGCAGTAGCTCCACGCCGACATGCGCCTCCAGTAAACTCAGCGCTCGGCTGACCGCCGTCGGCGAGCGCTTCAGCCGTCGGGCGGCACCGGCGAGACTGCCTTCGTCGATCGCCGCCACGAAAACCTTCATTGCATCGATACGATCCATTTATTCTGCCGCCTTTCGGGATGGTGACTGCCAGGGCGCGAGTAATCGCCCGAAAACGCCACCAGTCAATAATGGGATCCCGCTGAAATGGCGGACGGTCCGGGGGAAAGCCCCGATACGGAAGAGGCGGTGCAACTGACCCAAGTCGTGCCGTTCCTCGTCAAGGATGAGTAGAAGCGTTTGGGCGGCCGGTTGATTACCGGCCAGAACCCATCTTCGTCGACTTCCTTTGCGCGGCAACCGCGCAAGCTTCTGCGATAGTCCACGTCGGCGCGTAGGTCTTGCCGCGCAGCCCCGCGACGCGCTCCTGCATTTTGATACAGATCCGCTTGGGAGAGGACACAAGCGGGATACTTCCCTCTGGTCCCCTGCTGCGCATGTGAAGCGCGACCGGTGCGGGAAAGCGCGTTGGTCCATTGCAGAGGGACGACAATGATCCTTTTCGTTATTGCCTATGCCGCAGGTGTGCTGACCATTGTCAGCCCCTGCATCCTTCCTGTCTTGCCCTTCGTGTTTTCCCGCGCCGGTCAGCCCTTCGCCAGGAGCATTCTTCCAATGCTCATCGGCAAGGTGGTGACATTCGCCGGAGTGGCAACACTCGCCGCGATCGGCGGCGATTGGGCGGTGCAGGCGAATGAAGCCGGCCGATATGCGGCGCTCGCAGTGCTCGCCGGCTTCGGCGTGACCCTGCTTTCGACGCGGGTCGCGGCCATGGTCACGCGCCCGGCAGTCGCACTCGGCAACCAGCTTTCACAAAGGGCCGCCGGGCAGAAGGCGAGCGTCGGAACATCTGTCCTCCTTGGGGTCGCAACCGGGCTCCTTTGGGCGCCCTGCGCAGGACCGATCCTCGGGCTGGTCTTGACCGGAGCCGCCCTTCATGGCGCCAATGTCGAGACGACGCTTCTGCTGACGGCCTATGCCGCGGGCGCGGCCACCTCGCTTGCCCTCGCTGTGCTCGCCGGAGGAAGGGTATTCGCGGCGATGAAGCGATCACTTGGTCTTGGCGTGCGTCTCCGGCAGGGCCTCGGCGTCGCCGTGCTTGCGGGTGTTGCGGCGATTGCGCTCGGGTTCGACGCAGGGCTGCTTGCGCGCCTGTCCTATGCGAGCACGACGACCCTCGAGCAGTCGCTCCTCGACCGTCTGCGCGGCAACTCCGCCGAGGCGAGGGCGAGCGCCGCACCAGCCGCCAACGACCCGCAGCAGGCCTATCGAAGCGATCTGCCGGTGGAGGGCATCTTCCCATCGCTAGGCGGCGCCGTAGAGTGGCTAAATTCCGAGCCGCTGACGGTGCAGCAACTGCGCGGCAAGGTGGTGCTCGTCGATTTCTGGACCTACTCCTGCATCAACTGCATTCGAACGGTTCCCTATGTCCGGGCGTGGGCGGAGAAGTACCGGGACCAGGGCCTCGTCGTGATCGGCGTGCATGCGCCCGAGTTCGCCTTCGAGAAGCGGATCGACAACGTCAAACGGGCGATGAAGGATTTCGGCATCGGCTATCCCGTCGCGATCGACAACGACTTCGCGATCTGGCGCGCCTTCGGCAACAGCTACTGGCCGGCGCACTATTTCATCGATGCCGAGGGACGGATCAGGCACCATCACTTCGGCGAGGGCGACCAAGCTCAGTCGGAGCGCGTCATCCAGGAACTGCTGGCGGAGGCGGCCGGCAGACGAAAGGACGATGGCGGCCTTGTGACGCCGAACGCCAAAGGCGCCGAAGCCGCGCCCGATTTTGCCAACCTCCAATCGGGCGAAGACTATGTCGGCTACATGCGAGCCGGAAATTTCATCTCGCCCGAAGGTGTCACGCCGGATGGGGCGCGCGACTATACAGTTGGAAGGCCACGCCGCAATCAGTGGGGGCTCGCCGGAAACTGGACCGTCGGTGCCGAGCAAGCGACGCTCAATCGGGCAGGCGGCGGCATCGCATACCGGTTCAGCGCACGCGACCTGCACCTTGTTCTGGGCCCGGGCGCAGGGGGAAAGAAAGTGCGTTTCCAGGTGAAGGTCGACGGCGTTGCACCGGGTCCGGATCACGGCTCGGACGTCGGCCCCGACGGCAATGGCACGGTCTCGGAGACGCGTCTTTACCAGCTTGTGCGCCAGTCGGCAGACGTGCGCGAGCGGACGTTCGAGATACGCTTCCTTGATCCGGGCGTCGAAGCCTTCGTTTTCACCTTCGGATGATCATTGTGGTTAGAAACAAGAGGAGAGTTCAAATGCGCATTCTGGTGACCACCTTTGCCGTCTTCGCACTCGCTGCCGCGCCTTGCGCCTGGGACAGCGACCCTCGGGAGCCGTCCGCGTTAGCGGCGCTCTTCGCCAGCCCAGCACTGCAGGCCAACGCCCGCGCCATCCGGCCGACGGCCGGCATGCAGGGAGCGTCTGCAGCAGCCGGCATCTCCGAGGCTTCGGTGGACTATCGCTGGTGACCGCGTCCGATAGTCTATTGCTGAATGGGTCGGCGTTGAACGCGTCGGCCCTTAGAATGTCCTGACGGTGGTTGAGGATGCGCCATTGCATGTCCTAAAAAGCCGGATCTATGACATTTGAGCCATAGCGCTTTCACCCTAGTATGAAGGCTCCAAACCCAACCGAATGGAGCCCCACATGACCCAGCATTCCAAAGGTACCGCGCTTATTACCGGCGCTTCCTCCGGCATTGGTGCGATCTATGCCGATCGCCTTGCGCGCAGGGGCTATGATCTGATCCTGGTTGCCCGCAACAGCGCTCGCCTCAATGAACTCGCCAAACGGCTGACCGACGAGACCGGACGCGCCGTAGAGGTGGTCGCGGCGGATCTCGGCAACAAGGCCGACCTCGGCCGCGTCGAGCAGATCCTTCAGACCGACGCCAGCATCACCTTGCTGGTCAACAATGCCGGTGTCGGCGCTACGGCCCCGCTGCTTGCTTCCGATATCGACAAGATGGAAGAGATGATCGCGCTGAACGTCAACGCGCTGACGCGGCTGACCTACGCAGCGGTCCCAGGCTTCGTTGCCCGTGGCACTGGTGCGATCATCAACATCGCTTCGATCGTCGGTATCGCGCCGGAATTGCTGAACGGCGTCTATGGTGGGAGCAAGGCCTTCGTCCTCGCCTTCACACTGTCGCTCCAGAAGGAACTTGCCGATAAGAACATCCGCATCCAGGCGGTCCTCCCGGGGGCGACCGCGACCGATTTCTGGGGCATCGCCGGCACGCCGCTCGAGCATGTGCCGAGTGAGATCGTTATGCCTGCCGAGGACATGGTGGACGCCGCGCTCGCCGGCTTCGATCTCGGCGAGCGGATCACCATCCCATCGCTTCCGGACGCTGCCGATTGGGAGACCTACGAAGCGGCGCGGCAAAAGCTCATGCCGCATCTTTCCCGCAATATCCCCGCCGCCCGCTATCGGGCCGCGATCAGGTAGCGTGTCAGTCCAGGAGCGACGCTGAACGCGCTCCAAGTCGAGCGCGTTCCGCACCCTCCATGATCAATGCATGACCGGTCGCCCAAAGCTCGACGGCGAGGGGGCGGCGATCCATCGAGAGCCGAGGAGAAGTGAGATGACCGGGTCAGCACTGACACCGCAAAAGGTTCTGTTTCTCGCCACCGGGCTTGCGGGTTCATTCCTGGTGAATCTGTCGGCG
The DNA here is from genome assembly GCF_001461695.1 of Sinorhizobium fredii USDA 205. GTDB lineage: Bacteria > Pseudomonadota > Alphaproteobacteria > Rhizobiales > Rhizobiaceae > Sinorhizobium > Sinorhizobium fredii. The sequence goes on along the minus strand of NZ_AUTC01000157.1, from coordinate 10,045 downwards.
CAGTTCGCGTCGACCAACATCGCCGATATTCAGGGAGGTCTTTCCTCCACGGCGGACGAGGGTTCCTGGATACTCACTGCCTATACCATGGGCAGTTGTGTCGGGGTTGTCATCTCCGGCCTGTTGATCGGTGCGTTGAGTATCGGCCGCTATCTGGTCGCAAGTTCGGTCCTGTTCGCCGCGGCGGCGATCGCCTGTGCGATAACGGCCGATCTCGGCACCATGATTGCCTTCCGTTCGGTGCAAGGTTTCGCGGCCGGTGGGTACGGGCCTGCGGCTTTCGTCGCGATCTTCATGGTCGCCGGCGGTCCCCGCCTGCCTTATGCCGTCATCATCCTGGCATTTTCGCTTCTCTTTGCCGGAACGGCCGGGCCTGTCATTTCTGGTTTTGTCGAGGAAATTTTCGGCTGGAGAAGCCTTTTCCTGATTCAGGCGGCAATCGGCGCGCTGCTCGCCCTTGCCGCCCGTCTGTGGGCTCCGAACAATGCGCCCAACTGGCCTGCCCTTAAGGCCGATTGGATGGCCATTACGCTGTTGTCGCTTGCCCTGATGAGCTTGGTACTGGTCCTCAACCAAGGCACGCGCCGTTTCTGGTTCGAAAGCGAAATGATCGTCTGGGGCACGCTCGTATCCGTTGCGGCCTGGGCCGGGTTCGCATTCGCGATCCGTTTCTCCCCACTGCCGTTCATAACACCAGGGTTGCTCGTCACCCGGAGGTTCGGCATTCCGATAGGGCTCAATTTCCTTTTGCGTGCCGGCCTGGTGGTAAGCTCGTATCTGGTGCCGCAGTTCCTCGCCATCGTGCAAGGATACAGCTCGTTCGAAATCTCCGAACTCATGCTGTGGGCTGCAGCGGCGCAACTGATCGCACTGCCACTGGTCTGGTGGTTCCTGCATCTGTGCGATCTGCGCCTGATCATGGGACTTGGCGTCGTCCTCCTGGCCTTTGGTACTGCGCTCATGGTCAATGGCACGGCGCTCTCTGCTGGGGAGCAGTTTTGGCAGGCGCTCGCCATCTATTCGGCGGGCCAGCTCTTGCTGTTGGCTCCGGCCATGGTCGTCGGCACGGGCAGCTTGAAGCCTGCGGACCTCCCGACGGCATCGCTCGTATTCAACATGAGCAATCTGGTTGGCACGACGCTCGGCGTCGGCTTCATCTCGAACGTCGTCACGGAGCGTCAGAAGGTTCATTCCGGCGCCCTCTTCGAAGGCGCGTCGCTCGGCCAGGCCTTCGATGTAGATCGAATCTCCAGCCTCGCAGCTCTTGCGAGCCGAATGGCCGACGATGCGGGCGCCTTACTATCAGCGCAGATTGCTTCCGGAGCACAACGGCAGACATGGGCGCTCGCATTCGCAGATGGCTTTCTTGTCGTCGCCATCCTGCTGATGCTCGGCACCGTTGCAATCGCTGCAATAGGCCGTTCTCCGCCATTGCGCCGCCCTGTCAAGATCTCTCAAGGAGAAACGCCGTGAAACTGTGAAGTGCCGGCCTGGGAGTCTGCCCGCGACGGCGGTTTATCTCATGGCGCAAATATCGTATATCCAGCATTTCCAGACAGAGGGTCATTGCCATGCATCGGATCGGCTTTGTCGTCTTTCCAGGGTTCCAACTCATGGGCTTCGCGGCGGTCACGGCCTTCGAGATGGCGAATGTCGCCCTTGGCGAGCCGGTTTACGAGATAGAGCTGCTTTCGGAGAGGGGCGGCGAGGTCAAGTCGTCGGCCGGTTTCGGCGTTCTCGCGAAGGCCTTCGATGGCACCGCCTACGATACTGTGATGTTCGGCGCCAGCTCGACGATCGAGCCGATGACGCCGGCACTGATCGAGTTCGCGCGCCACGCGCTCAAAACGGCACGCCGGGTGGCGGCGCCATGTACCGGCGCCTTCGTCCTTGCGGAAGCCGGGCTGCTGGATGGACGCCGCGCCACCACCCATTGGGCTTTCGCGCGCCAGCTCCAGGAGCGCTTCCCGGCCGTACAGGTCGAGGAAGACCGTATCTTCATCGTCGACGGCAGCGTGTGGACGTCGGCCGGGATGACGGCGAGCATCGACCTTGCGCTTGCAATGATCGAGAAGGACCACGGTCAGGACGTCGCACGCTCGGTCGCTCGCAAGCTCGTCATCTATCATCGACGCGCCGGCGGACAGTCGCAGTTCTCCGCATTGCTCGAACTCGAGCCGAAGTCTGACCGGATCCAGAGATCGATCGACTACGCCAAAGCACATCTCCGCGGCGTGTTGTCGGTCGAAGAACTGGCGGATGCGGCGGGGCTGAGCCCGCGCCAGTTCAGCCGGGCGTTTCGGTCCGAGACGGGACAGTCACCCGCCAAGGCAGTGGAAAATCTCCGCGTCGAGGCCGCCCGGCTGATGATGGAGCAGGGTCGGCATCCCATGGACGTGATCGCGGTGGAGACCGGTTTCGCGGATCCTGATCGCATGCGCCGCGCCTTTCTGCGCACGCTCGGGCAGCCACCGCAGACGATCCGGCGAAATGCGCGCGATAGCGCATCTGCATAGTGCAGCCGACAGTGGAATTGTATCCGACTGTATCTGGGCCCGGGTGAACTACACGAGCTTTCATTCGGGGTCTTGCGAACTCACATTGGAGATACATGAACATCGCAATCCGCTGTTGCAGTTCACACAGTCCGGAGAAGATCGATGACAGGGGAAATCAATCTGCCGCGGCGGCGGTTCATGGGAGTGGCGGCGTTGACGCTCGCCGCCGCGCAATTGGGCATAAGCGGCCTCGCCGCAGCAAATGCAGCCGGTGATGCCGGCACTCCGGCGATCGCGCCAGGGACGAACACATTCTTCGCCTCGCTCAAGCAGATCGACGCGGGCGTCCTCAATGTCGGCTACGCCGAACTCGGCGCGGGCGACGCGCCTGTGGTCATCCTTCTGCACGGCTGGCCCTATGACATCCACACCTATGTCGACGTGGCACCTTTGCTGGCGGAGGCCGGCTATCGGGTGATCGTTCCCTATCTGCGCGGCTACGGGACGACGCGCTTTCTTTCGGCGGAGACGCCGCGAAATGGCCAGCAGTCGGCGATCGCTGCCGACATCGTCGCCTTGATGGATGCGCTCGAGATCGACAAGGCGGTCATCGCCGGCTGCGATTGGGGAGCGCGAACCGCCAATATCATCGCCGCTCTCTGGCCGGAGCGGTGCAAGGCCCTTGTGTCCGTGAGCGGCTACCTCATAGGCAGCCGTGAAGCCAACAAGATGCCGCTGCCGCCCGGCGCCGAGCATGCCTGGTGGTACCAGTTCTACTTTGCCACCGACCGCGGGCGCGCGGGCTACGAGCGAAACCGAAAGGAATTCGCGAAACTTATCTGGCAGCTCGCCTCGCCGAAATGGAATTTCGACGATGTCACCTTCAACCGCAGCGCGGCGGCTTTCGAGAACCCGGATCATGTCGATATCACGATCCACAACTACCGCTGGCGGATCAGCCTGGCCGACGGCGAGCGGAAATATGACGACCTGGAAGAAAGGCTCGCCGAATTCCCACTCATCGGGGTGCCGACCATCACGCTGGAGGGCGATGCCAACGGCGCCCCCCATCCGAAGCCCGCATCCTATGCCAAGAAATTCTCCGGCACGTACGCGCATCGGTTGATCACCGGCGGCATCGGTCACAACCTGCCGCAGGAAGCGCCCCAGGCCTTTGCCCAGGCTGTCTTTGACGTCGATCGTTTCTGATCACTTTTGCTGCCTTCGACTGCCGCGTCCTTTCAGACGCATCAAGATCGCTGTACACTTCTAAAGCGCGTCCGCGTTCAACAAATGCGCGACGCGCTTTTGATATTTCATCCTGTTCAAATCGCGGCGCACTTTCTGGCGACATGCCCTCGTTGTTTCTGGCTTTCACGCGTCGCTTGTGACACCGCGTTCGTATTGTAGTGTGTCCGTTCCGCATTCTGCCAGCATTCGCTTACTTTTCCGCCCGGTCGCGAAACATTCCATCCACGTGCGGAACGGCATGTGTGCCTCGACAGTCCGACAAGCCAATTTGGCTCGGCGTCATCAACTCTGTCGAAGGAAGGACACCATGACCGAGATCGAGAAAGTACTTTATACAGGCAAGACGCGCACCACCGGCGGCCGTGAAGGCGCATCCCGCAGTTCTGACGGGCACCTCGACATCAAGCTTTCCTCACCCGGCAGTTCGAGGCCGGGGACCAATCCAGAGCAGCTCTTCGCGGCCGGCTGGTCGGCCTGCTTCATCGGGGCGATCGGAAAGGCGGCCAGCGAGCGGAAAATAACACTTCCGGCCGATCTGGCGGTGGATGCGGAAGTGGATCTGCGCCACGGCGCAGGCGCCTATTCGTTGCAGGCCCGGCTCAATGTGAGCATTCCGGGCATCGACCGTGACACGGCACAGGCGCTGGTCGAAAGGGCGCATCAGACCTGCCCTTACTCCAAGGCGACGCGTGGCAACATCGCAGTCGAGATCAACATCGTCTGACTCGGAGAAGATGGCTCCCGACCGATGGTTCCGGCCGGGAACACCAGCAGGCATCGCGCAGGGGCGGCGTTCAGATCGCTGCGCATCAATTTGCACAGGCGCGACGCCGACTCCCAAACAAAGGAGAAAAGCATGACCACTGCAATCAACAGCGAAAGAGCGCGGCCGATCGACATGAAGCTCGAGGTCATCGTCGTCCCCGTCTCGGATGTCGAGCGCTCGAAGGAATTCTACGCGAGCCTCGGTTGGCGTCTCGATGCCGATTTTTCTGGGGATGACGGCTACCGGGTGATCCAGTTCACCCCGCCCGGGTCCGGCGCCTCGGTCATCTTTGGGCAGAATGTGACCGATGCGGAACCGGGCTCCGCCCAGGGGCTGTACCTCATCGTTTCCGACATAGAGGCCGCCCGCGAGGACTTGCGTGACCGCGGCGTCGACATCAGCGAAGTGTTCCATGCGGGCGACGTGCACGCGGGTAACGACGAGCCGTATCTGTTTGGTCGGCTCCGGGTTGGCGGCGCGGATCCCGAGCGCCGCAGCTACCGCTCCTATGCCTCGTTCCGCGATCCGGATGGCAACGGCTGGCTTTTCCAGGAAGTCACCGCGCGACTGCCGGGGCGGATCGACGCGAGCACCGCGACATTCGCCTCGGCCGCCGATCTTGCGGGCGCTTTCCGGCGCGCAGAGGCCGCCCACGGCGAATACGAGAAGCAGCTCGGTCACCGGGACGAGGATTGGCCGATCTGGTACGCCGAGTATATCGTCCGGGAGCAGATTGGCGAGCCGCAGCCCACGTGATTAAATGGATGCCACATCAGGGCGGTCGAGGCGGCCCTGATGTGTTGTCGAGGGGGCTGAGGGCCTATTGTCGCAGACTGATTTCCGCCACCAGACCGCCGCCGTCGCGGTTGCGCAAGGTGAGCGTGGCACCAATCGCGGTCGCGAGCTGTTGGGCGATGGCGAGGCCGAGACCGGTCCCGCCCGTGTCGCGGTTGCGCGATTGCTCCAAGCGGAAGAAGGGTTTCATGACGGCCTCCATCTGACTTTCCGGGACGCCAGGACCGCGATCGAGGACTTTTATGACCAGGGTGTCGTCGGCGTGGCGCTGAGCCTCGATTTCCGCAGCGCCGCCGAATTTGAGCGCATTGTCGATCAGGTTGGTGAGGATCCGCCTCAAAGCGTGCGGCCGGGTGACGATTGCGCCGTCGCTCACTTCGCCGACCGTGACCGTCTTGCCGGTATCCTGATAGTCATAGGCCAGGCTCTCGATGAACGAGGCGACATCGAGGCGCGAGGCTTTTTCGTCGTTGCCATGGGCGCTGCGTGCATAGGCGACCCCTTCCTTGACGAGACGTTCAACCTCGTCGAGGTCCTGAATGAGCTTATCCCTGTCGATGGAGTCTTCAGCCATTTCCGCGCGGAGTTTCATGCGCGTGATCGGTGTCTGCAGATCATGTGAGATCGCGGCCAGAATCTGCACGCGCTCCTCCAGATACTGCGTGATGCGATCGCGCATCGCATTGAAGGCCGTAGCCGCATAGGCGACTTCCCTAGGTCCGGTTTCGCTGAGTCGCGGCGTGTTGCTGTTGAGATCAAGCGTGTCGGCGGCTCTCGCCAGATTGGCGAGGGGACGGATTGCCTGGCGCATGGCAAACCAGCTGCACAGTACCAACAGAGAAAGCTGCGCAATGAGCACATAGGGCAGCCAGTCGGCCACGGGCATGACGCCCTTTGGCGTGACCTCTATTGTCAGCGGCTCGCCATCGCTCAAGCGAAGATGTGCCTGGAGGCGCCGCGCTCCACCGGGGATGGATTCGACCTCGATCGGGTATTTCGTGCCTATGGCCGCCTGGATCTTGGAGGCGACCTCGGCATCGTCCGGCTCAAGCATGGGATTGCCGGGGATGCCGCGCCCCAGAACGAACCTGTAGGATCCGCGATCAAGGTGGTCCAGCCAAGCGGCGCGCTCGGCCGCGGGGAGCCGGTCGAGGATGGCGATCGACGTGGCGACGTCGTTTTCGAGCGTATTGAACATCACCGACCTGGCGGCGATGTAGCGTTCGGAAAACAGCGCCGTAAACGACATGACATGGGCGACCGTCAGGCCGGCAAGAAGGATAACAAACAGCCGCGCTCTGAGCGTGCGCGGCCACAGGCGAATTCCATTGAGGAATGCGGGCATCGCCATCAGCGGGGCTCCACGATCTCGACTGGCATCGAAAAAACATAGCCCTCGCTGCGGACGGTCTTGATATAGGTCGGTTCCCGGGCATCGTCGCCAAGGCGCTGGCGAACCCGGCTGACCAGGAGATCGATGGAGCGATCGAAGAGCTCGGCCTCGCGTCCCTGCGTGAGGTTGAGGAGCTGATCGCGATTGAGGACGCGCTGCGGGTGATCGACGAAAACGCGTAGCAGCCGGTATTCGGCGCCGCTGAGCGCAATCGCAGTGCCGTCGGCATCGACGAGGTGCCTTGCCGTCGTGTCGAGCTTCCATTCGCCGAAACGCAATAATTGGCCGGCCTCCGAGATCTGCAGATTGGGCGGCAGCATGCGCGCGCGCCGCAGGACCGCCTTTATGCGGGCAAGTAGTTCGCGCGCCGAGAACGGCTTGGCGAGATAGTCGTCGGCGCCCATTTCGAGCCCGATGATGCGGTCCATCTCGTCGGAGCGGGCGGTCAGCATGACGATCGGCGTCGCCTTGTGTCTGCCGACACGCAACTCGCGGCTCAATACCAGGCCGTCGTCGCCCGGCATCATGAGGTCGAGAATAATCAGATCGACGGTATTGGTCTCGAGGAACGCGCGCATCTGCCGCCCGTCGGCGACGGCGGTAACGCGCAGACCGTTCTTCTTCAGGTAGGTTGACACCAGATCCCGGATTTCGCGGTCGTCGTCGACGATCAAGATGTGGTCGATATGCTCCATTGCGTAATCTCCACCGCTCACGCCCCATCTCTTAAGCCGTGATAGCAATATTCACCGGCTCGCGGCCCGTTCGGAAGCGAGGATGCAGACGCGTTAGGCTTGGCGCAAGGGCCGGAAAGCGGCGCGCAGCTCGGCGCTGAACAGGTCCGGTTCTTCCCATGCGGCGAAGTGGCCGCCCTTGTCCACTCGGTTATAGTAGATGAGGTTGTGGTACGCCCCTTCCGCCCAGCTTTTCGGCGGCTTGTAAACCTCGCCCGGAAAAATCGTCACCGCCGCCGGGATCGCGATAGGGGCCAACTTGCCGCTGCCGGCACTGTTCTCCCAATAAATCCGGCCGCTCGAAGTGCCTGTGTTCGTCAGCCAATAGAGCGTGATGTTATCGAGGATATCGTCGCGGCTCAACGCGCGCTCCGGTTCGCCACGGGTGAACACCCAGTCGGCGAGTTTGTCATAGAACCACGCCGCCAATCCAACTGGCGAGTCGGCGAGACCGTAGCCGATGGTTTGCGGACGTGTCCCCATGATCGCCGCATATCCGAATCCCTTGCCGAGGAACTCCCTGGCCTGGTCAAACACCACCCGTTCTTCGCTCGTCAGACTTGCCGGCGTGGGATCTCCGCTCCTCAGGGCCCTGGCAATTTCTGACGGGATGGTCGTCGAGCGCTCAATCCTGTTGACATGGATGCCGAGCAGGCCCGGCGGAGCTTGGCGGCCCATGGCATCGGAAATAATGGCACCCCAGTCGCCGCCCTGTGACACGTAGCTCGTATATCCAAGCCGTTTCATAAGCACGTCCCAGGCGCGGGCGATCCGCTCCGGGTTCCAGCCGGTGCCTTTCGGCTTTTCCGAAAAGCCGAAGCCGGGAACGGACGGAAGCACGAGATGGAAGGCGTCCTGGTCTCTCCCACCGTGCGCCGTGGGGTCGGTCAACGGACCGACGACTTTCAGGAGTTCGAAGACAGAACCGGGCCAGCCGTGGGTCATGATGAGAGGCAATGCGTTCGCATGAGGCGAGCGAACATGGATGAAATGAATGTCGAGGTCGTCGATACGCGTCAGAAACTGGGGCAGGGCATTGAGTTTCGCCTCTGACTTACGCCAGTCGTAGGCCACCTCCCAGTGGCGCACGAGCGCCTGAAGCTTTGCAAGCTGCACACCCTGAGATCGGTCGTCGACCGTCTCCGGGTCAGGCCAGCGCGTCGCGGCAAGGCGCCGGCGGAGATCGACGAGCTCTGCCGCCGGAACGTCCACGCGGAACGGGCGAATGTCGCCGCCCTTCAAAGGCATCGTGGCGCCCGCTTCGGCGACAGCTTTCGCAGGGCGAAACATGCCAAGGGCTGTCAGCGCGGCTCCGCTCAGGAGCAGAGCCCGGCGGGACAGCGCGGACGCGTCGGTCGTCTCCTGTGCGGTCATTGTCGCTCTTCCTTCTTTGTAGTTGTCGGGATGCATGTCGAAACGCTCACTTGACCGGAACGACAAGCGGGGTGCCTTTCTCAACGATGTATGTCGCGAGTTCCGATGCCTTACCGCTGCCGACATTCTTCGCCACATGCGCCACTCCGGCCGGGATGAACAACGCTTCGCCGGCATGAAGCGTGACCGGCGCTCGACCCTCGAGCAGATATTCCAGCGAGCCTACGAGAACATAGGCCACCTCTTCGCCCGGATGAGCGTGCTTGATGGAGACTGCGCCGGGTTCGATGTCAACACGCACCTGGACCGCTTCGCGGCCAGGCACACCGAGATCGTGCTGCAGAAGGTCGGTGCGCTGGATTCCCGGTTGCTGCGCCTTGGCCGCGTGCAACGCAAATCCGCTTCCAACGATCAGCAGCGCAGCCGCCATGATCCGAGACATCTTCATAAGGTCATCCTTTCCCGCACTTGGTTGGGCCTTCATCTTTAAGGCAAGCGCTGACATCTAGACTTCGGCGTGTATTGTCGATGTGTCGGCCGGGCGGGAATTTTGTAACGGCATGTATCGCGGCAGGTACCGACGGAATTTCACGTCCCGGATCCGCGAGGAAGGACGTATGTGCGAGTATCAACCAGCCATTGCCTACAGTTCGATACACACCGGCTGTCTTGGTGAAAAAACCAATACACAAAGACGCGCGATCTCCTCTGGGGGCAGGGGCAATCAGCTCCCTAGCCAAGCGCAACGCAAGAGGAAGATCGCAATGTACGATATCACAACCCAACCCGAGAAGATCCGCGGCCTGCGGGGGCACTCCACCGTAGGCACCAACGACCTGGATGCTGCAACGGCGTTTTATGACAAGCTGCTCGCCGTGTTCGGTATAGGGCACGTTCTCGTTTAGCCCGGAAGAGCTGTCTATTATGGGCTCAAGACGCTCGAATTCGGCGTGATCAGACCGTTCAACGGCGAGACGGCAAATGTCGGCAATGGCGGGATGGTGGCATTCGAGGCCCGTTCTCGTGCCCAGGTTCAGGAGGCACATGCGGTCGCTTTGGCAGCCGGCGGCTCTGACGAGGGTGCGCCTGGCACTAGAGGGGAAGGCTCCGACGGTCCGTACTGCGCATATTTCCGCGACCCTGAAGGCAACAAGTTCCTAGGCTGTAGTGACAAATTAACCGGGAGAGGATTGAACTAACCCGCTGACGCGGGAGAGGTCGGGTTTGGAGGCGC